>NZ_JAXMJJ010000040.1:0-12752 GCF_034376685.1 Cypionkella sp.
AAGCCGCCACCGTCGAGGAGGTGTGCGAGCCGTTCCTGGTGCGTGCCGGGATGATCGCGAGGACCCCGCGAGGGCGCGTTCATCACGATGCCCGCATTGTTGACAAGGATCGCCGCAGGGCCGTGTTGGGCCATAAGTTCAACGGCGGCAATCTCGCAGCCTTCGGGGTCGGTCACATCCAGCGCCAAGGCGATGCCGCCCAATTCTGCTGCCAAAGCCTGTGCGGCCTCGGCGTTGCGATCCGCCACCACCACCCGCGCGCCCGCTTCGGCCAGCACGGCGGAAATCGCGCGGCCAATGCCCGCCGCCCCGCCCGTCACCACCGCCAGACGCCCGGTCAGATCAAATTCGCGGATCATGCCAGCGCCCCTTTCAGCGCCGGATAGAGCGCTTTGTATTTGTGGTAAATCTCGTCATACATCGCGGCCTCGCGCGGGCGGGGGTCGATGCTGGTGCCGGGGCGGACCAACGCGGAAATGCCTTCGTCAATGCTGGCAAAGCGCCCCGCACCATGGGCCGCCAACACCGCAGAACCCGTCGAGGGCGCATCGGCAGAGGCCGGAATCCGCACCGGCAATCCAGCGGTATCTGCGTGAATTTGCATCCACAGCCGCGACGCTGTGGCGCCACCGCCCACCGTGATCTCGGTGGACGCATAGCCCCCAGCCCGGAACGCATCCAGAATAGCGCGGGTGCCAAAACCGATGCCCTCCATGATGGCGCGGAAAACGTGCTGCGGCTCATGCGCCAAGGTCAGCCCGACAATCGCGCCCCGGCTCAGCGGATCGGTGTAAGGCGTGCGGTTGCCTTGGAAGTGATCCTGCACGATCAGCCCCTCACAGCCCGGCTCCAGCGCCTCGGCCAAGCGGTTCATCTCGGTCAGATCCAGCGTGCCGCCGGTCATCCGTCGCAGCCAGTTGATGATCGACCCGGTCGAGGTCTGCCCACCTTCGACAATCCAGCGGTCCGGATAGACGATATCAGGATAAGCACCCCAGACGCCGGGGGCGTGCAGCGGTGCCTCAGTCACGCCAAACAGCAGATGCGACGAGCCAGTGATCAGTGCCAATTGCCCCGGTTGTGCGACGCCCAAGCCGATCATGCCGATCAGCGCATCCGCGCCGCCCTGCACCACCTTGACGCTTTGGTTCAGCCCCAAAGCGTGGGCCGCATGAGGGGTCAGGGTGCCCACGACTTCGCCCGGAGGCACCACGCGGGCGGGCCATTTTTCGGCCAAAGCCTCTAGCCCCAGTTTGGCGAGAATGCCATGCGCCCAACCGCCATTGCGGCTGGAATAATGCCAGCGCAGACCCGCGTTGTCCAACGAGGCGCAACGCTCGCCGGTCAACCGCAGCGTCAGAAAATCCTGATATTCACAGATCGTATGGGCGGCATCGAAAGTGGCGGGTTCATGGCGTTTCAGCCAAAGCGCTTTCGGGATCATCCATTCTGCTGAAACCGGCCCCTGCCCCGCACCGTTGATCGCCAATGCTGCATCGCCCGTCGCCAGCACGGCATCGGCTTCTGCATGGGCGCGCACATCCATCCACATCAGCGCGGGCCGCAGCGCGCGGCCCTGCGCGTCAAGCGCGACCACGGTGCAGCAGGTGGTGGCAAAACACATCGCCTCGATCTGACCCGCGTCAATTTCGGCTGCGGCGATGGCCCCGGCGGTGGCGGTGACCAGCGCCTGCCACCAATCCTCGGGGTTTTGTTCGGCCCGCGTGCCGGGGGCAAAGCGGGTTTCATACGGCACGGCTTTTTGCCCAAGGCAAGCGCCGTTCAGATCATAAATCCGCGCCCGCAGGCTTTCAGTGCCTCCGTCGGCGGTCAGGTAATAAGCCATGGTATCCTCCCCGATACAAAGCCCAAGTCAGGCGAGGTTGCGCCACGCGTCAAGCGCCTTGGCCCCATACATCACTGCGGGGCCACCGCCCATTTCCACCGCGACTTCCAGCGCCTCAATCAATGCGGCCTCATCTGCACCATGGCGGCGGGCGGCGTCCAGATGATAGAGGATGCAATCCTCGCAGCCTTTGGCCACGGCAATGGCAACCGCGATCAGTTCTTTTTGTGCCGCCGAAAATTGCCCCGGCGTGGTGGCAACCTTGCTGATGCCCGCGAAGGATTGCATCAGACTTGGTGCAGCCTTGGCCAGCCCGCCCAGCCGGGTTTTGGCGGCGGCAAGGTCCGCTTTTGCGTCAGTCATTGCTGGCTCCTTTCAGGATCAGATCCACCACGTCGCGCGGCGCGTCCCATTGTGGCATGTGACCAGTGGGCAGGAAATGCACCGCCACGCGGGCGGGCAGGTTCAGCGCATCGGTGGGCGCCACGATTCGGTCCTCGGTGCCGAACACTGCGCGGATCGGCAGGGCTTCAGGCAAAGCCTGCAGGGCGCGGATCAGATCAATCCGCTGGCGGCCCTCGTTTGAGGCCAACGCCCCGGCCAGTGCCTTCAGTCGACCGCGCGCCATTTGGCCCGCCATCTGCGCCAGAACCGCATCGGACAAAGCACCGCCTTTGGGGCCAAGCAGGCGCAACAGATGCCCGACCTCGCCCAATGTGGTCGCGCCCGCCATACCATGCACAAATTCCGCGCCAATCTGCGGCCCAACGCCCGCGGGTGTCAGCAGGACAAGCCCCGCAATCTTTGCGCCCAGCCGAGCGGCCAGCGCCACTGCAACCGCCGCGCCCAGCGAATGGCCGACCAGAACCAATGGTCCCGGTAGATGTGCCGCCAGCGTCGCCGCTGCGTCGGTCAAGGCGGCCAGATCGGCAGCCTCTGCCGCAGAATCGCCATGCCCCGGCATGTCGAAAATCGCCGTGCGATGCCCCGCGCGCCGCAGCGCCGAAGCGGTCGCGGCCCAAGCGGTGCGGTCCCCAGCAAAGCCATGGATCAAAAGATACGTTCGTCCTGCTGTGCCTTCAACCTCATAGGCGATGCGGCCCGCAGGCGTGTCCAGCCAGCCCGCGCCTACAATAGAAGCCCCGGCGCGATCGACGTCGGCGCGCTCGATGCGACCACGGCGCCCGGTTCCGGTCAGGCTTTGCAGGGAAATCCCCTTTTGCCGCGCCACCCGACGCGCCAACGGCGTGGCGCGCAGACGGCCGTCGCCCAGCGAGGGCGCGGGCTTTGCCACAACCTGCGCAGCTTTCGGTTCCGGCGCAGGCGCAGGTGTAGCGACAACCGCCACCGCTTCAACCTCGCCGTCGACCTCGGCAATCGGCTGACCCACCGCAATCCGCGCGCCGGGTTGTGCGAGAATGCGCAGCAGGCGGCCCGCAGACAGGGCAGGCACTTCGGCGGCGGTCTTGTCGGTTTCAATCTCCAGAATGGCATCGCCGCGCGCGTAAGCCGCCCCTTCAGCAACCAGCCATTGCCCGATGATGCCTTCTTCCATCGTCTCACCCAGACGCGGCATGGTCAGGATGGCAAAGGGTTGCGCCGTCTCTGTCGCGGGTGCTTCAGCAGGCGCGTTTGCATCCGCCCAATCCGCCGCGTTGCCGACCGTCACCTGTGCAATCGGTGCGCCGACAGCGATGCGGTCGCCGGGACCGACCATCACCTCGTCCAGCACGCCGTCGCCCAAAGCAGGATACTCAACCACCGTTTTATCGGTTTCCAACTCCAGAATGGCATCGCCGCGTTTGAACGCGGTGCCTGTGGGCACCAGCCAGCCCAGAATGGTGCCCTCGTCCATCGTCTCGCCCAGACGCGGCATGGTCAGCACAAGCTGCATCACACCGCCTCCCGCGAGGACAAAAGTTTCATTGCGCTCTCAAAGATCAGTTGAGGGCCGGGAACTGATCCGGTTTCCAGCGCAGTGGAAACCGAAATCGGAATATCCTCGCCCGCCACCCGGATCACCGGGTCTTCGAGGAAATCAAAGCATTCCTCAGAAATCCGCGCCGCGAGTTCGGCGGCAACCCCCGCCGTCATCACGCCTTCGGAAACCACCATGGCGCGGCCCGTCTTTTCAACCTGTGTGCGGATGGTGTCAAAATCGAGCGGGCTCAACGTGCGCAGGTCGATCACCGTAGCCTCGATGCCTTGGGCGGCGAGTTTCTTCGCGGCTTCCATCACATAGTGCACTTGACGCGAATAGGTGACTATCACCAGATCGCTGCCCTGACGACGGATAGCGGCTTTGCCCCATTCTGGAACAGGCGCATCCAGATCAACCATTTCTTTCAGCGTATACAGCGCCTTATGCTCGATGAACACCACCGGGTCAGGCTTGGTGAGGGCTTGGCGCAGCAGATGATAGGCGTCGGCCACGGTGGCAGGCATCGCCAGACGCAGCCCGGGGGTGTGCATCACATACGCCTCAAGGCTTTGGCTGTGCTGCGCGCCTGCCGAGCGGCCCGTGCCGCCTTGGGTGCGCAAAACCATCGGCACGCCGATCTGGCCGCCGAACATATAACGGATCTTGGCGGCTTGGTTGGCCAGCTGGTCCATCGTCATGCCGATGAAATCAACATACATCAACTCTGCCACCGGACGCAGGCCCGCCATCGCAGCCCCCACCGCAGCGCCGACAATCGCAGGTTCGGAAATCGGCGTGTCGATCACCCGTTCAGGGCCAAATTCCTTGATCAGATCTTTGGTCACGGCATAGGCGCCGCCGTAGCGGCCCACCTCCTCACCCAGAATGATCACGTCGGGGTTTTCGGTCATCGAATCCGCCAAGGCTTTGCGCAAAGCGTCGCGGTAGGTCATTTCTTGAAGTGCCATGGTTTTCCCCTTAGCCGCGCGCCAAAATTCGGTCGATCCGGGTGCGAACCGGTTCCGGCTCTGGCTCGCCGGGGGCATAGACATCGCGGAACATCGAAGACAGCGGCGGTTCGTGCTGCGCCACGGTGAAGTCAATCGTCGCGTCCATTTCTGCAGCGACTTCGGCATCCAGTGCATCCAAAGCGCTTTCCTCAAGCACTTTGCGCTCAATCAACGCGGCACGAGCGAAGGCCACCGGGTCTTTCGCACGACCGGTTTCTTCCTCGACCGGATCGCGGTAGGGCGATTTGTCTTTGCGGGCGTGACCGTAGAAACGATAGCAGTCGATCACCAGAAACGCGGGCTTGCCATCGCGCACGCCGTCAACCAGACGGCGACCTGCTTCGGCCACGGCTTCGACATCCAAGCCATCGACGGTTTCCGCCGCCAAGCCAAACGCTTGCGCGCGTTCGTGCAGACGGGGGTTGGCGGTGGCCTGATCAATCCGCGTGCCCATGCCGTATTGGTTGTTGATGCAGACGAACAGGCAGGGCAGCGACCACAGCGCCGCCATGTTCATGCTTTCGTACAAAATGCCCTGCCCGGTCGCACCATCGCCAAAGAACGCAGCGCTTATCGCTCCGGTCTTGTGATGACGGGCCGCAAGCCCAGCGCCAACGACAGCAGGAATACCGCCGCCAACAATCGCGTTGGCCCCGAGATGCCCCAACCCCATATCGGCGATGTGCATCGAGCCGCCCTTGCCGTGGCAATAGCCCGCCTCTTTGCCGCCAATCTCGGCCATCATCCGGGCAGGATCAGCGCCGCGCGCCAGAAAGATGCCGTGGCCGCGGTGATGGGTGGTGAACTTGTCGCCATCGCGCATCGCGGCGCAGACGCCTGCCGCCGCACTTTCCTCGCCAATCGACAGGTGCAACATCGACCCCGCCGATTGACCACGCACGAACAACTCGCCGACGCGTTCCTCGAAGGTCCGGATGCGACGCATCATGCGGTAAAGCTGGGGCAGGTCCGTGTTAGAGCCCGCGTCAGCCCGGTGAACAGCCTGTGGCTGGTTCATCTCAGTCTCCGATCTTTACAGAAGGTTCAATTTGGTGCTGCGCGACACCACAGCCACCGCGACAAGGATGATCACACCCTTCACGATCGACTGAATGTAGGTGTCCATGCCCATCAGGTTCAGGCCATTGTTGATGACCCCGATGAACAACGCGCCGAAGAAAGTGCCCAAGACCGTAGCCGTGCCGGGGCGCAGCATGGTCATGCCGATGAAAACCGTGGCAAGGCCGTCGAGCAGATAGCGTTCGCCCGCATTGGGTTGGCCCGAGCCCAGCCGTGCCGAGAGCAGCGTGCCCGCCACCACCGCGAACATTGCGCAGACGATCAGCGCGGCGGCTTTGTAGCGACGCACCTTGACGCCAGACAGCTCTGCCGCCTTTTGGTTGCCGCCAACGGCATAGATATAGCGGCCAAAGATCGTGCGCTCCATGACGAACCACGCCACAGCCACAGCGCCGAGCATGAAGTAAGCCAGCACCGGCACGCCCAAGATGCGCCCCTGCCCCAGCCACAGAAAGCTGTCAGGCAAGCCGCCATAAATCGCGCGGCCCCCGGTCAAAAGGAAGTTGACGCCGAACAGGATCGACCCGGTAGCCAAAGTGGCGATCAGCGACGGGATACCCACCAGCGTCACCAGCCCGGCGTTCAGCGCCCCTACCAAAAACCCGGCAACAAGGCCCGCGATCAGCGCCACGGGCAGCGACCATCCGGCCACCAGCATCAGCGGCACCAATACGCCCGCAAGCCCCACGGTGAAACCCACCGACAAATCCATCTCTTTCGCCGCAAAGCCAAAGGTCAGTCCCGCGCCCACGATGGTCAGCATGGAAATCTGCTGCGCAATGTTCAAAAGGTTCTGCGGCGTCAGAAATTTGTCCACTCTCAGGGTGAACACCAGAAACATCAGCACCAGCACGACAAGCGTGCTGTAGCGCTGCACATACTCTTTCGGGATAAAGCCCAAGATCGTATCGCGGCGGTCGGCGCTGGCCGAATGTGTCAGATCGCTCATGCTGCGGTTCCTGAAATGGCGGCGATGAAGGTGGTTTCGGAAAACGCGCTTTGCGGAATTTCCGGCCCAGATCGCTGATTGGTGAAGGGGATGACGCGGTGCGCCACGGATTCGATTTCCAAAAGATCGGACGAGGCGATGATGATGCCCACACCAGATGCCGCCAGACGGCGCATTTCGGCGTAGATCTCGGCTTTCGCGCCAATATCGACGCCCTCGGTCGGCTCGATAAAGATCATCACGCGGTAGCGGCCCTCGGCACCATACAGCCATTTGCCAATCGAGATTTTCTGCTTGTTGCCGCCCGACAGGGTTTTCAACAACTGCCCCGATCCATGCGCCTTGACGTTCAGCAGCGACATCACCCGACGGGCTTCGACCTCTTCACGGCGGATCGACAGCACGCCTGCGCCAATGGCCCCGTGCTGCGGATGCACCATCGCGAGGTTCTCGCGCAGCGTCCATTCGCCGATCAGCGCGTATTCCATCCGGTGATCGGGAACCAAAGCGATGCCCGCCGCCTGCATTTGCGCAACCGAACCCGGTTGCAAGGGGTTGCCCGCCACCGCAAGACCGCCACAGCGCGCGCCTGCCGGGTTGTGCAACGAGCGCGCAAAGCCGGTGTGGCCCGCGCCGGTCAGCCCGATCAGCCCGACAATTTCGCCCGCATGCAGACGGAAACCCGGCACCCGGACGCTGCCAACCTGCCAGTCTGTCAGGTCAAGCACAGGATCCCCCCGGCCCACCACCGCTGCACCTCCGCGCAGATTGGCCCCGCCGGTGCGCCGCAACATCAGATCGACCAGATCGTGATCAGACAACTCTGACGCCGGGGCGGTGCGGATGTGCTTACCGTCACGCAGCACGGTGATGCGATCTGACAAGGCTTTGATTTCTAACAGGAAGTGGCTGATCAGCACCACGCCAACCCCCTGCGTGGGCAGGCTGCGGATGATCCCCCACAACTGTTCTTTCTCGCGTGCAGGCAGGGTGGCGGTCGGCTCGTCCAGAATGACCAGCCGCGCCGCGCCGCGCAAAGCCCGCACGATCTCGATCACTTTGCGGTCAGCCATCGGCAATTCGCCCACCGGCTTGCGCAGATCAATCTGCACCTGCGGGAACCAGCGCGTCAAAAGCGCCTGCGCCTGCGCATTCAACGCCGCAGATCGGATCACAACGCCCATCCGGCGCGGCTCGGCCCCCAGCAGAATATTCTCGGCCCCACTCAGACCCTGCACCAGACTGCCCTCTTGGCTGACATGGGCAATCCCCTGCAACAGCGCGTCATGCGGCGACGACAACCGCACAGGCCGCCCGTCAATCTGCACCGTGCCCGACGACGGCAGCAGACTGCCGCCCAGCACGTTGACCAACGTTGATTTGCCAGCGCCATTTTCGCCGATCAGGCCATGCACTTCATCGGTGCGGAAACTCGCGCTTACCCCGTCCAGCGCACGGGTGCCGGGGAATTGCATGGTGATGTCGGAAAGCACGATTTCCATGCGCCATCCCTCCCCTTTTTGAAAAAGCTTGGTATTGGGGCAGGCCAAGGCCCGCCCCAGGGCAGTGGATCACATGAAGTCTTTACAGTTCTTCTTGGTGACCAGCGGGGCATCCATGTAAACGGTCTTGGCGGGCAGAACGTCATCAGCGTTTTGCTTATCGACGATGATCGCTTGGATCCAATCCCCCACCTGCGCGCCCATTTTCTCGAACGGTTGGCTGACGGTGGCAATCATCTGGCTGTCCGGCTTGCAAACCTCGGCAATCGCTTGAGGGTGGCCGTCGATGCCGATGACTTTGACATCTTTCAAACCGTTGGCGTTCAGCACGTTGACCGCCGCCTGCGCGGGTTCATCCCAAGGCGCCCAGACCGCGTTGATTTCGGTGCCAAAACGGGCGACGTAATCTTCCATGGTCTTGTTGGTGTCTTCAAAGAACGCGGTATAGTCGATGTTGTGCTCTGCCAGCACCTTCACATCGGGATATTCCTTCAGCACGGTTGCCATCACATCACCACGCTTGCGGGTGCCGTGGTGTTCGGCCATGCGCAGGAACACGATGTTGCCTTTGCCGCCCAGCTGATCCAGCAAATAGACCGAGACATCCGAAGACATCGCCCAGTTGTTGGTGGTGATATCGACCAGAACGCCCTCGGTATAACCCGAATCCACCGCAAACACCGGGATGTTGGCGGCCTTGGCGGCATCCAGTGCCGCACGGCTGGCGCGCAGATCGGCCATGGTGATCACAATGGCATCAACGCCACGGCTGGCCGCGTCCTGGATGTTCGAGGCCGTGGCCTCGCCCGAACCGCCGCTGTCCAGCAGGCTGACGTTCCAATCTGTCTTGCCCGTCTCGGCAAGCCAAGCATCAAAGCCCGCCTTTACCCGCTGCTCTGATTGTGCTGCCGCATTCGCATGAACCCACGCCAGTTCAAGCGCCTGAGCAGCCCCCGACATCAGCGCCAGCATCGAGCAAGCCGTAACCATTCCGGCAAACCGGTTTTTCATCTGCTATTTCCTCCCTAAGCCAGTTAACTGGCGATACCCCGTGTCGGCCTCTCCCGACGCATGATTGATGCGACGACTCAATACATTTGTCAAGTTATATGACATTTGTAATAATGACTGCTAAACAAGGAGCAGAACAGATGCGACCACTGGCCGGAGAAACTCAGGAAGATCAGATTCTTATGGCTCGCGCCGCATGGCTTTATTACATCGGCGGGCTGAACCAAGAGGCGACCGCCAAGCGTCTGGGCATCACCCGCGCCCGTGTGAACAAGCTGCTTTCCGATGCGCGTGACAGCGGTTTGGTCAGCATCACAATCAATCCTGCCAATGTCGGCCTGCTGCCGGTCGAGGAGGCGATTCGGCAGCGCTACGGGCTAGACTTCTGCATCTGCACGCCCGCGCTTGGCCATGATGTGTCTGGCACTGACAGCGACGCCATCCTAGCCCCCTTCGCATTTCGCGCCGTGGGGGCCGCCGCCGCCGCACATTTGCGCCGCCATCTGTCGGAAACGCCGCAAGCCGTCATCGGCACCGGCTGGGGGCGCACGCTGGAACAGATGACGCTGCAACTAGCGGGGGTTTACGCGCCGCAGGCCAAATTCATTAGCCTGATGGGGTCGCTGCAATCCAACCTTGCCTATAACCCGTTTGAAGTGGTCCACGCCTTCGCGCGCGCCACCGGGGCGGAAGGCTTCTTTCTGCCAGTGCCGTTCATTGCCGACACGCCTGCGGTGCGCAATATTCTGCTATCCCAGCAATCGGTGCAGCAGGCGCTGGCGCTGGCGAATGCGACCACCGTGGCCTATATCTCGATTGGCGAGTTGCGCGAAGGCTCTTTGCTACGCTCGCAAGGCATGATCTCGGCCAGAGATCTGGATGAATTGCAGCAGTTGGGGGCGGTGGGTGACACCAATGGGCTGTTTTTCGACCGCCAAGGCAAGGCGGTTGACCATCCGCTGAACCAACGCACGATTGCCCTTGGCTTTGAGGATCTGCGACAAACCTGCACCGTCGCCCTAGTGGCCGGACGGTCGAAATTAGAGGCCGCCAAAGGCTTTCTTGCCAGCGGCGTGGCGCGCGGGCTGATCATCGACGGTGACACTGCAATCGCATTATCCCAAATGAAGTAAATACTTCCCAGCAAACGTAGGTACTCTCAAGTCTAGGGTCAGGACCCATTGATCTTGCGTTTGCGACGTGATTCAGGCACCGCAAGGAGACTGAATGATGAGCAACCTTTTCTGGCTGACCGACGCGCAGATGGCGCGGCTCGAGCCCTTCTTTCCCAAGAGCCATGGCAGGCCTCGTGTCGATGATAGGCGCGCTCTGAGCGGGATTATCTTCATCAATCGCAATGGCTTGCGGTGGTGCGATGCGCCGCGGGAGTATGGCCCGCCGAAGACCCTCTACAACCGATGGAAGCGATGGGGCGACAAGGGCGTCTTCGCCCGGATGATGGAAGGGCTGGCTTCCGCGGCCGCCGTTCCGAAGACGGTGATGATTGATGCGACCTATTTGAAGGCGCACCGCACGGCGACCAGCCTGCGGTCGAAAAAGGGGGGCCTGACGATCAACGGGGCCGCCTGATCGGCCGAACCAAAGGCGGCATGAACACGAAGCTGCACGCCGTTACCGACGCAGATGGTCGCCCGATCCGGTTCTTTATGACTGCTGGCCAGGTCAGCGACTACACGGGTGCCGCGGCCCTCCTGGGCAGTCTGCCAAAGGCGGATTGGCTGCTGGCCGACCGCGGATACGACGCTGACTGGTTCAGAGATGCGTTGAAAGACAAAGGGATAAAGCCCTGCATCCCGGGCCGGAAGTCTCGCGGCAAACCCGTCAAGCACGACAAGCGACGCTACAGACGCCGCAACAGAATCGAGATCATGTTCGGGCGTCTGAAGGATTGGCGCAGGGTCGCCACGCGCTATGACAGGTGTCCGAAGGTCTTCCTCTCCGCCGTCGCACTCGCCGCAACCGTCATGTTCTGGCTATGACGCAAGAACGAGTCCTGACCCTAGACTTCGCCCCTGTTGCTTCCGGAGCATGTTCAGCGCCTTATGCGGTTGCTTGGGCTATTGCGCGCAAGGGAAGGTTTCCGAGAGAGACAGCGCCACAACTTGGTGCCAAGGTAGGCCCCACTTATCCGGGTTTTCTGCCATGTAATTTTTGAAGGCTTGACGAGCGGCACCTCGCGAAGGCGGTCGGTCAGAGGTGAGAGCAGGCACCGGGGAGAAACCTTCGCTGATCGAAAGGCAGTTCTCGACCATTATCGAGATGATACCTTGCAGCCGAAACGTGCAAACCATGCTCTGCATTTCAGGGTCACGGTCGGCGACGGAACCCTCACATAGCTTTAGCATTTTCTCTGCTGTGTAGTTTTCTTCGACTTCCTGAGCATTGGCAGGAAGTGCCAACAATATAGCCGCAATCTGTGCAAGTCGGTGCAAATCTACACTCCAAAAGGTTAGGTTCATCGGACGCGGTTAGTTTATCTGTCATTGGCCTTTAGACCGTAGCATGGCCAAATCGGTTTTTCTTGTGTGTATCGCGCCTGCCACAGTTCTGACTTGCGTTCTGCTGCTTCCACAGTGCTTCCACGGGGTTTGCACAAATGCGAATAGCCTCCCGGAGGAGGCTGAATGGTATTGTAATTGTTGGATAATTTGGTTGCGGGGACAGGATTTGAACCTGTGACCTTCAGGTTATGAGCCTGACGAGCTACCGGGCTGCTCCACCCCGCGACGGTTGTTCCCGTGGTTGGAGTGGGAACTGGTCTCAGCTTGGTTCGCGCTGAGGTTTTGCTATCGTACTGAGAGGTTGTTTCTTGTTAGGTTTGGCGGTGACCTACTCTCCCACGTCTTAAGACGCAGTACCATTGGCGCGACGGCACTTAACGGCCGAGTTCGGGATGGGATCGGGTGTTTTGCTCGTGCTATGTCCACCAAACCAAAGAAGAAACAAGCTGTGCTTGAAGGCGGGAGCGCAGTTCTGGAATTGATCCAGAACCACGATGTGCCTTTTCGCATAGCAAACATCAGTATGTGATCTTAATCCTGCCGTGCAGGGTTTCCGATCATCAGATTGTTCCAAGTTTAGGCTGTCTTTCGACAGCGTATGTGCGCTTTTGACATGTCATTTTCTTTGACATTACGACCCAGAAGCCGGTTTTATTCAAACCTTGCTGTTACTGGATCAAATCAAGCCTATCGAGCAATTAGTACCAGTCAGCTGAAAGCATTACTGCTCTTACACCTCTGGCCTATCGACGTGGTGGTCTTCCACGGCTCTCAAGGGAGACCTTGTTTTGAAGGGGGCTTCCCGCTTAGATGCCTTCAGCGGTTATCCTGTCCGAACATAGCTACCCAGCACTACCGTTGGCACGATAACTGGTCCACCAGTGGTTCGTTCACCCCGGTCCTCTCGTACT
>NZ_JAXMJJ010000041.1:0-2687 GCF_034376685.1 Cypionkella sp.
CGATCACGTCCTCGCCGCGGGTTTCCCCCACGATGATCCGGTCCGGTCGCATCCGCAGCGCGTTGCGCAAGCAGTCACGCTGGGTGACCGCACCTTTGCCTTCAACGTTTGGCGGGCGGCTTTCCATCCGGCCCACATGCACCTGTTGCAGCTGCAATTCGGCGGTGTCTTCGATGGTCAGCACCCGCTCGGCATTGTCGATGAACGACGACAGCGCGTTCAACGTCGTGGTCTTCCCCGATCCGGTGCCGCCCGACACGATGATGTTAAGCCGGGTGGACACGGCGGCTTGCAGATAGGCCGCCATTTCTTCGGTAAAGGCACCGAACCGCACCAGATCGGGGATGCCCAGCTTATCCTTCTTGAACTTACGGATCGACACCAGCGATCCGTCCACCGCCACCGGCGGCACCATACAGTTGAAGCGCGAGCCATCGGCAAGGCGCGCGTCGCAATAGGGGTTCGATTCATCGACGCGACGGCCCACGGCGGATACAATCTTGTCGATGATCCGCAGAAGGTGGCGTTCATCCTTGAAGGTGATGTCGGTCAGCGTCAGCTTGCCCGCGCGTTCAACAAAGATTCGCTTGGGGCCGTTCACCAGAATATCGTTGACGGTTTCATCTTTCAGCAGTGTTTCCAGCGGACCAAGGCCCATGACTTCGTCATACAATTCCTGATGCAGGATCTGGCGGTCTTGTGCGTTTAGCGCGACGTTCATCTCCTCCAGCGCTTCGGCGGTGATAGAGGCGATTTCCTGTTTCAGGTTCGCCTCGGACGCCTTTTCCAGCGCTGAAAGGTTCAGGTTATCAAGCAAGCGCTTGTGCAGCTCGACCTTGAGCTCCATCAGCTTGTCTTTGCGCTTTTTTTCCTTGTCCGATGCCAGGGCCTCGGCAGGCGTTTTGGGCGGCGGAGGGGTGGGGCCGGGGCGCGCAATAACGGCGACCGGCTTTGGCACCGAGGCGGCAACCGGGGCCACCGGGCCCGTTGAGGTGACAGGTTTCAGCCCGGTTGGTGCTGGGCCTGCATCTGGTTTTTTGAATCGCGAAAACATCGTATAGCCCCCTTGGCCCGATTACGCTTTGCCCGCCTCGACGCCCTTATTCAGGTCGTGCAGCGATTTGGCGAGTTTTTGAATTTCCTTGCGCAGCGGATTCTTTGCGCTGGTTTCTGCAAGCGGCAGGCCGTGGTCGTTGGCCTGTGTCACCTGCGCGCTGCCGTCTGGCAGTTGCACTTCGATCACGATGTCGAGGCTTTCAGCCATGCGCTTGACGCGGCTTTTGCCAGAGAGGTCGGTAAATTTTGGCGCGCGGTTCAGCACATAGCGCAGTTTTTCATGCGGCAGGGCTTCGGCTTTCAACGCACGAACCAGACGCAGGATGTTCTGAGCCGAGCGCAGATCAAGTTCCATTAGCGCGAAATAGACATGCGCGCGGGTGAGAACCGATTCGGTCCAGGCCACGATGGTTTTGGGCATGTCGATGATGACATAATCGAAATTTGCCGCCGCCATATCAATGATCCGGCCAATTTCGTCGGGCCCAAGGATATCGAGCGGCAGCATGTCGGCGGGCGCGGTAAAGACGTGCAGCCGGTCGTTGAATGTAAGCATCGACTGCAAGAAAGTGTCACTGTCGATATTGGCGGTATCAGACAATACCTCGAACACGATTTCCTTGCGCGGCAGGTCCAGATAGGTGGCCGCCGAGCCATATTGGAAATCCAGATCCAACAGACAGACGCGAGGCGCGTCGGTTTTTGAAAGCGTCGCCAGTTCCCAAGCCAAGTTCACGGCAAAAGTCGAAGACCCAGACCCGCCGGCAAGCCCGTGGACCGGTAGAACAACGCCTTCGCGATCCCCTTTGGCCTTGAATTTTGGTGTGGCGACGGCTTCGACCTCGTCTTCGGGGGGGGCGGCAATCGGCGCAGGGGGAGGGGCCGGCTGGCGAAGCCGTTCAATCGCTTCGTCCAATGCGCCGTCTGGCAGCGGATAGGGCACAAAATCATCGGCCCCAAGCCGCAGCAGCTGGTGCAATGCAATCGGGCTGAGTTGATCGGCGATCAGCACCACCTTGATCTCTCGCGCCTTGGCGGTGCGGATGATTTCAGAAATCCGCGTCAGGTCCGCTTCGTCCTCGGCATCGACTGCGATGGCGACGAATTCGAGCGTGGCGGCTTCCGGCTGGCCCATGAACACCAAGGCATCATCAAACGAAAGATCGCCCCAGCTTTCGCCAAGTGCGTTTTCCATGTCGTCGATCAGCAGCTCAAAGTTCTGCACATCCCGCGAAATCGTGCAGGCTACGATCGGCGCCGGATCGGGTTGAAGGGTTGCCACGCTCGTCATCTCGCCTCTTGTCCTTCCAGAAGACGGGCCATGACGCAGGGTGCCGACAGACGACAGCACCATAAAAAACTGCATCGGACCCGTGCGGGACATACCCGCGACTGTTTCCATTGAGGATAGAAATGATGGGGAATGGTGGCAGGATTGGGGCTAAAAGATCGTGATTCTTTGATATTTGGCGAACCTGTCAACACTCATGGCGGTTGCCGGATGTTTTATGCAAAAGGGGGCAGAAATCCTGCCCCCTTTTGAAAACAATCTTCCGCAGGCAAGCTGCGGCAGCAAACGGTCTGTCAGTCGGCCGGATTGACCGATGTGGTGATGACTGTGTTTGCAGGAT
>NZ_JAXMJJ010000042.1:0-45147 GCF_034376685.1 Cypionkella sp.
GTTAGAGCTTGTGGCCGGTCTGATGATCGGTTTCGGCATCGGATATGGTTTGGATACCCTGTTTGGGACCATGCCGATCTTTCTGGTGCTGTTCGTGTTAGCTGGCTTTGCCGCAGGGGTGAAAACCATGCTGTGGTCGGCGAAAGAGATGCAGGAAAAAGCGGCCGCTGCGGTGGCCGACCAGCAAGAGGAAGACTGACGTGGCAACCGAAGCACCCAGCGAAGGCGGATTGGTTTTTCACCCGTTCGATCAGTTTGAGATCTACCCGCTGTTCGGCGACGGTCCGGTGCATTGGTATACGATCACCAATGTCACGATGTGGCTGGGCCTTTCTGCGGTGCTGATCATCGCGATTTTTGTGATCGGCTCGTCGGGCCGTGCGCTTATTCCTTCGCGTATTCAATCGGTTGGCGAAGTTGCCTACGATTTCATCTACAAGATGGTGGAAGATGTAGCGGGCCATGATGGCGCGAAATACTTCCCGCTTGTGATGACGCTGTTCCTGTTCATCCTGTCGGCCAACATGCTCGGCCTGCTGCCGATGTCGTTCACCACCACCTCGCATATCGCTGTCACCGCTGTGCTGGGCTTTGGTGTATTCTTCTTCGTCACCCTGCTTGGTCTCTACAAGCACGGCTTCCACTTCCTTGGTCTGTTCTGGATGAAAGACGCCCCGCTGGCGCTGCGTCCGGTTATCGCGATCATCGAGGTGATTTCCTACTTCGTGCGTCCGGTCACCCATTCCATTCGTTTGGCCGGCAACGTCATGGCAGGTCATGCCGTGATCAAAGTGTTCGCAGGCTTTGCCGCGATTGCTGCGATCTCGCCGGCATCGATCCTGGCCATCACCGCCATGTATGGGCTTGAGGTGCTTGTCGCCTTCATTCAGGCCTATGTGTTCACCATGCTGACCTGCGTTTACCTCAAGGATGCGCTGCATCCGGGTCACTGATCCGCTGGTCTGTAAATCAACCTAACTCATTCCACCTTAAGGAGAATACCATGGAAGGCAATATCGCACAACTCGGCCAGTTCCTCGGCGCCGGTCTTGCTGCAATCGGTTCGGGCATCGCGGCTGTTGGTGTGGGCAACGTGGCCTCCAACTTCCTCGCTGGCGCTCTGCGCAACCCGTCGGCAGCTGGTTCGCAAACCGCGACGCTGTTCATCGGTCTGGCCTTCGCAGAAGCTCTGGGGATCTTCTCGTTCCTCGTCGCTCTGCTGTTGATGTTCGCAGTCTGATCTGACGCTCGCATCCTTACGGTCAGGGATGCCGCCTTTGAGCGGCGTCCCTGAACTTCCAAAAGGGTCCGACGGAGGGCAAAATGGCGACCACGACCACCACTGAAGCCGCCGTAACTGGCGCACACGAAACCGCTAAGGCAGGGATGCCGCAGCTGGAATTCGCGCACTTCCCGAACCAGATCTTCTGGCTCGTCGTCACCTTGCTTGTGATCTTCCTGGCGTTGAAGTTGATCGCTCTGCCGCGCATTGGCGGTACGCTGGCGATGCGGCGCGGCACGATCACCAACGACCTTGCCGCAGCTGAAGAGCTGAAGCAAAAAGCTGTTGCCGCCGAAAAGGCCTATACCGAAGCACTGGCTGCCGCCCGTGTGGAGGCTGGCAAGATCGTCACCGCTGCCAAGGCTGACATTCAGGCTGACCTGAATGCTGCGATTGCCAAGGCAGATGCTGAAATCGCCGCGAAAGCTGCGGAATCGGCAGGGCGGATTGATGAAATCCGGGCTGGCGCGCAAGACGCCATTTCGGAAGTGGCAAAAGACACCGCCAAAGAATTGGTGGCGGCGCTGGGCGGCAAGGCGGATGCTAGGTCGATCACGGCTGCGGTTTCTGCTCGGCTGAAAGGGTAAAGCGATGAAAAAACTGATCGCAACTCTGTTGGCCCTGTCGACGACCCCGGCTTTCGCGGCAGGTGGCCCGTTCTTCTCGCTGCACAACACCAACTTCGTGGTGCTGCTGGCCTTTATAGTCTTCGTCGGCGTGTTGCTGAAGTTCGGCGTGCCGGGCAAGGTTGCCGCAATACTGGACGCCCGCGCTGCACAGATCAAAGCCGATCTGAATGAAGCCAGGGCGCTGCGCGACGAAGCCAAGGCGCTGTTGGCATCCTACGATGCCAAAAAGCTGGAGATGCAGGAGCAATCCGCCCGCATCATCACCTCCGCCAAGGAAGAGGCTGAGGCTGCTGCCAAGCAGGCCAAGGCCGATCTGAAAGACTCGATCGCGCGCCGTCTGGCTGCGGCTGAAGAGCAGATCGCTTCGGCAGAAGCTTCAGCGATTCGCCAAGTCCGCGAAAGCGCGATTTCGGTGGCGGTGGCTGCGGCGGGCGAAGTGTTGGCCAAGCAGGCAACTGCGGAAACCGCTTCGGCTTCGATTGATGCGGCGATTGCCACGATTGACTCCAAGTTCCACTAAGCTTGTGGGAAATATCAGGAAAGGCCCGGTGTTCGCACCGGGCTTTTTCATTTTAACAGCCTATTTCGATTGCTCGTGGTGCAGGCGCTGACGCGCAATTGCTTCGTTCCGGCTGGCTTTGATCTGATCGGCCATAGCGGCTTCGACAAACCCCAGATGGGCCGCCACTGCCTCCCGCGCCGCTATCGGATCGCGCGCTTGAATGGCGGTTTTGATGGCGCGGTGCTGGTCCAGCAGGTGATCACGGGTCAGTCGGTTCTTGAACATCACTTGCCGATTGTAAAACACCCCCTGCCGCAGCAGATCATACATGGCGCGCATCATGTGCAGCATCACCACGTTATGACTGGCCTCAATGATTGCCATGTGAAAATTCGCGTCAAGTTCGGCTTCGTCCGAAGGGTCGCGCTTGGCGTGGGCGGCCTCCATCTTGGCGAAAATCGCGGCGATCACCGCCAGATCAGTGTCTGACCCCAGCCGTGCGGCGCGTTCTGCCGCCAAGCCCTCCATATCGCGGCGAAAGTCCAGATAATCGAACACTGCTTCCTCATGCGCGGAAAACAAGCCGACAAGCGCAGGCGAAAATGCAGATCCCAGCACCTCGGCCACGAAAATCCCGGCATTGGGGCGGCTGGAAAGCAGGCCGCGTGTCTGCAAGTCAGCCACAGCTTCGCGCAGACTGGGCCGCGACACGCCCATGCGTTCCGACAACTCGCGCTCGGAGGGCAGACGCTCACCAGGACGCAGAATGCCGCGCAGGATCAGCAGTTCGATCTGCTGCACCACGGATTGCGACAGTTTTTCCGCGTCGATCTTGAGGAAGGGCATGTGAGGCTCCGGCTGATTGGTGCAAATATATGACCAATCCAGCGGTGTCTCAATCACAAAGGCCGAAATGACAATGGGCCGAGGTTTCCCCCGGCCCATTGTGCAAATTCTGCGAGCTTACTTGGTCGGGCGGATGATGATTTCCACGCGACGATTCTGCGCACGGCCCGAAGCCGACAGGTTTGACGCAATCGGCTGATCCTCGCCACGGCCATAGGCCGCGATACGGCCACCCGGCACGCCGCTGTCACGCAGCACGTTGGCCACCGCCGACGCGCGGCGTTGTGACAGGTCTTGGTTATAGGCCGCCGAAGCGGTGTTGTCGGTGTGACCGATGACTTCGATCGTCGAGTTCGGGTAGCGGTTCAGCGAAGCTGCCACGGCGCGCAGGTCGGCGGTCAAGTCCGAGCGCAGTGTGGCGCTGTCGCTGGCGAACAGCACGTCTTGCGGCATGTTCACAACCAGATATTGGCCATTGTTGGTGACCGATACGTTCGAGGAAAGCGAACCGCGCAGGTCAGCCGCTTGCGCGTCAAGGCTGGAGCCGATCGCACCGCCAACGGCCGCACCCAAAGCGCCACCGATCACGGCTTTCGCCAGACGGTCGTCACCTTTGCTGGTGCCGCCCGCGACAGCGCCCAAAAGACCGCCAACAATGGCGCCGTTTTTCGCGCGCGCATTCGGGTCATTCGGATAAGCGTCAGGATTGACGCAGGCGGTCAGCGCCAATAGCGCGACGGTGGAGATGATAACGGGGGACTTGAACTTCATAGCTGCCTCTAATCTGCTGGGTGGGCCGCTTCGGCCTCGAACATCCATATACAGCAACGCGCATCGGGGGGCATGGTTCCCACGCTGGATTGGCAATTTATCGCGCAGATGTGAAAGAATGGCCTAAAGCTCGGATCAGACCCTTGCATCCTCGCGTGCCGATTCCCATGCGAGGATCGCCCGCTTGACCGGAAGCCCCCAGTGATAGCCGCCCAAGCCCCCCGATTTGCGCAGGGCACGGTGGCAGGGCACCAAGAAACTGATCGGATTGCGCCCTACTGCCGTCCCAACTGCCCGCTGCGCCGTCGGGTGGCCGACAGCCCCCGCCAGTTCGGAATAGGTGGTGACGTGGCCCGAGGGTATCTGCAACAAGGCCTCCCACACCTTCAGCTGAAACGGCGCGCCGATCAGATGCAGTCGGGCGGACCGTCCCGCCATCGCTTCATTGACCAGCGGCGCAATGCTTTGATCTTCGACATAGGTTGCATGTGGCCAGCGCGCGGTCAGGTCTGTCATTGACCAGTCGCGACCAAATTCCTCGGTAAAGCCAAGCCCACAGATGCCGCGATCCGTCGCCATCACCAAAGCCTCACCGAATGGGGTTTGGAAATATCCCCAGCGGATCACCAAACCCGCGCCGCCGGTGGCATAGTCACCGGGGCTCATGGCCTCCCATGTCAGGAACAAGTCGTGCAGCCGGCCGCCGCCCGACAGCCCCGCCGCATGGGCGGTTTGGAGCACGGTGAAGCGGTCGGCGAGAAGACGGCGGGCGTGATCCAGCGTCAGGTATTGCTGATAGCGTTTCGGGCTGACGCCGACCCATTGCGAAAACGTGCGCTGAAAATGCGCGGCACTCATGCCCATTTGCCCTGCAAGGTCGTCGAGGCTAAGGCTCGGCCCGCCTTCGTCGATGATCTTCAACGCGCGGGCAATGACGGCGTAATGATAGCTGGATTGATCGGTCATAGCGGTCTCCTTACGCACAAGATAAGGGCGCTGGCAGGTATTCGCGACCCGATTCCTGCGCTTATGCTTGCCGGGTTGGGCGCGCTGGGGCATATCGGGGCTATGACACGTCAGCTCGATTACCCCGCCATGCAGCGCATCTTTACCCGGTTCCAAGCTTTGGAGGCCGAGCCGAAGGGCGAGTTGGAACATACCAACGCTTTTACCCTCGTGGTGGCGGTTGCCCTGTCGGCGCAGGCGACCGACGTGGGGGTGAACAAGGCGACGCGCAAGCTGTTTGCCATCGCCGACACGCCCGCCAAAATGCTGGCTTTGGGCGAGGATGGCCTGATTGAGCATATCAAGACCATCGGACTTTTCCGCAACAAAGCGAAGAACGTGATCAAGCTGTCACGACTTTTGCTTGATAACTTCGGCGGCGAAGTGCCTTCCAGCCGCGCCGCTTTGGTGTCGTTGCCAGGGGTCGGACGCAAGACGGCGAATGTTGTGTTGAACATGTGGTTCGGCCAGCCTTCGCAGGCGGTGGACACGCATATCTTCCGGTTGGGCAATCGCTCGGGCATCGCGCCGGGGAAAGATGAGACGGCGGTGGAGCGCGCGATTGAAGACAATGTGCCAGCGGAATTTCAGCGCCATGCACATCACTGGCTAATCCTGCACGGGCGGTATATCTGCATCGCGCGCAAACCCAAATGCGGCATCTGCCCGATTGTCGATGACTGCTTGTACGAGGAAAAAAACCTATGAAACGCTATCAGGTTGTCGGCATCGGCAATGCTATTGTCGATGTGTTCGCGCAGGCGGATGACAGTTTCCTTGAGATGATGGGCATCGAAAAGGGCATCATGCAGCTGGTCGAGCGCGAACGCGGCGAGCTTTTGTATGCGGCGATGGCGGGGCGGGTGCAGGCGCCGGGTGGGTCGGTGGCGAATACTCTGGCGGGTCTGGGCAATCTGGGGCTGACCACGGCGTTCATTGGCCGGGTGCATGATGATGCTTTGGGGCGGTTCTATGCGTCTTCGATGGCAGCGGGGGGCACCGATTTCGTCAACGCGCCGGTTGCGGGGGGGGAATTGCCGACGTCTCGGTCAATGATCTTCGTGGCCCCGGATGGGGAGCGGTCGATGAACACTTATCTGGGGATTTCCTCGGAACTCGGGCCAGAGGACGTGTCGGATGAGGTGGCGGGGCAGGCGGCGGTGCTGTTTCTGGAGGGCTATCTCTACGACAAGCCGAAAGGGATGCAGGCGTTTGAGCGGGCGGCGAAGCTGTGTCAGGCGGCGGGGGGGCAGGCGGGGATTGCGCTGTCGGACCCGTTCTGTGTGGACCGGCATCGCGGTGAGTTCCGGCGGCTGGTGAAGGATCTGGATTATGTGATCGGCAACGAGCATGAATGGTCGAGCCTGTATCAGACCGATCTGGATGCGGCGTTGAAGCTGGCCGCTGGGGATGCGGGGCTGGTGGTTTGCACGCGGTCGGGCGATGAGGTGATCGTCATTCGGGGTGACGAGCGGGCCGTGGTTCCGGTGCGTCGGGTGGTGCCGGTGGATGCGACCGGGGCGGGCGATCAGTTCGCGGCGGGGTTCCTGTATGGGATGGCGACGGGGCGGTCGCTTGAGATTTCCGGGCGGATGGGCTGCGTGGCGGCGGCTGAGGTGATCGGGCATTTCGGGGCGCGGCCAGAGGCGAATTTGGCGGATTTGTTTGCGGGTGAGGGGCTGATTTAGGGCGGTCCCAACTCGGGACAAAATTTATCTTAGGTTTGTCAATGTGTTAGATTGGTGGATTTAAGGTTTTGTTAACTTTTGCGCCAGTTTGACCTAAGGTGCCTTGCGAGGATGTCTTATGGCCAAGATCAGGCTGCTTGGGCGTGGTTTGGGGGCAGATGTTCAAGTGGGCTTGAGGTTTTCGCTGTGGGTTGCGGGATGCGCTGGATTCGGGCATGACCGGGGCAACACAAGTTGGATATGAGGCTTTACGATGGATTATGGCAAATCGGGCAATCCCAAGGGCGACAAGAACGTGCCGAAGCACCATGTTGGCAAGGGCTTGGGCGCTGAGAAATCGGCAACCGGCGGCAAGGCCAGCAAGGAAGAACTGGTGGCACGTCTGAAGGCAGCGGCAGAGAAGAACAAGAAGTAAGGGTGCAGCCTGCCCTTACAACTACCTAAAAGTTTTTGTTGAATTGGCTTTGAAAATTTCAGGTTAATTCATAAATCTGCGCTAAGCTGATCAGTGGCGATAGACGGTTTTGGGTGAAAATATGCGAGCTAACCCGATTACGACACCCGTCAAAGGCGGCTGGGTTAAGCGTGATGCGCAAAGCGGGCGCTTCATTGAAGTGGTCACGTCTGAGGGCACGACTTTTCAAAGTGCGAAATCAGCCGCAGTCGTTAAGGACGCTTCTTCCAAACGCAAAGATGCGTTGAAGCGGTTGAAAGATCGGTAGTCGTCATTACAGGGTGACTTTGGCCGACGCTATCACAGCGCATGATGAGGCATTGACCTATGGCGGTCGAGATGGTGTGACGAGTTTGCATTTGATCGAATCCGCGATTGCGCGACCGTATTCTGGCTATCACAGGCCGCTTGCCAAGAAAGCGGCTGCGCTTTTGCATAGTGTCGTTGGCAACCACGGATTTGTTGATGGCAATAAACGGACAGCTTGGTTGTTGGTCGAGCTTTTGATTGATCGCAGCAACTATTATTTGAATATCCCAGACGATGAACCCGTGGATGACTTGGTTGTTGCTGTCGCAAGTGGCGAGATGGATTTTGAGGCGTTGGTGCTTTGGTTCAAAGGGCGTCTGGCGCAGGCGTGATGCCCCCGAGTTAAGCTTGGAAAGTAGGACGTTTACCTACCGCACCGCCTCCAACCCCGCATCTTTCAACGTGCAATCCTTGATCGTATCCGCGCCGCAGCGGCGGGGCTCCAGGTCTTTTGTCAGGCAAATCCGAAGTTCCTGGATCATGCCTTGGCGACAGGTGACGGTCATCTGGTCGCGGGCGATGCCGGGGTTTGCTTCGGCAAAGGCGTCTTCGATCACGGTGGCGGGCACGCTCAGGTCTTTGGTGATTTTGGCGAAGATCGGCGGGATTGCCACGGATTTGTAGGCTTTGCGCATCGTAGAGTAATAGGATTTGGCGGAAAGGCCGGAGCAGCGGCCGTGTTTCTTCCATTGGTAGAAGGCGAGGCCTGCGCCGCCCATGATGTCGGCCATTTGCGCGGAGTCGCTGCGATTGGGGTCGTTCTGCACGGTGCGGCAATAGCTGGGATAGCCGGATTCGTATTGCGGCCACAGGCCGTGCAGCGTCCAGGTGAAGCCACGCCCGGCGTCGCATTGCGGATCGCGGCGGGTGTCACCTTCCAGCGCGCACCAGTTTGACGACCAGCCCAGCGACATGACGTAATAGTCGAAGTCACCGGCCTTTTCGCCGTCGGCCCGCGCGGGGCTGTTCAACAGAATTGGGCCCAGATAAATCGCTGCGATCACCAACCAGAGCAGACGCATTACCACTTCCCCTTTGCCGAAAACCGCAGTATATGGGCCGAGAATTCCCTGAAAACGAAAACTTCGCGGCTACGGTCGCAGCCGTTTTCCCGGCTCGGGGGAGATTTGTAAAGTCCCGCCTGCTCGCGGGCATTGCTGTAGAGGATTGCGCTATGTCTCGCCCCCTGATGTCTAAAGCGACCGCCGTTTGGCTGGTGGACAACACCACACTGACCTTCCGCCAAGTGGCGGAGTTCTGTGGGATGCACGAGTTGGAAGTTCAGGGCATTGCCGACGGCGATGTGGCGACCGGGGTGAAGGGTTTCGATCCGGTCAGCAACAAC
This sequence comes from Cypionkella sp., assembly GCF_034376685.1. Classification (GTDB taxonomy): domain Bacteria; phylum Pseudomonadota; class Alphaproteobacteria; order Rhodobacterales; family Rhodobacteraceae; genus Cypionkella. The sequence goes on from NZ_JAXMJJ010000042.1 coordinate 8,832, forward strand.
CAGTTGGATGCGATCGAGATTGAGCGCGGTCAGAAAGACCCGCTGTACAAGCTGAAGCTGAAGTTCAATGCCAGCGCTGTTGGCGAAGAAAAGCGCCGTGGGCCGCGCTATACGCCGCTCTCAAAACGGCAGGACCGTCCGGCCTCGATCCTGTGGCTGGTGAAGTTCCATCCGGAACTGTCGGATGGCGCGATTGGCAAGCTGGTCGGCACCACCAAGCCGACGATTCAGGCCATTCGTGAGCGGACGCATTGGAACATCAACAATATCACCGCGATTGACCCGGTGGCTTTGGGCCTGTGCAAACAGTCCGAGCTGGACACTGCGGTACAGGCGGCGGTGCGCAAGAAGGCGGCTGAAGGTTCTGTGATGACGGATGACGAGCGGCGCAAGCTGGTCTCGACCGAGCAATCGCTGGGGATGGATACCGAGGCGAAGATGCCGTCGGGTCTGGCGCAGTTCACCCGCGAAGAGCAGGAAGAAAAGCCCGCCGATTTCTCGGATGCCGACAGCTTCTTCAACCTGCCGCATGGCGATGATGATGACGAGGATGAAGACGACGATATCCGTCGTTGATACCTTTCAGATGAGAAAAACCCCGGTCCAAGTGGCCGGGGTTTTTCTTTGTGCCAGAGTTTGTGCCAGAGCGGGTTAAGGCTTCGCGAAACGCTTTAATGCGCCATCAGCACCGGGATTTCGGTATGTTCCAGCATGTTGCGGGTGGCGCCGCCCAGAATGGCTTCGCGCAGGCGTGAGTGGCCATAGGCCCCCATCACCAGCATGTCGGCATTCTGGTCACGGGCATGGCGGGTCAGCACGTCCGAGACTTGCGACATGCTGCGGGCCAGCACCGAAACCTCGGCATGGACACCGTGGCGCGTCAGCAGCTGGCACAGCATTCCGCCGGGATCCGAGCGTTCCTCGCCCTGCGCCGGAGGATCAACCACGGTGATGTTGACGCTGTCTGCGCATTTCAGGAACGGCAGGGCGCGGCGCGCGGCGGTCATCGCCTCGGCGCTTTGGTTCCAGGCCAGCACAATGCGCTTGGGCTGGGTGTATTTGCCCAAGCCGGTGGCTGGCAGCACCAGAACTGGAGCTTTACCGTCAAACAGCGCGGCCTCGACCACGGCTTCGGAATCGGCGACGGCACCGGTGCCATAGGGGCGGGGTTGCACGACCAGATCGGCGAAACGGGCGCGGGATGCGACGAGATCGGTCAGCGCACCAAGCTGCGTGACCACGGTTTCCAAGCCATAACGCAGATCGGGGCCTTCGGCGGCCAAAGCGGCGCGGGCCTCGACCTCCAGCGCCTTTGCGTCGGTTTCAGCACGGTCGATGCCGACCTGCATCAGAACGGCGCCAGTGCCAATGTAGGAATAGCCCATTTGCGTGCGATCCACGCCAAGCACCAGCACGTCGAGATGTGCATCCTGCGCGCGGGCGAGCCTTGCTGCGGCGCTGATCGCCATCTTGGCATCGGCGGCATTGGTCACAACGGTCAGAATCGTTTTGTAGTCCATCACACGGTCTCCCTTTTGGGTGGTGTCATGGTGCGACTATGGCTTGCGGCACAGTGCACCGCCTTGACCTCGATCAACTTAAGATAGGGGCTTGTTGATATGGATCAAGGCCCGCCCCGGCCCGGACTGCCAGAAGCGGAGCAGTCAAAAGCGTTGGCCGTGGTCTGAGTCGGACTCTGTTAGTCGGATAAAGCAGCGGACCGGAGCAAGTCGAAGGGACGCAAAATGTGGGATTACGTTAAACTGATCGTGCTTGGCACGGTCGCGGTTCTGGCCGCGATCGCGGCCAATTTCGCGCATGATCTGCCGTATATGGTGAACGCAGTCGTCGTCATGCTTGCCGCTTCTCTCACCTTTCTGTGGGAGATCCGGCATGTGGGCGAGGTGCGGGTGCATCCGGCAAATGAATATATGGACGGCGTGGTGCGTGCCGGGGTGATTGCGACGACCTTCTGGGGTGTCGTGGGGTTTCTGGTTGGTGTGGTGATCGCGTTTCAGCTGGCGTTTCCGTCGCTGAATTTGGGCAATATCACCGAAGGCGTGCTGAACTTTGGCCGTCTGCGTCCGCTGCACACCAGCGCGGTGATTTTCGCCTTTGGTGGTAACGCGCTGATCATGAGCGCGTTCTACATCGTGCAGCGCACCTGTGGCGCGCGGCTGTGGGGCGGCAATCTGGGCTGGTTCGTGTTCTGGGGCTGGCAGTTGATGATCGTGCTGGCGGCGACCTCGTATATCACCGGGGGCACCCAAGGTAAGGAATACGCTGAGACGGTCTGGTATATCGATATCTGGATCACGATTGTCTGGGTTGCCTTCCTGCTGGTGTTCATGGGCACTCTGTGGAAGCGCAAAGAACCGCATATCTACGTTGCCAACTGGTTCTTGCTGTCGATGATCATCACCGTGGCGATGCTGCACCTTGTCAACAACATGGCGATCCCGGTGAGCATCCTGTCTTCGCAATCGGTTCCGGTATTCTCGGGCGTGCAAGATGCGATGACGCAGTGGTGGTATGGCCATAACGCGGTGGGCTTCTTCCTGACCGCAGGTTTCCTTGGCATGATGTACTACTTCGTGCCCAAGCAAGCCGAGCGGCCGATCTACAGCTACAAACTGTCGATCGTCCACTTCTGGGCGCTGATCTTCCTGTATATCTGGGCTGGCCCGCACCACTTGCACTACACCGCTTTGCCGGAATGGGCAGGCACCTTGGGCATGGTGTTCTCGATCATCCTGTGGATGCCGTCCTGGGGTGGCATGATCAACGGTCTGATGACGCTTTCAGGCGCATGGGACAAGCTGCGCACCGATCCGATCATTCGGATGATGGTGGTTTCGATCGGCTTCTACGGCATGAGCACGTTTGAAGGCCCGATGATGTCGATCAAGGCGGTCAACAGCCTGTCGCACTACACCGACTGGACGATTGGCCATGTGCATTCTGGCGCTTTGGGCTGGAACGGCATGATCACCTTTGGCGCGCTGTACTTCCTGACGCCGCGTTTGTGGAACCGTGACGGGCTCTACAGCCTGAAACTGGTCAGCTGGCACTTCTGGTTGGCAACGATTGGCATCGTTCTGTACGCAAGCTCGATGTGGGTGACCGGCATCATGGAGGGCCTGATGTGGCGCGAAGTCGATGCCAACGGTTTCCTCGTCAACGCGTTCTCGGACACGGTTGCGGCGAAGTTCCCGATGTATGTGGTGCGCGGGCTTGGCGGTGGGATGTTCCTCGTCGGTGCGCTGATCATGGCCTTTAACCTGTGGATGACGGTGCGCGCACAGCCTTCAAGGGCTGCGATCAACGCGAACAACGCCGTTCCCGCTGAATAACCGGAGGGCATGGAAATGGCTTTTCTCGACAAACACAAAAAGATTGAGACCCATGCGACGTTGCTGATGGTGCTGAGCCTGTTGGTGGTGACCATCGGCGGCATCGTCGAAATCGCACCGCTGTTCTACTTGCAGAACACCATTGAAAAGGTGGAAGGGGTTCGCCCCTACACGCCGCTGGAACTGGCGGGGCGGGATATCTACATCCGTGAGGGTTGCTACAACTGTCACAGCCAGATGATCCGCCCGATGCGCGACGAGGTAGAGCGCTATGGCCATTACTCATTGGCCGCCGAGTCGATGTATGACCATCCGTTCCAATGGGGCAGCAAGCGCACCGGGCCGGATCTGGCACGAGTGGGCGGCAAATATTCTGACGCCTGGCATGTGGATCACCTGATGGATCCGCAGGCGGTGGTGCCGGAATCGGTGATGCCGAAATATGGTTTCCTGTCGGATGCCGAAATCGACGGCAAATACATCGAAGGTATCATGGCGACGCATCGGATGGTGGGCGTGCCCTATACTGATGACGATTTGGCCAATGCCAAGCTGGACTTTGCCGCGCAGGCCGACCCGAACGCCGATACCTCGGGGCTTGAGGCGCGCTATGGCAAGGTTGTGGTGTCAAACTTCGATGGCTCGCCTGCGCTGACCGAGATGGATGCGATGGTGGCCTATTTGCAGGTGTTGGGCACGATGGTCGATTTCTCGACCTTCATCCCCGACCCGAATCGCTAGGAGGGCAAGATGGATACCTACAGCCTTTTGCGTGAGTTCGCCGACAGTTGGATGCTGTTGTTCCTGACACTGGTGTTTCTGGGCGTGTTTGTCTGGGCCTGGCGTCCGGGCTCGCGCCCGGTGCATGACGACATCGCCAACTCGATCTTCCGCCATGACAAGAAACCCGCCCAAGGGTCTGAGCTGCGCGATCTGCGCAGTGCGGACGCCCGGCAAACCGAGGAGGCGTAAACCATGTGCGCCAAGCAAGTGAAGCAGGCCCCGCGTGAGGTGCCAACGACTGGCCATGTCTGGGACGGTATTCAGGAATATGACAACCCGATGCCGCGTTGGTGGCTGTGGGTGCTGTATCTGACGATCATCTGGGGGATCGGCTATACGATCGCCTATCCGGCCTGGCCGTTGATTTCGGGGGTGACGCAGGGTGTGATCGGATCGGATCAACGCGCTGATGTGGTGGCTGAAATCAAGCGGTTCGACGATGCCAATGCGCCGATCAAGGCCAAACTGGTGGCGGCGGATCTGGCGACTATTCCCGGCAATGACGAGCTGAAGACCTTTGCCGTGTCGGCCGGGGCCTCGGTGTTCAAGAACAACTGCGCGCAGTGCCACGGATCGGGTGCTGCGGGTGTGCAGGGCAAGGGTTATCCGAACCTGTTGGACAATGACTGGCTGTGGGGTGGCGATATGACCGCGATCCATACCACCATCGCGCATGGCATTCGCAACACCAGCGACGACGATGCGCGGTTGTCCCAGATGCCGGCGTTTGGCGTTGATGGCATTCTGGACAACGACCAGATCGGGCAAGTGGTGCAATATGTGCTGCAAATCTCGGGTCAGGACCATGATGCGGCTTTGGCGACACCGGGGGCTGTGCTGTTCACTGACAACTGCGCGTCGTGTCACGCTGAAGATGGTAAGGGCATCCGCGACCTGGGCGCGCCGAACCTGACGGATGCGATCTGGCTGTATGGCGGCGATGCGGCGACTTTGACCGAGACGATCACCAAAGCGCGCTATGGCGTGATGCCGGCTTGGGCTGACAAGTTGTCGGAGGATGAAATCCGGGCTGTGGCGACTTATGTGCACAGTCTGGGTGGTGGCGAGTAAATCTGCTTACCAGTTGACAACACCGCCCCCGGTTCACGCTGGGGGCGGTTTCATTTTGGCCAAAGCATTCAGCGACCGTAGCCATCGCCGGGGGTGCCGCTGCGGCCCTGCCAGAAATATTCATCGTCCCAGCGGCGTTGTGCGGCCAGCTTTTCGCGGCTGGTGCGGTTGTCGATCTGCGGCGCACTGGGATGATGGGTGCGGGTGGCGACGCCGAAAGCGGCTGCAAGAATTCCTAACATGGTGGCCTCGTATGGGTTGCTTCATGTAAGTAATATCGCCAATATTGCCCCGTAAATCCACTCAACAACAATGTTTTCATGTAAGGTGGTCTTTCATGACAGATTGGCGACAGATGCCTCCGCTTTCGGCTTTGCGGGCGTTTTCTGCCTTTGCTCAAGCCGGTGGGCTTGAAGAGGCTGGGGCGCGGATTGGGGTGACTCATGCGGCGATCAGCCAGCAAATTCGGGCGCTGGAGGCACATCTGGGGTTGGCCTTGGTGGAACGTGGCGGGCGGCGGTTGGGGCTGACGCCGGAAGGGCGCAGGCTGGCCGAGACGCTGCAAGGCAGCTTTGCCGCGATTGCCAGCACGATTGAAGACCTGACCGGGGCAGATGCCGCGCGGGTGTTGCGGATCACCACGACCTCGACCTTCGCGGCGGGGTGGCTGTTGCCGCGGCTGGCGGATTTCCGAGCCCGGCATCCGGGGATTGATCTGATGATCGACCCGACGGCCGAGGCGCGCGACATTGGTCGTGAGGCCGATCTGGGCATTCGCTATGGCAATGGCGATTGGGTGGGGTTGGTATCGCGGTTGTTGCTGCGCTCGGGCGTGGTGGTGGTGGCCTCGCCCAAGCTGGTGCCGGAGGGGGCGGCGTCAACGCTGGCTGACCTTGCGAAATTGCCGTGGTTGCAAGAGTTGGGCACATCCGAGGCGACGGCGTTTCTGGACAAGCATGGTTTGCAGCGGGCGGTGGGGGCGGGGATGCTTTCGATGCCGGGCACGCTGCTTTTGGATGCGGCGCGCGATGGGCAGGGTGTGGCGATCTCGGTCCGGGCGTTCATGGAGGCCGATCTGGCGGCGGGGCGGTTGCGGCTGTTGCACGAAGATCATGGCCGTGAGGGCTATTTTCTGGTGACACGGCCGGGAATTTTGCGGCCATCCTTGCAGCATTTTTGCGATTGGTTGCTGAAGCAGGCCGCGAGTGGGCGGGGATAGGGCTGACAAAGGGTCGCAGGCTGAAGCTGTATTTCGGATGCGGGATTGATTCAGGTCAAGGTCGGGCCGGGGGGCGGGGCGCATAGAGGGACACAGTCCCAGCCCACCGGAGAGTTCCGTGACCAATCCCGACACCCAACCGACCAGCCTGTACGCCGCCCGCGAGCCGATCTTTCCGCGCCGGGTCAAAGGCACGTTCCGCACGCTAAAATGGTGGCTGATGGGGCTGATGCTGGGCGTGTATTACATCACGCCTTGGCTGCGCTGGGATCGTGGGCCAAGCCTGCCGGATCAGGCGGTGCTGGTCGACATTGCCAATCGGCGGTTTTTCTTCTTCATGATCGAAATCTGGCCCTACGAGTTCTATTTCGTCGCGGGCCTGCTGATCATGGCGGGGCTGGGGCTGTTTTTGTTCACCAGCGCTGCGGGGCGGGTGTGGTGTGGCTATGCCTGCCCGCAAACGGTGTGGACCGATCTTTACATTCTGGTCGAGCGTTGGATTGAGGGCGACCGCAATGCCCGCGTGCGTTTGCATCGGCAGAAATGGACTTTGGAAAAGCTGCGCAAGCGGCTGGTGAAATGGAGCGTCTGGCTGTTGATCGGCCTCGCCACGGGTGGGGCTTGGGTGTTCTATTTCACCGATGCGCCGACGTTGTTCCAGAATCTGATCCACGGTACTGCACATCCGGTCGCCTACACGACAATGGCGATTCTGACGGCGACCACCTTCGTCTTCGGTGGCTTCGCGCGCGAGCAGATTTGCATTTACGCCTGCCCCTGGCCGCGCATTCAGGCGGCGATGGTGGATGAGGATACGCTGACGATTGGCTATCGCGACTGGCGCGGCGAGCCGCGCGGCAAGGCCAGCGTGGAAGGCAATGGCGACTGCATCGACTGTATGGCTTGTGTGAATGTCTGTCCGATGGGGATTGATATTCGCGACGGGCAGCAGATGGCCTGCATCACCTGTGGCCTGTGTATTGACGCCTGCAACGATACGATGGCGAAGATCGGCAAGCCATTGAACCTGATCAGCTATCTGGCCCTGACGGATGAAACCCGTGAACGTGCGGGCCAACCTGCGAAATCGGTCTGGAGCCATGTGTTCCGGCCCAGAACGGTGATGTATACCGTGTTGTGGGCCGGGATTGGCATAGCGCTGGTGGTGGCTTTGTTCCTGCGGGCTTCGATCGACGTCAGCGTCACCCCGGTGCGCAATCCGATGTTTGTGACGCTTTCGGATGGCGCGATCCGCAACACCTATGATCTGCGGCTGCGCAACAAACATGGCGAGGACCGTTTGTTCACCTTTGCGGCGACCTCGGATGCAGGGTTTCTGCTGACCTTGGATGGCGAGCCGGGGTTGAATGTTCTGGTGCCTGCCAATGCAACCAAGACCCAGAGGCTTTTCGTCACGGCACCTGCCAATTCGTTGGGGGCAGAAGCTGCACGCACCGATCTGCGGTTCTGGATTCAGGATCTTGGGACAGAAGCAACACCGGGCAATGATCGGGTGCATCTGGACACAGTGTTCAACGGGAAGGGCGACTGAGATGGCCGAAGCTGAAGTGCGCGAGATCAAGGGCTGGCATGTGCTGGCCTTCACGGTGGCGGCGTTTGGCGTGATCATCGCGGTGAATTTGCTGATGGCTTACAAGGCGATCAGCACGTTTCCGGGGCTTGAGGTCAAAAACTCTTATGTCGCGAGTCAGACGTTTGACGCGGATCGGCAGGCGCAACTGGCGCTGGGCTGGACGCTGCTGCCTAGCTATGACGGCGAAAAGCAAAAGCTCGAGCTTGCCTTCACCGATGCCGCGGGCAAGCCGCTGGTGGTTGAAGGGTTGAAGGTTTTGCTGGGCCGCGTGACGGTCGCCCGCGACGATTCCGCGCCGCAGTTCATCTATGAAGGCGGGGTTTATGTAGCACCTGCCAAATTGGATCCGGGCAAGTGGATGCTGCATGTGACGGCACGCTCGGGCGATGGTGTGCTGTTCCAACAGCGGCTGAACCTGTTTGTGAAAGGCTAGATCATGGGCGTGGCAGAGCCGCAGCACAGCTTCGAGCGGGGTGGAATGGCGGCCTGTCCGGCCTGCGTCGTGGCCCCCTTGGCGCAGGAACAGGCGCAGGTGGCTGCGCGCGGGCGGTTGATGCTGTCGCTGCCCGCTGCGCATTGCGCGGCCTGTATCTCGACCGTGGAAAGTGCTTTGGCCGCGGTGCCGGGGGTGACATCGTCACGGGTGAACCTGACGATGAAGCGGGTTTCGGTGGATGCCGCAGCAGATGTGACGGCGGCGGATCTGGTCGCGGTGCTGGCAGGCGTCGGCTATGAGGCGCATGAGCTGGATGCGGGGTTGCTGTCCGCAACCGAGACCGACAAGCAGGGCCGCGAGTTGCTGATGCGGCTGGGCGTGGCGTTCTTCTCGATGATGAACGTGATGCTGTTGTCGGTGGCGGTGTGGTCGGGGGCGGAAGGTGCCACGCGCGATATGTTCCACTGGATTTCGGCGGCGATTGCGGTGCCGACGGTGATCTTTTGTGGCCAGCCATTCTTTCGTTCAGCTTGGGCGGGGCTGAAGGTGGGGCGGCTTGGGATGGATTTTCCGATCTCGCTGGCCTTGGTGCTGGCATCGTCGATCTCGTTGTTCGAGACGATCAAATCCGGGCATCACGCCTATTTCGATGCGGCGGTGATGCTGTGCTTTTTCCTGCTGCTGGGGCGGTATCTGGACCACCGCACGCGGGCGGTGGCACGCTCGGCTGCCGAGGAACTGGCAGCGCTGGAGGTGCCTCGGGCCTCGGTGCTGGTCGACGGTGTCGAGGTGGTGCGGGCGATTTCCGAGGTGGCGGTCGGCGATCTGGTGCGGGTGCGTCCGGGGGGGCGGATGCCGGTGGATGGCGTGGTCGAGGTCGGCGCGTCGGAGGTGGATCGCAGTCTGCTGACCGGGGAAAGCCTGCCGGTGTTTGCCGGTGTGGGGATGGTTGTGGCGGCGGGTGAGGTCAATCTGACCGGGCCTTTGACGCTGCGGGTGACGGCGGCGGGACGGGATTCGAGCCTACACCGCATGGCGGATTTGGTGGCGGTGGCCGAGAGTGCCAAGACCAAATACACCACGCTGGCGGAACGCGCGGCGCGGTATTACTCGCCCTTGGTGCATATCCTGTCGTTCAGCGCTTTTGGCTATTGGATGTGGGCGACCGGGGGCGATCTGCGCTTTGCGATCAACATTTCGGCGGCGGTGCTGATCATCACCTGCCCCTGTGCTTTGGGGTTGGCGGTACCTGCGGTGGTGACGGCGGCCTCTGGAAAGTTGTTCCGCAAGGGGCTGCTGATCAAGCATGGCACGGCGCTGGAGCGGTTGGCGCAGGTGGATACTGTGGTGTTCGACAAGACCGGCACGCTGACGATGGGCGCGCCAGAGGTGGTGGATTTGGGCTCGCATCCGGTGGCTGCGCAGCAAGTGGCGGCGGCATTGGCGGCAGGGTCATCGCATCCATTGGCGCAGGCCTTGGCTGCGGCAGTGCGGGCGCAGGGACTTGCGGCGGCAGAGGTTTCTGATCTGCGCGAGGTGCCGGGCTATGGCGTCGAAGGTGTGTGGCAGGGACAGGCTGTGCGGCTGGGTCGGGCGGACTGGTGCGGGGCAGAGGCGTTGGCGGTGACGGCGACTTACTTGCGCGCGGGCGATCAGACCCATGCGTTTGCTTTTGCCGACAGTTTGCGTCCGGGGGCCGAGGTTGCGATTGCAGCGCTGAAGGCGCAGGGCAAGCAGATCAAGCTGATCTCGGGCGATGTGCCGGGGGCGGTGGGGGAATTGGCCGCACGGTTGGGGATTGTCGATTGGGTGGCGGGGGCTTTGCCTGCTGAAAAGGTGGCGCTGGTGCGCGCTTTGACCGCCGAAGGGCGGCGAGTGCTGATGGTGGGTGACGGGCTGAACGATACGGCCGCGCTGGCAGCGGCGCATGTGTCGATCTCGCCTGCAACCGCGCTGGATGCAGCGCGCACGGCTTCGGATATCGTGCTTCTGGGGCAGGATATGGCGGCGATTGGCGATGCTACGCGGATTGCGCGGCAAGCGACACGGCGCATGGTGGAAAATTTCGGGATTTCCGCCGCCTATAACGTGATTGCGGTGCCTTTGGCGTTGATGGGGGCTGCGACTCCGCTGGCCGCGGCCTTGGCGATGTCTTTGTCGTCGATTACGGTCTCGCTGAACGCGATGCGTTTGAAGTAGGGGAGGTTGACGTCATGGAAATCCTGTCAATCCTGATCCCGGTGTCGCTGCTGCTGGGGGGCGTTGGGCTGCTGGCGTTTATCTGGGCGATGAAAACCAAACAGTTTGACGACCCTTCCGGCGATGCCAATCGGATTCTGATGAAGGATTGGGACGACAAACCAAAGCAGTAGGCGAATTCCGAAGCGGAATTCGTGCACGATTTTCGGCTGCGAAAATCGGTCAGGCGCGGCCCGAAGTTGCAGACAGGCTGAGGGGTTCGATGCCCATGCCGCGTAAGGCACCGGCCCATTTGGCGGCATCATTTTCGGCGAAGATCAGCGCTTCGGAGGGCTCTACCGTCAGCCAGTCATTGCGGGTGATTTCGGCCTCAAGCTGCCCCGGACCCCAGCCGGAGTATCCCAGCGCCAGCAGAGCCTTGTCCGGGCCTTGCCCCTGTGCCATCGCTTCCAGCACATCCAGCGTCGCGGTCATGCCATAGCCGCCTTCGATGCGCAAAGTCGCAGGGCCGCCCGCGTAATCAGGGGAATGCAGCACAAAGCCGCGCCCACGTTCTACCGGGCCACCGAAATGCACTGCGATTTTGCGGCTGTCCTCGCCCAGCGGGATTTTCAGATGTTCAAGCAGGCCGCCAAACGACATATCGGGCAAAACCTTGTTGATGATCAGACCCATAGCCCCTTCGGGGGTGTGGGCGCAGACAAGGATCACTGCATGTGCAAATCTTGGATCACCCATGCCGGGCATCGCCACCAGTAGCTTTCCGCAGAGATCCATCGAATCGCGCCCCTCATCCCGGTTAGGTTCAAGATGGGCAAAGCTGGATTTGGTTACAAGCCTCTCGCCGGATCGTGATTTCCCCGAAGGCGGGGCTTTGCTTATGACGGAGGCATGCTGAAGATCCTGTTCCTTGCGCTTAGCGCCGCTGCGCCTGCCCTTGCCACCACGCAAGACGATGTCTTGCAGGCCGATCTGTTGCCGGGATGGCAGATGCAGAACGGTCATCACATGGCGGGGCTGCGCTTGCAGCTTGCGCCCGATTGGAAAACCTATTGGCGCAGCCCCGGTGATGCCGGGATTCCGCCGTTGTTCAACTGGTCGGGGTCGGTGAACGTCAAATCGGTGCGGGTGCATTGGCCAAGCCCGGTGGTGTTTCACACCAATGGCATGCAGACGATTGGTTATCAGGAAGGTGTCGTGTTGCCGTTGGAGGTGGTGCCGCTGGATGCCTCCAAGCCCGTGGAGCTGCGGGCGGGGGTTGATCTAGGGGTGTGCAACAAGATTTGCATGCCTGCGGCGGTGCAGCTTACGGCGGTGTTGGATGCGGGCGGCGCTGATCCGGCGATCAAGGCGGCTTTGAAGGCGCAGCCTTTGGGAGGCAAGGCTGCGGGCTTGCGGGCGATTTCTTGTGAGCTCACGCCGATTGCCGACGGCTTGCGGCTGACTGCGGTGCTGGATCTGCCGCAACGCGGGGCCGAGACGGTGGTGTTTGAAACCTCGGATGCCAGCGTTTGGGTGGGCGAGGCTGAAAGCGCGCGCACGGGCGGGCGGCTGACGGCTGTGGCGGATCTGGTGGCCAGCAACGGCGCGCCGTTTGCTCTGGATCGCTCTGGTGTGACGGTGACGGTGCTGGGGGCGGGCGGGTCGGTTGAGATCGCGGGCTGTCCTGCGCCGTGAGGGTTTGTTGAGGTGGCGGATGCCTCCGGCGGGGATACTTTTTGCACAGAGGATGACCTAAGGGGTGGTTCTGCTCAAGGCAAGGCGGGCTCAGCCGCGTAGTCTGGCTTGCAGGGACAGAAGGTCGGCCCATGCGTCGCGTTTGGCGGCGGGGTTGCGCAGCAGGTAGGCAGGGTGGGTCATCGGCAGCACGGGTTTTCCAAGCGCCTCTGTCCATATCCCGCGCATCCGCAGAATGCCTTTGGTGTTCAGGATGGTTTGCAGCGGCGTGTTGCCAACCAATACGATGACATCCGGGTTAACCAGCGCGATGTGACGTTCCACAAAGGGGCGCATCATGCCGATTTCATCGGTTGAGGGATCGCGGTTTTGTGGCGGCCGCCATGGCAGGGTATTGGTGATGTAAAGCGCGGTTTTTGGATCTGGCGCGGTGCGGGCAAGGCCAATCGCTGCGAACATGCGGTCAAGCAACTGGCCTGCGCGACCGACGAAGGGGCGGCCTTCGCGATCTTCTTCGACGCCGGGGGCTTCGCCGAGAATCAGCACGCGGGCGTTCGGGTTGCCATCGGCGAACACCAGATTGCGCGCGCCGCGTTTGAGTTCGCAATGCTCGAAGCTGGCGAGGGATTCGCGCAGGGCTTCCAGCGTTTCGCAGTTGCTGGCCGCCGCACGAGCCTCAAAGATTGCGGCATCGGGGTTGGGGGTTTCGGGTTCTGGCGGCGGTGGCGTGATTTTCGGGGCTGCGAGGATCGGCGCGGGCGGGGGGGCCTTGATCGGCTCGGGTAGGTCGTAGCGGTTCAACGGCGCTTCTGCGCAGATGTCGGTCAGGCCAAGCTCGACCTGCCACGCCAATGCGGCCAAGGCGGCGTGCCAGTCGCCTGCGATGTCTTGCTCGATTCCCATCCGGGCAGGGTATGGGGGTTGCAGCGGGGGAACAAGGTGTGTTGGGCGGGCCTTGCCGGGGGCGCTTGGGGTTTCTATAAGCGGGCAAACCTGCCCTGGAGATGCCGATGAGCTTTCGCGCCCGCCACCTGCTTGGGATCGAGCAACTTTCGCCTTTGGAAATCACCACCATTCTGGATTTGGCGGATCGCTATGTCGATCTGAACCGCCGCACGGTGAAATCTTCCGATGCTTTGGCGGGGCTGACGCAGATCAACATGTTCTTTGAGAACTCAACCCGCACGCAAGCCAGTTTCGAGTTGGCGGGCAAGCGGCTGGGTGCGGATGTGATGAACATGTCGGTTGGCTCGTCTTCGGTGAAGAAGGGCGAGACGCTGATTGATACTGCGATGACGCTGAATGCGATGCACCCGGATTTGCTGGTGGTGCGGCACGGCGCGTCGGGGGCGGTGAACCTGCTGGCCTCTAAGGTCAACTGCGCGGTGCTGAATGCGGGTGATGGGCGGCATGAGCATCCGACGCAGGCTTTGCTGGATGCGCTGACGATTCGGCGGGCGAAGGGGCGGATCCAGCGGCTGACGATTGCGATTTGCGGTGATATTGCGCATTCGCGGGTCGCCCGCAGCAATTTGATTTTGCTGGGGAAGATGGAGAATAGGTTGCGGTTGATTGCGCCGCCAACCTTGATGCCTTCGGGTGTCGAGCACTTTGGCTGCGAGTTATACGACGACATGCGCAAGGGGCTTGAGGGCGCCGATGTGGTGATGATGCTGCGGCTTCAGAAAGAGCGGATGGACGGCGGGTTTATTCCATCCGAGCGGGAATATTACCACCGCTACGGGCTGGACGCCGAGAAGCTGTCGTTCGCCAAACCCGATGCGATTGTGATGCATCCGGGGCCGATGAACCGCGGCGTCGAGATTGACGGCGAGTTGGCGGATGACATCAACCGCAGCGTTATTCAGGATCAGGTCGAGATGGGTGTCGCTGTGCGGATGGCCTGCATGGATTTGCTGGCGCGCAATCTGCGGGCCGAGCGTGGGCGGGCGGCTGTGGGGAGCTTGGTATGAGCGAGAAGCCCAAGCGGAAATGGTCGGAGGCCCGGATGAGCGGCATGGTGGCGACCGGGGTGCTGGTGTTTCTGGCGGTGTTCACGGTTGCGTTTGTTTGGATGGCGGGGTGAGGGTATGGCTGTGTCACGCGTTTTGATCGGTAGAGGCGTGGGCAATGCCATGAGCATTGAGCCGGCATGGCAGGGTGAGCCCCGCCCTACAGGAGATGCAGAATGACCCTCCACTTCACCAACGCCCGCCTGATCAACCCGGAAGCGGGCACCGATGAGATTGGCTCGCTGACCATCGACAATGGGGTGATTGTGGCGCTGGATGGCGACGCTCCGGCGGGGGCTGTCGAGGTGGATTGCGGTGGGCATTGTCTGGCACCCGGTATTGTCGATATCGGCGTCAAGATTGGCGAACCCGGTGAGCGGCATAAGGAATCGTTCCGCTCGGCGGGGTTGGCGGCTTCGGCGGGCGGGATCACCACGATGGTGGTGCGGCCGGATACCACGCCCTCGATCGACACGCCGGAGGTGTTGGAGTTTGTGACCCGACGTGCGGGCGAGGCGCGGGTGCGGATCCGGCATATGGCGGCGCTGACCAAGGGCCGCGCGGGGCATGAGATGACCGAGATCGGGTTTCTGCTGGATGCCGGGGCGGTGGCGTTTACCGATGTGTTCAAGGTTTCCAGCGATACCAAGGCTTTAAGCCGGGCGTATACTTATGCGCGGTCTTTGGGCGCGTTGGTGATCGGGCATCCGCAGGAGCCGGGGTTGTCGGCGGGGGCGGCGGCGACGAGCGGTAAGTTCGCCAGTTTGCGCGGGTTGCCGGGAGTTTCGGCGATGGCGGAGCGGATCGGGCTGGACCGTGATCTGGGCCTCGTTGAGATGACCGGGGTGCGCTATCACGTCGATCAGATCACCACGGCGCGCAGTTTGCCTGCGCTGGAGCGCGCCAAGGCGAATGGGTTTGATGTAACGGCGGGTGTGTCGATTCACCATCTGACGTTGAATGAGATTGATGTTGGCGACTACCGGACGTTCTTCAAGTTCACCCCGCCGCTGCGGTCGGAAGAAGACCGGATGGCGATGGTTCAGGCGGTGGCGGAGGGGCTGATCGACGTGATCGGGTCGTTCCACACGCCTGCAGACGAGGAATCGAAGCGGCTGCCGTTTGAGGAAGCGGCCTCGGGCGCTGTCGGGTTAGAGACGTTGCTGCCCGCCGCGCTGCGGCTGTATCATGCCGGGCAGTTGGATTTGCCGACGCTGTTCCGGGCTTTGGCGCTGAACCCGTCGAAGCGGCTGGGCTTGCCGCAGGGGCGGCTTTCGGTGGGGGCACCTGCGGATCTGGTGCTGTTCGACCCCTATGCGCCCTATCTGCTGGATCGGTTCAAATTGCACTCGAAATCCAAGAACACGCCGTTTGACGGCTGCCGGATGGAGGGTAAGGTGCTGGCAACTTATGTGGGCGGCCAAGCGGTTTATCAGGGTTAGTCAGGTCGGGGGTAAGACATGCCAGAGATTACATCTGCACCGTTGGTTTTGGCCGTGGTGGCCGTACTGGCGTATCTGCTGGGATCGGTGCCGTTTGGCGTGGTGATCACGCGGGTGCTTGGGCTTGGCGATTTGCGCAGCATTGGATCGGGCAATATCGGCGCGACCAATGTGCTGCGGACGGGGAACAAGGGCGCGGCCTTGGCGACGCTGCTGCTGGATGCGGCGAAGGGTGGCGTGGCCGTGCTGATCGCACGCTGTGCGGTGGGAGAGGATGCGGCGCAACTGGCAGGGTTGGCGGCGTTTCTGGGGCATCTGTTCCCGGTTTGGCTGGGGTTCAAGGGCGGCAAAGGGGTGGCGACGTTCCTTGGCACGCTGTTGGCTTTGGCTTGGCCAGTGGGGCTGGCGGCTTGTGCTACCTGGGCGGTGGCGGCGGCGGTCTGGCGGATCTCCTCGCTGGCGGCCCTTGTGGCTGCGGCGTTGGCGGGGCTTTGGTGCTTCGTGTTCAACGAAGGCCATATACTTGTGCTGGTGTTTATCCTGACCGTGCTGATTTATGTCAAACACTGGCCGAATTTGATGCGCCTGAAGGCCGGAACCGAGCCGAAGATCGGCGCGAAGAAGTGATCCGGCTGGCCGCCTGCCTGTGTCTGTTGGCCGCACCCGTCTTTGCCGAGGATACCGTTGAGGCGATTTTGGCCGAGGCGAAAGCCGATTGCGCCAGTCTGGATGGTGGCACCTTCAGCGCCCCCGAAGACGCTGTGACGGCCGTAGAATTGACCGGAGAGGGCGCGCCGGAACAACTGGTCGACGCGGCGAAGTTCCAATGCTCGACGTCGGCCAGCTATTGGGGCGGCACCGGGGGCTCGCAATTGTCGCTGATCGTGGCAGGCAAGCGGCTGGATTACTTTGCGCAGGACTGGAAAGTGGTCTTCTGGAACGAAGCTCCGGTGCTTTTGCTGTGGCTGAACGGCGGCGAGTGCGGCGGCGCGGGCGCTGATCCGTGTATTGAGGCGCTGGTGTGGAGCGATTTTAACAAGGCCTTCATGTCGGTGCGTCCTGACGCCAGTGAATAGATGACGGATGCGTTCGGGCTAGCTTTGGCGCAGATCCCCGAAGGCTATAGCGAGGGGCTGTATCGCGGCCAACGCTATCGCATGGAGAAAACCACCTACAGCCAAGGCCGCAGCATGAAATTCTATGCTCGCAACTTGGGTGGGGCGGATTTTGTCAGCCTGAACCTGTATCATCTGGCTGCGGGGGATGTGCTGAAGCCTTGCGAGATGGCCGAAGCCAAGGTGCGGGCCTTTGTGCTGGGTGTGGTGTTGGTCCCGTGAGCGCTTTGCATTGCTCTTTTTGAAATACTCAGGCCGGAATGGCGCGCCATTCCGGTTGGTCGGAGGCATCTGGCACGAATGCAGGGGCCTCCGGCGGGGATATTTGGGCCAATGTGAAAGTTACAGGCTGGAGGCTTCATAGATCGGCGTCAGGTCTTTGCCCCATGCGCCGTTGTAAAGATCAAGCCAGCGGTCGGCTTGGGTTTTCTCGGTGGCGAGGCTTTGCACCAAGGGGGCGAGGTAGCGTTGTTCGTCCAAACCACGGGCGGCAAGGCCTGCGTGCGACAGGCCCACGGCGGCGCGGGCGAGATCGAGAAGTTTGACGCCATTGGCTTCGGCTTGCAGGGCGCTGACGGAGGCGCCGACACGCAGACCCTCGCGGGTTTCAGCATCGAAGCCTTTCACCAGATCCCAAGCGGCATCGAGGGCGGCATCGTCATAGATCAGGCCGACCCAGAAGGCAGGCAGGGCGTCGATATGGGCTTGATCGCCACAATCGGCACCACGCATTTCGATGTATTTTTTCACGCGGGCTTCGGGGAACACGGTGGTCATATGGTCAGCCCAATCCGACAGGGTGGGCTTTTCACCGGGCAAAGCGGGCAGGTTGCCAGCAAGGAAATCGCGGAAGCTCTGGCCCAAGGCGTTGATATATTTGCCGTCGCGGTAGACGAAATACATCGGCACGTCCAAGACCCAATCGACATATTGCTGGAAGCCAAAGCCTTGATCGAAGGCAAAGGGCAGCATGCCGGTGCGGGCATTGTCCAAGCCGCGCCAGATGCGGCTGCGCCATGATTTATGGCCGTTCAGCTTGCCGTCAAAGAAGGGGGAGGACGCAAACAGGGCGGTGGCGACGGGTTGCAAGGCCAGCGCCACGCGCAACTTCTTCACCATATCGGCCTCGGACGCGTAGTCGAGGTTCACCTGAACGGTGCAGGTGCGATACATCATCTGGGTGCCGTGGGTGCCAACGCGGCCCATATAATCGGTCATCAGGCGGTAGCGGCCTTTCGGCATCACTGGCATCGTCTGCGCAGACCATTCGGGTGCAGCCCCGATTCCCATGAATTTGATCCCCAGCGGATCGGCAATTGCCTTCACCTCGTCCAGATGGTTCTGCAACTCGGCCGCACCTTGGTGCAGGTTCTCCAGCGGCGCGCCGGAGAGTTCAAACTGGCCACCGGGTTCCAGCGAGATATTTGCGCCGCGCCGGGTCATGCCGATGATATTCTCGGCTTCCAGCACCGGGGTCCAGCCAAAGCCTTGCAGCCCCGCGAACAGCGCGGAGACGGAACGGTCGCCAGCATAGGGCAGCGGCGCGCGGGTGTCGGTCAGCCAGCCAAATTTCTCATGCTCGGTGCCGATGCGCCAATCGGCTTTCGGTTTGCAGCCATCGGCCATCATTTCCGCAAGTTGCGAAAAATCTTCGATGAGGCCACCGCCGGACTGAGGAATCGACATGGGGCAGGGCCCTTTCGCTTTGGAATTTTCAGGATGCAACTGGTGAAGCGGCGCAAGCGCCAAGTCAAGAGAGGGCGCGATGTGTTACAAAGCGTTCACTCGCGTGCCAAAGCGCCTTGTGCGGTGCGGTGCCAGATGGTTGTGGTTTCTGCCGCCAGGGCCAGATGCGAAGCGCCGGTGCTGGGTTTGGCATCCAGTGCCGCCACCAGAGCCAGGGTGTTCATGCCGGGCAGACTGGCAAAGGCGTCAAACAACCGATCCGCCCCTGTCGCATCGACGGGGATCAGCAAGGCCTGCCCATCGGCCTGTTTCAAGCGCCAGACCCTGCGCCCACGCAGGGACAGCAGGCGCAGCTCGACCAGTTCGGGGATTGAGACATAGCCGCCGGACTGCGGGCCAAGATAGCCGATCTGGCCCTCGTCCACCTCGACAACACCCGGCGCATCGACGGTTTGGATAAAGCGCAGGCGGCGCAGCGCAAGGATACCCCAAGCCACCCCAAAAGCGCCGATGGCGGTGCCAACGGGGGTGAGCAGATAGCCCCCTAGCAGGATCAGCCACAGGCCAAAGCCAAGCACGGCGGTGGCCCAGATCACCTCGGAAAATCGCCGCAGCAGGGCGAGGAATTCGGGGCGGATCATGCCCAATCGCCCAAGGCGGCTTGCCACAGTGTCAGGGCTGCGACGGCAGCGGTATCGGCGCGCAGAATGCGGGGGCCAAGCGCAAGCGGGTGGATTTGCGGCAGGCCGCGCAGGCGGGTTTGCTCATCAGCCGAAAAGCCGCCTTCAGGGCCGATCAGGATCGCCCATTTCTCGCCGCGCGCACCAGTCAGGGTGGGGGCTTGGCCGACCATGACCTCATCACACCACAACAGTTTGCGGTCGGTGGGGAAGCTTGCAAGGAACTTATCCAGCGAGATCAGATCGCTTACCTCTGGCACAAAGGTCGCGCCACATTGCTCGGCGGCTTCTAACGCATGGGCTTGCAGGCGGTCTTGCCGGATGCGTTCAGAATTGGTGTGGCGGGTTTGCACCGGGATGATGCGCGCGGCACCCAGTTCGGTGGCCTTCTCGACAATGAAATCGGTACGGGCTTTCTTGATCGGGGCGAAGGCCAGCCACAGATTAGGCGGCAGGCGCAGGGCGGCGGTCTGGCGGTCGCAAATCAGGATGCCGCCGCGCTTGCCCGCCTCGGCCACCTCGGCCCGCCACTCGCCATCACGGCCATTGAACAGCGAAACGGCAGCCCCGCGCGTCAGCCGCATCACGTTGAACAAATAATGCGCCTGATCCGCGTTCACAGCCACGGCTTGCCCATGCGCCAAAGCCTGATCTACATAGAGCCTGATTTTTGCATCTGTCATGCCGGGGAATCTATGTCTGAGTTTAGGGAAAAACCAGAGGCCACGGAAATGTCAGAAGTCGGCGTGGCCGATGCGCCGAAAGGCAACTGGGTGGATCGCTATGCACCCGCCACGACGCGGCCCTATCTGCGGCTTTCGCGTGCAGATCGCCCGATCGGGACATGGCTGCTGTTGATCCCGTGTTTCTGGGGGATCGCTTTGGCGGCTTTGAGCGACGGGTTTCAGCTGTGGGATCTGTGGCTGGCGGTGTCGAGCGCGCTGGGAGCTTTCCTGATGCGCGGCGCTGGCTGCACCTGGAACGACATCACCGACCGCGAGATTGATGCAAGCGTGGCGCGCACCCGCAGCAGGCCGCTGCCCTCGGGGGCCGTAACGGTGAAAGCCGCGCTGGTCTGGATGGCGGCGCAGGCGGCAATCGCGGCACTGATCCTGTTTACTTACAACTGGTTGGCAATCGGGATGGGTGTGGCCTCGCTGGGTTTGGTGTTGATTTACCCGTTTGCCAAACGCTTTACATGGTGGCCGCAGATGTTTCTGGGGCTGGCGTTCAACTGGGGCGCGGTGCTGCTATATGCGGCCCATGCTGGCGAGCTGCGGCTGCCTGCGGTGTTGCTATATGGTGCGGGGATCGCGTGGACGCTGTTCTACGACACGATTTATGCACATCAGGACCGTGAGGATGACGCGCTGATCGGGGTGAAATCGACGGCACGGCTGTTTGGCGACAATTCGCGGGCATGGCTGCGCGGGTTTATGGTGGTGGCGGTGGTGCTGATGGCTTCGGCGGTGATTACCGTAGCGATTACCCCCGGAGAGGTTCTGAGCCTGATCCTTGCCCTGGCCGGGGTCTGGGGGTTTGGCTGGCATATGGCTTGGCAGTTGCGTCGCCTGGACATCGACGATCCCGAAAATTGCCGTCGATTGTTTCTATCGAACCGTGACGCGGGCCTGATTCCTGCGCTATTTCTTGCCGCTGCGGTTTTCCTTTGATTGATCCCGGTTGCTGCGCCCTCTATGCATCCGGGGGCCGGGACTCTCCGGCTATCAGACCGAGTTGCATGATCCTGTGGTGAAATTACCCCCATTGCCCCCGCTGAACCTGTCGCAGATCCCTGCGCGGTTTCTCGCCCCCAGCGCTTTCGTCGCGGCGGGGCTGATTTCGGCGCTGGTGGCCTATGGGGCTGTGGTTTTGGTCGAAGGGATTTCGACGAGGGCGGTGAAATCCGCGCTGCTGACCCAAGGCATCACTTATGCCAGCGTCGCCGCTGATGGCTTGCAGATCCATCTCAGCGGCACAGCCCCGAACGAAGCCGCACGGTATCGAGTGGTCAATCTGGTGGGCGGGGTGATCGATTCGTCGCGTATCAGGGACCGGATGGAGGTGACGCCGATCAAAGCCATTGAGGCGCCGCGGTTTTCCGTGGAAATGCTGCGCAACGATGATGGCATTCAGCTGATCGGCCTGTTGCCGGAAAGCGATACGCTGCAAGGCGTGAAGGATACCGCGCAGGCGCTTAGCCCGGATATTCCGCTGTCCGATATGCTGGAAACTGCTGCCTACCCTGCACCGGAAGGCTGGGACGCGGCGCTGACCTATGGCCTGAACGCGCTGAGCATGTTGCCGCGCTCGAAGATCTCGGTGGCGGCAGATCAGGTGGCGATCACCGCGATTGCCAGTTCGGACGCCGAAAAGCGCAGTTTTGAGACCCAGTTGAACAGCGCCAAACCGCAAGGGCTGTCGGTTAAGATCGAGATTTCGGCGCCGCGCCCGGTGTTGACACCGTTCACCCTGCGTTTTGTGAAAGATGCCGAAGGCGCGCGGTTTGATGCCTGTTCGGCGGATACCGACTTGGCGCGTGTGAAGATTTTGGCTGCCGCTGGCGCTGCAGGTGCGGTGGGCCGCAACAGCTGCACCGTGGGTTTGGGCGTGCCCAGCCCGCGCTGGGCCGATGCCACCATCGCCGGGATCAAGGCGGTGGCGGAATTGCAAAGCGCCACGCTGACCTTCGCCGATGCTGATGTGACGTTGCTGGCGGGCGCTGATGTGCCGCAGGCGGATTTTGACCGAGTGGTGGGCGAGTTGGGCGCGGCGCTGCCCGATGTGTTCTCGCTGAAAGCTACGCTGGAGAAAAAGGCCACGGGCGGAGTTGCTGGCCCGGCGGAATTCACCGCCAAGCTTGCCCCCGAGACCCGTCGGCTGGAAATGCGCGGACGTCTGACCGATGAGACGCTGCGCAAAGCGGTGGACAGTTTCGCGCGCGCCGAGTTTGGCAGCAACATCTACCTTGCGACGCGGATGGACGCAGATCTGCCGACCGGCTGGCCTTTGCGGGTTCTGGCCGGTTTGCAGGCAATGGGCGAGTTGGACAATGGCACGCTTCTGGTGCGGGCTGACACGGTGGAGCTGAAAGGCATCACCGGCTCTCAATCGGCCAAGGTACGGATTTCGCAGATTCTTTCCGAGAAGTTGGGGCAGGGTCAGACCTTCAAAGTCGATGTGAAATATGACGAAGCGCTCGATCCGCTGGCAGGTATCCCCACCCCGGAGGAATGCGCGCAGGATGTTGATGACGTGGTGGAGCAGCAGAAAATCACCTTCACGCCGGGTTCTGCAGAGATCGACGCTGCGGCCAGCGGTGTGATGAAAGCGTTGGCCGATGTGCTGAAAGCTTGTCCCGGCGTCAAACTGGAAGTGGCGGGCTATACCGACTCGCAAGGTTCTGAGGCGGGCAACCTCGCACTCAGTCAAGCGCGGGCAGAAACCGTGGTGTTGGCCTTGCAGGGGCGGCAGATTGACATATCCGGCATGGTTGCGCGCGGTTACGGCGAGGCTGATCCGCTGGTCGACAACACGACCGAAGCCGGACGCGAGATCAATCGGCGCATTGAGTTCCGCCTGATCGGAACGCCGAAACCAGCTTCTCCCGATGCGGCCAAAGCGGCTGCAACAGCGGCAAAAGGCTCGGATGCTGCACAAGGCACGGCCGCCGCTGCCGAAGGCGGGCCAGATTTCTCGGGCGATACCAGCCCTTCGGTGGCACCCCAAACAAAGACCATCGCGCCGAAGCAACGGCCGAAAAAGCAAGAATAACACAAGGGCAGGGCCAGATATGAACCGCACCGAATTTATCGCAGCCACCGCGGTCATCCTGCTTTTGGCGTTTGCGGCTGGCTGGTTCACCTATTGGCTGCTGCACCGTTTTACCCGTGTGGCGGGAGGCGATATGGGCGAGATGGATCGTCTGGCGCAATCGCTGCATGAGGCGGAGGAGTTGCGCGATCAGGCCATTGTTTACCTCGAAAGCCGCGAGGGCGAGTTGATGAACCAGATCGCCCAAACCGAAGCCGAATTGCGCGCGGCGATGGAGGGCTTGCGCGATGCGCGCCACGAGGCGGAAGAAATGCGCGCCTATATTGAGCGGATGCACGCGAACAGCTAGGCGGCTGCGATTATTGGGAAAAATCAGGAGCATTCTGCCCCTCGCGCCACGGCGCTCGCCCCTGAGGATATTTGGGCACAGAGGATGAGCTTGGTGGCTTTATAGGCCGCTGAGGCAGGTTTTGATCAGCGGTGAGGTCGGGTCTTCCAGCGCGTCAATGACGTTGAAATGATGGGTGCCGGGATCGACTGTCCACGGGCAATTCCAGTTTTCCGACAGGGTGCGGGCCTGCCACAGAAAGGCGGGACGTTCGGCGCCGCCGACCCAGATATGGGCATCGGTGCGCAAAGCGTGGCGGGTTGGGCTTTCTGCTGCGATTTCCGCAGCGTCGAGGCGCAGGTTGGGTTGCATATCGGTTTGTGCCAAGGGTTCAAGCTCAGCCAAAGGCGAGATTGGCACAACGCGGTTGAGGCGGGCTTGCAGGATGGGGTTGCGGTCGGGGTTGCCCATGCGCGCGGCGAGGTGACCGCCTGCGGAATGGCCGGTGACGACGACCGGGCCTTCGACAAGGGCGCAGGCGGCGGTGATGGCGGCATCCACTTCGGTTGTGATCTGGGAGATGCGCGCTTCGGGCGCGAGGGTGTAGCCGGGCATAACACAGGCCCAGCCACGGGCGATGGCTCCGGCGGCGAGGTGGGACCAGAGGCTCTTGTCGGTTTCCAGCCAGTAGCCGCCGTGGATGAAGATCATTAGGCCTTTGGGCGTAGATTCGGGCAGGAACAGATCGAAGTGGTTGCGCGGGGCGGGGCCGTAGGAGAGATCAAGCCGGGCGCGATCCCCGAGACTGTCGCGGAATGCGGCGGCCTTCGTCGCCCACAGCGCGGGCAGTGCATCGGACCCCGGTATGAAAGCGCCGTTCTGATATTCGCGGGTCATGTCCATCGTGATCACTCCAGTTTGCCGCCAGCTTTAGGTCCAGCATTGGTGGAGGATGTGGACTTTTAAGTCCAGAGCGGGCAAGCAGGGGCAACCCGTGACAATGGAGGCCCCCATGCTCGATTCCGTGACCGATCTGCGTTCT
This sequence comes from Cypionkella sp., assembly GCF_034376685.1. Lineage (GTDB taxonomy): Bacteria > Pseudomonadota > Alphaproteobacteria > Rhodobacterales > Rhodobacteraceae > Cypionkella. The sequence continues at coordinate 33,243 of NZ_JAXMJJ010000042.1, forward strand.
TTGTTGAAAGACCCCAGCCTGCTGCCGAACAAGGCCTATGTGGCGGGGCAGTGGATTGACGCCGCTGATGGTGCGACCTTTGCGGTGACTAACCCGGCGCGTGGCGATGTGATTGCCCATGTGCCGGATCTGACCCGTGCTGATGCGGCGCGTGCGATTGCGGCGGCGGATGTGGCGCGGCGCGAATGGGCGGCGCGGACGGGCAAAGAGCGCGCAGGCGTGATGCGCAAGTGGTTTGATCTGTGCATGGCGGCGCAGGAAGATCTGGCGACGATCCTGACCGCCGAGATGGGCAAACCTTTGGCCGAAGCAAAGGGTGAGATCGCTTATGGTTCGGCCTATATCGAATGGTTTGGCGAAGAGGCGAAGCGCACTTACGGCCAGATTATTCCCGGCCATATGCGTGACAAGCGGATTTCGGTGCTGAAACAGCCGATCGGTGTGTGTGCGTCGATTACGCCGTGGAACTTCCCGAACGCAATGATCGCGCGCAAGGTTGCCCCGGCTTTGGCTGCGGGTTGCGGGTTTGTGGCGCGGCCTGCGGCGGAAACGCCATTGTCGGCGATTGCGTTGGCGGTGTTGGCGGAACGGGCTGGGGTGCCGGGTGGGGTGTTCTCGGTGATCACATCGTCGCGCTCATCCGAGATCGGCAAAGAGTTCTGCGAGAACCCGGCCATTCGGAAAATCACCTTTACCGGGTCTACCGAAGTGGGACGCATTCTGCTGCGTCAGGCGGCGGAACAGGTGTTGAAATGCAGCATGGAATTGGGCGGCAACGCGCCGTTCATCGTGTTCGACGACGCCGATCTGGATGCGGCCGTTGAGGGCGCGATGGTTTCGAAGTTCCGCAACAATGGGCAGACTTGCGTGTGTGCGAACCGGATCTATGTGCAGGCCGGGGTGTATGATGCCTTTGCCGAGAAACTGGCGGCGGCTGTTGGCAAGCTGGCGATTGGCGATGGCTTGAATGCTGGCGTGACCACTGGGCCGCTGATCAACGAAGACGCGGTTGAGAAGGTTGAGGAGCATATCGCTGATGTGCTGGCGGGCGGTGGCAAGGTTTTGACAGGCGGCAAGCGTCACGCTTTGGGCGGCACGTTCTTTCAGCCGACCGTGGTGACGGGTGTGACTCCGGCGATGAAGGTTGCCAATGAGGAAACCTTTGGGCCGCTGGCACCTTTGTTCAAGTTCGACACCGAGGAAGAAGTGATCCGCCGCGCCAATGATACGATCTTTGGTCTGGCAAGCTACTTCTACGCCAAGGATATTGGCCGGATTACCCGCGTGCAGGAACAGCTGGAATACGGCATGGTGGGTGTGAACACCGGGCTGATTTCCAACGAGATGGCCCCATTTGGCGGCGTAAAGCAGTCGGGTCTGGGCCGTGAAGGTTCCAGCCATGGCATCGACGATTACATGGAACTGAAATACGTCTGCTTGTCGGTTTAATCCGGTCAGACTGGAAGCGGACGAAAAACGGCGCGGGGCAACCTGCGCCGTTTTTTCTTATCCGCCCACTGCCCGGTTCGCACCCGAGCCACCGAAACCGCCGCGTGATTGCACTTGGGCTTTGGTCATCGGGGCCAAGCCCTTGGTGACTGGGGCCTTGTTGAATGCGCTGGCGCTGATGCTGCCGCCGCTGTTGAGGTTGCTGATCCGGGTGCCACCGTTCGGTGTGGCAAAGCCGCCGCCCGCCGAGCGCACCACGGGCTGCGACATCACCCGACCGCCACCCAAGGCCTGCCCGATCATGTAGCCCATCAGCAGCGGCATGAACACCGAGCCACCGCCGCCGCTGTTCGCCGCCGCATCGCCACCGCAGGCGCCTTCACCATGCTCTGCCTCGCACAGCTCGCGGCTTTCATAGCGGGGGGCGGTTTCGTCATGCAGCTTTTGCGCCTCGGCAAAGGCGGTTTCGCAATCGGCAGCCGAGAACCAACCATCCGGGCTGGCCTCGGCCAGACAGCTTGCCTTGTCAGCAAAGGCGCTGGCTTCGGTCTTTTCCTCGGTGCAGCCAGCCACCCCGAAAGCCGCTGCCCCTAGCAAAGCCAATGCGACATGACGTGAGCGTTTCATTGGCTTACCCCTCAATAAAATGCGGTTTGAACCGCGACAAATCCTGCGTGATGCGGCTGCGATCTTCGCGCAAACCCATGCCGACGCAAGTCTCTCCGACAATCCACGCGCCGATTACCGGGCGCATCTCGGCATATACGGGAAGAGGATGATAGGCCTGCACGATCTTCGGGTGCTGGTCGTAGTCACGCGCGGTGGCGGCTTCCAACACGGCGCCATTCTGATGGATCGTCACCGATTGGCCTTCGCGTGAGAAGATCGGTTTTACCACATAGCCACCAGCGAGCAGATCAGGTGCGCGGCCCAAAGCCGCCTCATCCTCAAAATAGGCGGGCAACAGGTTGGGGTGGCCTTCAAACATCTGCCACAGCATCGGGAGGATCGCCTTGTTCGACAGGATCGCTTTCCACGCAGGCTCGATGAACCGACAGCCCGAGGCCGCAATCTTGTCGGCAAATGGATCGCGCAGCAGATCTTCCCACGGGTAAAGCTTGAACAAGGTGCCGATCACCCGATCTTCGGAATCGGTGAACTGCCCCTCGGCGCTGATGCCGATCTTGTCGAGGTCGGTGTAATGCGCGCCCAAGCCCGCCTCACGCGCGGCCCAAGCCATGGTTTCCACCGTGGCGTAATCCTCCGGCGCACCCGCAACAGCTGCGAAATGCAGGTCAGTGTCGGGAGCAAACATCTCAGCCAGACGGGCAACCAAAGCCTCATGCACGCCGTTGAACTGATCCGAGCCTTGCGGCAGCACGCGGGCGGCCAGTTGCTGCTCAAACCACAGCCATTGGAACGATGCGCTTTCATAAAGCGAGGTCGGGGTGTCGGCGTTGTATTCCAGCAGCTTTGCAGGGCCATTGCCGTCATAGGCCAGATCAAAACGGCCATATAACTCGGGTTCGCCCTGCTGCCAGCTTTCCGCCACCAGATCCCAATGCGCGCGCGGAATATCCATCCGCTGCATCAGGCTTTCCGAGCCGATCACCTGTGCCACAGCCTCGCGGCACATGGCATGAAGTTCAGTGCTGGGGTCTTCGATATCGTCTTCGATCTGGGCCAGCGTGAAGCTGTAGGCCGAGGTCTCATCCCAATAGGGCTCGCCATACATATCGGCAAAGGTGAAACCAAGCTTTTCGGCTTCGCTGCGCCAGTCGGGGCGTTCGGGCAGGGGTATACGGTGCAACGGCATCTCCACAGGGTTGCAGCAGATATCATGGTTGCCAGCGCCAGACACAAGCCCTGCTGGCGCATTGTCGGATCTGTGCATTGTCGGGTCTGGCGGGGCGGATGTCGGGGATGGCTGGGACAATCTGGCGTCAATCGCCACACTGGACGGCGACCTAACAGGAGTATCCCTATGCAAACCGTCGTCAAACTGCCCGCCACCACCGGATCAGAACCCTCTACCGCTGATCTGGATGGCTGGATCGTCACCGAAGGCAGCCCTAAAATGAAAACATGGGCGCTGCACACCTCGGCTGCGGGCGATATGGTCTCGGGTATCTGGGAATGCACCGTCGGCAGCTATCACGCCACCTACAGCGCATACGAATATGTCGTGCTGATCGAGGGTAAAATTACCATTACCCCGGATGGCGGTACGCCTGTGACTGTCAAGGCCGGTGATTCTTTTGTGGTGGAACCCACGTTCAAGGGCACTTGGAAAATCGAAGAAAATGTCCGTAAGCATTTCGATTTCCGCATAAAATAAAGCCCTTACGGCGGGGTCAGCATTTTTACCCCGCCGTAAACACCGTCTTGTTATCGCCTATCAGTCCCACGATTTTGCTTATCGGCTGCTCTATCCCCATGTTGATCTCATCGGCCAAACGAGACTGCTCTCGCTGGCCTCAAACATGAAAGGATATGACATGCTGCCCGCTGTCTCGAATATCAAACGCAACACGGTTGCGCTTCTGACTGCTCTCGCCATTGCTCTGCCAGCTACACCTATGCTGGCTTGGGGCCAACGCGAGCAGGACGTGCTGAAAGGCGCTGCTGGCGTCATTCTGCTGCAAGGCATCATCCGCGAAACCAAACCGAACAAGAAACACTACCAACCGCGTTACGAGCCCCGGTACGAACCGCGCTACGAACAACCGCGCTATCAGCAGTATCAGCCGCGCTATGAACCTCGTTATGAGCCGCAGCGCGTCTCGGTTTACAGCACCGCCGCCGCGCGGGCGTTCAACAACTATTCGTCGTCCGAGCGTCGGTTGATCCAGCGCCGCCTGTCGGCTTATGGGTACTATCGCGGTGGCATCGACGGCTCTTTCGGCCCCGGCACCTATAACGCGGTGGTGGCTTATGCCAATGCGCAAGGCCAGACCCGGCAACTGGCTTCGACCAACAGCGCATACGGCGTCTATGACGGGCTGATCTATTGATCGTCCGTACGGCGAGACAGATCCCACGACCATGAGATGTTGTTTTCAGCCAGCTTGTCGTCGCGGATCACCGCGGCGACATCTTTTGCGGGAACGGTTTTTCCAGTACGACGGAAACTCCATACCAGTTCCATATTGCCACCCGGCGTTGCTGTGCCGTTGAAGTTGAACTGAAATCCCGGATTATGCAGATGTACTGGGGCTGGTGGGTTAAACTCAATGGGACCGTTCACGACGCGCGTGATGAACCGGGTGTTTTTTGCACCGCCAACAGCCATCGGCAGTTTGCGTTCCCCGTCCAGAGTTCCAGGCAAGTTTGAGGTAAAATCTTCAGCGCCAAAACGGAAATCAGTTAGCAAATCGGGTTCGGCCAAAGCAGCGCGGGACATAAAGTACACCTCATGCGTGGTGAAGATATTGCGGTCGCGGTCATCCTGCATGGTGATAGTCTGCGTCATGCGCAGACCGCGATAGTGGCCCCGGTAATAGTCGAAATAGCCGTCGCCGATTTCTTGCGCGGGCTTCACGGCAAATTCCTGGCGTTTCCAGTTGGCGGCGTCGTGGCGATACTCGGCCTGAACGTCAAGGAACACGCCGATGAAGGTGAAGCGGAAGGTTTCGGTGATGAATGTTGAATTGCGCTCGGGTGTGACTGGAAGCGGTTCCAGAAAAGCCTGACCTTTCACCCGCAACGGCAGGGCGAAACCGTAGTCTGGCTGTGCGCCCGTGGTAAAGTCGCCGCCTTCATAGCTGCCAGTGGCATCGGCCCAATAGGTTTTGCCCTTCAGTTTGACCTGCACGATGGCATGATCGAATACGCTGGGCTGCGGCAGCTCGTTTTCCAACGCATAGCCCCGATCCACATCGGTCAGGGCGACAGCCGCGTCGATGCCTAAATGGTGCAGCATCACCCGGTAGAGCAGCGCCTTGTCTTTGCAATCGCCAAAGCCCGAGGTGATCACTTCGTTGGGCGGACGCGCATAGATGCCACCCGCGCCCACGGAAAGCGAGACATAGCGGATGTCGTCCTGCACCATCCGCAGAGCGGTGATGGCGGCTTTTTCGGCGGGTTGTGATTTTAGTGCATCGAGTCGCGCCAGCCACTCGGGTGGCAGGGGGTAGTCTGCCTGGTAATACTCTGCCAGCAATGAGGAAAACCGAGTCCAATCCGCCTCTGCGCTGATGCGCAAGGCGGCATCGGGATCATTTTCAACCGGAGTATTATCCTCCAGCTTGTTCGGCATGGCATTCAGCAAACGCCATTCCAGCCGTAGGCCGCCGGTTTCAGGCGTTGCGACGTGTTCGATGCGACTAGGCAGGGCCGCAACATGCAGCGGCACTCCGTTCGGCCAATGCACCACAACGCGGGTTTCGGCGACAGGCACGCGATAATCGAGATATTCATAGACCGCTTGCCCTGCCCCCTTGATCACCGGAGCGCTGCGGTGCAGCCAGATCACATCCACCGCGTCGCCCACTTTCAGATCGGGCAGTTGCAGAAATACCGTGAGTGTTCCGTCGATGATACCGCTTTCCAGCCGGGTTTCGCGACGGAAGATGTCTTCCTTCAACTTGTCACGCCATGCGATGATCTTGCCGTCACGGATCACGTTCAGCCGCACCAAGGTCAGGTCTTCGAATTCGGGTGCGAAATCACTGCTGATCGCCGCCGCACGCTCCAGCCCCGCGCGCTCGATGACTTTGGTGACCGTGCGCGAATAGCTGAGTTTATCTGCGCCTTGCCAGGCGATCTGATCATCCGACAGCAGGAAGTAGATACCGTCTGGCGATTGCTTCCTTTGCGCGGGAATTTCGGCGGGGATTGGTAAATCCTCGGCCCAAGCGGGGGCATCGCCTTTGTGGAACCCTCCCGCTTCTGCTGCGCCGCTGATCAGCAGGGCAAAAAGCGCGACAACAACCGGGGCAATGCGCAACTGACCATCCAACATGAGTTTTTCGCAACCTATCGGGTTTGCTGCATGGTGCAAGCAGTCGGCGAGATATTTTTTGCGCGAGGCCAAGGATTGCATCGCCCCCTGCGTCCAACTTAATGTCATGCTGATGGAAACCCCGGATGAAACTTTGGCCTTGGCCGCAGCTGGCGGTGATCGGGATGCGTTCGCGCTGCTGGTGGAACGCCACTATGACCGCATTTATGGGCTGGCCTATCGACTGATCGGATTGCGGGCCGAGGCGCAGGATCTGGCGCAGGATATTTGCGCGGCGTTGCCGGTGAAGCTGAGGCATTGGCGGGGAGAGGCCCGGTTTACCACTTGGCTGTATCGCGTGGTGATGAACGCGGCGCATGATTTGCGCCGCCGTCAGGCCACCCATGCCAAGGCCGCCAGTGGTTGGGGTGATTGGGAAATCGCGCGGCAGGATGAGATTGCCACGCAGGCCGAGGCGCAGGAGTGGTTGGTGTCGGCAATGGCGCGATTGTCGGTTGAGTTGCGCGATACTGTGGCATTGGTCTTGGGCGAAGAAATGACTCAGGCTGAGGCGGGGGCGGTGCTGGGTGTGTCGGAAGGCACGGTGGCCTGGCGGATGTCAGAGGTGAAGAAACGCCTGCGCGCGATGGCGGAGGAAGCAAGATGAGCGATGAGTTTGACGCCCTGAAGGCTGCATTGCGCGCTGTGCCTGCGGCTGATCCCGCTGCCAAGGCTGCCGCAATGCGATTGGCGATGGAAAATTTTGATCGGCTCCAAGGATCGACCGAGGGTTTGCGTCCTAAGCAAGACCGCCCTGTGAAGGCGGGTATCTTGCAAAAGGGTCTCGCCATGTTGAATGCGTTGAAGATGAAACCTGTTCTTGCTGCCACCACTTCTGTCGCCGCTTTGCTGGTGGGGTTTGTGGTGATCTTGCCGCTGTCGGGGAAGGGTCCGATGGAGGAGGCGCGGGGCAAGCAGCCTGCCTTGCAAGTCGATGCGCCTGTTGACTTGCCAGTGCCGGATGCGTTGCCAGAGCCGATGATTGAAGCGCAGACAGGCGCTGCCCGTAAAAAGGAAGCTCCGAAAGTGGCAGAAGCTCCAGCGAAACCCGCGACGGAACCGTCAGCTGAGGATGGCGCGCAAGCAAATCTGGCGGCTGATGCGACCCAAGCTGCGCCGCAGTCAGAGCCAGAGGTGGTGATGCAGAACGATCAGGCGCTTGCCGATGCGGCACCTGCGCCGATGCCAACCGGGCGGGCTGTCGCTAAAATGGCAGCAGAAAGTTATGTGGCGGGTGTTGTGGCTGAACCTATGCAGCAACCACAGCCCAACACCGAAACCTTCGCCAATGCCGACGCGAATCCAGTGAAGGTGACGGCTGAGGAGCCTCTTTCGACCTTCTCGATTGATGTCGATACCGCATCTTATGCCACTGTGCGGTCTTCGTTGAATGCGGGCTATCTGCCCGATCCGGCTTCGGTGCGGATTGAGGAGATGGTGAACTATTTCCCCTATGCCTATCCGAAACCCGAAGGCGATCAGGCGTTCCGACCCACCATTACAGTGATGCCGACGCCGTGGAACCCGAACACGCGGTTGGTGAATATCGCCATTCAGGGCGCGGTGCCGCAGGTGGCAAATCGTCCGCCGTTGAACCTTGTGTTTCTGGTGGATACCTCGGGCTCGATGGAGGATGCCAACAAGCTGCCGTTGTTGAAGCAATCGCTTGCGCTGATGCTGGGGCAGTTGAAGCCTGAGGATCAGGTGGCGATTGTGGCCTATGCGGGCTCGGCAGGGCAGGTGTTGCCGCCGACCAAGGCGACCGATACGGCGGTGGTTATGGGTGCGTTGGATCAGTTGGCGGCTGGTGGGTCGACCGCAGGCGCGCAGGGGTTGGAACTGGCGTATCAGACCGCCGAAAGCATGAAGGCGGAGGGCGAGATCAGCCGCGTGCTGCTGGCAACCGATGGCGATTTCAACGTGGGGATTGATGATCCCGAGGCGTTGAAAACCTTCATCGCCAAGAAGCGCGAAAGCGGGGTGTATCTGTCGGTGCTGGGCTTTGGTCGTGGCAATCTGGACGATGCGACGATGCAGGCGCTGGCGCAGAACGGCAATGGCACGGCGTCTTATATCGACACGTTGAACGAGGCGCGCAAGGTGTTGGTCGATCAGCTGAGCGGGGCTTTATATCCCATTGCCGATAATGTGAAAATTCAGGTGGAATGGAACCCGGCGCAGGTCGCGGAGTACCGCTTGATCGGTTATGAAACTCGCGCTTTGGCCCGCGAAGATTTCAACAATGACAAGGTTGATGCCGGTGATATTGGTGCAGGCACGGCGGTGACGGCGATCTATGAGGTGACGGCACCAAACAGCCCGGCCCTGCGCAATGATCCGCTGCGGTATGGCACGGCTGCGACGCTCGAAGGCTCCGATGAGCTTGGCTATCTGCGGCTGCGTTCGGTTGCACCGGGCGGGACGGACAGCACCTTGCAGGAGACCCCGATCCTGCCGGGGACGCCGGTGACCGATGAAACCCGCTTTGCCGCCGCGATTGCCGGGTTTGGCCAGTTGCTGACCGATACGAAATACCTCGGCGATTGGGGCTGGGATCAGGCGATTGATCTCGCCCTCGCCTCGCGTGGAGCGGACGAGTTCGGCTACCGGATTGAGGCGGTGAACCTGATGCGGACGGCCAAGGCGCTGAGCCAGCGTTAATCTGCCAGCGCGCGGTCCAGATCGTCGATCAGATCGCGCGCATCTTCCAGGCCGACCGACAAGCGGAACACGCCTTCGCCCGCGAAACGCTTGTAATCGCTCAAGCTTTCTCCGGTCATCCGATAGGTTGAAGCCATGATATCATCGGTGCCGATATGCACGCAGATGCTGCGCTGATGACCGAGTGAAAAGGCGTAGTGCATCACCCGGAACCGCGCCGCCATCTTCTGCGCCACCGCTTCGGGATCGGCGGTCTGGAAGGTGATCATGCCGCCAGGAAGTGCCATCTGACGGCTTGCGAGAGCGTATTGCGGGTGGCTGGCAAGGCCGGGATAAGTGACGGCCAAGACCTTCGGATGCGCCTCAAGATGTTTTGCCAACACCATGGCGTTTTCCGAAGCGGTGCGCAGGCGCGGGAACAATGTGTCGATGCCGCGCAGGATCAGCCAAGCGTTTTGCGCCGACAAAGCCGCGCCCAGATAGACACCAGATGAGGCACGGATGCGCGAGATCAGCTCTTTGCGGCCAATCACCGCCCCGCCCAACGCATCGCCGTGGCCGTTCATGAACTTGGTCAATGAGTGGATCACCAGATCTATGCCATGCGTCAGCGGTTGGGTCAGCACTGGGGTCGCCAAGGTGCTGTCCACCGAAGTTAGCACGCCCGCAGCCTTGGCAATCTCGGCGAGGGCAGAAAGATCCGTCAGGCGCAGCAAGGGATTACAGGGGCTTTCGGCGTGGATCAGTTTGGTATTTGGGCGCAAGGCCGCTTTGAGCGCATCAAGGTTTGAGAGATTGGCCGGAGTGACCTCAATGCCAAAGCCCGGCAAAATCCGGGTGGCGAGTTCATAAGCGCCCGCATAGCAGACATCGGAAATGATCAGATGATCGCCGGATTTCAGCAGGGCAAGAAAGGTCGCGGCAATCGCGGCAACGCCGGTGGCCGTTGCAAGGGCGTCCTCGGCGCTTTCCAGACTGGCCAGACGGCGTTCCAGATCGCGGACGGTGGGGTTGGTCCAGCGGGCATAGAGATAGGGCAGTTCGGTCAGATCCCCGACGCCGTCCGCGGAAAACGCCGAGCCGCCGGGGGTGAAGACGTTGTTCACCGACATTGAAATGCCGGGTGCAATCGCACCGGTCATCGGATCGGGCCGCAAGCCACCATCCAAAGCGCGCGTGGCGGGGTGCATCGGGTGAGATGCCTCAACAGCCGTGATTTGCTTGGGGGGAAGGTGCGTTTTCATCGGCTCTCCGTGCGGCTTGTCCAAAGCGTGACGCAGCTTATCGCAGAGTGATTGCCAAAGCAAAAGGCCCGGCGCAGGGCCGGGCCTTTCGGGTAGAGGGGAGGGCGCTTAGGTGTTGGCGGTTTCCACTTGGGATTCTACTGCCTTTACGTCAACATCCGAGCGGCGACCGATCTCAATCCGACGCGGCTTCAATGCTTCGGGGGTTTCGCGCACAAGGTCGATGTGCAGCATGCCGTGCTCGTGGGCGGCACCCGTGACACGCACATGGTCGGCCAAAGCAAAGCGGCGATCAAAGGCGCGGGTGGCAATGCCGCGGTGCAGATAGGCTTTGCCTTCGGCCTCGGGCGCTTTGCGGGCGGTGACGTGGAGCGCGCCGTCTTTCACTTCAACCGACAGCTCATCGGGAGAGAAACCGGCCACAGCGATTGAAATGCGATAGGCATCCTCGGCGGTTTTCTCAATGTTATACGGGGGATAGGTAGGTTGGGCCACATCGGCATTCAAAGCCCGGTCGACCAAATCGGCCATACGGTCAAAGCCAACGGTGGCACGATAGAGCGGAGCAAAATCAAAATTGCGCATAGTCATCCTCTTTCAAGCGATGGCCGTTTTTCAACGGCGCGGAAGCCTTCCCAGAAGGGCAAGGCGGTTGACGCCGCCAAGCCCGATTGCGGCACTTTGGCGACTACGCTGATTTGGGAAGTGCTTTGGCGGCTTTCAAGACCCCTACGGTTTAACGAATTTCGCGCCGCTGGCCTTGCCGCCTGAAAGGATGTTGACCTTGGCCCCTGACAGAGCCACCGCGCCAATATCCTTGGTGATTTCCGCCATCACCACTGCCAGAGGGCTTTCCAACGTGGTGCCAAGTGACACTTTCTGACCATCCGCTTCGGCTTTGGCCGAGACCACAGAAACGATCTGCGGCACACCAGTTTTCACGGTGAAGATCGGCGCGCCAGATGAGCCGAAATCGACATTGCACGACAGCACCAGAATGGCGCGAGAGCTGTCAATCACATGGCAGATCTGTTGCAGCGAGGGGGCCTCGGCGCGGTCTTGCGCGTAAGACACTACGCCCACCTCATCGCCCAGCAAAGGCGGCGCCCCTGTGGCAATCGGCTGGATGGAGGGCTGGCGGATCGGCTGATCAAGTTGCAAGAGCGCTACATCAAAGGCGGTGCGGCTGATCTCATCTGCGCCGGAATAGACATAATCGGGGTGTGCCACGGCGCGCGCAACACCGCGATAGGCCTCTGCCCGGCCATTGCGCAGGCCAGCAAGAAACTCGATGTCCCGCACCTCAATCCGGGCACCGGTTTCCTTGTCAAACAGGCAATGCGCGGCGGTCAGCACCAGATCGGGGGTGATCAGCGTGCCTGTGCAAAAGCCCCGGTCGCTGAGATTGAGCCGCCCAACTGCATTCCAGCCCTTTGCATCATCCCCGGTTTGCATGCTGACCAGCGGGGATTGCTGTGCGGAAGCCGGCAGGCTTACAAGGGCAAGCAGGGCGATCAGGGCGAAACGCATGTATCCTCCGGTGTGGTTG
>NZ_JAXMJJ010000043.1:0-30409 GCF_034376685.1 Cypionkella sp.
TCGGACGACAATCGCTGGGTCACGGGACAGCGGATCGAGGTCTCGGGCGGTCAGGCGATCTGAACCCGTGGCATCGGGTCAGCGCGGCAAAGCGCTGACCTGTTTCTCGTAGGGTGCAGATGGATGATTTACGCTGTCAGGTCTACGACCAGCGTCCCGAAAGCTCCAATTTGCCCGCATCAGCGAGTTGACCGGCTAAGCTTGCTGCGGCAGATCGAAGTGTCCGGATCAAGGAAGCCGCGCTGCAGCGTGTCGGAAGCCCTGAGTGACAGCTAAGGGCCGTTCGGGCCGAGCGGGGCACGGTCGACGCGATGGGCGGATTGCGGCCTGACGGCGACGCAGCATGGCATGCGCAACAATCTTAAGCTAGCAGCCATTCATGGTTTTCTCGTCATAAAGATGGCTGGCTTTGATACGACAGTCGCAAGCCTGACATGAGCTGAACGCTGCCGTTTTGACCTAACCATAGATCGACCCGTCAACTTCCGTCCTCTGCGTCGGGATTGGGCGTCAAGATTGGCCATCTGAACTGCCGGGTTGGCGAGCGCCTTTGCGCCACATTCAACGTCGCTCCCGTTTAGGGCGAAGCTGATCCAAACAGGCCTTTCTATCTAAACGTTAGGGCCGCTGGGGATACTCCTTCCAAAGATGCTATTTTCTTTGGAATTGCCCCGGAAGTGATCTCGCGCATAAAATCTAGCAACTTTATCGTGTTTAGGAATCTGATGATGTCCACTCTGAAGCTGGTCGGATTGTCCGGCAACATCACCATCCCCTCGAAAACCCGGGCTTTGGTGCAAACCGCCGTCGCTCTGGCCGCCGACCGGCTTGGTGCGATCACCGAAGTGATTGAAATCAATGACTTCGGCGATCAACTGGGCCGCGCACGTCGGCTGACCGATCTGGACGCAGCAGGGCAGGCGCTGGTTGCTCGTATTATCGCAGCGGATGCACTGGTGGTGGCGACGCCGATCTACAAAGCGAGCTACCCCGGCCTGTTCAAGCATCTGATCGACCTTTTGGACCCGCTTGCGCTGATCGGCAAACCAATCCTCATTGCTGCCACGGGTGGGGGCGAGAAGCACGCGCTTGCGGTCGAGCATCAGTTGCGCCCGCTGTTTGCATTCTTTGAGGCGCATTCGCTGCCGACAGCCGTGCACGTCTCAGACAAGGATTTCACCGATGGCGTGTTGACCGCTCCAGCCGCGCTGACCCGGTTGGAGCGTGCTGTTGCCCAGTTTGATCTGCATTTCCCGCAAGCGTTGCGCCCGGCGCAAGCTGCCGAGTAACCCCCGAAAAGGATGCTGAAATGACCATTGATCCCGTCAAATTCGCCTATTGGGTGCCAAATGTTTCGGGCGGCCTGGTGATCTCCAACATCGAACAGCGCACCAGCTGGGACATCGACTATAACCGCAAGCTGGCGCAGATCGCCGAGGCGGCAGGGTTTGATTATGCCCTCAGCCAGATCCGGTTCACGGCTGGTTATGGTGCCGATAATCAACACGAACCTGTGGCGTTCAGCCATGCTTTGCTGGCGGCGACCGAAAAGTTGAAGGTGATCGCGGCGCTGTTGCCCGGCCCGTGGAACCCCGCGATCGCCGCCAAGCAGATCGCCACCATCAGCCAGCTGACCAAGGGCCGCATCGCCATCAACGTGGTGTCGGGCTGGTTCCGTGGCGAGTTCTACGCGATTGGCGAGCCGTGGCTGGATCACGACGAACGCTACCGCCGTTCCGAAGAATTCATCCGGGCGTTGCGGGGGATTTGGGGGCAGGATGATTTCACCTTCAAGGGCGATTTCTACCGCTTCAACAACTACACGATGAAGCCGAAACCTGCCGATCCGCAGCCCGAGATTTTCCAAGGCGGCTCCAGCCGTGCGGCGCGGGATATGGCGGCGCGGGTGTCGGATTGGTATTTCACCAACGGCAACACGCCGGAGGGTTTGGCCGCTCAGGTGGATGATATTCGCGGTAAGGCCGATGCCGAGGGGCGTCGGGTGAAGGTAGGGGTGAATGCTTTCGCCATCGCGCGGGAAACCGAGGCAGAGGCCCGCGCGGTGCTGGATGAGATCGTCTCCAAAGCTAACCCGGATGCGGTGAAGGGTTTTGCGCATGAGGTGAAGAACGCCGGCAAGGCCAGCCCGGAAGGCGAGGGCAACTGGGCGAAATCGACGCTGGAAGACCTTGTGCAGTATAACGACGGCTTCCGATCTAACCTGATCGGCACGCCGGAACAGATTGCCGCGCGGATCATCGCGCTAAAAGATGCCGGGGCCGATCTGATCTTGCTCGGCTTCCTGCACTTCCAGGAAGAGGTCGAATTCTTCGGCAAACACGTCATCCCGCTGGTGCGCCAATTGGAAGCTGCCCGCGAGCAAAAGGTGGCGGCCGAATAGGCCCCACCACTCCTAACCCCTGAGGAAGACTACCATGACCAGCGCCGTTCTGCGCCGGATTGCGCCTGCACGCGCAGTCCCCACCACCCTTCACCCGGCCTATGCCTTGGCGCTCAGCCGGATCAGCCTGTCTTTCGGCGGTATCCACGCGCTGCGTGAGGTGTCGTTTCAGGTGGCGGAAGGCGAGATTCGCGCGGTGATCGGGCCGAACGGGGCGGGAAAATCCTCGGTTCTGAACGTGATTTCAGGGCTGTATCGGGCCGATAGTGGCAGTCTGGTGCTGGGCGCGCAGGTGTTTGAACACGTCCCGCCGCAGGCCTTGGCGGGCCTCGGCGTGGCGCGGACCTTCCAAAACCTCGCGCTGTTTCCCAGCCTGTCTGTGGCGGCCAATATCGCTGCAGGCCTGACCTTTCAGCGCAAGGCGTGGGGGCTGTCGCAGGTGTTCCGCCTCCCCAATGCCCGCGCCGAGAACCGCGCTATTGCAGATCAAGTCACTGAGATCGCGGCGCGTCTTGATCTGACCGCGCATCTGGATCGCACCGTTTCCACCCTGTCTTACGGGTTGCAAAAACGGGTCGAGCTGGCCCGCGCCTTGGTCGCCCGCCCGAAACTGCTGCTGCTGGACGAGCCGATGGCGGGTATGACCGCCACCGAGAAAGCCGAAATGGCAGGCTATATCCGTGCCGCCCGCGACACCACGGGCCTGTCGGTGATCCTGATCGAGCATGACATCGGCGTCGTCATGGGCCTGTCCGACCGCGTCGCGGTGCTGGATTACGGCAGCAAGATAGCCGACGGCACGCCAGCCGAAGTGCAGCGCGATCCGGGCGTGATCCGCGCCTATCTGGGCCAAGAGGCCGCATGATGGATTGGTTTGGCTTTCTGTTTCTGATCGAAGTCACCATCGGCGGGCTGCTGTCGGGCGTGATGTATGCGCTTGTGGCGATTGGCTTTGTGCTGATCTACAAAACCTCGGGCGTGTTGAACTTCGCCCAAGGTGCGATGGTGCTGTTCGCGGCCCTGACCTTCGTCAGCCTGATCGAAGCAGGCGTTCCCTTTATCTTCGCGCTGATCATCTCTGCCGCGATCATGATCGCGTTGGGCTTCGTGATCGAGCGCACCGTGCTGCGCCCCCTCGCCAACCGCTCGCCGATGACGCTGTTCATGGCGACCCTCGGCCTGTCCTATATCATCGAGGGTGCTGCGCAGATCATCTGGGGCACCGAGGTGCATCGGCTTGATCTCGGCATCTCCAACGCCCCGTTCCAAGTCGCGGGCGTGTTCATCTCGACCTTCGATCTGGTCGCGGCGGCCATCGCCGGGGTGCTGTTCGCGGGCCTCACCGCCTTCTTCCGCTGGACCCGCACAGGATTGGCGTTCCGCGCCGTGGCGGATGATCAATTCGCCGCTTTGGCGGTGGGTCTGCGGCTGGATCGCACTTGGGCCACGGTTTGGGCGGCGGCGGGAATCGTCGCACTGGTGGCCGGATTGCTCTGGGGCGCGCGGCTGGGGGTGCAGTTTTCGCTGTCGCTGATCGTGCTGAAGGCGCTGCCGGTGCTGGTGCTGGGCGGGTTTGATTCCGTGCTGGGGGCAATCGTGGCGGGCCTTGCCATCGGGGCCACTGAGAAGCTGGCCGAGGTTTATCTCGGGCCGTTTGTGGGCGGCGGGATTGAGGGCTGGTTCGCCTATGTCGTGGCGCTGCTGGTGCTGCTGATCCGTCCCTCGGGCCTGTTTGGCCAAAAACTGGTGGAGCGGTTCTGATGTCTGCAATTGTCGACGCCCCGCTGCAAACCTCAAACAATCTGCGGCATTGGCCCTTGGTGGCGGTGTTGCTGGTAGTCTTCATCGGCGTGCCCGCCTTCGCCCCGGTCTATGTGTTGGAAGCCATTCTTCTGCCGTTCCTTGCGCTGGCTTTGGCAGGCGTGGGGCTGAACCTGCTGACCGGATACGGGGGCCAAGTGTCGCTGGGGTCGGCGGCGTTCATGGCGGTGGGGGCATTTGCCGCCTATAACATCCAGTTGCGGCTGAGCCTGCCACTGCCCCTCACCATCCTGCTGTCCGCCCTGACCGCCGCAGCCGTCGGCCTGATCTTCGGCCTGCCCAGCCTGCGTCTGCGTGGCTTCTATCTGGCGGTCTCGACCCTTGCGGCCCAATTCTTCGTGCAATGGGCGTTGACCAAGTTCGGCTGGTTTTCCAACTACAGCCCCTCTGGTGTCATCTCGGCCCCGGCGCTGTCGTGGCTTGGCTACAGCCTTGACGGCACCACAGCGCGCTATCTGCTGGCCCTCTCCCTCGTCACCCTGATCACCCTCGGCGTCTGGGCCTTCACCACGGGGCCCTTGGGCAACGACCTGATCGCCATCCGCGACAATGAGACCGCAGCCCAGATCATCGGCGTGCCGGTGCTGAAAACCAAGCTGGTGGCCTTCGCGGTATCCTCTGCCATCATCGGCGTCGCAGGCTTCCTCTGGGCCTTCACCTATCTGCGCACCGTGGAGCCTGCGGGGTTCGATCTCGACCGATCGTTTGACGTGCTGTTCATCATCATCATCGGCGGCTTGGCCACCTTGCGCGGAGCCTTCCTTGGCGCGGGATTGATCGTGGTGTTCCCGCTGTTGCTGTCGCGCCTGTCGGCCTTGGCCTTTGGCGGCATGATCGACTCGGGCGTGCTGGAGCTGGTGCAGCGCATCATCCTGGGTGTCCTCATCATCGCTTTTCTGATCGCCGAGCCGAACGGGCTGGCGGCCATCCTTGACCGCGTGAAGCGCCGCTTTTCGCGCATCCTCTGATCTCTTAACTCACGGAGTTTCCATGTCTTTCCTGAAACGTATCACCACAGCGGCGCTGACCGTGGCGAGCCTCGCCGCAGGCCAAGCAGCTCAAGCGGATGAGCAGTATTTCCCACTGCAATCCTACCGCGTCGGTCCCTATGCCGCTGGTGGCACCGGGTTTTTCGGCGGCTTTATTGACTACATGACCCTGATCAACACCCGCGATGGCGGCGTGAACGGCGTCAAGCTGGTGTGGGATGAATGCGAAACCGAATATGCGGTGGAAAAGGGCGTCGAATGCTACCAGCGCCAGAAAAGCCACGCCGATATCGCCGCATGGAACCCGCTTTCGGTCGGCATTGCCTATGCGATGATTGATGGCGTCACGGCCGACAAAGTGCCGCTGATCACCGTCAACCATGGCCGCACCGACACCACCGATGGCCGGGTGTTTCCCTATGTTTTTCCGCTATTGCTGAACCCCTATTCCGAAACCTCGGGCATCGTGAATTACATCGCGAGCAAAGAGGGCGGGCTGGAATCGCTGAAGGGCAAGAAGATCGTCGTGCTCTATCACGGCTCGCCCTACGGCAAGGAAACCATCCCGATTTATGAGCTGTTGGCCGAGAAATACGGCTTCACCGTGGTGCAGATCGAGGTGCCGCATCCGGGCAATGAGCAAGGCGCGCAATGGCTGCAAATCCGCCGTGAGGCCCCGGATTATGTGGTGCTGCGCGGGTGGGGCGTGATGAATCCGGTGGCTTTGACCACGGCACAGCGCAACGGCTTCCCGGTGGATCACATCATCGGCAACGTCTGGTCGAACTCGGAAGAAGACGCATTGCCCGCAGGCGATGCGGCGATTGGCTACACGGCCATCACCACCCAAGCCTCGGGTAACCAGTATCCGGTGCTACAAGAAATCATCAAGACGGTCTATGATGCGGGGCAGGGCAACCTGTCGGATAAATCCCGGATTGGCTCGGTTTATCATAACCTTGGCATCGTGAATGGTATCCTGAATGTGGAAGCCATCCGCATCGCCCAGGCCAAGTTTGGCAACCGCACCCTGACCGGTGATGAAGTGCGCTGGGGGTTTGAGCATCTGCAACTGTCGCCGGCGCGGGTGAAGGAACTTGGTGCTGAAAACCTTTTTCATTCAATCAATGTGACCTACGACAACCATGAGGGCGAGGGCTACGTCACCTTCCAGCAGTGGAATGGCAAAAAGTGGAACGTGGTGTCCGACTGGATCGCGCCCGATTGGGCCTTGCTGCGCCCGATCATCACCAAATCGTCTGAGGCCTATGCGGCGGAAAAGGGGCTGCCGATCCGCACGTTGGAAGATGCTGATCAAGTCACGCAATAAGCCAAACGGGTGGCCCAGCATCGGGGCCACCCAACCTAGCAGGAGGTTGCCATGTCGGAACCTATTCTTGAATTTGACCATGTTTATGCCGCCTACAACGGCGCAATCGCCGCGCTGCATGGCGTCAGCCTGACCGTGCGTAGGGGTGAGATTACCGCACTTCTGGGCGCAAACGGCGCGGGCAAAACCACGCTGTTGAAAGCCGCCTCTAACCTGCTGCCCGCCGAGCGTGGCCAGATCACTGGCGGGCGCATCCGCTATAAGGGCCGCGATGTGACATCGGACACCCCGCACGCGCATATCCGCAACGGGCTGGTGCCGGTGCTGGAGGGGCGGCGCTGTTTCAAGACGCTGAGCATTGAGGAAAACCTGACCACCGGGGCGATTGGCCGAGGGTTGGACCGCGCGCAGATCGCACAGGTGCTGGAGCAGGTCTATGATCTTTTCCCCAAACTGAAGCTGCGGCGCAATTCGCTGGCGGGGCTGACCTCGGGTGGAGAGCAACAAATGGCCGCCATCGGGCGCGGTTTGATGGCACGGCCCGAGGTGTTCCTGCTGGATGAGCCTTCCATGGGCCTCGCGCCGCTGGTGGTGGCTGAAATATTTGAAACCCTGGCCCAGCTGAACCGTGAAACCGGGCTGACGATCCTGCTGGCCGAGCAAAACTCTGCCATCGCGCTGAAATATGCCCATCACGCCACGGTCATCGAAAATGGCCGCTCCGTGCTGACTGGCCCCGCATCCGACCTCGCCGCCCGCGCCGATATTCGCGCGCTTTACCTTGGCGGCACCCCTGAACCTGTGAGGATTTGAACCATGACCATCCACGAACCGCTGAAAACACCTGTGCCCCCGGTCGCCCGTCCCGTCGGCGCGGCGCATATCATCAAAACCGATGCCGAAGCGATTGCGGTGGCGCACAAGCTGGCGGCAGACTTTGCCAAGGGCGCATCCGACCGCGACCGCAACCGGATCTGGCCGCAAGAACAGCTGGATGCGTTCTCGCAATCGGGGCTGTGGTCGATCAACGTGCCGAAAGAATACGGCGGGCCGGGGCTGTCTTATGTCACACTGAACCGGGTAATCGCGATTATCTCGGAAGCCGACCCGTCCTTGGGTCAAGTGCCGCAGAACCATCTTGGGGTGGTCGCGGCGATCAATACAGTCTCAGATAAAGCGCAAAAAGCGCTGCTGTTTGGCGAGGTTTTGCGCGGCACGCGGTTTGGCAATGCGTTTTCCGAGTTCGGCAGCAAGCGCGCGGTGGATTTTGAAACCAAGTTCACCGACGAAGGCGATCATGTCCGCGTGACGGGACACAAGTTCTATTCCTCGGGCGCTTTGCTCGCGCATCTGGTGCCAATCGTGGCTTTGGATGATCAGGGCCGCGCTTGGTATGCGATTGCCGATCGCGGCGCCGAAGGCCTGAGCGTGATCGACGATTGGTCCAGCTTTGGCCAGCGCACCACTTTGTCGGGCACGGTGATTTTGGACAATGTGAAAGTGCCGAAAACCCATCTGGTGCCGGGCTACAAGGGCTACGAGGCCCCTTCGGCAGACGGTGCGATTTTCCAGGTGATCCAGGTTGCGGTTGATCTGGGCATCGCGCGGGCGGCGATTGCCGACACCAAGGATTTCGTGCTGCACCGCAGCCGGGCTTGGGTCGATTCCGGCCTCGATCATGCCAGCCAAGACCCCTACACCATCCAAGCGGTCGGCGATCTGAACCTGCGCGCCAATGCGGCGGCGGCTTTGTTGGACATTGCCAGCGTGGCGATTGATCTGGCTGTAGCCAATCCCACGGCGGAAACCGTGGCACAGGCACAGATTGCCACGGCAGAGGCGAAAGTGCTGTCGACCGAAATCGCCATCCTTGCCACCAACAAGCTGTTTGAGCTGGCAGGCACGCGGTCAACCTTAGCCGAGCATAACCTTGATCGCCATTGGCGCAACGCTCGCACCCACACGCTGCACGATCCGGTGCGTTGGAAGTATGCGATCCTTGGCAACTATTACCTGAACGGCGCTAACCCGCCCTTCCATGCGTGGAGCTGACATGTCTGTTCTGGATAAAATCCCCGACAAAATCAACGTGTTGTGGTTCATCCCCACCCACGGCGAAAGCCGGTATCTTGGCACATCCGAGGGTGGGCGGCATGTTGATCTGGGCTATCTGACGCAGGTGGCGAAAGCGGCGGACTCGCTCGGCTTCTATGGCGCGCTGTTGCCCACGGGCCGCAGTTGCGAGGATAGCTGGGTGGTGGCTTCGGCGCTTGCCACCCAGACCGAGCGCTTGCGGTTTCTGGTCGCCGTGCGGCCGGGCCTGCAATCGCCGACCTTGGCCGCACGGATGACGGCGACGCTGGATCGAATTTCCAACGGACGCTTGTTGATCAACATCGTGACGGGGGGCGATCCGGCGGAGAATAAGGGCGACGGCATCAACCTGCCGCACAGTGAGCGCTATGAGATCACCGATGAATTCCTTGGCATTTACCGGGCGTTGCTGCGCGGCGAAACGGTGGAGCATACCGACAAGCATTTCCAGATCTCGGATGGCCGCCTGATCTATCCGCCGGTGCAAAAGCCCTATCCGCCGCTGTATTTTGGCGGCTCGTCGGATGAGGGGTTCAAGGTGGGTGCCAAGCATATCGACAAATACCTGACATGGGGCGAACCCCCGGCGCAGGTGGCGGAAAAGATCGCCACGATGCGGCGCCATGCCGAAGCCGAAGGGCGCGAGGTGTCCTTCGGCATCCGCCTGCATGTGATCGTGCGGGAAACCACCGCCGAGGCTTGGGCAGCAGCCGACAAGCTGATCAGCAAACTGGATGATCACACCATTGCCGAGGCGCAAAAGGTGTTCGCGCGGATGGATTCGGTTGGCCAAGCCCGGATGACCGCGCTGCATGGCGGGCGGCGCGACAAGCTGGAAATCAGTCCGAACCTGTGGGCAGGTGTCGGTCTGGTGCGCGGGGGCGCTGGCACGGCGCTGGTCGGCGATGCCGACACGGTGGCGGAACGCATTGACGAATACCGCCGCATTGGCGTCGATAGCTTCATCTTCTCGGGCTATCCGCATCTGGAAGAAGCCTATAGCTTTGGCGAGTTGGTGTTGCCGAAATTGCCGCTTGCGCATCCTATCCCGCGCCGCGATCTGTTGGTGAACACCGGGCCGTTCGGCGAAACCATCGCCGGGGACCACAAACCGAAGCTACAGGCGGCACAATGAGCACCTTGAACGGCCAGCCCCCGATAACCGTCGCTATCATCGGTGGCGGCTTGTCTGGGGCGGCGGTGGCCTATCATCTGGCTGAGTTGACCGATGCGGATGTGGTGGTGATCGAGCCGCGCGCGGATCTGGGGCGCGGCATGGCCTATGCCACGCCTGACCCTGATCACCGGCTGAACGTGCCCGATCACAAGATGACCCTGCGGTCAGATCAGCCAGAAGATTTCCGGCGCTGGCTGCATACGGCAGAGGCCCCGACGTTGCCCGCCAATTCGGCGCGGCTGTCAGGCGAAATCTACGCCCCTCGCGCTGTGTTTGGCGCTTATGTTGCCGCGCAGCTTCAACCCTTGCAGCACGAGGGCCGCTTGCGGCATGTGCAGGCGCGGGTGATCTCGGTGACCCGACCGGATCGCTATCGGTTGGGGCTGTCGGATGGCGGCCAAGTGACAGCCGACATAGTTGTGCTGGCCGCGACGCATCCCAACGCAGGCTTGCCGCGCGAATTGGCCGGGCTCGCGGGCGATCCAGCGCTGATCTCAGATCCGTTTGCCGAAGGCGCGCTGGCAGGGGTGGCCGAGGACGCGCGGTTGCTGATCATCGGCAATGGCCTGACCTCGGCCGATATCGTCGCGTCTTTGCACCGGCGTGGGCATCGCGGAAAGATCACCGCCTTGTCACGGCACGGGTTTCGCTCGCAGCCGCATGGGCCTACGCAGGCGGAAACTACGGCGGATTTCGTCAAAAATCCACCACGCACCGCGTTAGACCTTTTGCGGCGCGCGCGCGCGGCCGTGGCGCAGGATCAGGCATTGGGTCTGACGTGGCACGCAGTGTTTGACCGGCTGCGCGCGCAGGGGCCAGTGATCTGGGCCGCGTTGCCCGACCCCGAGCGACGGCGGTTTCTGCGCCATTTGCGCGCCCTGTGGGATGTTCACCGCTTTCGCATCGCCCCCCAGACCTATGAGGCGAACCAGCACATGCAGCGGATGGGCCGGTTGGTCAGCTTGGCTGCACGGATTGTCACGGCCACGCCGGGCAGCCCGATCAAGCTTGGCTTGCAGGCCCGCCACAATGGCACGCGCTTTACCATCGCGGTGGATCGGGTGATTTTGGCCACCGGCCCCGCGCATGGCAGCGTGATCAAATCCACACCCGCGCTGACCGATCTGGCGGCTCTGGGGCTGTTGCAACCCGATCCGCTTGGCTTGGGGTTGCTTACGGCGGCGAATGGCCAAGCCGTGCCACTGTCCGGCACACCCGATGGCACCCTGCTGGTCGCAGGGCCGCTCGCCCGCGCGACCGTGGGCGAGTTGATGGGTGTGCCGGAGGTGATCACTTGGGCCGAACACATCGCGCGTGAAGTGGCCAGGCAGATCAACGCACGGCGAGGCTTGGTGGCTGCGCAATAGCTTTGCCGCGCTGCGCAGTTGACCGGTCAAAAGCTGCGCATCGCGTCTGAAAATAGCTTAACACACCACATGTTGTGCAAATCTGCCTTGAAATCCCCAAAAATCACAAGTTTTCCCCCGCAGGGAAAACTTGTGGCCTTGCTGAACCCTAAGCCCAACACAGCAAGCCAGCCCTAAACCGCCTCGTCCCCGAACAGTTGCGCCAGAATTTTCTGCTCATATACCGCCAGATCGGGGTGGCCGTGCCGCCGTGGTCGCGCCAGCGGGATCGCCAGATCAAGCGCCACCTTGCCCGCATCCAGCACGATCACCCTGTCTGCCAAAATCACCGCCTCTGACACATCATGCGTCACCAGAATGGCGGTAAAGCCTTGGGTCTGCCAGATCCGGCCCAGCAGGTGCTGCATCTCGATCCGGGTCAACGCATCCAACGCGCCCAACGGTTCATCCAGCGCCAGCACACTTGGCTGCCCGATCAGCGCGCGGGCAAGCGCCACCCGCTGCCGCTGCCCACCCGACAAAACCGAGGGCCATTCGCCATCGCGGCCCGAAAGGCCAACCTTCGCCAGCAGATCGTGCGCGCGGGCTTTCGCCTCGGCCTTTCCGGCAAGCCCAGTCAGCCCCACCGCCACGTTATCGACCACCCGCGCCCAAGGTAGCAGCCGGGGTTCTTGAAACATGATACGGATGCTCGATTGTCCCGGCTCTACTTCGGCCCGGTTGATCGTGCCGCCATCCGGCTGATCCAACCCCGCCAGAAGCCGCAAAAGGGTGCTTTTGCCGCAGCCGCTTTTGCCGATGATCGCCACAAACTGGCCCTGCGGCACGCTCAGGTCGATGTTTGACAGCACCGATTTTGCGCCAAAATTCCGGCTGACGCCTTGAAAGCTGAAGGCAGGTGGGGCTGGGACGGGGGCGCTGTCAACGCTGCGCAACTGGGGCTTTGCCATCGCTTAAGTCCTTACCGTTTTTTGAAATGCCGGATGCCATTGCAGGCAAAGCCGCTCAAGCAGCCGCACAAAGCTGTCGGCCAGTTTACCCAGCAGTGCGTAGATCAGGATCGACAGCACCACGAGATCAATCATCAGAAACTCCCGCGCCTGCATAGCCATATAGCCAAGGCCCGACGAGGCCGAGATCGTCTCGGCCACAATCAGCGTCAGCCACATGATGCCCAAAGCATAGCGCAGACCAACAAAGATCGAGGGCAGCGCGCTCGGCAGAATGACTCGCAGAAATAACGCGCGACGGTCCATGCCATAGGTGCGCCCCATCTCGATCAGCTGCGGGTCCACCGTCTGGATGCCCAGCAGGGTGTTGACATAGATTGGGAAGAACACCCCCAACGCCACCAGAAACAGCTTGGCGCCCTCATCAATTCCAAACCACAGGATCACCAGCGGAATAAGCGCCAGATGCGGCACATTGCGCACCATTTGCAGAGTGGTATCGGTAATGTTGCGCGACAACAGCGACAGGCCATTGGCAAGCCCCAGCGCGAACCCGATGCTGCCTCCGATGGCCAGTCCGGTCAGCGCCCGCCACGAACTGACCCCGATGTTGCGGGCAAGGTCGCCGGATTTGAGCACACGCAGGAAGGCTGCGAATACTTCGGTCGGGGCCGGCAGCACGTTTTCAGTGATAACACCAAGCCGCGACATCGTCTCCCATGCAAGCAGGATCGCGACGGGCAGCAGCCAACCTATGGCCGCACCAAAGCGATTGAAGCGCGCAGTCATAATAGTGATCCTGTCATGGAACAGCCTTTACAAATAGGGCGGCTTGGCCCATGCGGGCCAAACCGCCCAGGGCGTTTTCGGGGTCAGTTGGCAGGTGCCGCCCAGACCGCATCCGCGATTTTCACCGCACCCGGGATCAGCCCAAGGCCGAAGAAACGATCCGCCGTGGCCTGCTGACCCGCGATGATTTCCGGCGTGATCGGGTAGATTGCGAACTTCGCACGGTTGACGGCCAGGGTCTGCGCCTCAATCGGCACCCCGGTGACTTCTGCAACCGCAGCGGCCACCGTGTCGCGGTTTGCATCGGCCCAAGCCGCTGCCTCGCCCAATGCGGCCACCGTTGTGGTGATCACTGCAGCGTTGTCAGCATCCGCCGCGAAATCCCGGTTTGCGAGGAAATAGGTGTTCACCTTCAGCACATCAGACGACCGCGCCAGAATGGTCGGCTGGTATTTGGTTTCCGCCACCGCAAAGAACGGGTCCCAAACCGCCCAAGCCTCGATGTTGTCTGACGCAAAAGCCGCCGCCGCATCGGCAGGGCTTAGATAGATAACCTCGATGTCGGAAAGCTTCAGGCCGTTGGCTTCCAGTGCTGCCACCAACAGGTTGTGCGCGCTGGTGCCTTTGCCGACGCCAACTTTCTTGCCTTTCAGATCGGCGATGCTCTTGATGCCGCTGTCAGATTTCGCAAACACCGCCTCGCCTTCGCCATTCGACGGCAGTGCTGCCAGATAGACGATAGCCGACCCTGCCGATTGCCCGAAAATCGGCGGTGCGTCGCCTGTCCAGCCCACCTGAATCGCGCCCACGTTCAGCGCCTCGACCAGCGGCGGGCCTGCTGAAAACTCGACCCACTCCACCGCAACACCCTGCGGCTCAAGGGCTTTTTCGATCGCGCCCAATTGCTTTGCGATCACCGGAAGGTTGGTTTTCTGATAGCCAATCTTCAACGTGGCGACCTTTTCAGCATGGGCCGAGAACGCGAATGCGGTGGTCAGTAGCATGGCGGCTGCGCCAAAAGTCCGTCTGGTAAGCAACATCTTGCGGTCTCCTAAGCCCAGCACCTAAGCGTGGCGTGGCTGGTGAATTGTTCGATGCGCTAAATCTCGATTAGATTGGTAGATATTGTCAATTGTGGTGATTTCACTGCGCCACAAAGTTGGGCATGGTCCACCGTCATCGTCCATCTGTCGGCAACATCGCCATAGCAGCATGATATATAATGATTATTCAGGCGAAAATCGCCTCGGCTTTGTCGAGATACACGGACGCGTTGGCAGAGATAGGAGAACCCTATTCTAAAGTCTGACCAAAAATCCGGGCTCCAATTCTGATTTCGCAGAAAGTTTAGCAGGCGGTCTACACAGCCTCATTGCCCCGCGCGCAGAAGATCACTTAACTTTTCACCAATCATCATCGCCGGCGCGTTGGTATTGCCCGAGATGATGCTGGGCATGATCGAGCAATCGGCGATTCGGAGGGCCGTGATGCCGTGGACCTGCAGTCGGTGGTTGACCACAGCCTCGGGTCCGTCGCCCATTTTGCAGGTGCCCACCGGATGATAAATCGTGGTCGCATTGTTGCGCGCCCAGTCAAGCAGGCCGTCGTCCGAGATGGCGGCGCCGGGGCGAAACTCGCCCGAGATGCAGCCGCGCAGCGGATCAAAACCGGCAATGGCGCGGGCGATTTTGATACCAGCGACAAGGGTTTGCTGATCAGTCGGTGTGGCGAGATAGTTTGGGCGGATCAGCGGATGCGCAAACGGGTCCGCCGACTTCAACCTGATCTCACCACGGCTTTCCGGGCGCAACTGGCAGATCGACATGGTGAATGCCGAAAAAGGATGCACGCCTTCACCGGGGCTGTCAGCGGACCATGGCTGAATGTGAAACTGGATGTCGGGGGTCTCCAGATGCGGTGATGTGCGCAAGAACCCGGCGGCAAGGCTGGCGGCCATTGCCATCGGCCCGGTGCGGTTCCATGCGTATTGCGCGGCCATTGCCAGCTTGCGCAGCGGGTTTCGGGCCTCGTCATTCAGCGTCGGCTGATGGCAGGTGAACACAAGGCGTGCTTGCAGGTGGTCTTGCAGATTGCGGCCCACGCCGGGCTGATCCGCCACCACGGGGATGCCGTGATCACGCAGATGCGCGGCCTCGCCCACACCCGACAGCATCAGCAGTTGCGGCGAGCCAATGGCCCCTGCGCTCAGGATCACCTCGCGGTTGGCCCGCAGCAGACGATCTGAACCAGAGGCATCGCGGAAATGCACGCCGGTTGCTCGACTGTTTTCCAGCGCCAGCCGCTGCACTTGGGCGCGGGTGATGATGCGCAGATTGGGTCGGTGCAGCACAGGCTTCAGAAAGGCGGTGGCGGCACTACAGCGGCGACCATTCTGCGCGGTGAGTTGGAAATAGCCGACGCCTTCCTGCGTGACGCCGTTGAAATCGTGGTTGTAGCGATAGCCCGCCGCCTGCGCCGCCTTGACCCAGGCATCGACAATCGGGCGCGACAATTGCGGATCAGAGACCGACAGCGTGCCATCCGTGCCGTGATACGCACCGGCACCGCGTTGTTGGTTTTCGGCACGGAGAAACAGCGGTTTGACGTCTTCCCATCCCCAGCCCGCGCTACCCAGTTGCCGCCAATGGTCGTAATCCTGCGGCTGGCCGCGCACATAAAGCAGCCCGTTGATCGAGGATGATCCGCCCAGAACCTTTCCGCGCGGCCATGCCAGCTGTCGCCCATTCAGACCGGGATCAGCCTCGGTGCGGTAACACCAATCGGTGGCAGGGTTATGCATTGTTTTGAAGTAGCCGACGGGAATGTGTATCCACGGGTTCCGATCGCGCCCGCCCGCCTCGAGTAAAATGACGCTGATGTTGGGATCAGCGCTCAGCCGATTGGCAATCACGCAACCGGCCGAGCCTGCGCCGACGATGATGTAATCGGCTGTCAGATCATTCACGTCGCATCTCACAGAGTTCATGGCATTTTGCACAAGGCTGCACGGATTTGGTGCTGTTGACTAGGTGCCTTTGCAGACCGGGTCCCAGGCTTGGCTACGTTGCATATTGGTCAGCAGGCCCGCCAGACTGCGCTGCTGTTCCAGAAAACGCGCGACTGCGGCCGATGCGACCACGCTTGGCAGGATGTCATGTGCGCGCAACCGACGGATCCAAGCCTGCACGTTCGGCAGTCCGGTCAGAAAATGCGTGTCGCAATGGGCATCGAAAACCTGCAAGCGCCAAAGCAAGGTTGCGGTATCGTCATCGGGCAATGGCAAATCTGCCGCAACCTGTTTGTCAATCTGCTGCAACAGGCCGCGCAACCGGAAGGCTGCCATATCGTATTGGGTTTGCAGGGTGATCAGGGCCAGCCCCGCCAATGCGGCGGCAGCGTGGCGTGTGAGCCGTGCGAAACTGTCCTCCACAGGAAACTGCGCCGCGGAAATGCTTGCGAAATGGCGATGGGTCAGGACCGGATACGTCATAGAAGATTCCACAAGTGCTGTTGTTTCATTTACACGACTTATATTATCGTCTTTAATCTGCACCTTTGGCGCGCGAAGGTGAATTCTAAAATTGGCAACCCCAGTGGAGGATCTCACCTCTGAAATTTTCCCTTGCAGAAGATCGTTACTGTGTGTCGTCCATTGATGATGACGAAGGGCAACAACGACCGCGGGGCAGGGAGGCCGAGTCGTTGCACTTGCTTGTTGCAGCGCCAGCTTGGCCATTCGGCAAGACTCCATCCGCCGAGACGTTCCGTCTGGTTTTGCTTGGGTTTCCTAGAAGAATCCTATCGTTTCTTTCCATTTTGCAGGTCTGGCGTTGCGTTTTTGGTGGTGGGGCTTTGGCTTTGACTATCTCTGCTTTTGCAAAATATGCCCGACGGTATTGTGCGCGAAACTGGGTCAGGGAAATGGAAATGACGGGCGAGGTTGTTGTGTTAGAGATGCAGGACGCTGCACTGTTCGATCTGGATGAGATCGTGGCTGAACTGGCCGAGGTGCGCAGCGACTGGCGGCGCAGCCAGGGTGGCACCGCTGAGGCGGGCGGGCGGGAGTTGCCATCGCGCGCGCAAATCGCCATCATCGTGGAAGGCCTGCAGGGCGCCTTGTTTCCGATGCGGCTGGGGCCACCTGATCTGCGCCCCGAGTCGGAAAACTACTATGTCGGCCACACCCTCGACACCGTGCTGCAAGACCTGTTGGCGCAGGTGAAGATTGAGCTGCAATGGGCGGTGCGGTATGTCGGGCAAGACCTGCCCGACCCGGATGCAGGGGCGCTGCGCATCACCCGCAGCTTTGCCAGCGCATTGGTCGATATCCGCCGGTTGCTGGACAGCGACATCGTCGCGGCCTTTGCCGCCGACCCTGCCGCGCGCAGTGCCGACGAGGTGCTGCTGTGCTATCCCGGCATCCAATGCATGATCCATCACCGCATCGCGCACCGCCTGCATCGCTTGGGCGCCCCGCTGATCGCGCGGTTGATTGCCGAGCTTGCGCACAGCGCCACCGGCATCGACATTCACCCCGGCGCGCAAATCGGTGGCAGCTTTTTTGTCGATCACGGAACCGGCGTGGTGATCGGTGCAACCGCCATCATCGGCGAACGGGTGCAGCTGTTCCAGGCCGTGACCTTAGGTGCCAAAAGCTTCCCCACCGATGCCACCGGGGCTGCGATCAAGGGGCTGCCGCGGCATCCGATTGTCGAGGATGATGTGGTGATCTATTCCGGGGCGACCATTCTGGGCCGTGTCACCATAGGCCAGGGCGCGGTGATCGGTGGCAATGTCTGGATCACCGAGGATGTGCCGGCGGGAGCGACGGTGTCGCAAGCCCGACTCAGCGGGGTGGCGCCCCAGGTGGTTCGGATATCGGCTTAAGGCGGGTCCGGGGCGTTTTTCTGCGCTGCGGCAAAGAGCAGTAGCTGCGTTCTTTTTGTGCCCGAAAATCAGGCAAAGCCTTCTCCCACCGGGCCTTGTGAATATCGACAAGATTAGTAGATATTGTGGCATCGGTCTGGCAGAAGCCGAAAGCGAAATGAAATCAATGCCCTCGGAGAAGATCATGTCGTTGAACTTGTCGAAACTGACCCGCCGCGCCGCCTTGGCCCTTTCGGGTGCGGCGATGGCCGGGTTGCTGAGCACAGCGGCCCTTGCCGAGAATGCCAAGGTGAAACTGGGCATCATCGGCGGCGAAGACGAGGCGGTGTGGGCAGTTGCCGCGGAACAAGCCAAGGCCAAGGGCCTTGATCTGGAACTGGTGGTGTTCAACGATTACACCCAGCCGAACGAGGCGCTGCAGAACGGCGAAGTGGACGCCAATGCGTTTCAGCACCAGCCCTATCTGGATGCGCAGATCGCCGCCCATGGCTATACGATCACTCCGGTCGGATTGACGGCGGTGTGGCCGATCGGGCTGTATTCGAAGAAATACCACTCGGTGGCCGAATTGCCGGTCGGTGCGATTGTCGGCATCCCGAACGACCCCGCCAACGCAGGTCGGGCGCTGAACGTGCTGGCGGCACAGGGGCTGATCAAGCTGAAAGACGACGCAGGGATTTTGGCGACGGCGGCAGACATCACCGAAAACCCGAAGAAGCTGGAGATCAAAGAGCTTGACGCAGGCGTCGTCGGCCGCGCGATCGAGGATCTCGACGCAGCGGTGGTTAACACCGACTGGGCGCTGAAATCAGGTCTGGTGCCCGAAACCGACCGCATCGCGCAGGAAGCAGTCAAGGACAATCCCTACAACAACTTCATCGCCGTCAAGACCGACCGCAAAGACGAGGCTTGGGTGAAGGATCTGGTGGCATCCTATCAGAACGACACGGTGAAGGCCGAGTTCGACAAGATCTACAAAGGCACCGGCATCTCGGCCTACTAAGCCATATCACATCTCTCCGGCGGGGCGCTAAACGCGCCCCGTCCTTTGATTTTTGGAATGCCCGGAATGAATGCCCCGACTCAGATCGACCCCATGCCCGAAAGCGTTGGGCTGCACGGTATCAGTCGCAGCTTTGGCACAGCGGTAGCGCTGCACGACATCACCCTGTCAATCAAACGCGGCGAAATTGTCGGGCTGATCGGACGTTCGGGCGCTGGAAAATCGACGCTGATCCGCATTCTGAACGGATTGGATAAGCCGCAATCGGGACGCGTGCTGATCGGTGGGCAGGATATCACCGATCTGGATGAGCAGGCCTTGCAGCCGATCCGCCGACGGATTGGCATGATCTTTCAACATTTCAATCTGCTGTCTGCCAAGACAGTGGCGGAGAACGTGGCTTTGCCATTGAAAATCGCAGGGCTGCGGCCAGAGCGGAGGCACAAGCGGGTGATGGAGCTGCTCGATCTGGTTGGCCTCGCGGATAAGGCGCAGGCCTATCCGGCGCAGCTTTCGGGTGGGCAAAAGCAAAGGGTAGGGATCGCACGCGCGTTGGCTCCCGATCCTGTGCTGCTGCTGTCGGATGAGGCGACCTCGGCACTGGATCCGGAAACCACTGGGTCCATCCTGGATCTGCTGGCGCGGGTCAACCGCGATCTTGGCCTCACGGTTCTGATGATCACGCACGAGATTGAAGTTGTGCGCCAGATTGCGCATCGGGTCGTGGTGCTTGATGGCGGCCGGGTGGTCGAGCAGGGGCCGGTGGCGCGCGTGCTGGCCTCACCGCAGACCGAGATCACGCGAGCCTTGGTGCGTGGGCTGTCGCCCAGTCTGCCAGCCGATCTTGCAGCACAGATCAAACCGGAAGGTGCGCAGGCTGTGTTGCGGGTGGATGTCTATGGTGCTTCTGCGCGTCTGCCCATCCTGTCGCAGATTTCCGATATTACCGGCCATCCCGCCCGCTTGTTGCATGGCGGTCTGAACGATGTGCAGGGTGAACCATACGGTAGGATGTTCATCGCACTCGGCACCCCTAACGCTGCAAAACTGGCGCAGGTGATTGCCGCGCTTAGCCCGATTTCCGTTGGTCTGGAGGTGCTTGGCTATGTCCCAAGCGATGTTTGAGCTGTTGCTGAAAGGCTTGTGGGAAACCACTGTGATGACGG
This sequence comes from Cypionkella sp., assembly GCF_034376685.1. GTDB lineage: Bacteria > Pseudomonadota > Alphaproteobacteria > Rhodobacterales > Rhodobacteraceae > Cypionkella. The sequence goes on from NZ_JAXMJJ010000043.1 coordinate 19,975, forward strand.
GTGTTTCCGGCGCTTTGTCCTTCCTGTTCGGGTTGCCGCTGGCGCTTGTGCTGGTGACGACAGATCGCGGCGGCATCTTTGAGAACCTGAGCATCAACCGCATTCTTGGCGGTGTCGTCAACGCACTGCGTTCGGTGCCGTTTATCATCCTGCTGGTGGCGGTTATCCCACTCACCCGGCTGCTGGTAGGTTCGGCCATCGGCATCGCGGCAGCAATCGTGCCGCTGACCATTGCCGCGACACCCTATTTCGCGCGTATCGCCGAAGTGTCCTTGCGCGAGATTGATCGCGGGTTGATTGATGCGGCCCGTGCGATGGGTGCGACGCGTTGGACCATCCTGCGTGATGTTTTGGTGCCCGAAGCGCTACCTGCAATCGCTTCAGGATTCACCGTTACACTGGTGACGCTGATCGGTGCCTCTGCAATGGCGGGCGCCGTTGGGGCTGGGGGCTTGGGCGATATCGCGATCCGCTACGGCTATCAGCGGTTCGAAACGGCGGTGATGGTGGCGGTGGTCGTAGTGTTGATCATCATGGTCTGTGGCTTGCAGGCGTTTGGTGATTGGATAGCACGAAAGATCGACCATCGTGCGTGAGCGCCCTACTATTCTCTTCAATCCGATCGTGCGACATAAGAAGTATCGTTCAATCCAGCATGTCTGCTTTCGGGACATTGCTGTGCGGCGTTTCGTGCGATTTGCATGTCTGCTTTGGTGAAGGTTTTCCGATGCGGGCCGCGGCGTGAGGGCGCGGCTTGGCGCACGGACGGCCCGCGTTGGCAAACCTCCCAAGGAGGAAGTCGCGGGGGCCGTGGCGTTGCCTATGGGGAAAGAGCGCCGTCGGTGGCGGCTCCGGTCAAATCCAAAAAGCGCCCAAGGCTTGATGACGGCGGTGGCGCAGAGCTTTCGGCAGCTGATGTCGGTGTAATCGGCGCGCGACGGGCGTGTTGCAAGCCCATTTCCGGCTGATTGAGCGGTCCAAGGCAACAGGATCCGACCCAGTGCCTGAACGAGAACCGGAGGCTGATCGGCCAGAGTGACAGGCGTTTCGTCATGCCGCCTGCTCCCATGGTGGTGCCCGTGATCGCGGTTGTTGCCCACGGATCAAGGCACTTTCAGAAAATCATCCACGAATTCGGACACTGGTGAGATGCCGGTTACCAGAAGATGATCGCGCGCACGGGTGCATGCAACGTAGAGCAAGTGCCGTTCGGTGTTGTAGACCTCTTCAAGATCAGCATCGTCCGCAACTGATTCAATGCGATCGGTTTGGGGTATGACATCGTCATCGCAAGCCATCACCACGACCGACCGGAATTCCAGCCCCTTGGCGAAGTGCATTGTGCTAATGGCGACAGCGCCCTCCTCGACTTCGACCTTGTCGTTCAATTCAACTGCGCGCGCACCTGCAGCCTTCACCGCAGCACGGGCGCGCTTCAGCTCCGCATCGGACCGCACGAAAACGCCCATCTCGCTTGGTGCGCAGCCCTCCTGGAGCCGCTCCATGATCCATTTACCCACGATGCGGCATTCGTGATCGGCACCTGTGCAGGCCTCGACCATCGGCGGCGGTCCGTCGAACATCGATACTGTGCCACGCCGTCCTTCCGCGTTTCCATCGACGTCGGATACGGTCGCCGGAAGGAGCCTGTCGGCATGAAGCCGGATCTGATGGGACGTGCGATAGTTGATGCGCAAGGTGAAAGACCGGCCACGAACGTCCAAGCCCAACGCCTTCCACGAAAATGGCTGCTGGAAGATCCGCTGACCAAGATCGCCCGCGAAGAAGAGCCCGTCGCCGCGGCCCGCAGCCATCGCTGCGAAAAACCGCGCTTCAGCAACACCCAGATCCTGAGCCTCGTCGATGACTGCAAAATCATAAGGTCGAGGGCCCTTTCCCCCCAGGCTTTCCGTCAGTCGCCCGAACACGTCAGACCACGTGACAATGCGCCGTTCCACCAAGCCAGCCCGCACGCGGTCGAAGATTGCCCAGAGTGCTTCGCGCTGTCTGCCGCCGATCCTGGTCTTGCGGCCAAGGCGGGACACGTCGCGGTATTCGTCCCAGGTGCGCAGTTGCCAAGCGTCGACGACGTCCTCCCACTCACCAACAAGGAAATGGGCTGAGAAGCGGTGGCCTTCGACCTCTGAAGCCGCCTTGGTGATTAGCGAGCGGATCATCGCGGGTGCAGCAATCTGGGGTTGGCCGAACCGTTCGGAGTAGAGGTCATATCCAACCGCCGAAATTGCTTTGACACTGATCCGGGTGCCGATGGACGGCTCGCCCCCTACGAGACTGGCTAGTTTGACCCGCAGGGAATTTGCCAGCGCTTTTGAAAACGTGGTCAGAAGGACGGTAGCGGTGGGGTTGACGCGCGCCAGATGGACTGCGCGATGCAGCGCAACGATTGTCTTGCCCGTTCCCGCCGATCCCGACACGCGGGTCGGGCCGGAGAAGGACCGTTCGACAAGTTCAGTCTGTGCGGGATGCAGAAACACCGCCCACTTATCCCAAGGATAGTCGAGCGCCTGCTTCAGCCCTTCGGCATTGGTCAGCACGCGGAAACGCCGCAGGGCATCGGGGTGGGTGAAAGGATCGGCCTCGACCGACACGGGCTCGGGCGGCTGCGGCTTTTCGCCCACCGCTAGTTTCAGCAGGGCTTCCTGCGCCTCTTGCGGCAGGTGTTCGATAATGTCGAACAGCGTGTCCTCGGTGGCCGCGCGAACATCGTTCACCCATTCCTCCGGCACGCCAAAGGCCATCAGTTCGAATTTGCGCAAGTTGTCGAACAACTTGACGGCTGGTATTGCGGCGGGTGTCGGAGCAACAGGTGCTTCCTTGGGCTTGAAGATTTCGATCTCTTCAACCCGCTCGCGCACCTCGACCAGCTGCATCGCCCCTGTCGTCGGGTGGCGTTCAATCTTGCGGCGTTCAGCCCATTTGTAGGCATCGTCATGGTGATCGACATAGACCAGCAGGATGCTGGCGGCCGTGCGGTGGACGATGATCCGGATGTCGGCATTCGCCCGCACTGACCAGAAATTCGTATCCTTGGCGCGGTCCAGTTTATGAAACGACAGGCCGTTTGATGTTGGATCGAGCTGCAAGTCGAAGGCAGTGGTCTTGGCGACCTTCTGCTCCTGTGCAGTGAGGCGGCCAAGACTGTCGGTGAAAGTGTCAGCGATCCGGAATTCCATTGACCTAAACCTTCGGCGTCCCACAGGGTAATGGCTTGACAGGCAACCAACTCCACTGTCGATGAATGCCACCAAGGACAACTGGTTGGGTCCAACCGGCATATTGACATTGAACACATTGGCTGCAGCGACGCTCACTCTTGGTGACATAGGCGCCCAGCGTCTGACCCTTCTGGCCTCCGTTTCGGACGTAGAACTGTCTTGCAGACGTAGTCGACAACCACGAGTCAATGACAGCATAAGCGTTATCGTTTACCCGCGAGCCATGATGTGCGGCAGTAATAACGATTGAAGTCTGTGGAATAACTGGTGGCATATTAAAGTTGCCTTTTGGCTTTGAGAGACCAAAAGCCAGCCTTGAGTCCCCCAAAAATAAACACGCAGGTTCGGCCTCGTGCTCTGGTCGATAAAAGACCAAGGACTCAACATTCTGGCGCGACAGGAACAGACGCATTAGAAGCAGTAGTCCAGAGTAAGTAGCCGGATCCGGAAAGGTCTCGACAGAGTTTACGGGTTCAAGAAGATCCTTCTCGCCGCCATTTGGCAGTTGTCCTAGCTCGAAGAGGTGGAAGTCAAACCATCTTACAAGAATGTCTTTTTCTATCGCAACCGATGCGATATTGTGAATGATCTCGGCTGTATCAATTGCCGCTGCGGCGAGCATCGCTGCTTCGCTTCCCGGAGTAAGGTTGCGGTAGTAGTGCTTTCGGATACCGCGGCTAAAGCTAAAGTGTGCGAAGCGCCATGGTTCTGATGCACTGTAGATTTTTCGGAAGAGATCGGTTTCGGCAACACTTAATCCCAGGCCCCTCGCAACTTTTGATGCATGACCGTCAGAACTGTCGTCAACCCGTTGCTGTTCGGTTGCGGTCCTACTTGGCCTGTCTCGCTGCATTCTATCTGCGGTTATCTTCATGTATCGACTAATGCCGTGCTCTTCATCGTTCAGATCGAGACCCGAAGACTCTCTTTGACGGTAGTCCTGCACAAATTGCTTAGCGGCTTCGATTAGGTCTTCGGCAACGCTATCGGGATCAATTAAAAGTCTCGGTAGTGCTTCTGCCCAGCTGCCAGGAAGCCAGAATTCTGAAATTGTTCGACCGTCGTCGATCCAAACATCTGCAAAGTCGCGAAAACCATTCGCGTGATCTGTGTCTTGGTGCGTGCAGACAGCGACATCGATATTCCTTAGGTTTGGCTCCTGCGCGAGAATTGCCTCCATGAGTGCGGTGCCGTCTCGCTTTCCTGAATCGACAAGAATAACGATTTCATTTCCTGAGAAGTCGGTTTGAAGCAGAAACGCCTCACCGGATTTTAGAGGTAAGGATGTAAATTTGGAAGCCATCACTCCACCGCGAACACTTTCATGACCTCATCGCCAAGGTGGTTGATCACCTTGACAGCTATCCTCCCCGACTTCGGCTTGGCGAAAGGCCGGGATGTGTCAGAATAGAGGCTTTCCCAGGCTTCCTCGTCGATTTCGGCTTTAAGCGTTGTTTTCAGCGCCTTGTAGGGGTCGTTGGCGCCGAGGAAATAGGCGTGGCGGACGAAGAAGGACTCCTCGTTGTAGTCGGTGTCCAGCATCCAGAGGGCGATGCCGTCCGTGCCTTCGGATTGCACCTCGCCGGTCTGGGGCTTGAACACGTCCACTCCGAAGACCTGGACTGTCACTAGGCCCTCGCCTGCGTCAGCGATGCGGATGTCGGGTTCGCCGAAGATCACGAACAGGTTGCCCGCGCCGGTGGCTTTCAGGTCGGCGGCCATGTGGAGGTCGGGGTTCATCCGAGCCTTCAGCACGCGGATGCGGCCCAGCTTGTCGAACTCGGAACTATGGGCGTCGTAGTTGAAGGCGCAGGCGATCAGCACGTCGAACCCAGCGTCGCCTGCCTCGCGCGCGGCGGCCACCAGATCGGGGCGGGAGACGGTGCCGAATTCGGGGCCGATGAACACACCGGCGCGGCGCTGGGTGTCGCCTTCCATGAAGGTGCCCTCGGCGCTGATGTAGGTGCCGGGCCAGCCTGTCAGGGCGGTAAAAGTGATCCGGTCCTCCTTGTGCGCCTGCTGCACGCCTGCGGCTTTCAGGTTTTCCAGGATCATATGGGCGAAATCGGTGAAGCTGTCGCCGCGCTCGGCCTTCTCGCGCCTACCCTCGGCTGCCTCGTAGGTGTCGATCAGCTCGTCATCCCAATCGACGGCCAGGGTGCGGTGGGGCGACAGGCTTTCTACGGTGAAGGGGCCAGCGACGCGGGTTTTGCCGCTGTCGGCAAAGGGTTTGTCGTAGAGGAATTCGAACTCGGCCTTCGCGGCGATGCTGGCATCGATTTCCCGTTGGCGGGTGATGCGGGCGGTCCAGAAGGCGGCAAGGGCGGTTTGCACGGTAGCTGGCCAGCCTGACGGCGCTTCGCGCGGGATTTCCCATTCCATCAGACCGCCGGCGGGGGCGGGTTCGCCGGAGGAGAGTTTCACTTCTCCGGTGGCGCGGAAGTCGATCTTTGCGCCAGCGCGGCCGCCGGTTTCCACCTTGAAGGGGGCGGGGTGGCCGGACAGGGCGGTGTTGAGGGCGGCTAGGGCATCCTCGACGACGGGTTGAAACCGGTCCCAGATCACGTCGATTTCGGCGTTGTTGGCGATGGACTTCAGCGTGATGTGCGGCACGCGGTCATAGACGAAGCCTTGGCGGATGCTGCCGTGGGTGGGGGCGGATTTGGGTGGGGTGCGGGTGATCTCGCCCTCTTTGCGCTGGCCATCAACGCTGTCGGCCAGCAGGTAATAGGGATAGCGCGCTCCCATCAGGCGGGACCGGGCGAGGGCCACGGCGACACGGGAGGTATCGATGGTGATCCAGCGTCGCCCCCATTGTTCGGCGACATAGGCGGTGGTGCCAGAGCCGCAGGTGGGATCGAGCACCAGATCGCCGGGGTCGGTGGTCATTAGGATGCAGCGCGCGACTGCGCTAGTAGAAGTCTGAACAACGTAAATTTTTGGATCTGAGCGGCTTTGAACGCCAGTTACGTCGCTCCAAACGTTCGACTTCGGGGATGCGGGGAAATCGGACAGGCATCGCCGATACCTTAGATTCTTTGAAAGTGGCTCAATTCGATCTGACTTCTTGAGGCGTTCGATACCTGAGGAGGTGGTAGACCATCCTCGTGTGGAGGTTGGCGCATAAACTGTTGCTTGAAATTGAACCGGGTAGCCCATGGCCGATTCTGGTCCGGTGGACCGTCCTTGTCTTTGCGAAGTAAGGTCGCCGAGGCTGTAAACTTTGACGCCATCGGCAACTCCCCTGATGCCAAGACGCACATCTTGATCGAGGACAAATGAAGTGCCGTCTTGCTTGAGACCACGATCATAACGATCTGCGCCATCTCCCCCCAAGCTTTTGATATCATAGAGCTGGCGATACTTCAGTTTGTTCACGTCGCGCGAATACCATAAGACATAGTCTGCAACGTTTGGCAGATAACGCCCGGTTTGAGCTGCCGTTTTTGCGAAGATGATTTCGGAAACAAGGTTTTCATCCCCAAACACCTCATCCATTACTCCCCGCACGCGGTGGACGTTCTCGTCGCCGATCTGCACGAAGATGCTGCCGCTGTCGCTCAGCAGGTCGCGCGCCACGGTCAGCCGGTCGCGCAGGTAGGTCAGGTAGGAATGGATGCCGTCCTTCCAGGTGTCGCGAAAGGCGCGGACCTGTTCGGGTTCGCGCGTCACATGGGTCTTGTCGCCGTCCTTCACATCGCGCGAGGTGGTAGACCACTGGAAGTTGGAGTTGAACTTGATGCCATAGGGCGGGTCGAAATAGATGCACTGGACCTGACCGCGCAGCCCCTCACGCTCGGCCAGCGAGGCCATCACCGACAGGCTGTCGCCCGAGATCATCCGGTTCGACCAGTGCTGGTCGTGCTGGTAGAACTCGGTCGCGGCTTCGGCGTCGGGCAGGCCGTTGAAATCGGCGAACATGTCGAACTGCGGGGCGTCCTTGGTCGCCTTGGCCCGGTTGGCGCTTTCGCGTTTCAGGTCGTCGATGATGACCTTGGGGTGGACCTTTTCCTGGATATACAGCGGCGGGGCCTGCACGATCAGGTCGGACCAGTCCTGCTCATCCTTGCCGCGCCAGACCAGCTGCGGGTCAAGATCGCGGTTGCGGCGTTCGTAGGCAAGCTGGATCGGCGTCTTGTCCTGCTCACGCATGATGGATTCGAATTCCGCCGTCGGAATATTCTTGCGCGTGGCGTCATGGGTGAGGGTTTCGACCTCGATGGGTTTCTTGGCCATGGGGTCAGGCTTTCTGTTCTGTGCCGGTCACCCGGCAAAATGTGGTGCCGTCCTGCACGAGCCAAGGCGCGATCAGGGCGTGGCCTTTAGGAGTGAGGACGAATGCGGTGCCGTCGTCTGCCAGCACCTCGTCCGCATGCAGCGAGCGCATGATGGCGCGGTCGGGGTAGACCCAGCCTTCAAGCACGCCAAGGCCCTTCATGGACAGGCGCGGGCCGAAGACCTCCAGATAGGTGACCAGATAGGCGAGATTGCGGGTTGTCTCGCTGTCATGGATCTTGTCAGCCTCATACCACCATTCGACACGCGCGCCGTAATGATTGGGCAGTTTGTTGTGGGTCTTGTTTGTCGACGGTTCCTTTCCGTCGATCAGCAGACACCATTCCTTGTGCGACTTGCGGAAGCTTGAAAACCGGGGCCTCATTCGACAAGCACCTCGCCCGCGCCGAGGGATTCGAGCAGTTTGTCGAAGTCGCCCTCCATCTCGTAGACAGCGGTGAATTCGGCAAAGGCCCAGCGCCCGAATTTTTCGAGGTTGTTGACGCCCGGCACCCAGTAGCTGCGCATGGTGTTTGCCTTGTCCTTGGCATCTTCGCCCCGATAGCCCTTGATCTCGACAATCAGGTTCAGCGGGTCGGGCTTGCCTTCAGCGTTGACGTGGCCGTCGTCGATCTGGACAATGAAATCGGGCAGGTATTTGCGCGGAGTAGATCCCATGAGGTAGGGCACTTCCAGCCCGAGCCCCTGGTTCTTGACGTAGGACAGCACGCGAGGGTGATTTTCCGCGACGCGGGCAAACTCAGCCTCCCAATCGCTGTCGCAGACCACCCAGTTGACGTGGGATTTGTTCGGCGCAGTCTGCCAGCGCAGCTCCTTGGATGTTGTGAAGTTGACGAAGGCGGTGGTTCCAGTGGGGTTGTAGGCGTCAAGGATCGCCTTCACTGGCCGTTCGCCTTGCAAGGTTTCGGTGATGGCAGCCTTGATCCGCTCTGCCGCCATGTCGGCAATTTCCTTGTAGACGAGTTGGGCGGGATAGGTGCCGCCGGTGCATTTTAGATAGCCACCGTCGAGCCATTGGCGCGTGACGCGTTTCAACTGGCCAAACAGGTGCAGCTTCGGTTCCTCGCCCGGGTCGCGGTATTTGGTGTAGAGCAGATGCCGCGCCAGGTGGAACAGGATGGTGGACGAGCGCATGTCTTCGAGATGCTCGAGCGTCAGATCTATCCCTTCGCCGATGATGCCCTGATTGGTTGTGCTGGACGGGCCGAGGAGTTGCGGTGTCAGTTCCAATACATGGTCAGGGCCGAAATTCGCTTCCAGCCGTTCATCGGGCAGTTCAACCCGGTAGCCTTCGACACGGGGGAAAGTAATCTCCAGCGCATCACGGTCTGGTTTGACGGCATGAACGCGGACGGTTTCGCGCGGCTTTGCCGGGGGAGACACCACAGGCTTTGCGGCAAAATCGAAGGGGATACCGAGAACGTCGGCGTATTCGACGTTGAACAGGCCTTCATCGTTCAGCTCATAAGACTGGCGCCGCAATGCACGGCCGACAACCTGTTCGCACAGAAGCTGAGTGCCAAAAGCCCGCACCCCTAGAACGTGGGTGACGGTGTTGGCATCCCAGCCTTCGGTCAGCATCGATACGGATACGACGCAGCGGATCTGTTCGCCAAGCTTGCCCTTCTTGCCGACAGTGTTCATCACCTCGCGCAGCAACGTGGATTCGTCGATGCTGTCACCCGCGTGAATATCACCGGTGCGTTCGATCATCTCGCGCCTGAACTGCTCGATTTCCGTGGCGGCCATTTCGCGGAAATCCTTGTCCAGCGCCTCGCCGGACTCGAGTTGCGCGGAGTCGATAAGGATCGTGTTCGGGCGGGGCATCCGGTTGCCGAAATCATCGTAGTTCCGGAACAGGGCAAGACGACCATTTTCCAGCGTGGTCTCGGTGCCATCATCACTAACCCGGTCAAAGCCGGAGACATATTTGTAGATCAGCTCTGATGTCGCCGTGTTGTTGCAAACGACGATGAACACCGGCGGGACGCCTATCCCTTCCTCCTGCCAAAGATGGAAGGTTTTTTCGTAGTGGCCATAGAGTGCCTCAAGTGCCGTCAGCAATTCGGCAGGCAGGCTTAGCGGATCGAGCGCCTTCCCGGCGACACGACCCTTCTTGGGAAGCTTCTTGCCGATATGCTCCCAAAGGTTGCGAAACTTCGGCGTGTCACCGCCGGGGATATTGTCGGCCACAGGCACGCGCGGCAGCTTCACGATGCCGCATTCGATGGCGTCCATCAGGGAGAAATCTGACATCGTCCACGGGAACAGCGTGCCCTCGATATAGCCAGATCCGCGCAGAAAGAATGGTGTGGCGGACAGATCGTAGACCAAGCTGATGCCCAGTTTGCGCTTTACGGCCTCTAGCCCGGAAATCCACATCCGAGCGGCTTCGTTGTTCTCTTTGGCCTCGCTCTTGTCGTCACCTTTTAGATCAACCTCGGTTTCGCCAGCTGCATCTACTACGCGTTCACGATAGCAGTGATGTGCCTCGTCGTTCATCACTACGATGTTCTTCTGGCCCATCAGATCGCCCATAACGCGTTGGATCATCTCACCTTCGGTCTCGAGGGTCTGGACCTTGTCACCACGCCAGCCTTCAAGGGCCTGGCGGGTGCCTTTGGCGATCACCAGTTTTTCGCGCAACTTGAAGGCGTGGTAGTTGGTGATGACGATCTTGGCTTTTTGAATGTCCCCAAGCATATCGGGCGGCGTGATTTCGCGGCTGCGATAGTAGCTTTCGGGGTCGTTGGGCATCAAAACACGCAGCCGATCGCGAATGGTGATGCCAGGGGAGACGATCAGGAATCGGCTGGAAAACTGCTTGCTGTTCGGATGCCGCACGGCATTGACGGTTTGCCAGGCGATCAGCATCGCCATGACCGTGGTCTTGCCAGCACCCG
>NZ_JAXMJJ010000044.1:0-23081 GCF_034376685.1 Cypionkella sp.
GGCAGATAGTCTTGCGGGCGTTTCGGGCCAGAGATAGCGGGCACGATGGTGCCCATATCGAGGCTCAGGGTGCTGGTATAGATCGGGTCATAGCTGGCATCGCGCCACATGCCATTGGCTTTGGCATAAGCCTCAACCAGTGCAATGCGGCCTTCGTCGCGACCGGTGTTGCGCAGATAGCGAATGGTTTCATTGTCGATCGGGAAGAAACCGCAGGTCGCACCATATTCCGGCGCCATATTGGCGATGGTCGCACGGTCTGCCAGCGGAAGACGGTCCAGCCCTTCGCCGTAGAATTCGACGAACTTGTTCACCACGCCATGCTTGCGCAGCATCTGCACGACTTTCAGCACGAGGTCGGTGGCGGTAGTGCCTTCGATCATCTCGCCGGTCAGCTTGAAGCCGACGACTTCCGGGATCAGCATCGAAACCGGTTGGCCTAGCATCGCGGCTTCAGCCTCAATGCCGCCCACACCCCAGCCCAAGACCGCCAGACCGTTGACCATCGTGGTATGGCTGTCGGTGCCCACCAACGTATCGGGGTAGGCGACCATAATGCCGTCTTGGTCGGTATCGCTCCACACGGTTTGTGCCAGATATTCAAGGTTCACCTGATGGCAGATGCCGGTTCCCGGAGGCACGACGCGGAAGTTGTTAAAGGCGTTCTGACCCCATTTCAGGAAAACATAACGCTCCATATTCCGCTCGTATTCGCGATCCACATTGGCCTGAAAGGCGCGCGGGGTGCCGAATTCATCAATCATCACCGAATGGTCGATGACCAGATCCACCGGAGCCAGCGGGTTGATGCGCTGCGCATCGCCGCCCAGACCCTTGATACCGTCACGCATCGCGGCCAGATCGACCACCGCAGGAACCCCGGTGAAATCCTGCATCAGCACGCGGGCAGGGCGGTAGGCGATCTCGCGAGGGTTCTTGCCCGCCAGTTTGCCCCAATCGGAAAACGCCTTGATGTCGTCCACCGAGACGGTCTTGCCGTCTTCAAAGCGGAGCATATTCTCCAGCACCACTTTCAGCGCTGCGGGCAGACGGGTGAATTCACCCAAACCTGCGGCTTCGGCGGCGGGGATCGAGTAGTAAGAAACGCTTTGTCCGCCTGCGGTCAAAGTTTTGCGGGTTTTGCTGCTGTCGTGTCCAACGGTGACGGTCATGTGGCCTCCTGCGGTTGACGGATTGCTTTGGCTTTGCCCTAAGGGCGCGCGCGGTGCAAGGGAATCATCTTGGGTCTTGCGATCATTGTATGCAATGGTATGCCGAAAATCCAGTGTGGAATGCAGCGGCTAGGTTTGGTTTACGCGGCATAGATGGAACGCTTGTGTGAATATCCTGTAATGGAGGCTCGCAAAACCTTGATTGGCGGCTTTGCCCCTGCTTCATGTAGAACAAAAAAAGCTTACGGGGATCGGAAAACACCATGTCGCACCAAATCTTCAGCCCAAACGGTTTGGGGTTGATCGGCAGCTTGATGCTTTGCGCCACGGCTGCCTTGGCGGAATCTGAACAGGGCGTCGTCGTAGAGCTTTACACCTCGCAAGGCTGCTCGTCTTGCCCGCCCGCTGATGAGCTGATGGCCAAGCTGGCGCAAACGCCGGGGGTGATCGGGCTGTCGCTGCATGTCGATTACTGGGATTATATCGGCTGGACCGACACCTTCGGTCAGGCCGGCTTTACCGAGCGGCAAAAGGCCTATGCCCATGCGGCGGGGGAAAAGATGATCTACACGCCGCAAATGATTGTGGCGGGCGGTGCGCGGGTGGCGGGCAACCAGCCGGGCGAAGTGGCATCTGCTCTGGCGGCGGTGAAACCCAGCCCGGTGACGCTGACCTTGGCACGGCAGGGCGACGATCTGGTAATCAACGCCAGCACGACGCAAGCTTTGGCCAGCCCGGTGTTCGTGCAACTGGTGCATTACACCGACCACGCCGAAGTGGAGATCGGCCGGGGCGAGAATGCGGGGCTGAAGGTGGTCTACAATAATATCGTCACCTCGTGGCAGAAGGTGGGCGATTGGTCTGGCGTCGAGCCGTTGCAACTGGTGACGGCGGCAGGTGGTGGCCAGGTGGTGGTGATTTTGCAAACCCGCGCGCCCGATGGCGTTGGTCCGGCGCAAATCGTGGCGGCAGCCCGGCTGAAGTGACCAGCGCCAGCGGCGGTATCTCCAGAGCTCCCGCTCAGCGCCAGCGGCGGTGAATCCAGAACCACTGACCGGGATGGGCCTTGACGCGCGCCTCAAGGCTGCGAGTCAGGGCGGTGGTCATCTCTAGCGCCGTGGTGTGCGGAATGGGGGCTTCAAGATCGACCGCAAAGCTAAGGCCGTCGGGCTGGCGGGTGGCATAGAACGGGATCAGATCGGCCTTGTAGCGCAAGGCGAGTTCAGCGGCGGAAAGCGCCGTGCGGGCAGGCTCGCCCAGAAAGTCGATCTGGTGGCTGCCCGCGCGCTGATCAAACAGCAAAACCAGCAAGCCCCCGGCCTTCAGATGCTTGACGAATCCGGTGGTGCCCGCGCGACCCTGCGGAAAGATCGGGCCGCCGAATGCCTCCATCGTGCGGACGTAATGCGCGTTGAAGTAGGTGTTCGACATCGGGCGATAAAGCCCGCCGATGATATAGCCCTGCGCCACAAGGCAGGCGCGCGCGGCTTCATAATTGCCGAAATGGCCCGAGACGAGGATCACCGCGCGGCCCTCCGCGCGTGCCTTGGCCAAAGCCGCCACGCCCGGCCCCTGCGGGATCAGCTGCGACTGACGGGCCAGAAATCCGGCTGTCGAGTAATTCTCGATCAGAGTTCTTCCTGCATTATCAAGTGCTTCCGATGCTATCTTCTTGCGTTGCGTTAAGTCCATATCCGGCCAGATCAGCGCCAGATTGGCCTCGGCGCGCTGCCGATAACCTGCGATCCGCCCGACAGGCCCGCGTAACATCGCCCCCAGCAGCGGCACACGCCAGCGATATGGCAGCACCAACCCCAAACCAATCAGGCCGCGCACCGCGAGGTTCTGAGCAAAGGCAAGGGGCTGGAAGGCGGTCTTCGTCATGGATCAACGCTTGATGGTTTCGCGGTGCCAGACATAAAGCCCGGACCCTGCGATCACAAGCGCGCCGATGATCGTCCATGTGTCGGGATACTCGCCAAAAAATGCGATGCCGAACAAAGTGGCATAGAGGATACCCAGATAGGAAAACGGCGCGATCGCAGAGGCTTCGGCCATCGAGAATGCCCGGATCAAGCAGAATTGCGCTGCGGTGCCAAGGCAACCAAGGGCTGCAAAGCGCGGCAGATCGGCAAGTACAATCGGTTGCCAGACGAACAGCACGGCAATGCTGGTCGCCACCGCGCCAAACAGTGCTGCGTGCAGCATCGAGGTGGCAGGGCCTTCCTTTTGCCCGACTGCCCGCGTCAGCAGCGCCGAAGCGGCGTAGCAGACAGCACAGGCCAGTGGCAGCAAAGCCGCTGGGGTGAACAGGCCCGCACCGGGGCGAATGATGATCAGCGCGCCAATCATCGCCACCACCACCCCGGCAATCCGGCGCGGCCCCAGCTTTTCGCCCAAGAACAGTGCCGCGCCCAGCGTGATCAGCAGCGGGCTTATGTCGGCCAGCGCCGTGGCTTCGGCGAGGCCAATATAACCAAGGCTGAGGAAAAACAGCCCCGTGGTGGCCAGTTGGAAGCTGGAGCGCGCAAGGTGCAGCCACGGATAGGGCGTGCGCAGCGTGGGGCCCACGCGTTTGGGGCCAAGGATGATCAGCACCAGCATCACCTGACCGATAAACCGCGCCCAGACGACTTGTGCGGTGGGATAGCTTTGCAGCAGACTCTTGGCGACGGCATCCATCGTGCTGAACATCGCAACCCCCAGCATCAGCATCAGGATACCCTTGCGGGTGGCGGCGGCGGTGGGCAGGATTTTGAGCGCGGACATGCGCCGGACCCTAAGCGGGCGGCTGCCGGGCGGCAAGTCCCCGGCGCTAAGATTGGCGGTGCCCACGCGCTATTCTTCCTCTTGGATCAGCACCAATTCTCCAGCCGCCTCTAACTGGCGCACGGCAGTGATGATCTGGTTCATCGCGTCTTCGGCATCCTTCTCTTTCACCCGCCCGCGCGCGGTCATTTCTTCGCGCAGACCCTGCGCCATGCGTTGCGACATGTTCGACAGGATGAATTCCGCCGCCGCCTCCATCTCGGCCTGGCCTGTGCTGGCGGCAAGGGCGGTGATCAGTTGTGGCTGATCGACGATGCGGATCAGTTTGGGCACATCGCGGCCCAGAACCCGCTGCGGCAGATGCACGAAGGTGAAAATCGCCCGGCGCACCTGCTGGGCAAAGCCCGCGTCGGCCTCATCCAGCCCCTTCAGCACATCCTCACGCGTGAGCGCCGGTGAGACGTTCAGGATCGCACCGACCCGTTCGACGGGGTTGGAATGAAACGCCCGCAGCGGCTGGGATTCCAACTGCCCCGCCAGAGAAATCCCGATCCGGCGCACGGTGTCGGGGTCAACATTGCCGGTTTGCGACACCGCATAAGCCACGCGGCGGGCTTTTTGACCGGGCAGTTTGCCCAGCAATTCCGCAGCCTTGGCGACAGGCAGTTTGGACAGCATCACCGCGCCGACCTCGATGCTTTCTTCTTCCAGCACCGGTAGCAAGGTTGTCACCGGCATCGCCATCAACCGCTCCCACGGGTCGGAGGACGCGTTGCTCGCTGCCATCCGCCGCAACCTGCTGGCGGCATTGGCCGAGATATGGCCATCCATCATCGCCAAAGCCGCCTCTATCCCACCGGGGAAAGACAGACCGACCTGATCCAACTCGCCGATAAACTCTTCGATGACAGCCGCCAAAGTGCGCCGATCGACGCTGCGCATCAGGCTCATTTGTTCGGCCAGCGCCGCCTGCATCTGATCGGGCAGTTTCGCCAGGGGCAGGCTACCACCTTCGGCCAGCAAAAACTGCACGATGATCGCAGCCTTTTGCCGTGGACTGGGCGGCGGTGGCTGCGGGATAGGGGCCGCCACCGCCCGCTGCACCGGAGTGATCCGCGCCAGAACTGCTGGTTCGCCTGCCATATCTACCCCCGAATCCTTCTGGTTCAGGGATAGAATGGCCGCATCAGGTTAAGGCGGATTTAAGCACCAAACACCCGTTTGAAAATCGTATCGACATGTTTGGTATGGTAGCCAATATCGAACTTTTCCTCGATTTCCGCCGGGCTGAGTGCTGCGGTGACTTCGGGATCCGCCAGCAGCTCGGTCTTGAAATCCGCGCCATGCTCCCAAACCTTCATCGCGTTACGTTGTACCAGCCGGTAGCTGTCCTCACGGGAAACACCTGCTTGGGTCAGCGCCAGCAACACCCGCTGGCTCATCACCAGACCGCGGAATTTGTTCATGTTGCGCAGCATGTTTTCCGGGTAGATCACCAGCTTTTCAACCAAGCCGCCCAGGCGGTTCAGCGCGAAATCGAGGGTGATGGTGGTGTCGGGGCCAATCGCGCGCTCGACGCTTGAATGGCTGATGTCACGCTCATGCCACAGCGCCACGTTTTCCAGTGCGGGCGTCACCGACATGCGGACCAGACGCGCCAGACCCGTCAGGTTTTCCGACAGTACCGGGTTGCGCTTGTGTGGCATTGCCGAGCTGCCCTTTTGGCCGGGGCTGAAGAATTCCTCCGCCTCAAGCACTTCGGTGCGCTGCATGTGGCGGATTTCAATCGCGATGTTCTCGATGCTGGAAGCAATCACGGCCAGCACCGCGAAATACATCGCATGGCGGTCGCGGGGGATCACTTGCGTCGAGATCGGCTCTGGTGTCAGGCCAAGCTGGGCGCAGACGTGTTCCTCGACGGATGGGTCGATGTTCGCGAAGGTGCCGACGGCACCGGAAATCGCCCCCGTGGCGATCTCGGCGCGGGCGGCGATCAGGCGGGCGCGGCCACGGGCCATCTCGGCGTAAAAGCGCGCGAAGGTCAGGCCCATCGTGGTGGGTTCGGCATGGATGCCGTGGCTGCGGCCGATGCGGACGGTGTTTTTATGCTCAAACGCGCGGGCTTTCAGGGCGGCGAGTACGCGGTCCATGCCGACCAAAAGCAGGTCGGTGGCGCGGACGAGTTGCAGGTTGAAGGTGGTGTCGAGCACGTCGGACGAGGTCATGCCTTGGTGGACAAAGCGGGCCTCTTCGGAACCGATATGCTCGGCAAGGTGGGTGAGGAAGGCGATCACGTCATGTTTGGTGACGGCTTCGATCTCATCAATCCGGGCCACGTCGAAGGTGACGTCCTTGGCTTTCCAGACGGCGGCGGCGCTTTCATGCGGGATCACCCCGATGGCGGCGAGGGCGTCGCAGGCGTGGGCCTCGATTTCAAACCAGATGCGGAATTTGGTTTCGGGCGACCAGAGGGCGACCATCTCGGGGCGGGAATAGCGTGGGATCATCGGGGCCTCCGGGCAGCTTTATAAGGGATAAGGCGCTTTAGACCGGGGAGGGGGAAAGGGCAAGCGTGGGCTGGGTGTCCACGCGTGGCGCAGAGTATGGGCTGTGGAAAACCAATGGGTTAGCGGTATGTCATTTAGGATTTGTTAAGCAAGAATTCGGTCCTTGGCGTGATAGCCAAAGCAGGGTGTTCGTGGCAGACTGTTCTTAGCCAACTAGCCAAAACGGAGGGACTGCGGATGGAGACGGTTGCGGGGCGCGAAGTGACGATCGTTTTTGACGGCAAACGCTGTGTGCATTCGCGCAACTGCGTGTTGAGCCATCCTGAGGTTTTCGTGCCCAACGTCAAAGGCGAATGGATTTATCCAGACGCCGCCGCTGCGGCAGAGGTGGTGCGGATCGGGCAGAATTGCCCATCGGGCGCGATCCGGGTTTTGTGGAATGATGGTGCGGCGGGGTCGGATGCGCCGCCGGTGGTGAACACGCTGCGGGTGCGCGAAAATGGGCCGCTGGCGTTGGAAGCACCGATCTTGCTGGGCGGTGTGGCGCTGGAGGGCCCGCGCGCGACGCTGTGCCGCTGTGGGGCATCGGCCAACAAGCCGTTTTGCGATGGCAGCCATACGGCGGCGGGGTTTGTGGCATCGGGCGAGCCTGCGGTGAAAGAGTCGCAGGCTTTGGCGCTGCGTGATGGGGCGGTTGCGGTGCAGGCTTTGCCGAACGGGCCGTTGAAGCTTGCAGGCAATCTGGAAGTGGTCTCGGGCACCGGGCGCACGGTGAACCGGGTGACGCAGGCGTTTTTGTGCCGCTGCGGGCAGTCGGCCAACAAGCCGTATTGCGACGGCAGTCATAAGGCGGCGGGGTTTGTGGCGGAGTAGGCGTTAAGGTTTTATGAGGCGCTGTTTTTTCTTGCCTGATTTGTCCGGCGACAAATCGGGCCGCGCCTGCCTGCCCTCGGCAGGCGCGAGTCCGCGCCAGCCCAGTCAGGCGCGCCCCGATTGTGAAGTGTGCGGTTTGTGGCACAAAGCCCCTTGCTCAACGGCTTTCAGCCTTTTGAGCAACTCACCGGAAAACGCTCCACTGGAGCGTTTTCTTTCGGTTCGGGTGATGGTGGCTTGCCTCAGCGCCCTATCAAGGCGGCGTCGAAGGGATACTTCGTTAGGTTCTCAAACCCGGTTTCGGTGATCAGCACCTGATCTTCCAGCTTGATCGAGAAATCGCCACCTTCGGGCGAGACCAAGGCCTCGACACACAGCGTCATGCCGGGTTCCAGAGCGACCTCAAATGCGCCGTCGACATGGGCGTCGGGGTAGGGCACGAAGGGCCACTCATCGCACAGACCAACGCCGTGCATTTTGCAGGAGTATTTCTGCCGCTGATATTGGTCGCCCAAGCGATGACCGCCGTGGGTCAGCTCACGAATGGTGATGCCGGGTTTCAACATCTGCATATTCTCGTGGATATGGTCCATCGCATGGCCCATCGCCGAGATCATCGCATTGGTCGGGCGCTGATCGCCCACCCACCAGGTGCGGGAAATGTCGATGCAGATGCCATATGATCCGATCAGATCGGTGTCAAAGGCGACGATTTCATTGTTCTGCACGATGCGCGGGCCACATTCCTGGAACCACGGGTTGGTGCGCGGACCAGAGGCCAGCAGCCGGGTTTCGATCCATTCGCCGCCACGGCGGATGTTGCCCTTGTGCAGTTCGGCCCAGATGTCATCTTCGGACATATGCCCGAGTGGGACACCTGTACGGGTGGCGGTTTCCATCTCGGCAATCGCCGCTTCGCAGGCGTGATGCGCGCATTTCATCGCGAGGATCTCATCGGGGCCTTTGATCGCACGGGTGCGCTCGGTGACTTCTTCGCCTTCCATCACCTCAAAGCCCGCACGTTCCAGCGCACGCAAGCCGTTGATCATGATTTTATCGACGGCGAGGCGGCGGTTTGAACCGGCATGGGCGCGCATCACTTCGTTGACTTGGGCGGCGAAAGAGGTGGCATCCTCGGCCACTTTATCGCCGCAGACGTTGTAAAAGAACGACGCGCCGGAGCGGAGTTCTTTCACCAATGGGTTGAAATTGACCAAGAACGGCGCCTGTTTATACTCCCAGACCACCATATGACCATCGGCGCAGATCAGACAGGCGCGGAACGGGTTGTGGCTGTTCCACAGCTGCATGTTGGTGGTGTCGGTGGCGTAGCGGATGTTCAGCGGGTCAAACATCAGGATGCCGCCGTAATCGCGGGCGTTGAGGCTGGCGACCAGACGTTTCCAGCGGAATTCCCGCATATTCGCGAGATTCGGCAGCTGCAAGCCCGCCTTGGCCCATTCGCCAAACGCCAGTTGCGTCGGTCCGATTTCCACCCGGTCATTGTCATTCGGGGTGCCGTCGCCCAAGCGATCCCCCCGCGCGGGGTCGATTTTGCGGCGGGTTTCGGCGTAGGACATCGGGCTCTCCACAGCAGGATTGGCTGTGCGGAAGGTGGCAGGTGGCGGCTTGCGGGCTTTGCTGGCCGCGACGTGGAGTGTCGCAAATGGCTGGGGCTTGCGTTTATCGCAGGCGCGCGGCTAGGTTTGGCTCATGCCGATATTGAATGAAAAGCTGCCGCTGCACCCTTGGCTTGACCCGCGCACTGTGCGGTTGCCGGGGATTCAGCCGATCACCGATGACAGTTGGATTGCGGTTTGTGACGCTTACGCGGCCCAGATGGCAGAGCGGGATCGGTTGATCGCGACCTGCCCGGATCTGGTGCATGCCTTGCCCGAGGCGGCGATGCCTGCGGCTTTGGAGCTTTATGATCGGGTGATCGAGAAACTGCGCGGCACGGTGGGGTTTGTGGTCGAGGCGGGATCGGTGCTGCGCCCGGATGGCGTGCGGGTGGGCTTGGACCGCGATGCCCCGCTGTTGACCTTGGGGCGGTTGGTGCAGGAAGATCTCTGCCTGATGCAGCGGGTGGGCGACGCGCATGCGCTGACGGCGGCGGTGTTGTGTTTTCCGGCGAGTTGGACGCTGGCGGAAAAGCTGGGGCGTTCGATGCTGGGGATACATATTCCGGTGGAGGCGTATACCGAGGATCTGGCGCGCCGCGTGCAGCGGTTGTTTGATGCGATAAGGCCCGAGCAGCCGTTGTGGCGGATGAATTTTCACATCTATGAAAGCCCGGATTTGTTTCATCCCCGGCGCGAAGCGGATCGGCATCCGAAGGCGCGGCAGGGGGCCTATATGCGGGCAGAGCGCCAGTGCCTGTTGCGGCTGCCGCAAACCGAGGCGGTGCTGTTCAGCATCCACACCTATCAGGTGGCGCTAAACAGCCTTGCGCCCAGCGACCTTGCGGCTCTGGGCGCATTGGGGGTGATGCAGCACGCCAACTAGGCGTCAGCCGGTCAGCGCCGAGATCATCGGGCCTTGGAACAGCGTCGAGGCCAGACCCGTCGCCACCATCGCCGCCGTGGTCAACCGCATGTTCTCGCCGCGCAGCACGGAATAGGTCAGCATCGCAGCTCCGACCGGCAGCGCCACCATGATCAGGGTGGCGTTCATCGTATGCGCCGCGAGGCGCATCTGCGGTGAGATCAGATGCGGCGGCGGCGCCTCTTCGGTGGGATAAAGCGCCATGCGCAAGCGGGCCAGTTCGGGATCGTGGGGCAGCGGAAGATCCGGGCGGTCATTGCTGGGCTGGAAGCCACGGACATAGACCGCGTCGACATTGCCGTCGTCCAGCAGGGTGAAGATCGGATGATCCGGGTCGGCGCGCTGGCTGGATTTGGGCTGCGCATAGGCCAGAGAATCGATCACCTCGGAGGTCACCGGATGATCCCATTCATGCCAGAACACCGCATCGGGATTCAGCCGGACCTGCACGCGTTCGACCAGTTTCGAGCATAAAGCCTCATGACGCACCGGGGCATGATGGCGCAACGGATGCGCGTTCAAGCGGGGCGGCAGATGCGACGGGCCGACCGACAGCGTCAGCGACGCCGCAATACCGGGCCTTGGCGCATCGGCGGTGGCCAGCACGATTCTGGTGCCGGGCATATCGAAACTGGCGAGATCCTCACAATCCCATGTCAGTTGGCGGTCTTTGTCATGAAAACGCGTCAGCACGGCATCGAGGTCCGCAACCAGCCGGGCGAAATTCAACTTCGGGTCTTGTAGAAACAACAACTCTGCAATCGTACTGAACTGTATCTCGGGATGAGACTTCATCGCGCGACCTCCTTCAGTGGTTGAGCTGAGGTTGACCGCAGATTGTGCCTGCATCCGGGAGGCATTGTGGCGTTAAGAAGTTATTAACCAGAAGTTGAGTGGTGTTTCCGCCACAATTCCATTCACGCTACAAGCGGTTGATTGTTCACATTTATCACAGAAATGCGAAAGGCCGCCCGAAGGCGGCCTTTGCGGATAGCTGGTCTGCAATCCCGAACGTGGGATCAGCAGGAGTAGTACATCTGATACTCGATCGGGTGCGGCGTGTGCTCGTAGGCGTAAACCTCTTCCCACTTCAGCGCCATATAGGCTTCCAGCATCGGACGGGTGAACACGTCGCCTGCCAGCAGGAAGTCCATGTCTTTGTCCAAAGCTTCCAGAGCTTCACGCAAGCTACCGCAAACGGTCGGGATTTCGGCCAGTTCTTCCGGCGGCAGATCGTAGAGATCTTTGTCCGAAGCAGGGCCCGGGTCGATCTTGTTGCGGATGCCGTCAAGACCAGCCATCAGCAGGCCTGCGAAGGCCAGATAGGGGTTTGCCGACGGATCGGGGAAGCGGGCTTCCACGCGTTTGGCTTTCGGCGATTCGGTCCACGGAATACGGACCGCACCCGAGCGGTTGCGGGCCGAATACGCCAGCAGAACCGGGGCTTCAAAGCCGGGGATCAGGCGTTTGTAGCTGTTGGTGCCGGGGTTGGTCAGCGCGTTCAAGGCTTTGGCATGTTTGATGATGCCGCCGATGAACCACAAAGCTTCTTGGCTCAGATCAGCATATTTGTCGCCAGCGAACAGCGGTTTGCCGTCTTTCCAGATCGACATGTTCACGTGCATGCCCGAGCCGTTGTCGCCCTTCATCGGTTTCGGCATGAAGGTCACGGTCTTGCCGTAAGCATGCGCCACGTTGTGGATCACATACTTGTACTTCTGGATGTTGTCGGCTTGCTCGACCAGACCACCGAAGATCATGCCGAGTTCGTGCTGACAGGTCGCCACTTCGTGGTGGTGCTTGTCAACGCGGATGCCGATGCGCTTCATCGTCGAAAGCATCTCGCCGCGCAGGTCTTGCGCTTCGTCCACTGGGTTGACCGGGAAGTAGCCGCCCTTATGGCCCGCGCGGTGGCCGTAGTTGCCGCCTTCGGTCACGGTGTCGGTGTTCCAAGCGGCTGCCTCGGCGTCGATTTCATAGGAAACCTTGCGCGGGGTGACCGAATAGCGCACGTCGTCGAAGATGAAGAACTCAGCTTCGGGACCGAAATAGGCGGTCTCGCCGATGCCGGACGACTTCATGAAAGCTTCGGCTTTCTTGGCGATCTGGCGCGGGCAACGATCATAGGCTTCGTTGGTGTCGGGCTCGACCACGTCGCAATGCACGCAGAGGGTTTTCTCGGCGTAGAACGGGTCCATATAGACCGAGCTCGCATCCGGCATCAGTTTCATGTCGGATTGATCAATCGACTTCCAGCCAGCAATCGAAGAGCCGTCGAACATGAAGCCTTCTTCAAAGAAGTCTTCATCCACCAGGTCGGTGACCAGGGTGACGTGCTGAAGTTTGCCTTTGGGATCGGTGAAGCGGATATCGAGATACTCGATTTCCTCGTCCTTGATCAGTTTCAGAGCTTTCGCAACTGCGCTCATCATGCTGCCTTTCGGGGTTTCGGGTTGAAAGTGGGGGGCAGGCGTTGGCCTGCCTTGGTGTTCGGGTTGGATCGCGGCTGGTTTAACGGCGCGTTGAGATCGCGCCCAGCTTAGATCGCATCGTCGCCGGTTTCGCCAGTGCGGATGCGGATGGCCTGCTCGACAGGGCTTACGAAAATCTTGCCATCGCCGATCTTGTCGGTGCGGGCTGCGGCAATGATGGCGGCAATCGCGGTTTCGACCATATCATCGGTCAGCACGACTTCGATTTTCACTTTCGGCAGGAAATCGACGACATATTCCGCGCCGCGATACAGTTCGGTATGGCCTTTCTGACGGCCAAAGCCTTTGACTTCGGTGACCGACAGGCCCTGAATGCCAGCTTCCTGAAGGGCTTCCTTCACCTCGTCCAGCTTGAACGGTTTGATGATTGCCTCGATTTTCTTCATCGCCTGCTCCCCAAGTCTTTTACACGCAAATCATGGTCTATGCGGTAGTGATCACTTCCCTGCGGGGGCTTCAATTCTGTAGGAATAGGCGAGGCGCTGTTGGGTTCGGAAAATCGTGGTAGTGATTAAAATATAGGCGATATGCGTGATGTGTGGGCGGTTTGTGAACATAAAGGTTGAAAAATGAGCGAAGTGCTGACGGCGGCGCAGATGCGGGCGATTGAGGCGGCAGCGATTGCGTCGGGGGCGGTGACCGGGCTGGAGCTGATGGAGCGGGCCGGGGCCGGGGTGGTGGCTGCGGTGCTGGAGGAATGGCCGGAGATGGCGCTGACCCCGCAGCGCGCGGTGGTGCTGTGCGGGCCGGGGAATAACGGCGGCGACGGGTTTGTGGTGGCGCGGTTGTTGGCGGGGCGGGGCTGGGCGGTGGAGGTGTATCTCTATGGCGACGCCGGGAAGCTGCCGCCGGATGCGCGGGTGAATTATCAGCGGTGGTTGGATGTGGGGGAGGTGACGGGCATCCCGCCTGATGGCGACTTCGATGTGATTGTCGACGCCCTGTTCGGAACTGGGCTGACTCGCCCCCTTGACGGTGATCTGGTGGCCGCGATTGAAGGCTTGGTTGAGCGCACCTTGCTGGCGGGGCCGAACAGCAAGACAAAGATTGTGGCGGTTGATATAGTTTCTGGCGTTTGCGCGGACAGCGGGAGAGAACTAGGCTGCTCTGCTCCGTATTTTGCCCATCTGACGGTTACATTTCACCGCGCGAAGGCTGGCCACTATATGGGTCACTACACTGTCGCGCCTTGGGCATTGCGCATTGTAGATATCGGGCTGGAGGACACGCAGGGAGCGGTCAGCCTGACAAGTTGTCCGCGCAGGCGATTGGGAAAACCTGTTGGCCACAAATTCTCCCACGGTCATGCCCTGATCGTCTCGGGCGATCACGGTCATGCCGGGGCGGCGCGGATGGCGGCGCGGGCGGCTTTGCGGATCGGGGCGGGGCTTGTGACGGTAGCCTCGCCGCTGGGGGCGATGGCTGAGAATGCGGCGCGGCTCGATGCGGTGATGCTGCGCCTCGTGGCGGATGCGGTGGGGTTGGCGGAAGTTTTGGCGGATGCGCGGATCACTGCGGTTTGTCTGGGGCCGGGGATGGGGGTGGCGCGGGCGGCGGAATTGCTGCCGGTGGCGGTGCGTGCAAAGCACGCACCCTACCTGGTGCTTGATGCCGATGCTTTGACGGCTGTGGCGCAGGATCAAGGCTTGTTCGCGTTGCTGAACGACCGCTGCGTTTTGACGCCTCATGCTGGCGAGTTTGCGCGGTTGTTCCCGGATATTGCGGCAAAGCTGGCGGCTCCGGCAGTCAAGGGTCCGGCCTATTCCAAGGTCGATGCGACGCGCGAGGCTGCGGCGCGGTCGGGCTGTGTGGTACTCTATAAAGGGGCGGATACGGTGATTGCCGCACCCGATGGGCGGTGTTCGATCAACGCGGCGGTGTATGAGCGTTCTGCACCTTGGCTCGCGACGGCTGGATCGGGCGATGTGCTGGCGGGGTTTATCACCGGGCTGCTCGCACGCGGATTTCAACCGATGCAGGCGGCAGAGACGGCGGCTTGGCTGCATGTTGAATGTGCCCGCAGTTTTGGGCCGGGGTTGATTGCGGAAGATTTGCCCGAAGAGTTGCCGAAGGTGTTTCGGGCTTTGGGGGTGTAGCGCGAACCGGCCGCAGGGCGATTTTCGCGCGAAAATCGTGCCGGAATTCGCGCGAATTCCGATCAGGCGGCCAAGGTTGCGCCGGTGCAGGCCAGTTCCAGATCGCCTGCGTAGATCACCACGTCTTCTTCAAAGCGCAGGGTGTAAAGACGCAGCTCTGCCATGACTTCAGCGCGGATATATGCGCCATCGACCAGATCAGCCGCCGCGATCAACGCGACCTTGGCTCCCGTCATGGCTTTTGCGCGCCAGTCGCGGATCAGGATCGGCTGATCGGGGCTGACAATCATTTCCTCGGCGGGGCGATCCGCACCCAAAACGCCTGCACTGATGCGGATAACGCGGGCGTTTTGCACCAAAGTCACCTCGATCGCCATCAGCTTGCGTGCGCCGGTGCGGGTGATCACGCGGTCGCCGGGGTGCAGGTATTCCACCGGCATCATGCCATCAAGGCTGAGCACCGGCGTGCCGATCGCCAGACCATGATCAAGCCCTGCGGTGGACTTGGCAGCGGTCACTTTGGTGTGGATGGTCATCGGCAATCCTCTGGCGCATGTGCGCTGGCCCAAACTTACCGCCAAATGGGGCGAGAATGCGGTCGCGCTCTGACTTTTCGGGGAATTTCAGCGCAAAACGGAGTTTCACTTTTCCTCTCGCTTCCCTCGCGCGGCTTTGTTAGAAGGGCGCGGATTTCAAGTCGCATCTCCCGTCTTCTGGGCGGGCCTGCGGCTTGTTGACATATGCGGGTATGGCGAAATTGGCAGACGCACCAGATTTAGGTTCTGGCGCCGCAAGGCGTGGGGGTTCAAGTCCCTCTACCCGCACCAAAGGTTGATGAGAAGGACGGACACATGCAGGTCACCGAAACCCTGAAAGACGGCTTGAAGCGCGCCTACACCATCACGGTGTCCGCCGCCGAGCTGGAAGCCAAAGTTCAGGAAAAATTGCTCGAGGCGCAGCCCGAGGTCGAAATCAAGGGTTTCCGCAAAGGCAAAGTGCCGCTTGCGATCCTGAAAAAGCAATTCGGTCAGCGCCTGATGGGCGATGCCATGCAGGACGCCATTGATGGCGCGATGAAAGAGCATTTCGAGAAAACCGGCGACCGCCCGGCCTTGCAGCCCGACGTGAAAATGGTCGGTGGCGAGACCTGGAAAGAAGGTCAGGACGTTGTGGTCGAGATGGCTTACGAAGCCCTGCCGCCGATCCCGGAACTGGATGCCTCCAAAATCGCTTTGGACCGTTTGTCGGTGAAAGCCGATGAGGCTTCGGTTGAGGAAGCGTTGAAGAACTTGGCTGCCACCGCGCAGAACTTTGAAGACAAGCCGAAAGCCAAAAAGGCCAAATCCGGCGATCAGGTTGTGATCGACTTCAAAGGTTCGGTCGATGGCGTGGCGTTTGAAGGCGGCGCTGGCGAGGATTACCCGCTGGTTCTGGGCTCGAACTCGTTCATTCCGGGCTTTGAAGATCAACTGATCGGCACCAAAGCTGGCGAAGAAGTAACCGTCACCGTGACCTTCCCCGCAGAATATGGTGCTGCGCATCTTGCGGGCAAAGAAGCGGTGTTTGCTTGCACCGTGAAAGTCGTGCGCGAGGCTAAAGCGGCCGAGTTGGACGACGAGCTGGCGAAGAAGTTCGGAGCAGAAGATCTGGCTGCCCTGAAGGGTCAGATCTCTGAGCGTCTGGAAGCTGAGTACAAAGGTGCAGCCCGCGCTGTGCTGAAACGCGCGCTGCTAGATCAACTCGATGGTCTGGTGAAGTTCGACCTGCCGCCGGCTTTGGTGGATGCAGAGGCTGCGCAAATCGCGCATCAGCTGTGGCACGAAGAAAATCCCGATGTGCATGATCACAACCACGGTTCGGTTGAGACCACCGAAGAGCACAAGAAACTGGCCGAGCGTCGCGTGCGTCTGGGTCTGGTTCTGGCTGAAATCGGCCGTAAAGCCGAAGTCACCGTGTCGGATGCTGAAATGACCCAAGCGGTTCTGGCGCAAGCGCGTCAGTATCCGGGCCAGGAACGTCAGTATTTCGAGTTCGTGCAGAAGAACCCGAACATGCAGCAGCAGCTGCGCGCGCCGATCTTTGAAGACAAGGTTGTCGATCACATCGTGGCTGGTGCCAAGGTGACCGAGAAAGAAGTCAGCAAGGAAGAGCTGCAAAAGTTCATCGAAGCTTTGGACGAGATGTAACCTTCGATATCTGCTAGTAATCTGGGGCCGCTCCATTGGGGCGGCCCTTTTCTTTCTGAACCGGAGACCGTGATGCCCGAATTTTTGCCTGATCTGCCTGTGGATGGCATTCTGGAATGCCTCAAACGCTCACCAGGGCACGAGGTGAATACGGGCAAGATGGATGGGCCGGAATCCTCCAGCGCGCTGACCGCCAATGCGTTCGGCTGGTTTCTAAATCGCGCACAGGACTTGCCGCCTTTGCCCGGAGTACCTGCGGGGCAGGTGGCTTCGGTGACGTTGGAAGCCGAGATGCGCTTCCCTTGGACGGGTGGGCGTCATCCGTGGCTCGACGTGGGTATTGAGACTCACACCACGCTGATCGGCATTGAAAGCAAACGCTATGAGCCCTTCCGTCCGGCCAAGGCCGCGGGGTTTTCCGACACATATGATCGCCCGGAATGGGGTGAGAAAATGGCAAAATTTACCAAGCTGCGCAATGATCTGGTCGCGGGTGAGCACGGCTATTTTTCTTTGGATGCGGTGCAACTGATCAAGCACGCTTATGGTATCTACACCCGCGCTGAAAAGCGGGCGTTGGGTGGCGTGCTGGTTTATCTGTATGCGGAACCCGCTTCTTGGGCTTCGGGCAAGTCCGTTGACCCCAAACGTATCGCACTACACCGCCGCGAAGTTGCTGATTTTACCAAGCGTGTGGCGGGCGATACCGTCAGCTTCGTGCCAATGCGCTGGGAGGATTTGTTGGATCAATGGAGCAAATCCGCGAAATTGGCGGCGCATGTCGGCGCATTACACGACCGCTTCGGCGCTTTGGGGTGAGCGCCTGCGTTCTTGCAGCAGCACGAACAAGCCAGCCCCTGCGATGATGCCGATGCCGATCCAGCCTTGCGCATCGGGCCAATCGCGCCAGAACAGCCAACCCCAAAGCACAGACCAGATCAGGCCAAGATATTCGAACGGGGCCACCACTGACGCCGCCGCGATCCTGTAGGCTTGGGTGAGCAGCCACAGCCCCATCGCCGCGACCACGCCGCAGGTCATCATCAGCGTCAGGTCATGCGCGGTGGGGGTGATCCAGCCGCGGGTCAGGAAGGCAAGGCTGGGGTGGCTGGTGACGGTGTGGCTGCCATCGTGGTAATAGAGCGCCATCAGACCGGCACAGCTGAGGAACACCGCATTGCCCCAGAACGCGAGGGCGGCTGCGGTCTGCGTGTCGCCCATCTTGCGCGCGGTGATCATCGAGATGCCATAGGTCAGGCCCGACAGAATTGGCAGCAGCGCCGCCCAGTCGAACAGATCCGATCCGGGGCGCACCATGATGATCACGCCGAGAAATCCGGTGAGCACGGCGGCCCAAGCGGCGGCGCTGACTTTTTCGGACAAGAACAGCACCGACAGCACGGTGATGAACAGCGGGCCGGAGTAGTAGAGCGCCACCGTGGTCGGCAGCGGCAGGCCTGCGAGGGCGATGTAAAAGCTGAAATAGGCCACGAACATCACAAGGCCCCGCAGGATCATCTTTGGCGCACCCGGCGTGAACAGGGTGCGGATGCCGCCGTCAAAATGCGCGAAGACCAGCAGGAAGGGGATCGAGGTGAAGCCGCGGATCAGCATCGCCTGATACAAAGGATAGCCGCCGGAAATCAGCTTTAGAATCAAGTCCTGCACCGAAAACACCGAGATGCCGGCGATCAGGTAGATAATACCCAGAGAGGTGGTTTTGTGGCTCATTTGGGCAAGCTAGGCGGCAGACAGAGCCCAAGCTGTTCGATTTGCGACATGGTTTGATCAAAAGCGGTGAGTGGTTGATCGGGCAGGGCGATCAGCGCATAAAGCACGCGCTGCCATCATGGCAGTAGGCCATGACTGCCCATAGCCCGCGTGTTAGGGGCGGCGCGCCGTGCGGCAGATCAAAGCTCTGATCACAGGACACCCCGCGCCGGGTTTTTTGCGGTCAGAACAGGATGATATCCGAGGCCACCATGCTGACATTGCCACTGAACTTCATCAACCCGAACGAGCCGTGGCCGTTGTCTGACCACAGCAACATACTGATGTCGGTGTCAGGGTCGTAGGTCAGCACAAACACCCCCGGCGTGGTGGCGTTGCCGCCGATTTGCAACTCGCTGGGGTCCAGTGGGCCGGGGCCGGGCGAAAATCCTCCCAGCAGGTTGGCGCTGTAGCGGATCTGATCCTCGCCACTGGTGAAATCGGTGATGAGATCAAAACCATTGTCAGTATAGCCGAAGACGAAGGCATCTGCCCCTGCGCCACCGGTCAGCGTGTCATGGCCGTGGCCGCCGTGCAGCACATCATTGCCGTCACCGCCATAAAGGCTGTCTTGTCCCACCCCGCCATACAGCGTGTCTCGGCCCGTCCCGCCATAAAGCTGATCCTCACCGTTGATGCCCATCAGCAGATCGTCGCCGCCCGCGCCAAAGCCGGTGTCATTGCCACCACCGCCGCGGAACGTATCATCGCCCGCCCCAAGGCTGGCGATGTCGTTCAGCCCGCCGCCTCTGGCCTCAAAGCGTTCAAAGCCCAAGGCCACCGAAAGATTGCCGTCATCGACCTGCCCGGTCAGTTCATCGACGATGAAATACAGCGCAGCAGAGCCGCTTTGCGCCAGCAAGACATCATCGCCTGCGCCGCCGTTCAGCGTGTTGGCGCCTGAAATGACATAGGCGATGGTATCGTCGCCAGCCATCGCATTGACCCGGTTCACCCCCGAGCCCACCGACAACAGGTCGTTGTTCAACCCGCCTGTGACGGTATCATTGCCGTCGCTGGAGTAGAGAAACAGCTGCTCCATCCCGGTAAAGTCCAGCTGCAACCCGGTGCTTGAGGTCGCAGTGCCGCTGCTGAAGTTGACCGAAACGGTGCCTCCGGACCAGAATTCGGACCAGCTGAGGATCAATGTATCGCGGCCAGCCCCGCCGTGCACCTCGGCGGTTTGGGTTTTGGTGACGAGAAAGCTGTCATCACCTGCGCCACCATAGGCCGTGCCCGCACTGCCATAGACCACATCGCCCAGCACCAGCATATCATTGCCGCCGCCGCCGTAATACACGTCGTTGCCGCCATCATTGTTGATCGTATCATTGCCTGCGCCGCCGTAGACCGTGTCATCCCCGGAGCCTGAGAAGACAGAGTCGTCGCCCAGCCCGCCATAGATCAGATCATCGCCTTGCAGCGAAAAAATGGTGTCATTGCCAGCAAGCGCCGTAATTGTCTCACTCGACCCGTCGCCGACGATAAAGTCGTTGCCCGTTGTGGCCATGCTAAAAACTCCTGAATGATGATATGTTTAAGCGGGAATGCTGCTCTGCCTTGGATGTCAGATCGAATGCCTTGGATGCCATCGGTGTCTATCCTTCAATGTGCCAGAATGAGGCCAGATCCAGATGTGACGCTTTGATTGGCTATGGCGATCACAGCGCGACACCGCTGCGGCGGATGCAGATTGAGACAACTCATGACGTGCCATCCCTGCACCTCGCTCCGCTAAAACAGGATGATATCCGAGGCGACCATGCTGACATTGCCGGTAAACCGCATCAGCAGATAGGCACCATTTCCGGTGCCGGACCACAACAGCTCGCTGGTGTCAGCGTCGCTGTCGTATTGCAGCACAAACACCCCCGGTGTGCTGGTGCTGCCGCCGATCTGCAGATCGCCCGGATCCAGCGGACCAAGATCGGGCGCATAGATGCCGATACCCGCCCCGGCATAGCGGATATGATCCTCACCACTGGTGAAATCGGTGATCAGGTCGAGGCCGTTGTCGTTAAAGCCAAAGGCGAAGACATCCGCGCCCGCGCCGCCGGTAAGGGTGTCTTGACCCTCCCCGCCATGCAGCACGTCATTGCCGTCGCCGCCGAACAGACTGTCCTGACCCACGCCGCCATAGATCGTGTCATGGCCGCCGCCGCCATACAGCAGGTCATCGCCTGTGATGCCCATCAGCAAATCCTGACCATCCATGCCAAAGCCGGTGTCATTGCCGCCGCCACCGCGGAAGGTGTCGTCGCCCGCGCCAAGGCTGGCGATATCGGCCAGCGCTCCGCCGCGTGCCTCGTAATGCTCAAAGCCGGTGATCACCGACAGGCTGCCATCATCAACGCTGCCATTCGCGGCATTGACGATGAAATACAGCGGCGCGGTGTCACTTTGCGCCAGCAACACATCATCACCGCTGCCGCCATTCAACGTGTTGGCGACGCCAGTGATCGTGTAGGCTACAATATCATCGCCCGACAACGCGTTGACGCGGTTGGCGCCGCCCGAGACCGACAGGAAATCATCACGCGCGCCGCCAATCACCGTGTCATCCCCATTGCCTGCCAGCAGAAACAGCTCTTCCATCCCGACAAAACTCAGCTGTGAGCCATCGGTGGCCGAGGCAAAACCAGTGCGGAAATCCACCGAAACCGCGCCATCGGTGAAGATCGAGGGCCAAGACAGCAGCAGCATGTCGATGCCCGCGCCGCCAAAAACCGCTGCGGTCTGCGTCTGGGTCACGAGGACTGCATCATCCCCCGCGCCACCGTAAGCGGTGCCCGCACTGCCAAACACCAGACCGCCCAACACGATCAGATCACTGCCATTGCCGCCATACAGCACATCATTGCCATCGTCGTTGACCAACATATCATCGCCCGCACCACCATAAGCGGTGTCATCGCCCGAGCCGGTCTCAATGACATCGTCGCCCAACCCGCCATGGATCAGATCATCGTTATGTATGGCGTAAATGGTGTCATTGCCGGCAAGACCATTCAGCGTATCATTATACACGCTGCCGTAGATCACGTCGTCGCCTGTGGTGGCCATGCAAAAAAATCTCCTGAAATATGCGTATATTAGGCAGAAATTTCAGTCTGCTGCCGGATCAATGGGCCGATATTCGCCCGATCCCGGTGGCTCTGCCGATCTTATTGCCTTAAAATGAGGCTAAATATGAATCTTGGTCAAGCAATTTCGCAAATAAAAGAACCGCGCGCAGTTGCCTGCGCGCGGTTCATGATTTTCAAACCGAAACCAGCTTAGTCGCGGGTCAGATCTTCGCCGTCTTGTGCAGCGCCCATTTCCGAGAACAGGTTGGCGATTTCGAAATCGGCTTCGGCTTCTGCCTCGGCTGCCAGTTCCTGGATCGACTTGCCCGAAGCTTGCAGCGCCGCTTCTTCCACCGAACGTGCAACGTTCAGGCTGAATTTGACGGTCACTTCCGGGTGCAGAATCACCGAAACGGTGTGCACGCCAAGCTCTTTGATCGGACGGTCCAGCACGATCTGGCCACGGTTGACGGTGAAACCGTCAGCGATGGCCGCATCAGCTGCGTCACGGGTGGTGACGGAACCGTACAAAGCGCCCGAATCGGATGCCGAACGGATGATCACGAAGGTCTGGCCATCCAGTTTTTCGCCGACAGCTTCGGCTTCTTTCCGGGTTTCCAGGTTGGTGAGTTCCAGCTGAGCTTTCTTCACTTCAAACTGGGCGATGTTGCCCGAGTTTGCGCGAAGGGCTTTGCCTTGCGGCAGCAGGAAGTTGCGCGCGTAGCCGTCCTTGACGTTGACGACTTCGCCCATCTGGCCAAGCTTGGCCACGCGTTGAAGCAGGATAACTTGCATGTCTAAACCCTCACTTCACAGCATAGGGCAGCAGGGCGAGGAAACGGGCGCGCTTGATGGCCTGAGCCAATTCGCGCTGTTTCTTGGCCGAAACTGCGGTGATACGGGACGGCACGATCTTGCCACGCTCGGATACATAGCGTTGCAGCAGGCGCGTGTCTTTGTAGTCGATTGCCGGTGCATTGTCGCCCGAGAACGGGCAGACCTTGCGGCGGCGGAAAAACGGTTTGTTCGCCATGGTTTAGGCTCCTTTCCTGAGGCTGGGGATCAACGACGCGGGCCGCCGAACGACGGACGCTCGCCACGGTCAGCGCGATCACCGCCAAACGAAGGACGCTCACGGCGTTCGCCGCCAAAGCCACCCTCGGGACGATCCCCGCGCTCGCGCTCGTCACGCTTCTGCATCTGAACCGACGGGCCGTCTGCATGAACATCAACCTTGATGGTCAACACGCGCATGACGTCATCGTGCAGGCGCATCAGGCGTTCCATTTCCAGAACTGCCGAAGCGGGTGCATCGGTTTTCAGCAGGGCGTAGTGGCCCTTGCGGTTTTTGTTGATCTTGTAGGCCATCGTCTTGACGCCCCAGTATTCATGCTCGACAACTTTACCGCCGTTGTCGGCCAGAACCGTGGAGAAGTGCTCGATGAGGCTTTCAGCCTGCGCGTTGGAAAGATCCTGACGCGCGATCATAACATGCTCGTAAAGCGGCATGTGTGCTCCGATCTGTCTATGTGGCGCATTTCATAGGACGGGCAAACACTTTCCGCGGCCCGTCCACGAGAGCCTGCGCCGTTACGTGGAAATGCGGA
>NZ_JAXMJJ010000045.1:0-109622 GCF_034376685.1 Cypionkella sp.
CCGCGCCGCGCCGAGATGGCCGATCTCTGCGTGCGCGGACGCGAACTGCGGGTGGTCGGCACGCATCTGGGCCTGATCCGCGCCTCGCGCCGCCGCCAGTTGGCGGCGCTGCGCGCCTTCGCCAGCCCGACGCAAATCTCCGCTCGGCTTGTGGCAGGCGATTTCAACGAATGGTCGCGGCTGAAGCATCTGGCCGGGCTTGGGCCGGACTTTCGCGTGCTGCACAGTCCGCCGACATTTCACGCCCGCAGGCCCATGGCCGCTCTGGACCGCATCGCACTGACCGATGACTTCAGCCTGCGCGCGATTGCAGCCGTTCTGACGCCCGAGGCAAGAAGTGCCTCGGACCATTTGCCGCTTGTTGCCGATCTGATTCTGAAAGGAACCTCGTGATGGCCCGGATCCCCACCCAATCCGCCCCCAATTCAACCCAGCCCCGTTCCGAGGAATGTATCACCCTTGTGCTGCAAGGGGGCGGTGCTCTCGGAGCCTATCAGGCCGGTGCTTATGAAGGGCTGGCCAAGCAGGCCCGCCATATCTCTTGGGTAGCAGGCATCTCCATCGGCGCAATCAATGCCGCGATCATCGCCGGAAACACGCCGGAAAACCGCACCAAACGGCTGCGCGAATTCTGGGAACAGGCCAGCGCCCGATCCCTACCCGCCACGGTGCTGGATGGCATCTGGGCGCGGGCCTTCCTGAACCAGTTCAGCGCCTCTGCCACCACAATCACTGGCGTGCCCGGCTTTTTCGAGTTGCGCATCCCACCAGCTGCGCTGATGCCGCCGGGCAGCGTCGGGGCCAGCAGCTATTATGACACCTCAGCCTTGCGCGCCACGCTAGAGCGGTTGGTGGATTTTGATCTGCTGAACAATGGCGATCTGCGGCTCAGCCTTGGCGCGGTAAATGTCGAAACCGGCAATATGACATGGTTCGACACCACCACCCACCGCATCGGCCCCGAACATATCATGGCCTCGGGCGCGTTGCCGCCGGGCTTTCCGGCTATCCAGATCGACGGGGCACATTATTGGGATGGCGGTCTCGTTTCCAACACGCCACTGCAATATGTGATGGACGAGCAGAAATCGGCAGCCGACCTCTGCGTGTTTCAGGTGGATCTGTTCAATGCGCGCGGCGCGCTGCCAAACTCGGTCTGGCAAAGCGAGACGCGGGAGAAAGAAATCCGCTTCTCCAGCCGCACCCGCTTCAACACCGACATGATGCGCCGCCTGCATGACATGAGTGCAGCCGCGCGCCGCCTGTATGACAAACTGCCGCCCGAGATGAAATCAGATCCCGATGCGCAGGCTTTGCTCACGGGCAATACCGATCCTCGCATCACCATTGCGCATCTGATTTACCGCCCAACAAAATATGAAGGCGGCTCGAAGGATTACGAATTCTCACGCAGTTCGATGCTGGATCATTGGGCTGCAGGAAAAGCTGATGCCGAACATACGGTCACCCATGCGGATTGGCGCAACCGCCGCCGATCTGACGCGCATGTGCAGGTGTTCGATCTGTCAAATCGCCAACCCAAGGACGAAAGCCATGAACATCGCTGATGTCACCCGAAATGCCTTCGCCATGCCGCTGACCAGCCCCTCATACCCCAAGGGCCCCTACCGCTTTGTCAACCGCGAGTTTTTCATCATAACTTATCGCACCGATATGGAAGCCCTGCGCGACGTGGTGCCGGAACCGTTGCAAGTCATCGACCCCATCGTAAAATATGAGTTCATCCGTATGCCCGACAGTACCGGCTTTGGCGATTATACGGAAACCGGTCAGGTGATTCCGGTCGAATTCAATGGCCGAAAGGGCAGCTATGTCCATGCGATGTTTCTCAACGACGACAGCCCGATTGCAGGCGGGCGTGAGATTTGGGGGTTTCCCAAGAAGCTGGCAGAACCCCGGCTGCGCGTTGAGAAAGACACCCTGGTAGGCACGCTGGATGTCGGCTCTGTGCAGGTTGCATCGGCGACGATGGGCTACAAGCACCGCGCCATCGACACCGCCATGGTGCTGGAAAGCCTAAAGGCTCCGACCTTCCTTCTGAAGATCATTCCCCATGTCGATTGCACGCCACGCATTTGCGAACTGGTGGAGTACGCGCTGGAGGACATCACCGTGAAAGGCGCATGGGAAGGCCCCGCTGGCCTTGAGTTGCACGATCACGCAATGGCACCGCTGACGCAACTGCCGGTGCGTGAGGTGCTGTCCGCCACCCACATACTCACCGATCTCACCCTTGGTTTGGGTCGCGTCGTGCATGACTACCTCGCCCCCACCAAATAACCCTTCTCACCACAGGAGCCTCCCATGTCCTTCCCCATGAGTCTCAACGGAAAAGTCTGTATCGTCACCGGGTCTGCCAGCGGCATCGGCAAGGCGATCGCTGAACGCTACATCGCCGACGGCGCGAAAGTCGTCATCGCTGACCTGCGGCTGGATGCTGCCCAAGCCACCGCCGCTGAATTGACCGCAAAAAGCCCCGGCGTCGCGATCGGCGTCGCGATGAACGTCACGGATGAGGCCGCGGTCAACGCGGGCGTGCAACAGGTCATTGACCATTGGGGCCGCATTGATGTGCTGGTGTCGAACGCCGGTATCCAGATCGTGCACAAGCTGGAGGAATTCCCGTTCGACGATTGGAAAAAGCTGCTGTCGATCCATCTCGATGGCGCGTTTCTGACCTCAAAGGCTTGCCTGCCGCATATGTATAAGGCCGGGTCCGGTTCGATCATCTTCATGGGCTCGGTGCATTCCAAAGAAGCCTCCCCGCTGAAATCGGCCTATGTCACCGCCAAGCACGGGTTGCTCGGTCTGGCCCGCGTGATCGCCAAAGAAGGCGCAGAACACGGTGTGCGCGCCAACGTGATTTGCCCCGGCTTTGTGAAAACCCCGTTGGTCGAGAAGCAAATCCCCGAACAGGCCAAGACCTTGGGCATCTCCGAGGCAGATGTAGTCACCAAGATCATGCTGGGTGGCACCGTCGACAAAGAGTTTACCACGGTCGATGATGTGGCCGAGATCGCGCATGTGTTCGCCGCTTTCCCCACCAACGCCCTGACCGGCCAATCCATGATCGTCAGCCACGGCTGGTTCATGGAGTGACCGGATTGCGTGGGACAGATCGTTAACGTTTGGGCCCTATGCTGTCGAATACATCTACATTCGGCTCTATCGATCTGAAGCAGTTCAGAGCGGATCACTCTTTTGCGGAACTAAGGAATTACAGTTCCGAGAACTGTCTTCCGCGCTGTGGCATCGCCAATACTATCGTTCAGTCGCAATGGTGGCGGTGTCTAATGTTAATCACCCCGCAAGTAAGGGACTGCATAAGTAGAATTTTCTCTGCAAGATGCATGAGGAGATTCTGAATGAAGACAAGCAGATACACAGAGGCGCAGATCCTAGCGATCCTGTGTCAGGCGGCATGCTGGTTGCCGAGTTGTGCCGCAAGCACGGCGTCAGCGATGCAACCGTCTACATCTATGGACGTCTCTCCCGTTGCAAGGTCTTCTTCGAACTGATCCGACCGTTTTCCCGGGTTGCAAACATCTATCCCGCGTCACCGGATATCGGTGCGCCCAAATGGGAGTTCCGCGTGGTGAGCCTCGACAAGTGGTCGGCGTCAGCGGGCTATTATAGAATTCAGGTTCCTCACACACCGGATCTTGCCGGTCGGTCATATGTCTTGGATCTCCTTGCGATCCTCATCCCAGCCTCAGGCTCCGGGCTGGAATTCCATGTTTTTTCGCAGCATCGCCCAGATAATGCGTGCGTTCTTGTTGGCTACCGCGACGATCGTTCGGTTGACACCGCG
Source organism: Cypionkella sp. (assembly GCF_034376685.1). Lineage (GTDB taxonomy): Bacteria > Pseudomonadota > Alphaproteobacteria > Rhodobacterales > Rhodobacteraceae > Cypionkella. The sequence goes on from NZ_JAXMJJ010000045.1 coordinate 3,833, forward strand.
CCGCTCACGCAACGCATTGATCCATCGGCTGGGCATGGAGACCGGTCCCCAGGCTGTTTGGCTTTGGCATGCTCTGCGGAAGCACGGGATAGTGGTCGCCTGCATTCATGCCCGGCGTGCGGCGGGGCCTTGAAGCTGCAAGCCAACAAAACGGATCGCAACGATGCTTTCGGCCTCGCACGTCTGGTTCACAGTGGCTGGTATGAGCCGGTGGCGATCAAGTCCTTTGACCGGTATCGCATGCGGGCCGTCCTCACGGCACGAGCGCGCATCGTCCGAATGTGCACGACCATGATCAATCAGATCAGGGGCTTGGCCAAGACCTTCGGCTTGACGTTGTCGGCTGGAAAAGGGCAGGCCTTTGAGGCGTCGGTTCGCCGTATATTGCCAGATGACATTGTTTTGCGCGATCTGTTCAAAAGCTTGTTGTCGGTATTATCCGGCCTCAAGGATCAGCGCCGGGCGTTTGATCGGCAACTTGCCCGCTTCGGTCGGGAAGATGGGGCCTGCCGGATTGTCTCAAGCGCCCCCGGTGTCGGCAGTCTGACGGCGATCGCCTTTGTGACGGCTGTGGACGACCCTGCGCGGTTTCGATCAGCCTGTGACGTAGGCGCATACCTTGGGCTGACCCCGAAGCAATACCAGTCGGGCGAAGTCGACACCGGCGGGCGCATCTCGAAGACAGAAGATCGATTGACCGGCAAGCTTTTGTTCGAAGCAGCGACAGTGATCTTGTATCGAGCGTCACCCACAATTGCATTGAAACAATGGGATTTGCGTCTGAGCTCCCGATCCGGAAGCTGGAATGCACGCGTGGCACTGGCACGCAAGCTGGCGGTCACCCTTCTGACGATGTGGAAGACCAACTCAATGTTTGAGAGCAGGAGCTTGTCCACTTAAACAGAGGTCAAAGAACGCCAGGCCGTTCCGGGTCTGGCCAAAGTGATCTCGAGACCCGCTTTGCTGCACGCCCCCAGACGAGCGCTGACAGCGTGAATCACATCGAGAGACTTTCAAGCATGGCGCCATTGTGAGGCAGATTTGAACTCATGACCTCGAAGACGACAACGCACGGTTGCACCGCGACAAAAAGACCCGGAAACTGACTTGACCGATTCGACGACAAACGGGTCGCCATCCCGAGCAGACGGATCGGACCATCTGGGAGGTGTTCGAAGAGGAACGCCAGCACCTCGTGCCCTATGCCGGGCACTTCGATGGCTTCCACAGCGTCCCAGCTCACTCGACCATTGTTCTCGAACCAATGGCGAACAAGGTCTCGTATGTCGAAGACCTGCACCATGCGCTTCGACAACAACAAGTGTTCCGTTCTCGCCACCGCAGTCGGCCGCTCCGTAGAGGTGCATGCCTATGCGGAGCGGATCGTCATTCGCCAGGACGGGATCATCGTTGGCGAACATGCGCGCGCCTTTCGCCGCGGCCAGACTGTCTATGATCCATGGCACTATGTGCCTGTTCTGGCGCGCAAACCTGGTGCTCTACGTAATGGAGCCCCGTTCAAAGACTGGGTGCTGCCCCCGGCAATGGCGGCGGTCCGACGCAAGCTCAAGGGGCGCGGCGATGGAGACCGACAGATGGTTCAGATCCCCAGCTGCGTTCCCGACGATGGCCTGCAGGCGGTCGAAGCTGCTTGCCGAGAAGCGCTCGACCAAGGCGTCTATTCGGCACCGATCGTGATCAGCATCCTCGCCCGCAGCCGCGACCCGGCACCTGCAGTCCTGCTTCTCACCCCCGCAACCCTGCGCCTGACCCACGAACCCGTGGCCGCCTTACGGCGATTGGAGGCAATCGCCTATCGGCCAATGGACTGCGCGCGATACGACAGCCTCAGGAGGACTAGTCAACATGGAACGCACCCAAATCCTCGACCTGATGGGGACGCTGAAGCTCTACGGAATGCGCAGCGCCTATGACGAGGTCATGGCCAGCGGCATCAAGCGCCAGCATGAGCCGCCCCGCATCGTAGCGACCTGCTGCAGTCAGAGATTGCTGAGAAGCAGGCGCGATCGATCCGTTACCAGATGACCATCGCCAAGCTGCCTCTGGCCAAGGATATCGAGGAATTCGACTTCGCCGGCACGCCCGTGAATGAGGGACTGCTCCGCGAACTGGCTTCCGGCAACTTCGTCGCCGATCAGCGCAACGTGGTCCTGATCTGCGGGACCGGCACCGGCAAAACCCACCTCGCCATCGCCATTGCCCGCGCCCTCATCCGCACCGGAACACGCGGTCGCTTCTTCAATGTCGTCGATCTGGTGAACCGGCTGGAGACTGAGACCCGCGGCGGCAAACAGGGGCGCATGGCCGATTACCTCACCCGCCTCGACTTCGTCATACTCCCCTCTCGTGGTTTGCGGGCAAACCACTGCCGGCCGACGGATGAACTGGGATATTTGCCCTTCGCCCAATCCGGCGGCCAGCTGCTCTTCCACCTTATCAGCCGACTCTACGAACGCACCTCGATCATCGTCACCACCAACCTCGCCTTCGGCAAGTGGCCGGCCGTCTTCAGCCCCTCTCGGCGTTTGCCTGCAAACGCCTGCCGGGCAATGGAAGCCAAGATAACAACTGCGCTGCTGGACCGCCTGACCCCCCATTACGAGATCATTGAGACCGGCAACGAGCCTTGGCGTTTCAAAAACCGCGCCTGACGATCAGGGCCTGACCCGCCTGCACAACATGATCAGTTCGGTCGGCTCAGGCCCTGATCTCCGCCAATCAAGTGGGCAATATTGCGCGCCGATAGGGGGTCAGCTTTGCGTGCCGATTGACAGGCACCTTCATCTTGCTCTGAATGATAAGAAAAATCAGACCGCAACCGATCTTCTTAAAGCGCGTCGCGTCCGTTGCGACAGGTGCTCAATCATCGAACTGGCTGCTATTGCTCTCAACGCTGGCTGTCATTCTGGGTTTTGGAAATCTGGGGATGTGACGGCTAGCTTTGAGCCGACCATCACAAGAGTGCTGGTCGGCTCAAGATACGGCGTAAGCGTTTTAGAACACGAGGAAATCGGCATTCGTCAGTGCCAATTCAGGGGTGAGCGTGGCAAACAGCACGCGGTCAACACCGCCCAAACCATCTGCATCAAACCAGACATTGCCAGTGTTGGTTTCGTAAATGATCCGTTGCAAAGCGTCACTCGCATCACCAGTCGCGTTTGCCGCAAAGGCATCTGCCGACAGCACGCCGATTGCTAGGTCGCTGAACACTGAAGCCGCCATTAGTATAGTGTCATCGTTTACCGAGAAATCAGTGATGGTATCGACATTGCCCGCGCCCAAGGTGCTGCTGAACACAAAGCTATCGGCTCCGGCGTTACCCGTCAGGATGTCATTGCCGCCCAAGCCATTCAGCACGTTGGCTCCGGCGTTGCCCGTCACCCGCTGAGCCATCTCATTGCCGGTCAGGTTGATGTCAGCCAGCCCGCCAGTGAAGGTGGTGCCAAGAGCTTCGACTTCACTGCCAGCCGTCAACACATAGCTGGTCTTAGCCAGAACCCGATCCAACCCGCCACCGCCCGCAGTCTCGATCACCATGTCGGCGGCGTTGTCGACCAGATAGGTGTCATTGCCTGCGCCACCGGTCATTTCGTCCGCCCCAGTGCCACCGTCCAGTGTGTCGATGCCGTTCCCACCCAAGAGAGTATCGTTGCCGGCAAGACCCTCCAGCAGATCATTGCCGCCGAGTCCGCTGAGCACGTTTGCGCCAGCGTTTCCTGTAATCGTTTGGGCAAGATTGTTGCCTGTCAGATTGATCGCGGCTGATCCCGCCTGCAACAATGTCGTCAGTATTTCGATGTCAGCCCCCGCCGCCAGCACATAGCTGACATTGGCTTGAACCTTATCTTCAGTACCACCACCTGCTGTCTCGACCACAACGTCATTGGCGGCATCGACAAGGTACAAGTCGTTGCCCGCGCCCCCGGTCATGCTGTCGTCACCGATACCACCGTCAAGCGTATCGTTGCCCTCGCCACCCAAGAGGGTGTCGCTGCCTGCAAGACCCCGCAGCCAGTCGTCACCGCCAAGCCCGCTCAGCACGTTAACGCCAGCGTTGCCGATGATTGTCTGGGCAAAGTCGTTCCCCGTCAGGTTTATCGCATTTGTGCCTGCTTGCGAGAACGTTCCCAGCGTTTCGATTTCGGCGCTGGCTGCCAGGGTGAAGCTGACCTTTGCCAAAACGCGATCTGCCGTGCCACCGCCCGCAACCTCAAACACCTTGTCGCTGGCGACGTCGACATAATACAAATCGTTGCCGGCCCCGCCTGTCATTTCGTCCACACCTACCCCGCCGTTCAGCGTGTCGTCGCCGTCGCCACCAAACAGCGCGTCGGCGCCGCCCATGCCCACCAGCGCGTCGTTGCCCGCTCCGCCGTCCAGAGTGTTGCCAATGTTGTCACCAGTCAGGCTGTCACTTTGAGCAGACCCAGTCAGGTTTTCGATCAGCGCCAAAGTGTCGCCCGCAGCATCTCCACCAGAAGCAGTCCCGAGGATCAGGTTGATCGAAACTCCGGCAGATGAAGTTTCGTAGCTGACGGTATCGATGCCCGAACCACCGTTAAGAATATCCGCGCCAGCCCCGCCAATCAGTGTGTCGTTGTTGGCACCGCCTTGCAGCGTATCATTGCCACCGCCACCGCTGAGCGCATCGTCGCCCGCCCCACCGTTGAGTGCATCATGACCATCATAGCCATGGATCGCGTCAGCGAAGGCCGTGCCGGTAAGCGTGTTGGCAGCCGCGTTGCCAGTGATGGTTGCACCGTTGCCAATTGCACTGGCGTCGATGTTCATCACCACATTGTTTAGCGCGCTTGCATTGCTAATTTCCACCGTTTCGACCCGCATCACGTTTGCCGTCAGCGTCAGTGTGCCGCCGTTGGCATCGCCGTAAAGTATGGTGTCATTGCCTGCCCCGCCATCAACGGATTCCGTCGCAGTCAATTCGGATTCGTCACCGTAGACGATCTTGTCATCCCCGTCGCCAGCATTGAGCGTATCCGTCCCGGCGCCGCCGATGATCTCGTCATTGCCGCCTAGCCCTGACAAGGAATCGTTCCCTGCGCCGCCTGACAGAAAATCGTTGGCCTGCGTTCCCTCGACTGAATAAGGTGTCGTCAGCACAGGGTTGGGCATAAAGCTGACCCCCGCTGCATACAGATCGCTCAAGTCAAGATCAGTGACTGTGTTGGCACTGATCGTAATGCCGCCAGGGGTCACATTGCCCGAAACATCAATGCCAAAATCGACTTTGCTGATGATGTTGCCAGTGATCGACCCACCGCTGTTGGCTGTGCCAAAGTCGAGGATGAAAATCCCACCCACCATGCTCGCCGCAGTAACGCCGTTGGTGCCAGTCAGGGTGTTGCCGACGATGTTCAGATCAGCGTTGCCATATGCAAGGATCATGCCAGAATATGCAACGGAAGAGCCAGTATACCCAATTGCCGTCACGATGTTGTTGGCGATGGTTCCTGTTGAGTTCAGTACCTGAATACCATTTTGCGCAATGATCGTCTGCGCGCCGCCACCGGTTATGGTGACACCATCGACATCCAGATCAGCGCGGCTGAACACTGTTGCATTTTTCTGGAAGTCGCTGATCGACCCACCATGCATGAAGAAAGCAAGCATGGTGTCGTTATCTACCTGCAAACCCACTCCGCGCTGAACCCCGCTGACGATTGGATAGCCGTCTACCGTGGTTCCGCCCGCATAGGGGTCGCGGACACCGGTGATGTCAACATTCTCTAGGCCGCCCGATGCGTTGCGAAAGAACACGCCGACATACTGCGCCTGACCTGCACCCATGCCTTCGTCAACGGTAGTGCCACGACCATCGCCATCGACGGTCATTCCTGCGATGGTCACGTTCTCACCATTCAAGACGGTGATCACCGCATGTGTTTCGCGGCCACTGCTGGAAAGGGCGGTTTCCACCACATCGGCGGGGGCCATGACGGTGACGCCACCGAGACCGGTGATGGTCAAATCGTCCTTGCCGTCGACCGTGACCTGCTCGGTGTAGGTGCCAGCACTCACCAAGATTTCATCACCGCTGGATGCAGCATCGACCGCCGACTGGATCGTCGAAAACTCGGTAGAACTGTCGTCGACCAAGAACACGTCGCTGTCGGAGAACGCCAACTGTCCTACGTCGGTGATCGTGGTAACATCGCCGCTGGCCGTATGCGTTACAGTTGCTGTGGCACCATCCCACGCCACCGTGTAAGCATCACGCGCTTCGTTGAACGACACAACGTCCGTGCCCTCACCGCCATCAATGCTGTCGGTTCCTGCTCCGTCCGTCGAATTGATGATGATGGTGTCACTGCCAGCACCCGCGTCAACTGAATTGTTGGCGCTGGAAAGGGTGATGCTGTCGCTTCCACTGCCGGTGACGATATTCTCGACCGAGGTCAAAGCGGCTACATGCGCACCGCTGACCGAACCGGTTGTCAGGTTGGCAGTAATGTTGCCCGTGGCCTGTGCGGCAGAGAATGTGTCCGATCCGCCGCGTCCATCAATAACATCGGCCCCTGCGGTGGCGAAGAATACGTTTGAAGCTTCGTTGCCATAAAGGCCATCTGCCCCGGCCGATCCACTGACATTTTCAATATTGCTGAGTGAATCGATGCCTGTAGCAGTGGAAAATGACAGGCCGGCGTTCAGATCCACCAGCGACCCCGCCGCACCGGCATTAGACATGACATAAGTGTCGATCCCTGCGCCACCATCAACCGCATCATCTCCTGCCACCGCAACGATCACATCGTCGCCGTCGCCATAGTCATAGCTGTTGTTCACCATCGGGCCGGCCGTCTCACCTGAACCGAATTGCGTGAACAGACCAAGATTGCCACCCGCTTCACTGCTGTAAATGTTGTTGGAAATGATCGTGCCTTCCTCGCGCACCCGCAATTGGGTGGCAAAGCGATTGGTGAAGCCACTGAAATCATTGCCAGTAATGATGGAATTGGCGGCGTCAATTGTGACCAAAGTATTGCCCGAGACCAGACCACCCGATGTGATACCGCCTGCTGTTCCGGTAATTTCATTGTTGGTAAATGTAATATTCGTGGTCAACGAAGGCCCGTTATCGCCAATCACGACAAGCTGGCGCGGGACATTATCCACGGTGAATTGGTCGCCAATGCCGGGAGTGCCGGTAAACGTCTGGCCAGAAAAGGTGTTTCCGTCCACAACGATGTTCGTAACGGTCCTGCCATATTCCGTTTGCAGGCCGGCATCGCCTTTGGCCACAATTTCATTATCGCGGATCGTGATGTCGGACATGTTGCCCTGCAGATAGACCGCTGCCGTCTCAATTCCCGGCGTAGGTCCGTCGAAGCCATTGATTATAAAGCCTTGTCCGGTGTCTCCAATCGTCACGCCCGTCACGCCGTCCGCGACCACGATCGTCCCGAGCGTGCCTGCGCTGCCGTTGATCGTCACTGCGCCACGGCCATTCTCGGAAAGAAGAGTAATGCCGCTGACCGCGATCGTCAGGTTTTCGTTGTAAGTGCCGTCGGCGACGACGATCACCGTTCCGGGCACACTGGCATTGATCGCGTCCTGGATCGTGTGAAAGTTTACGCCATCAGCATCCGCAGATGTATCGACAGTGAAAGTCGCCATTTGTTATTGCTCCATTAAAATAAAATGCATATTCCTTCGGAAAGAACCGAAAATTATGCTCGCACGGATTGCTGGATTGTCGGCGATGGAGATACTTTAACCCAAGTGCCTACAATTTGACCTAGACGTTAATTGTTCGCGTTTATGTCTGTAAACTACAATCCGGCCTTTTGCGGCGCGTTAACGAATAATTAAGGTTTTCATGGCTTCGATAGGGAAGATTCTCAAATTTCAAGCATCCTTAAGGTTGAAAGTGTTTTAAAATATTTTACCTATGGTTTAATTGCTGTCAGGACTTGTCAGGAATATTCGCCTAAAAGTGCGAATCGCTGGATCGCGCAAGGGGGCGGCTCAACACAATTCGGGCAAAAAGATGTCAACTTATGTCATAAACTTACGCTTCATGTGATCTGAGCTCCGATTTTGTGGCGGGCGCGGACGTCGATTTCTTGCCCTGTGTGGTGAGCTTTCCAGCCTCATTTTTATTTCAAAATCACCAGCGAAATGAAGCTTAAGGCAGAATGTAGTCTATGTTGGTTGTGGTCTCCTTCCATGCTGGGATCTGGCTGCGGGCGTCACCATAGCTTTTAGCTGTCATAGCCAACGCAGTACTCACCATCGCATAATCGCAGCGTATCGTGGTGCACTCGGTGCCGGTAAATGCCGCAATCGTCACCGGGGCGCTATGACCTGGGCAAGCCGATGACCCGGATCGGCCCAGCCCGCCGCCTCCAACTGCGCCAGAACTGAGCGCTCGGCATGGACCAGATCATCGGGAAGATATCGGGCGCGATGATGTGTAGCAGAACATCGAAGCTCACCGGCTCGGGGTCGTGTGGCGACGCCAAGTTGAAATCGCCTGTCAAGGATTAGCGATTAGCGCCTTCGGGGCGGCTTGCATGGTAAGGTAGGTTGCCTCACACCTACGCACCCAACGGGCCGCTGGGTCAGGGTTGCGCCTAGATCAGAGAGCAGGCGATCAATGCAATGGACCTGAAACACATTCTTCGCCAGATCTCGGCCAAGCGTCACAATCTCTATCATGGTGGCCCCTCATTGAGCTGATCGGTGAGGATCATCTGTTATGGCCTGTCTTGCAGCCACTGCTTTCCGCCCATGCCCATGTTTGCGGAGAGTTGGGCTGGCTCGACCGGCAGAGTCGCCATTTGGCCAAGGAGGAGGAGGCGATCCGTCGATTTATGACCTTGCGGGGCATCGGCATGGCGATCCCCGTGACCTTCTGGCATCCAATCGACGGCGCTTTCGGCTTCCGAAGTCCTCCACTGTTGGAGCCAATCTAGGCCTCACCCGAGGTGCAAGCAATCCGGGGAAGTGGACACAATCGGCAATGTCGCCCGCTGGGGAGATCGGCCTTAGAGAACTTACCTGTTCGTGGTCACCAGCGTCCTCATTCACAGAACCCAACGGTGGTGTGCGAACGAAAGGCTTGGGGACGACGGCTGGCCAAACGCAACGGCATGAAGAAGGCAAAGGTCGCCGAGGCGCAAAAACTAGTGGTCATTCCATATTACATCTGGGTTGACCGCCCGGTGTTCGAATTGGGGAAAGAAATGGCCCTACACAATACTGAGCCACAAGATTGCAGGACTGAAGCCAGACCTGTTATTTCCCGCCGTGACGGTGGTCGCGGTGACCCCGTTCAATCGGCGGCGGCCTCGAAGGACTACTTTGCGCACGTTGAGGCATCCGACCCGCATATCAACAGGAGGCCAAGACCGCGGCACGGACTCAAAACCAAGCTTGACCAGTAATCGCGATTAAAGGGCCGATTGACAATAAACACAATCGCGCGACGGTAATTAGTGGTCTGTTTCGAACTGATGAGGCGATCTAGGATACGCATCTTAAGATAAATATCTATAAAAACGCAATTTTGACAAGGCGAACTTCAGCGTGATCGCTTGCGAGACTGGTTCGGACGAAAACATCGCATACAGGTCGATCAAAAGTCAAAGCTGGGGTGTTGTCTGCCTTCCTTCAATGGCCAGTTTCCTAGCGCCATATGACGGCTCTGTCCCTGAAGGCTGTCAATCAGCGTGATATCGCGGACTGTCCAACGGATCGGTTCGGCGAGATACCGCGTTTCAGAGAAGCCAAGGCCATAGGCAAGTGTCAGATGTGGAACAACTTTCTGCCGTGAGGGTGGCGCAAGGCCGACTGCACGGAGCGCGTGATGCAACTCGATTGCCATGTTGTTGGCTTGGTTGTTCCGGCCGTCGGTGCCAAGGACAAGCGCGCGGTTGCGGGGTTTGCCATTGAACGTCATCAGCCGGTCAAAGTATAGCTCGAACGGGGCTGTGCGCAGAGCAGGAGGGACTAATCGGGCCCGCTCAACTACAGTCGGGTCCAGTTCATCGATACCTGCGACTGCCTGAATGGACATATGAAGCGTGTCGTGACGAAAACGTTCCCCAGTCCCCGCTGAACGCCAGACCTCCGCAATCTGGTTTTTGATCTCGTCTGGCGGTACAGACGCAAAGAATAGCACATGGACCGCCCTGCCAACGGGATCCGATTTCGTTGATGTCTGGTGATCTGCCATTGCGTCACCTTATCCGAATGATTCTGGATATCATACAGGGGAAACAAAAGAAGAACAACTTTGGTTTTGATAAGATGCGATGACCAATCCTTCGCGCGATTTCTGATAGTGTAGTCGGTGCAGAGAGACGGGTGGCCAGCAGGCCGTCCGCTTTGGGTTAGTGAAAGTCTCGTGAATTCGGGATCACCTTGGCGTTGCGGGGATGACCGAGGGTTGGGGCGGGGATGGGATGTGCCACCTCATCCGCGCGCGACAGTGGTGGGGCGAAAGGGCTGCCGGACAGATGCAGTAGGGCATCGCTGCGATCGTTCAACTGTTCAACCACGATATGGGTAACGCCCGAGGCAGGATCACGTTGCACCCGGCCCGTCACCTGCAGCAGCCTCGCGGTCATGATCGCTTTGCGAAAGGCGGCCATGACCTTCGGCCAGACGACAAGATTGACCACTCCGGTTTCATCCTCCAGTGTGATGAAGCAGACGCCCTTGGCACTACCGGGGCGCTGGCGGACCAGCACCAGACCAGCGAGACGCAGGCGCTGGCCGTTGCGCAGCGTCGCCAGATCGACGGCGGCGCGATAGCCTTGTCGCACCATGCTGGCCCGTAAGAAGGACATCGGATGCGCCTTCAGCGACAGGCGCAGGGTCTGATAATCGGTCACCACATGCTCGCGAAGTGGCATTGTGGGAAGGGTGATGAGGGGCTCGAACCCTTCATCCCGGATTTCGGAAAACAGGGGCAGATCAGGAGCGTCCTTCAGGGCCCGAGCTTCCCACAGGGCAGCCCGCCGGTCGAGTCCCATCGAACGAAAGGCATCTGCTGCCGCCAGCTTACGGATCGTGGCCACGTTCAGTTGAGCCTGAAGTTTGATGGCCTCCAAATCGGCGAACGGCGCATCGCGCGCGGTCATCAACCGCTCTGCCGCCACATGGGACATGCCATCGACTTGTCCCAGACCAAGGCGAAGCGCCCATCCAGTGCCCGAGGGTTCCAGCAGATTACGCCAGCCGCTGAAATTCACATCTACCCCGCGTACCTCTACCCCATGATCGCGCGCATCGCGGACAATCTGGGCAGGGGCGTAAAAGCCCATTGGTTGCGAATTCAGCAGTGCGCAGGCAAAAGCCGCCGGATAATGGCATTTCAGCCAGCTTGAGACATAGACCAGCAATGCAAAGCTGGCCGCATGGCTTTCTGGAAAACCGTAGTCACCGAAGCCCTTGATCTGGTTGAAACACCGTTTAGAAAAATCGGGATCGTAACCGCGTTCGATCATACGGCCAACCATCAGCTCCTCCAGCTTGCCAATGGTCCCGCGGGAGCGGAAAGTTGCCATGGCGCGGCGCAGTTCGTTGGCCTCCTGTGAGGAAAACTGCGCCGCTTCCATCGCAATCTTCATCGCCTGTTCTTGAAAGATCGGAACACCCAGCGTGCGCTTAAGAATATTGCGCAGTTCGTCTGGATCATGGGGCGGCGCGGGCGTGGGGTATTCCACCTTCTCCTTCCCGCTGCGGCGACGCAGATAAGGATGCACCATGTCCCCTTGAATCGGGCCGGGCCGGACGATGGCGACCTCAATCACCAGATCGTAGAATGTGCGTGGGCGCAGGCGGGGCAGCATGTTCATCTGCGCCCGGCTCTCCACCTGGAAGACGCCTACAGAATCGCCCGTGCAAAGCATGTCATAAACCGCCACATCGTCTTGCGGGATCGAAGCAAGGTCATGGTCAATCCCGTAATGGGCGCGCAGCATGTCAAAGCATTTGCGGATGCAAGTCAGCATTCCAAGTGCCAATACATCGACCTTGAGGATACCAAGTTCGTCGATATCGTCCTTGTCCCATTCGATGAAGCTGCGGTCAGGCATGGCGCCATTGCCGATCGGTACGGTTTCGGTCAGCGGTCCGTTGGTTAGGATGAAGCCACCCACATGCTGCGACAGATGACGCGGCATGCCGATTATCTGCTCAGCCAGTTTGAGTGTGCGCGACAGCAGTGGATCGGTTAGGTCAAGTCCAACCTCGTCGACATTCTGCTGTCCCATGTCGGTGCCATGACTTCCCCAGACTGTCTTGGCTAGTGCTGCGGTCACGTCTTCGGAAAGGCCCATGGCCTTGCCAACCTCGCGGATTGCAGAGCGCGGACGATAGTGGATCACCGTGGCGCACAGGCCCGCGTGGTGACGACCATACTTGTCATAGATATGCTTGATCACCTCTTCCCGCCGCTCATGCTCGAAATCCACGTCGATGTCGGGTGGCTCGTCCCGATCAAGGCTGATGAAGCGTTCGAACAAGAGTTCCTGTTCAGCCGGATCGACAGAGGTGATGCCAAGTACATAGCAGACCGCGGAATTGGCGGCGGATCCGCGCCCTTGGCACAAGATGCCTTGACCACGTGCGAACAGGACAATTTCGTGAATGGTTAGAAAATACTGCTGGATGTCCTTGATGCAAATGATCTTCAACTCATGCCGGATCGTCTGATCGACTTTCGCGGGCACTCCAGCCGGATAGCGATGTGCGGCCCCCGCCCATGCGAGCTTTTCCAGTTGGCTTTGTGGGGTGGCGCCGGGAGGCAGGTCTTCTTGCGGGTATTCGTATCGCAACTGGCGCAGATCAAAAGTGCAGGCATCAGCCACCTTGCGGGTGGCGGTGATCGCATGGGGCCATTCAGCAAACAGACGGCACATCTCGGCGGGGGATTTCAGATATCGCTCGGCATTCGGGTTCAGCAGAAAACCAGCTTGGTTGATTGTGGTCTTCTCGCGGATGCAGGTCATTATGTCGTGCAGCGGGCGGCGGTCAGCAGCGTGATATTGCACGTCATTGGTGGCGAGAATCCCAAGGCCATGTGCGCGGGCCAAGCGGTCCAGCCTGTTGATCCGTGCCCGGTCGTCGCCGCGATAGAGATAGCTGACAGCAAAATGGCGCAAGCTGGGCAAGTGGCGGACAAGCTGTGCCAACCGGTACGCTACATTACCACTTGGCAGAACGATCAGTTGCACACCCTCTGCATGGGCTGCGAGATCATCCAGTGTGATGTCGCAGACCCCTTTGGCCTGCCATGCACCTTGCGGATCGTTCATCTTGCCTTTGGACAATAGGGCGCACACTCGCCCGTATGCCGCCCGATCACGCGGATAGGCCAGAAACTCCTCGCCTGAGATCAGGCGTAAGCGGCAACCGATTACCGGGCGCATACTGGCCTTCAGAGCTTCGGCATGTATCCGCACCACACCGGCCATCGTGTTCAGATCAGCAATCCCCAGAGCATCGTAGCCCTGTGCATGGGCGCTTAGCACCAGATCGGACGCATCCGAAGCGCCTCGTAAAAAGGAAAACGGGCTGGTGATGCCCAATTCGACATAAGGTGCACGGGCGTTGGGCGCAAAGCTTCCAATCAGGCTGCGGCGGGGGCGAACATTGTCGATCTGTGGCATCAGGAGAATATCCCGTGCAGGAACCAACGCGGATCGCCACCGCGACCGTCGCCATGTAAACCTTCGCGGTACAACCAATACCGCCGCCCGTTATCATCCTCGACCTTGAAGTAATCCCGCAACCGTGTGCCGGGCTTGTCCTGCCACCATTCTGGCGCGATCCGCTCTGGCCCGGCATAACGGACGGTGCGGCAAGTCACGCGCCGCCAGATAAATTGGGCGGGCGGCCCTTCGGGCACGGCGTAAAGTACGCGGACTTCCTCGGCGCGCTCCAGCAAACGCAAGGGCCGCTCGGTCAATGGCATCGGTGCATCGGGTATGGCGGCCAGAGGTTCCGCGCGCGCTTCGGCACGTTCGGGGATATGGCTGGCACGGGTCAGTGGGCGTGAGAGTGCGGGCGCCCCAAAGCGCATCACCAGCCGATCCACCAGATGCGAAAGCTCAAGCATCTCATCTATGCCGCCTGCCAGATTGGTCTGCGCCCCGCCAAGGGCTTCGGTTGTCGGTGCCTCAAGTGAGATCAGGTCAAAGCCAAAGCCGGGGATGATCCGCTCCAACCGGTCGCGGAACAGGAAGACGAGGTGCGCAGCCTCACGGCTGGGCGCCGCCATCGAAACATCAATCCGGCTTACTTCGCCATCGGTGCGGTAGACACTCAGCCGCAGGTGTCGCGCGCCCCGGCCTGCATGGTCCAGCCGAGCACAGAGATCTTCACACAGGTGTGGCAGATGATGCGACGGATCGAAGATCGGCTCGGCAAGTCGCACATCGGCGTGAAATACGGGTGGCGCGTCAGACGGACTCAGCGGTTCGGCCAGATGGCCTGTCATCTGGTCCAGGCGCAGCAGTGGGTTGCCGATCAAGGCCGCCCGCGCAAATCGCCGCATCAGGGCAAGGCGCGGCACAGCGGCCAGATCACCCACGGTCTTTAAACCCAGCCGGTGCAGCAGGAGAACCGTCTCCTCTCCCAACCGCAGGGCTGCCATTGGCAGTGGTGCCAGATCGGCAGGGCCGCGAGAGATTGCCCTGACCGGCCCGAATCGTGCCAAGGCCCATGCCGCCCCCCATGTTGATGCCAGAGCCAGACGCACGGAAAATCCCAGCAGCGACAGGCGCGCTTCGATCTCTTCCAGCATAAGGGCCTCACCGCCCCACAAATGGTCCGACCCGGTGGTGTCCAAGATCAGGCCATGCCCATCTGCCGCTGTCCAAGGGCACCAACGCCGTGCCCAGAGAGCAAGATGTGTCAGAGCGGCGTGGTCGCCTTGCAGATCGGCTGGGTTCACACGCAGAGATGGGCAAAGCGCACGCATGTCTACAACCCGCGTGCCCTCGGATACCCCCAACAGACGTGCAGCGCGGTTGCAGGCGTGGATGATCGGCCCATGCGGCCCATCGATCGCGAGAACCTGCGGCAGATCATCGGACGGCGCGTTGCCCTGCTGCGCTACTTGTCTCTGCCAGCGCTCTATTGGGAACTGGGGCAGAAAGATCGACACGATCCGCCGCTCTATCATAGCGTGCTACCCATATGCCGGGTGGCTTGTCGCGAGAACGAAACAGTTCCAACCGCCAGCGCGGATCGCCGGGTGCCTTTGTATCGTCGGGGTTGGGCGCCGAAGGCAGCGAAGTGATCCGCCAACGATCCCGCGCGGCGCTGAGATCGTCTGTTCCGCCATGTCGGATCAACCAGCAGGGCACGCCTGAGACCTCGGCCCGCAGCACCAGCCGTTTCGTTGCGGTGAAATTTAACACCGGTGAATCGCCCCAGATCTCGGCGACCACGGTGATAAGCGCCTTGCAGCGTAAGCCTTCTTCTGCTGCGATCAGCACATCGGCAGGCCGCGCGACCTCCAGCAGCAGAAATGATCGCCCTGCGCCAAGCCCCGGCAAATGCGGCCGCCCGGTTTCCTGACGCGACAACCTGTCCTGAATCCACAAAATAGGGCCAGGCCCTTTGGTAAGCTGCGACAGGACAAACCCTACCGCACCGGCATCCGCGGCCGTTTTGGCAAAGACCTCGGACAGCGCTACCGCCGACATGCCTATCTTGCCGTTCGAATCTGTCTGGTGCTTTGCCTTTGAAAGTGTGGATATCTGAGACATGTAACACAGAAGTTCCCGACTCAAATGTTCATCTTTTGTTCTATCATTGGTAGCCTCTTGCTCCCTTTTGATCAAGACGGAAGGTTTGATTATATTCTTGCAGTAGTGCCAGAAGTTTAACTTCCACAAGATGCGTTGCTTCGCATCGGGCCCAATTACAGCGGCAGTCGAAATGAAGCTGGTTACGGATGCGTCTGCCGAACCAGAAGACTCATGCCAGTTCAGCCTTCGCCGCTCCAAGTTGTCGTCTGAATTTTATGGCTCTGGCTGCTACTGGGCGTATGGCCTAGCCGATCTCAACGATCAACTCGCCCTGAAGCTGCTCAATCGCCACCGTCAGACTGCCTGCTTCGCACGGGATATTCACCCCATTCAGGCGCGCGGATTTCAAACCGGTGCCCAGTCCATCCGGGTTCAGGATTGTCACCAGACAGGGAGCAGGCCCTAAAGTCAGCCGAACCTCAACCTGCGGCCACGCCTTTGGGAAACATGGGGCAAAGCGCAATGAGTCTCCGGTGCGGGTTATGCCCAGCAAGCCCTCTATCCCCGCCCGATACATCCATGCGGCAGAGCCTGTGTACCATGTCCAACCGCCGCGTCCCGTATGCGGGGCGACCGAGTAGACATCGGCGGCGATCACATAGGGTTCAACCTTGTAACGCGCCGTTTGGGCAGGCGTCAGGGCGTGGTTGATCGGGTTCAACAGCGCAAACAGCGCCCCTGCTGCATCGCCATTACCAAGGCCAGTCTGCGCAAGCACTGCCCACATCGCAGCATGACTGTATTGACCGCCATTTTCACGCAGGCCGGGCGGATATCCCTTGATGTAGCCCGGATCGGGGAAAGATTGGTCAAACGGTGGTTTGAACAGCAGCGCCACATCTGGGGTGATCAGGTGATCAACCACAGACTGCATCGCCATCGCGGCCCTGTCAGGCGTGGCCACGCCAGACAACACCGCCCAAGACTGCGCGATGGAGTCAATCTGACATTCGGGCGAGCTTGCCGAGCCCAGCAGACTGCCATCGTCAAACCGTCCGCGGCGATACCATGCGCCATCCCAACCATCGCGCTCGATGGCTTGCCGCACAGTTTCGGCATGGGCCTGCCAGCGGGCGGCGCGGGCGGGGTCACGGGTTTCGGCCAAGGGAGACATGGCTTTGATCGTGGCAATCAGCAGCCAGCCCAGCCACACGCTGGTGCCTTGCCCTGCTTCGCCGACACGGTTCATGCCGTCGTTCCAGTCTCCGGTTCCAATCAGCGGCATGCCATCCGCACCAGTCAGAGCAATCGCCTGATCCAAGCCTCGCGCACAGTGTTCGAACAGCGTCGCGCTGGTTTCAGAGACGCTGGGCTGGAAAAAGTTGTCATGTTCTCCGGGCCGCAAATCAACGCCTTCCAGGAAGGGCAATACCTCATCCAGCACGGCGGTATCTCCTGAAACACGGATATACTGTGCCACAGCATAGCTGAGCCAGACACGATCATCGGAGATCCGCGTGCGCACGCCTTGGCCGGAATGCGGCAACCACCAGTGTTGCACATCGCCTTCGGGGAACTGCCGGGCCGCCGCGCGCAGCAAGTGCGCGCGCGTCATTTCGGGCCGCAGAGCGGTCAGTGCCATGCCATCTTGCAACTGGTCGCGGAAGCCGTAAGCCCCACTCGCTTGATAGAACCCCGCGCGTGCCCAGATGCGGCAAGCCAAGGACTGATACATCAGCCAGCCGTTCAGCATGATATCCATCGCCCGATCCGGGCTGCGCACCTGAACGGTGCCCAGCAGGTTTGCCCACCACGCTTTGACCTCGTCTAGCACCACAGTCAGGTTACGGGCACGGGTTGCAAGGATCAGCGCGCGGGCTTCTTCTGGGTTTGCACTTTGGCCCAATAGAAAGGTGACGTCGACGCTTTGACCGGGGGATAGCGCGATCTCGCGTTGCAAGGCAGCGCAAGGATCAAGCTTTGGACCAGCATTTCCGGACAATTCGCTTAGCCGGGCAGGGGTTGCCATCGACCCTGTACGCCCCAGTATTTCGCTGCGATCCGCACTGCGACTGGTGGTTTCCGCACCCAGATCGGCAAAGCCCACGCGACCCGGAAATGCCATGCCGCGTGGATTTCGGACCAGAATTGCCCCTGTATTAGCACAGATCTCGGTGATCAACGCCGTTGCCGTAGCTCCGCGAGAGGTGCCAAGCACCCATTCCGCATAGGCGGTGACCGAAAGCCGACGCGCGCGATCCGTGGTGTTGCGGAGCGTTAGCCGGGTGATTTTAACCGGGGCATCCAGGGGCACAAACTGCACCATATCGGCCTCGATGCCGTTGGAAGTGTGCTGAAATCTGGAATAGCCAAAACCGTGGCGGGCGGTGTAGCTGCCCTTGGTGCGGATTGGCAGCGCGGTTGGGGTCCAAGTTTGCCCGGTTTCAAGGTCTTGCAGATAGATCGCTTCGCCCGCTGGGTCACTGACCGGGTCATTTGACCATGGCGTAAGCTGGTTTTCCCGACTGTTTTCAGCCCAAGTGAAACCAGATCCTTCAGCCGAGACTTGAAAGCCGAAGCTGGGATTAGCAATGACGTTGATCCATGGTGCGGGAGTGGTTTGGCCGTCTTGCAGCACGGTGACGTATTCTTGGCCATCCAGATCGAAGCCGCCAGTGCCGTTGAAAAACTCCAGTTTGGGCGGGGTGACGGGTTTAGCTGGCAAAGATTCAGGCGCTATTTTTTGCGGCAACGGCGCAGCTGTCACGGGCAACAGATCAAGCTGTGCACCGATGCTGCCCCGGCTGGCGATCAGCACGACCGCTGCTGCAGCCATCAGCCGCGCGCGCGTCTCAAAGGCAGTCATATCGGTGCGCAAGGTGTAGATTTTGCCTGTCGAACTTGGCGTGCCGGGGCGCGCCTGTGCCGAGCGCACCGCCGTTTCAACCGCAACTTGCAGGTCTTGGACATAGGACGACGCACGATCATTAAGGATCACCAGATCGACGGCCAACTGTCGCATCCGCCAGTATTCTGCGGCTGCCAGCACCTCTTGCAGTCGCCCGATATCCTCGGCATCGCTTATCACCAGCAATACAATCGGCAGATCACCCGAGATACCCAAGGCCCACAGGTCCGATTGCGGCCCAGCCCCCGCGCGTACTTGCGCGGAACTGGCACGCAAGCGCGCATCGCCCCGAACCAACATACCGGCAAGCCTTTGGAAATCTGAGGCGGTGGCTGCGGTGATCTCGAGATGGCGCAGTTGCACCTGTGTCTGTGTCCAGGCCAGCGTAACGGCCCGGCCAAAGGCGGATGAATCGCGGTGGCGGTCAACAAGTTCCAGCAAGGTCTCGGGAGTTTCGGCAACCATAGTCCAGAATGTAACCCGTACGCGGCCCCCACCGGGCACCAGAACGCGGCGGCGCAGCGAGAAAATCGGGTCCAGCACCGTGCCAGTGGTGCCCGAAAGCGGTCCTGCTGCGGCGGAAGGATCGTTCAACGCTTGTCCGCGCCCGATGAATTTCGCCCGATCGGTTTCATACTGTTGCGGCGCACTTTCTTCGCCCTCAACCACAGCGATATGCGCGGCCCAAACTTCGGGATCTGATGGGCTGCGTTTGCGCCGTGTGGCGATCAGCACGCCAAGTTCCGGCAGATAATCGGTGACGACGAACAGCTTAGAGAATGCCGGATGGGAAAGGTCGGATGCAGCTGGAGCCAACACCAGTTCAACGTAAGAGGTGACGTCAATCTCGCGCGGGTGACGCCCCGTGTTGGTCAGCGTCACACGGCGGGCTTCGGCGTCATCTTCGGCAGAGACGACAACTTCGGTATGGGTTAGCAGGTGCCGCGCTTTATGGGTGAAAGCCGCGTGATGTTCACAAAACACCGCACGGTGCAGGTTGCTATCGTGCCCTGTGGGCAAAACGGCAGCAGACCATTGGCCACCAGATCGCACATCACGCAGATAAACGAAGCTACCATGCTGTGCCTGCGTCGCATCCGCGCGCCAGCGGGTGATGGCAACATCGCGCCAGCGGCTGAAGCCCGCGCCCTTCGGGGTCAGCATGACGCCATAGCTGCCATTCGACAGCAGATGTGCAGTCGGAGCCGACGTCGCCGGACTGTTGAAATGGCGCACCACCGGCGCAGCCAGGGTCTCAATCGCCGCCACCGACACTTCTTGCGCGCGCGGAGGGGCTATCGCCACGTCGCGCGGCACCCGTTCTTGCAGCAGCATCTCAACGGCCTGAATGATCGGTTCGGCATGAAAGCGGTCGCGCAACTGGCCGTCTTGCAAGACATTGGCGATGGCCGTGATCGTCATGCCCTGATGATGCGCCATGAAGCTGCGCACGATGGCGCAGCTTGATCCTTGGGGAACCCTGGATGCGGTAAAATCCAACGCCTCATAAAAGCCAAAGCGTCCTTCCGCCCCCAAATCAGCCAGGGCTGCATAGTTCTGCAATGCCGCCTGCGGATCCACCATCGCGGCAAGGCCTGTCGCATAAGGTGCGAGCACACGGTTTTCACTGAGGCCGCGCTTCAGCCCCAACCCCGGCACGCCGAAGTTGGAGTATTGATAGGTCATTTCCAGATCGCGGGCATTATAGGCGGATTCAGATATCCCCCACGGCATGTCCAGCGCTGCCGCGTAGGCCTGCTGCTGCGCCACAATGCGGCGGTTGGTTTCCTCTAGGACCGAACCCGCCGGCGCGCGCATCACCAGCGACGGCATCAGATATTCAAACATGCTGCCCGACCATGAAATCAAAGCCGAGCCCGCGCCGATGGGTGTGGCGCCACGGCCCAGCCGGAACCAGTGCCGGGTTTCCACATCGCCTTTGGCAATGGCAAACAGGCTGGCCAATCGTGCTTCCGAGGCTAAGAGATCATAGCAGTTTGCATCCAGTGTGTTGGTCGAAACCGAAAAACCGATCGAGAGCAGCTTTTTTTCTGGTTGGATGAGAAAGCCATATTCCATATCCATTGCCAGCTGCCGCGCCTGATCGCCGACCGCAGACAGTCGAGCGGGCAAGGCAGGTTCTGCCAGTTGGCTGGCGTGTGTTGCGGCAATCGCGCGCGTCCAGAAGGCCAGTTCTGACTCTGGTCCTGCATGTGCTACGGCCAAGTCTGCCGCCTGCGAGGCCAAGGCGGGCTGATTTGCCACCTGCGCAAGCAGGGCAGACAGTTGCGGATTGGGATTGGCTTCAAGTGCCTGAAGGGCCAAAGCGACAGCGTCATGCAGCCCGCGCAGATCGGCCGCAGATGCGTGCGTCTGCCAGTGTTGGCAAGCTTGTGCCACGGCGATCAGGTGACCCGCGAGGTTGCCACTGTCAACCGTCGAGACATAAGCCGGATCCAGCACGCGCAGATCTGACGTGTCATACCAGTTGTAAAGATGGCCGCGATAGCGCGGCATTTGCGACAGCGTCGCAAGGGTTTGTTCCAGACGTGTCACTGCCTCGGCTTGACCGATCCAGCCCATGTCTTTCGCCACCGTTACCGACAGAAGATAAAGTCCGATATTGGTTGGAGAGGTGCGCGTGGCGACCACCGGCTGGGGGATTTCCTGAAAATTGTCAGGCGGCAGGAAATGGCTGGCCTCGGTCACAAAGGTCTCAAAATACCGCCAGGTCCGACGGGCGATCAGACGCAAGGCATCTCGATCCGAAGGGCGGAGCGGCAGGGCATCTCTGGCTTTGCGGGGCAAACTGATCCAGCGCGCCAGCGCAGGTGCAGCCAGCCACAGGATGGCGAAGGTCAGCGCCAATGGCCAGATCGACGGATTGATCGCGGCAGCCAAAGCGCACACACACAGCCCCAGAGCGACGCCACGCAGTTTCCTTAGATAGAAGCGGGCGTAGCCGGGCATACCGCCGCCGCCGGATTGCGCCGCTGTCAACCACTCCAACAGATGTTTACCTGTTCTAAGTCGTACAGCTGTGCGCAAAATAGCATCCAGCATCTGCGCCGCCGTATCCGCCAGCATGATCACGGTGAGGGCGACCTGCGCAAAAGCGATCTTCACGTCCCCAAGCAACGCCTGAAAATGGCTGCGCGAGGTGATCCCCGCCCGACCCGGTAGAAGCGCCAACGGCAGCGCAATCAACCTCGGCAGCGCCAGCAATACCAAGACGGCTCCGGTCCATGCCAAAGCCTGAGGCAGTGGCAGCAGCCAGCCTGCAAACAACGCCAAAAGCGTCATCGGGGCCAGCAGGGAACGACGCAGATTATCCAGCATCTTCCAGAGGTTGACCGCAGAAATTCCACCGACGGTTTTGCGCGCGCCAGTGATCCACGGCAACAGCTGCCAGTCACCACGCACCCAGCGGTGCTGGCGGCGGGCATCCACATCTTGGCGAGCCGGGAAATCCTCGACCACCTCAATATCCGATGCAAGGCCTGCGCGTGCGAAGCTACCTTCGAACAAATCATGACTTAACAATGTATTGTCTGGCACTCGACCCGCCAAGGCGGCCATGAAAGCATCGACATGGTAAATGCCCTTGCCTGTGAACGAACCTTCGGAGAACAAATCCTGATACACATCCGAGCGCGCGGCCGCATAGGGTTCGATCCCGCCGGGACTGGAGGAAATCCGCTGATACAGGGAACCGTCAAGCCCAAGTGGCAGGGCCGGGGTCACTTGCGGTTGTAAAATTCCATAGCCAGAAACAACGCGCTGGCTGACCGGATCAAGAACGGGGCGGTTCAGCGGATGCGCCATTTTCCCGATCAGCCGCCGCACTGTATCGCGCAAGATCCGGGTGTCAGCATCCAGCGTGATTACGAATTGCACGCCTTGTGGCACCACAGCATGGGGCAGAAAACTGGTATCTGTCGCGCCGCGCAGCAGCCTGTTCAGTTCCACCAGTTTGCCGCGCTTGCGTTCCCATCCCATCCAGACGCCTTGCGCTGGGTTCCATTGGCGCTGACGGTGCAGCAGCAGAAATCTGTCACCGTCTTCGGATGGATAGGTTGCATTCAGCTTGGCAATCGCCGTGTGCGCGGTGGTTATCAGGGCCTTATCAAGCGGGGTGCTTGGCTCGGCGGCATCTGGCCCGTCGGAGAGCAATGCAAAATGCACAGCACCGCCTATGCTGGAAAGGTAATGCACTTCCAGCCGTTCAATCTGCTCCATCAGGTCTTGCACATTGGTCAGCAACACCGGCACCGCAACAAGCGTCCGAAGCTCGGCAGGGATGCCTTGCTCCAGCGACAGGCCAGGCAACGGCTTTGGCCCGACTAACCGGGTGATCACCAAATTGACCAAGGCTGTTCCTGCCTCAACCGCAAGCCAAAGTGCACTGGCGATCAAGACCGCACTCTGCAGCCCTGTGAGCCATATTGCCCCAATTACCAAAAGTGCGGCCGCGAGTGCAATTGCGCCAAGATACCCCGGTAAACCCAGCCGGAACCACAGCCGGCCCAGTCTGACCCGCAGTGGCGGCGCATAACCAAGATTGCGGCACAAAGTCTCCCGCCCAGCCCCGATCAGCGCAAAACCTGGATCGCGGGCTGCGGGCTCTTCACCCGCTTGCGCCATTGCCAAAGCGGCATCGGCCACCGCCGCTTCGTCGTGGCCCGAGTGTCGTGCAAGCAATTCGATGGCCGTGCGGTAGCGGTTGCGTGTGGCAAAATCCATATCGCTGTAGCCCGGCGCGGCACGCAGGCGGGTATCAATAAGGCTGGCCGCTTCAAAAAAATCGGCCCAATCCATTTCGGAAAGTCGGCGCATCGAGGTCACGATATTGCGCATAGTGACATTTGACGCGCCCTGCCGCGCCTGCGCGCTGGCCACCACCGTTTCAACCGACAGCCCCAAATGAGCCAGGCGTTCGCCCAGCCAACTTGCCAGCGGGGTTTCCGTCGGATCAATGCCACGCAATCGTTTGGCCATCTGAGCCGCCATGATTTCAGGCAAATCGACGCCGTCGAGTCGGGCCAGCATCGTATGGCTCGATACTCCAGACGCACTGGATGCCAAAACGCGGTCGACAATATCATCTGCGGCTTGCCGCAATCGGTTGGCTTCAGTGATCTGCACCGCCAAGCGACGCATGTTCTCGATCAGCACGATGCGCAGAGTGATCGCCACAGCCCAAAGCTCGCCAATGGTCAGTGGCTGAACCGTCTGATATGCCTGCACAAAGCGCAAGAGCGACGTCTCAGACAGAAGGCTGTCGGTATGCGCAACATAAGCCCACGCCAATCCGAGCACGCGCGGGTAGCCCGCCAATGGACCATCCGCCAGTTTTGGCAAATGGCGGTAATAGCCCGGTGGCAGATCGTCTTCGATCTGGCGCAACTGTTGCTCGACGATGTGAAAATTGTCTAGCAACCATTCAGCAGCGGGGGTGATTTGTTGCCCCGCATCAAGTGCTTGCGCCCCTGCTCGGTATGCCGAAAGCAAAGCCTTCGAATTGTCTTCCACCCGAGCCAGCAAGCTGGATACGGCAAGCGGACGCCCTTGCGTGACTGTTTGAGCTGCAGCCAAGCTGAGGGCATGATGCTCCAGCCGTTCGATGCCAAACAAATCGGCACGAATAGGAGCATCATCCGCCCAAAGCTTATCGACAGGACGACGCAGAAGCCAGTCGGGCAGGCGCAAGCGCCAACTCACCTTGCGTCCGCTGCGTTAAGATTGGACGCCTGCGGCTCTTTCAACTCGGTGGCGCGCGATGCAGGCAAGTTTTCACCTGGCGCAAGCCGCGCGTTGTGCGGCAGATCGGATCGCACCCGACGCGCCATTGCTGCCCATTCAATTTTGATCTGGTCCCAATTCATCGGATTTCCTTTCAAATGAGCCGAAGTCAGGAATACAACTCAGACGAAAGCTAACCGTTCCCACCGCGCGATATTTTGGTTGGCCAAAGTGGATAGTGGTCGAACCCCTGTCAGCGGCGCCGATCGCGCCGGATGCAGCCTTCAACGATAGCGAAAGATGTCAGCATCTGGATCGGGCTTTGCCAGGATTTCAGCTGTCACAATCTGCGCTGCGATCATCGAGAAAGTGATGCCATTGCCCCCAAAGCCCATCACGGCAAAGACGCGCTCAAGTCCCGGCACGCGGTCGATCATCGGCAAACCGTCATCTGTAACGCCAAAAGCGGCCGACCATGCGTAGGCAGGCTTACCAATTTTCACACCTGTCAGGGCCTGCAATTTCTTGGCGATGGTCTTGGCCTTTGCGGCAAGTTTCCTCAAGTCAGAGTTGGTTTCGGCGGCGTCTTCATCTTCGCCCCCCGCAATGATCCGCCCCATTTCATCGGTGCGAAAATAGAGATATGGATCAGAGGCTTCCCAAGCGATTGTCGCCTTCATCCACGCAGGCAATCCGGTCAGCGGTTCTGACGCCAGCGCCCAAGTTGAAGAGACGTGGTGCGCCTTTGATTTCATTTGCGGCAGATATTCGTAGCCCGTGCAGAAAACGGCGTGTTCTGCCAGCAGCACCTCACCATTTCGGGTCGCCAGAGCCACGCCCGTCGGAAACTCAGCCATGTCCGTGATCTCGACAGGCGAAACAAGATGTGCGCCACGCGCAAGCGCTGCCTCAAGCAGTCCGACGGTAAGCTGTGCCGGGTTGGCCGAGGCGGACGCCGGTGAAAGAATGGCGGCCGGGCGATCCATCCCGTATCGGTCGATCAGATCATGACGCGTGAGATAATCCGCCTTGATGCCGATGTCAGTGCGAGCTTTGACCTCTTTCAGGAGTGCGCGCGGCCCCAAAGCATTTCCGGCGAGATACAGCGCAGGCTTGCGTAACATCTGACAGCCCAGTTTCAGATCAGCCGTCAGATCAACAAGATCAGCAACCGCCCGTACCGAACGGAGCCAGGCCCGGTTGGCATGGTCAGACCCAATCTTCTTGCGCAGTATGGTCAAAGGCACGTCAATCTCATGCTGGATCATTGCTGTAGATGCGGGGGTGGAGCCGCGCACGGCTGGGCGACGATCAAGGATCAACACGGATTTTCCTGCGCGGGTCAGCCCTTCAGCGACCAAAGCGCCACTGATCCCTGCGCCCACAACAATCACATCGAAACGGTCGCGTGAAAGACGTGGCTCGGTCTTGATCGAAGAATGTGGTGTTTTGATCCAAAAAGGCGTGCCGCTGCGCAAATTGTCTTTGCGTGTATTGGCGTCGTGGTCAGGCATGAAAGGCTCCGCGACTGAGGGCGCCCGCCCCAACGGGCGGGCGTGAAAACGTCACGCCAGATCGCGAACCTTTGCTTCTCGCGCCCAATAGCGGCGCTTGGCGGTTTCGGGCAGATTGCTGTAGTGCCCCACACCTTCATCCGCTTCGATACCAGCACGCGCCAAAATGACTTTCGAGCCATTGCAGTGGCCGATGGCCTTCAAATGGACGAAAGCATCGGTCACAAAGCCCACCGCCGCGGAATCGCGGGCAAGTTTTTCTGCCACCTCGGGCGCAAGGATCATCGCAATGGCGTCGAACAGGGGCGATGGCGAGCCAGCCAGCTGACCATCGGCCTTCATCTCGCCGCCTTCAAGTTTTAGCAAACCGATCTTCGGCGCGATGGTGAAGACGCTGCCGCCCTCGGCTTTGATCGCTGAAATCAGTTTGTCGATCTCTGCCTTGTCCGAGCCTTCGCCAAACAGCAGCCCGACCTTGCGGCCATGCAGTGTTTGCTTCCAGTTTTTCTGGATTGAAAGAGCGTCGGAAGGCTCAAGATCCACCGGGGTGCGGAACGGTGCCGCGGCTTTGGGCAGGGCGGTGCCAAGGCCATCGGCCACACGCTGCGCGAGGCCTCCGTCAATGTTGGCCAGATGGCTTAGAACACGGTTGCGAATGTGATCAAGCCCGACCTTCGACAGCTCAAACACACAGGCCGATGCGATATGCGCCTGTTCGTTTTCGGTCTGCGAACGCCAGAACATCCGGGGTTGGCTGTAGTGATCGCCAAATGTTTCCGCCCGAATCCGCAGCTTTTCTCCCGAAACCTGTTGTGGGGCGGTGGTGAAACCAGCGGCATTGGCACGCGGGCCGGGATCTTCACCTGCCTGATCCAGACTGTTTGGCTCGTATGTCGCGCGACCCTTCGGCACAGCGGTCTGCATCAGCCCGTCGCGCATCATATTGGCATAGGGGCATTTCGGCGCATTGATCGGGATTTGATGGAAGTTCGTCGTGCCAAGCCGTGATTTCTGCGTGTCGAGATAGGAAAACAGCCGCCCTTGCAGCAGCGGATCGTCAGAAAAGTCGATCCCCGGCACGATGTTAGACGGCAGGAAGGCGACCTGTTCATTCTCGGCGAAATGGTTGTCTGGGTTGCGATCCAATACCATCCGACCAATCACCCGCAGCGGCACCACCTCTTCTGGGATGATTTTGGTCGGGTCCAACACATCATAGGGCAAGCTGTCAGCCAAAGCCTGATCAAACACCTGCACCGCGAAATCCCATTCCGGGAAATCGCCCGCAGCGATCGCTTCGTGCAGGTCGCGGCGGTGGTAATCATTGTCCGCACCCTGCAGTTTCGCGCTTTCGTCCCAAACCAAGGACTGCATGCCCAACCGAGGCCGCCAGTGGAATTTGACGAAATGCGTCTCACCTTCGGCATTGACCAATTTGAAGGTATGAACCCCAAAACCTTCCATCATCCGCAATGAACGCGGAATAGCACGGTCTGACATCGCCCAAATCACCGTATGCATGGCTTCCGGCATCAAGGATACAAAATCCCAAAAGGTGTCATGCGCAGAGGCCGCTTGCGGATAGCCTTTGTCAGCCTCCATCTTTACCGAATGAATCAGATCGGGAAATTTGATCGCATCTTGGATGAAGAACACCGGAATGTTGTTGCCAACCAGATCCCAGTTTCCTTCATCGGTGTAAAATTTCACCGCAAATCCGCGGACATCTCGAGGGGTGTCAACAGAACCAGCCCCACCCGCAACTGTCGAGAACCGCGCGAACAATGGGGTCTTTTTGCCCTTCTCCGCAAAAATGCTGGCGCAGCTCAGCTCGGGGATTGGATCAGTACATTCAAAGTAGCCATGTGCTGCAGAGCCACGGGCGTGAACGATACGCTCTGGAATACGCTCATGATCAAAGTGAAATATCTTTTCACGTAGTATAAAATCTTCCAGCAGCGTCGGCCCACGGTCTCCAACCCTCAGACTGTTTTGATTGTCCGAGATCGGAATACCGTGATTGGTGGTTAAAGCCTCACGGCCCCGTTGCTGCGCTTCTCCGGCATTGCCGGTCTGGGTCTGATAAATAGAACGTGCCATGTTCTGCTGCCTTTCAATAATTGCTGCGCGGCGAAAATCCTCGGGACATTGCCACAGACTGTCGGGGGAGACCGGATCGTCACGGTCAATCAGGCTCAGTGGTCAACGACATCGACCTGAAATGGTTCCTGATATGGTAAAATCCGCCTTGGATCGACGCGCTCGACAAGGCTGACTTGGCATCTGACCCAAGCGGAAAGCCGCCGCATTTTCATGTCGACGACCTTAAAGCGGAACCCGTGAAAAGAAGCCGAGTTGTTGCAGTACTAGGGCCACAACGGCTCATGACTGCTAAAAGTTCACAGGAGTAAGAACATGCTCGGATACAAAACAACGATCCTCGGCACCTTCCTCACCGCATCCTTGGCCTCTGTCGCCTTTGCGCAGGAAAGCAGCACGACAACTGTGCCAGCTGATACTATGACCGCCCCGATTGATTGTGAGGCGCAGTTCACCACACTCGACACGGACGCAAACGGCTTTCTGTCGGATGTCGAAGCGCCGCGGGAATATGCGCGCGCTCGGGTGGATGACATGTCCATGCAAGACACGGGCATCAGCAAGGACGAATTTCTGAACCAATGTGGAACCGACCATTGGGCGCAGAACGTGCCAGAAGAAGGCGCGCCGATTGAAGGGGCTAACAGCTTTACAGAAGAGCAGGCTCGCGACCGCGCGCTTTCGTGGAATGTCACGGATGTCTCAGTGCTGGTGCTGGACGACAAAGGCATCTGGCGCGGCGAAGGCAAACTTGATGGCACGGCAGTGACCGTTGCCGTCGACTACAAGGGCAACGTTGTCACAACGCCGAAGTCGTAACAGCGGCTTTCTATAGGTAAATGGAGGAAATCATGTCTGTTATCACAAAGATTTACGACGACTACGAGTCCGCTCGGATCGCCAAAGACAATGTCAACGCGATGGCCTTGCCGGGTGTTGAGGTGTCGATCCTTGGCAATGAAAGCATCCGGAAATATCATGAGGCCGAGATCAGCAATGATCCGGTCACCGGACGCCCGGTCACCGTGGCCGTTGATCCCGACGCTTCGGGCACTGCAACCGGCGCTGGTATCGGCGCTGCCATTGGCGGTGGCGCTGGTCTGCTTGCAGGTCTGGGCATGCTGGCGATCCCCGGAGTTGGCCCGCTGGTCGCGGCAGGTTGGCTTGCTGCCACGGCAGTGGGTGCAGCAGGCGGTGCAGTGGCTGGCGGCACCGTTGGCGCGATTGTTGATCTTGGGCTTTCGGAAGAAGACACCCCAGTGTTTTCCGAAGCGATGCGCCGGGGTAGTGTCGCTGTCAGCGTCCAATTTCCCGAAAGCTCCAGGTCAGCGGTTGAGGATGCGTTGAACACAATTCCGACAGCGTCGCTGATGGATCGCCGCACACGCTATGAGCAAGAAGGCTGGCGGAACAACTAAATCGCAGTACAATGTAATGTTCGCCTGCGGCCAATACGCCCGGTTGCGCCCCCCAAGCGGGTGGCTGGACCCAATCAGGAAACTTACGTGATCAACGGGGCCATATCAGTGGCCCCGTTGAGATATTTTTGAATCGTTCTTTCCATCTCGCAAAGCGACGGCTGCCTAGCGAGCAAATTGCCAGTCATGCAGAGCCTGAGAAAGCCGATCTAGCCCATCCTGCAGCCGTACTGCGGCACCGCCGCCAACGCCCAGCCGGATGTGGCCGGGCAGGTCGTAGGCACTGCCTGGCAGCAGGAAGGTGCGATAGGGCGGTGCCAGAAGAAAGCGCGCGAAAGCGTCGCTGTCAACGCTATCTGGCAGACGCGCAAGTCCGATCAGCCCAGCTTTCGGCGGCACCCAAGTCAGATGGTCCTGTGCTGCAACCCACGCATTCATCTGCCTCAGATTCTCCGCCCCCTCCGCACGTGCACGCTCTAACGCCGTTGCATACCGCGCTGGCCGCAAAGCCACCTCGGCGATTACCTCGCCCATGACATTCATGATTTCGCTGGAGTTTTCGCGCAGGATCAACGCATCCCGCATCTGCCCGGCATCCGGGCAAATCATCCATCCGGTCCGCAGCCCCTGCAAGCCAAGCGCCTTGCTGACCGATCCCGTTGTAATGCCGCGCGCGTAAAGCCCTGCGATTGATGGCGCGCGTGGGCCGTCCCATTCCAGCCCCGCATAGACCTCGTCCACCAGCAACCACGCACCGACGCGGTCCGCGATGGCCACCACCTCGGCCAAATCGGCAGCGCTCATCAGATCGCCGGTGGGATTGTTCGGGTTGGTCAGAAAGATCATCCGCGTGCCGGGCGTCACCGCCGCCGCCAACCGATCCAGCGGCAAGCGCCAGCCCTCCGCCTCTGCCCGCGCCACTTTGACGATTTCCGCACCCTTGGCCTTGGCCAGCACCTCGGCTTGCGGCCAGCCGGGGGTTTCGATCACGATGCGCTCGCCGGGTTGCAGACGCTGCATGATGGACAGGTAATTCGCCTCTGCCGCGCCTGCGGTGATCAGCACATCGGCGGGGGTGCAAACCCCGGTCAGACCCGCCTGCGCCAGAACATGGTCGCGCAGTTCTGGCAGACCGCGAAAGTCGCGGCTGTTCCAGTCCAGCGACAGGTTCGGGTCAAGATCGCTCAGATAGTCGCCCAAGCGCGGCGAGCCTGATAGCGAAAAGCCGACAATCGCCTCGGGTGCCGCTTCGGTTGTTTCGAGAAGGTATTGGAACAACGTGTGTATCTTGACTTTCAACAGGGCGCTCCGCTTCATCTGGCAAGGGGGTGGCAGGATGATGGATCAGATTGCGCTGAAGGGGAAACCCATTCGGCTGGCGGTATTGGACTATGGCTTGTTTGAGGTCCATTCTGGTCCGCGCACGATTGGCATCTGCGGGTTCGCGGTGCAGACCGACGCAGGCGAGTTGGTGCTGATCGACACCGGCTTTCCTGAAAAATACACCGTCAATGCCGAAGCCGCGACGGCCGAGGACGGGCTGGGCAGCTTTGGCCGCGTCTTGAAAATCACACCTGAAAACACCCCCGAAACACAGCTCGCCAAGCTAGGGCTGTCCAAGGTCGATGTCACGCTGATGATCCAAAGCCACACACATATTGATCATGTGGGCCATATGCACGGCTTTCCCGATGTCCCGATCCTGATTGCCAAGGCAGAGCGGAATTTGCCGCGTCCGATGTATTGGTCAGGAAAACAGGCGATGGAATGGCCCGCGCGCGACTATCATCTGGTCATGCAAGATTTCACGCTTGGACAGGGATTTCAGGTATTGCTATGCCCGGGCCACGCTCCCGGTCAACTGGCGTTCATGATCCAGTTGCCGGAAACCGGTTGGGTGCTGCTGACCTCGGACGCAATCAGCCGTGCGGCTGAAATCGACGAAGGTTTTGCTGGGTCGTGGGACGTGCCGCTGGCCATACATCACGGCGCGCGGTTGATGAACCTTGCGCACGAAAGGGACGCGCTGGTGATCTTTGGTCACAGTCCGCAGCAATGGCCGACTTTACGCAAAGCGCCCGAGTGGTTCAACTAGACGCGCAGCTCATCTCACATCGCGCCCCTGATTGAGAATGATCACGTTGCCGCTGCAAATATCTCCGGCGGGCGAGATCAAAAACCCGACCCACGCCGCGACCTCGCTGGGCTGCATCGCATGGCCATGCGGCATGGCAGCAATCGCACGGGCCAGCACATCCTCGGTCAGCACCTTGAACAACGGTGTTTCCGTCATTGCTGGCGCCAGCGAATTCACTGCGATCTTCTCACGCGCATAGCGCCGCGCCAGATCCTTGGTCAGTGTATCCAGCGCCGCCTTTGAGGCGCGGTAATGCGGTGGATCGAACACATCAAAATTATATGCTCCGTTCGAGCTGATATTGACGATCTTGCGCACCCCGGCGCGCCCTTTCATCAGCTTGATCGCAGCCTGAGAGCAATGAAAGGCACCCGAGAAGTTGATCGACATTTGCAGGTCTAACTCCCGTGCCGGAATGTCGGGAAAGTCGGACATAAAGCAGGTGCCCGCATTGTTCACCAAAGCATCGATGCCACCGTGATGCCGTGCAACCTGCGCGAAGACCGCCGCAATCGCGTCCGCATCGGTCAGATCGGTGACATGCCCGCTAAACTGGGGCTGCGCCATGCTGGCCAAACCTGCCGCATCAATATCCAACCCGACCACATTCATCCCGTCCGCAAGCAACTTGGCACTGATCGCCCGCCCCAGCCCACCGGCAGCCCCCGTCACCACGGCTATCTTTGTCATGCCACACCCCATCCAATTTCCGCACCCTTCTGCGGCCTGCTGAAGATCAGCACAGATGGATCGGCCGACGCAAGATTGGCATTTCGAGGCCACGACAACTGCTTGCAGCAAAGCAAGCGACGTAACGGCATTTTCCTTGTGCCGCGCGCAGTGATCCCCATGTATCATGCGGCGGCGGGTGCGGCGGACCTGAACTTCGTTTGTGTGGTGTTTTCGTGTGATCAATGCGGCCAGTTTTCAAGGGGATGACAATGACACGCAGTTTCGCGGCGGCCTTGCGTCGGGCAAATCGGCTGATGCGACCCGCCAAGTTGACGAAGTCAGCCAAATCCATTCAGAAAATGATGACGGGCCTTATGGTCAAATCGGCCCTCGCCCCACTTGCAGCACTCAAGCCAAAGACGGCTAAGTCGCGCAAAGCGGCGCTGCCCAAGGCTGGCCGCACCCTTGGTGCCGTGATCAAGCAGCTGCGGGTGGCGCAATCGCTGATGCCGGGCGCGCGGACAGGGGCAAAGGCGCGGTTGGTTTCGCCCAGCGTCCCGGCTGGCGCGCAGTATCTCAGCCGCACGCACCGCAGCGCCGCAGGGTCGCGCGGTTACAAGCTATACCTGCCCGCGAGCCACTCCAAGCGACCCAAAGGTCTGATCCTCATGCTGCACGGTTGCACGCAGAGCCCGGACGACTTCGCAGCGGGTACGAATATGAACGCGATGGCAGAGAAACATGGCCTCGCTGTGGCTTACCCGGCCCAGACCGGAAGCCATAACGCGGCATCTTGTTGGAATTGGTTCAAGCCAGGAGATCAACTGCGCGGCGCGGGTGAGCCCGCCATTCTGGCCTCACTGGTGCGCAAACTGACAAAGGAATTCGGCATTGATCGCGATACCACCTTCGTGGCTGGGTTGTCCGCTGGAGGAGCGATGACGGCTACACTGGCTGACGTCTATCCAGATATCTTTGCGGCGGCGGGAGTCCATTCCGGGCTTCCCCGCGGTGCTGCCCGCGATGTGCTCTCGGCGGTGATGGCGATGCGCAACGGCGCTGCGCCGTTCGATATTGCACCCGTCATTTCTGGATCGTCAGGCCCGGTGCGGCGGATCATCTTTCATGGCGACGCAGACAGCACAGTTCATCCGTCGAACGCCTCGATGATCGTCTCAGCGGCGGTGGGTACTGGCACGCAGCCGACAAAAGTGAGCAAACGCTCTGTGCGGGGGCGTGGCTATACTCGCAGCGAGTATACGTCAGCAGATGGCGTGGCTCAGCTTGAACTCTGGATGATCGAGGGCACGGGCCATGCTTGGTCAGGTGGCCGTGCCGCGGGTTCCTATACCGACGCCGAAGGCCCTGATGCCTCTGCGCAAATGATTCGGTTCTTTCTGGCAAAATCCGCCTGAGTTCGACTGTACTTCGGAGGGGCGAAACCCTGATGTTCGGCAGTGTGGAGCTAAGCCTCAGCACGCGTGGATCATTCCGGCCATGTAGACGAACGGCGTTTATAGTGCCGCTCAAATGAATGGCGGCACCGCATAAGCGGTGCTCGTTATTAACCACGCGGCCTAGGGCTCTCGCTATCTGTCGCAAGCAGCCGTTCCATCGCATCGGCAATCGCATGATCGGCATAGGGTTTTGCGAAGAACCGACTACCTTCTGGTAGGCTGCTCTCTTCAAGAATTGCCATACCCGAAGCAACGATCAGCTTCACCGGGGGCCACCTGTTGCGGATGTAATGCGAGAGTTTGACCCCGTCCATTGTCCCCGGCATCTGCACGTCGGTAAACACCAGATCAATGTCGTCTCTTGACTCGAGAATGCGGATTGCCTCGTCGGCATCCTGCGCTTCCAGCGCTTCATAGCCTGCGGTTAGCACAATATCGACGGCGCCCATCCGAATGATCGCGTTGTCCTCAACTACAAGCACGACTGCCTTACCGTTCTTCATCTGCCACTCGTTCATAAGATTTGGAGTTTCTACGATCCCCTTGAGTATAGCGCTTCGGCGACATTCTGGTTCCTATGCAGCCGATGGAAGGGCAACTTGGGCGCCAGGCCCACCCCGATGTCTGATGGTCACAGCTGTACCGGGATCGGCATCGCTGACTTGGAGTTCGCCGTGAAGGTTTCTGGTGAGCGCCTCGACAATACCGGTGCCCAAGCCCGCCTTAGGCGCCGCCAGGCCGGTGGGCATGCCAATGCCATCGTCGGTGATCGACAGCGTCCAATTATGACCTTCGGACGCATAGTCTATTACGATTCTACCTGTGGCTTGATCCGGGAAAGCATGCTTCAAAGCGTTAATAACCAGTTCCGTCACGATAAGGCCCAAGCTGACAGAAACATCCGCATCGACCGAGCTGTCATCGACATTCACCGCAATCGAGAGGCGGTCTGCATCAGCGATCATAGATGCACCAAGGCTTTCGCAAAGCTGGCTCAAATATGCCCTAAGCTGGACTTCTCCGCCATTTGTAGTTGACAGCTGCTTCTGCACAGACGCAATCGACATCACTCTGTGATGGGCGTTGTGTAAATGGCCGCGGGCTTCCTCAGACTGTACCCGACGCGCACTTTGCATTAGAACGCTTGCTATGATCTGAAGGCTGTTTGCAACACGGTGCTGCACTTCCTGAATCAGAATGGCCTTCTCGTTCAGCAGATCGTCTTTCAGGCGGGCGATAGCACGCGCGTCCGTCACATCCGTAACCGCGAGCAGCAGCCGAACGTGATCTTTCTGGCCGTCGTCAAGAATCTGCGCGTTCACAATCAACTGCCGTGTTTTCTGATCCGGCCGTTTGAGATCGATTTCATAGGCCTCAATCAGTGCGTTGCCTGAAGCAGTCGCATTCAGCAACGAGGTCAGCTTGGGCATCGCCCATTCGCCGCGTCCGAGTTCGCCGAGGCCCTTGCCTGCAACCGTTACCGAGTCGATATCAAAGGCACGACAGAACGATGCGCTTGCCGCAATGATCTTTAGATTTGCAGAAAGGAACAGCAGGGGTTCGTTGGACGACATTACTACCGCAAGCGTGCTGGCAGCTTCAACGTGGACAGCAGGTTTACGTGGCATAAAATGGCCCTTATGGGCCGAAAACTCGCAAAGCGAGCCATCACTCGGCAGGAACGCCTTCAACCACAAAGATTTTGGGCGACGCTCTAAGGTAGCCTACCATGTTTGCAGTGATCGGCACCACATCTATTTGACTTGATTGTTGGTCGGTAGAATCTCGTGTGCTGTGCTGAAAGCTCAAATATCTGCGTCGTAAGCGATGGTCAAAAAGCGCAATCTCACGTTCTCACCCCAAGGCATCAATCGTTCTTTTCACGTCAGAATGACAAGTGTCCGTCTTGCAAACTTGGGTTCGGCGGAAAATTTGGTCATTCCGCGGCCTCCGGCAGTTTGAATCGGGTGAGCAATCCAGCCAGTTCGGGACGGCAGGATCCGCAAGAGGTGCCTGCACCCAAAGCCTCACCCAAGGCGGCGACAGTCAGGGCATGGCCGGATTGGATCGCCGCGCGAATGGTGTTGATGCCGACATTCAGGCAGGCGCAGACCGTGGCGCCGGGGTCGGGCAAGTCGGCGCGCGGACGGCCAGCAAGCGCCGCCGTTTCAGGCTCATTCAGGCGGCTGGCAAGGTGGTCGCGCGCGACGGCGACAGGCTCTGGCCCCGCGAA
The DNA here is from genome assembly GCF_034376685.1 of Cypionkella sp. Classification (GTDB taxonomy): domain Bacteria; phylum Pseudomonadota; class Alphaproteobacteria; order Rhodobacterales; family Rhodobacteraceae; genus Cypionkella. The sequence continues at coordinate 39,763 of NZ_JAXMJJ010000045.1, forward strand.
AAGCGCTGCCAGCAAGCGGCCTTCGGCGTGAAAGGCGATGCGGGCAAGGCCCCTTTTGGTGTCAATGACGGTGGCTGCTTCTGCTTCGGCCAGATCGAACAAGGCTCGGGCGTAGGCGGTCCAGTCTTCGGGGGCGTGCAGCCCCGCCAATTCCATCCGCCACCCGCCAGGAACGCGCGCGCGGGCCCAGTAATCAGATTGCGGCTGTAGCGGCGTGGCACTGACCGCGAAACCGAACCACTGCGCGGGATAAAGCGCGGCTGCCACGGCTGCCGCTTTGCTTTCGGGCTGACCAGAAATCGGGTCAACAATGCCGGGCACAAGCGTGTCGATCCGAGCGGCAGAGGCGGTCTCAGCCGTCCAGTGCATCGGTGCGAATATCTGACCGGGGGCGAGGTTTCGACTGATCAGCACACGCAGGATGCAGCGCCCATGCCCGTTGGAAAGCACCACCAGATCATCAGGTCGAATATTCAGGCTGGTAGCATCTGCGGGGTGAACTTCGACAAATGGCTCAGCCAGATGCTGACTGAGGCGTGGCGATTTTCCGCTGCGGGTCATCGTATGCCACTGATCGCGGATGCGCCCGGTGTTCAGGCGGAACGGGTGTTCCAGTGTCAGCAGTTGCGGCGCACGGGGCGTTATCGGCAGCATCCGGGCGCGGGCGTCCGGGGTGTGAAAGCGGCCCGTGCCAAAGAATCTACCGCCACGCTGGCGCGGGTTCTGTGGCCATGTGAAAGGGGCAAGCGCGTCGTAATCGGCCCCGCTCAGGCTGGCGAGATCCGAAATGTCGAAATCGCCGCCAAGCGCACCTGCGATGCCAGAGAGGGCGGCGTATTCGGCGAAGATTTCCGCCTCGGTTTCCCAAGCAAAGGCTTGCCCGTGTCCCATCCGTCTGGCGACTTGCGCCAGTATCCACCAATCGGGCCGGGCTTTGCCGGGGCGCGGCAGGATGCTGCGCTGACGGCTGATCGTGCGGTCAGAATTGGTGACGCTGCCATCCTTCTCACCCCAGGCGGTGGCGGGCAACAGCACATGTGCAAGGCGGGCAGTGTCGGTTTCGGCAGTGATGTCACTGACCACGACAAAGGGGCAGGCTTTGACGGCGGCGGCCACGGCATCAGCATCCGGCATGGTGACGGCGGGATTGGTGTGGATGATCCAGATCGCTTTGATCGTGCCATCGGCGACGCCGCGGAACATATCCACCGCCTTCAGCCCCGGCTTTTGCGCCATCGTCGGGCTGGCCCAAAAGCCCTGCACGGCGTCGCGGTGCGCTTGGTTTTCCAGATCCAGATGGCAGGCAAGCATATTCGCCAACCCGCCCACCTCACGCCCACCCATCGCGTTGGGCTGGCCCGTCACCGAAAACGGCCCCATGCCGGGGCGACCGATGCGGCCCGTCGCAAGGTGGCAGTTTAGGATCGCATTCACCTTATCGCTGCCCGAGGAGGATTGGTTGATGCCTTGACTATAAACCGTCACCACCTTCTCGGTGCTGGTCCACAGCCGCAGAAACTCCGCCAGATCGGCCGCGGGCAGGCCCGTAGTGGCGGGATCGCTGGCGCAGGCGGCCGTCAGCGCCTCGGCATAGCCCGCGACATTCGAGAGGTAGCCAAGGTCAACAGCTCCCGCATCAGCAATCGCCACCAGCAATGCGTTGAACAGGGCCGCATCAGCCCCCGGCGCAATCGCCAGATGCAAATCAGCAATGTCGCAGGTGGCGGTTCGCCTGGGGTCGACCACCACGATTTTCATCTCAGGGCGCGCGGCTTTGGCAGCAGCAATGCGCTGATACAGCACGGGATGGCACCACGCGAGGTTTGATCCGGTCAGCACCACCAGATCGGCCAACTCCAAGTCTTCATACAGCCCCGGCACGGTGTCAGACCCAAACGCCCGCTTATGGCCAGCGACCGAGGAGGCCATGCAAAGCCTTGAATTGGTGTCGATATTGGCGGACCCGATGAAACCCTTCATCAGCTTGTTGGCGACGTAATAGTCCTCGGTCAACAACTGACCCGAGACGTAAAACGCCACCGCATCCGGGCCATGATCGGCGATCACACGTGAAAACCGTTTGGCGACCACGCCCAAAGCATCCTCCCACGACACCTCTTGCCCAAACACGCGGGGGCCCAGAAGCCGCCCCTCCAGCCCCACGGTTTCGCCCAAGGCGCTGCCCTTGGAACACAGCCGCCCCTTGTTGGCCGGGTGATCAGGATCGCCCTTCACAGTCAGACCGCCCTTGCCATCAACTTTTGCCAAGATGCCGCAACCGACGCCGCAATAGGGGCAGGTGGTGCGAATATGGTCGGCTTCAACGGCGCGCGGCTGCACAGTCATGCGGCGGACCGCCGCGCCAACCGTGTCGCGTCCAACAGAATCCGCCCAGCCTCCACCCGTGCTGGGTAGCTTTGCACCGCCCCTTCATCCACGCCCTGCGCCATCCCGGTTTCCAAGCTGAAAACCCAAGCGTGCAGTGGGCAGGTAACCGCATTGCCGTGCACAATACCTTCCGACAATGGCCCGCCCTTATGCGGGCAAGCGTCGTCAATCGCGAACACCTGATCTTCGGCAGTGCGGAACACCGCAACGCAGCCTTGGGCGGTCCTCACGACCCGCGCGCCTTGCGGGGGAATGTCGGCCAGTGCGCCAATGTCGATCCAAAGCGTCATTCTGCGGCCTCCAGCGAAAGGTCAGCCATTGGCGTCCATTGTGCCAGTTGATCGGGTTTGGAAAGTTCCGCCCATGGGTCGATCTGGTAGACGGATTGCGATAGCATGAAGCGGTCATAAAGCGCGCGGCGCACCGTCAAATCGGCCATCTGCTCCTGACACCAGCCAAGCCCGACCTTGGCGACCCATTTGTAAATCCGGTGCAGATAGCGGCTGTTTTCGCGGTAAAGCTGCACGAAGGCCGCGATAATCTCCATCGTTTCGGCCTCAGTCGTGGCTTTGCACAGAAACTCGGTTTCGCGCACATCCATCCCAGCAGCACCCGCCACCGAAATCTCATATCCGCTGTCAACGCAGACCACGCCGACATCCTTGCAGGTCGCCTCCGCACAGTTGCGCGGGCAGCCGGAGACCCCGAGTTTCACCTTCGCAGGCGTCCAAGATCCCCACAACAACTTCTCCAGCTTGATCCCCAACCCAGTAGAATCCTGCGTGCCAAAGCGGCAAAAATCGCTGCCCACACAGGTTTTCACCGTGCGCAGGCCTTTGGCGTAGGCATGGCCAGACACCATCCCCGCTGCGTTCAAATCCTGCCACATCGCGGGCAGATCTTCCTTTTTCACGCCCAACAAATCAATCCGCTGCCCGCCCGTCACTTTCACCAGCGGCACATCGTATTTATCCGCCGCATCGGCAATCGCCCGCAGTTCATTCGGCGTCGTCACCCCGCCCCACATCCGCGGCACCACCGAATAAGTGCCGTCTTTCTGGATGTTGCCGTGGTTGCGTTCGTTCACAAACCGCGACTGGCGGTCATCGACATATTCCGTCGGCCAATCGGCGATCAGATAAAAATTCAGCGCCGGACGGCAGCTTGCACAACCCCCGACCGAGCGCCAGCCAAGCTCCTGCATCACTGCCGGGATCGACTTCAGCGCCATCGACTTGATCAGCCGTCGCACATCCTCATGCGTGTGATCGGTGCATTTGCACATCGCCGGATTGGCGTTGGCGGTAAAGCTATCACCCAAAGTCACCGCCATCACCTGCTCGACCAGCCCGGTACAAGTGCCACAGCTGGAACTGGCTTTCGTCGTCGCCCGCACGAGGTCCAACGTCTTGGCCCCACCCAAGATCGCATCCACAATCTTGCCCTTACAAACGCCGTTACAGCCACAAATCTCCGCGCTAGGCGGCAAGGCTGCAACGGCTGCCATAGGGTCCGCTTGGGCACCCCCTTGATAGGCTGGACCGAAGATCAACGTCTCACGCATCGGGGTGATATCTGTGCCGTCTTTGATCAGCCCGAAGAACCAGTTGCCGTCGGCGGTGTCACCATACATCACCGCGCCCAGCAGCTTGTCGCCCTCAATCACCAACCGCTTGTAGACACCCCGCGCCGGGTCGCGGAACACGATATCCTCGCGCCCCGGGCCGTCAGCGAAGTCGCCAGCCGAGAACAAATCGCAGCCCGTCACCTTCAGCTTGGTCGCCGTCTGCACCGGACGGAAGGCGGTCTCCTGTCCCAGCAAAGCCTGCGCCAGCACCTTCGCTTGGTCATAAAGCGGAGCTACAAGCCCAAACAACTGCTTGTCATGCTCCACACATTCGCCGACCGCCCAGATCGACGGATCGCTGGTTTGCATCGCATCATTCACCGTAATGCCACGCCCCACATCCAGATGCGCGTCATTGGCCAGCCGCACTTCTGGCCGGATACCCACCGCCATGCAGACGATATCGGCGTCGTAAACCGTGCCATCCTCAAGCAGAACGGCCTCCACCCGCTCATGCCCGAGGATGGCCTTGGTCGCCCCTTTGCAGTGGATTTTCATCCCCCGCGCCTCCAGCGACTTTTGTAGCAAATAGCCTGCGGCGGGGTCTAACTGCCGCTCCATCAGATGGCCCATGATATGGATCACCACCACCTCCATGCCGCGCAACTGCATGCCCGCTGCGGCCTCCAGCCCCAACAAGCCGCCACCAATCACCACGGCCTTCGCCCCCGGCTTGGCTGCCGCGATCATCGCATTGGTGTCTTCCAGGTCGCGATACGTCACCACACCCGGCAGCTTATGCCCCGGCACCGGAATGATGAACGGCGCGGACCCCGTGGCGATGATCAGCTGATCATAGGGCGTCTCTACCCCGCCACTGGTCACGGTTTTCGCATCGCGGTCGATCTTGGTAACAGCCTGACCCAGCACGGTTTTGATACCGCGCTCTGCATACCAAGCGTCGTCATGCGTGACGATCTCGGCATAAGTCTTTTCGCCCGACAACACCGGCGACAGCATGATCCGATTATAGTTCCCGCGCGGCTCGGCGTTGAACAAAGTGATGTCAAACGCATCTGGCGCTGCTTCGGTCAGTTGTTCCAGCATCCGGCCCGAGGCCATGCCCGCCCCAATGACGACAAGTTTCTGTTTCATCACGCGACGTCCTTGTTTTGAGGCGCTGATTTCTTCTGGCCGTGCTCATATTCCTCAAGGAATGCCAGCACTTCGGCGCGGTAGTGGTAATAGTCTGGATGCTCCAGCAGGCTGCGGCGACTGCGCGGGCGCGGCAGTTTCACCTCGGTGATCTTGCCGATGGTGGCGTTCGGCCCGTTGGTCATCATCACCACGCGGTCGGCCAGCAAGATCGCCTCATCGACATCATGCGTCACACAAACCGCGGTGACTTTGGTGCGGCTCCACACCTCCATCAACACTTCTTGCAATTCCCAACGGGTCAGGCTGTCGAGCATTCCGAACGGCTCATCCAGCAGCAACAGCTTCGGCGACAAGGCAAACGCTCGCGCAATACCCACCCGTTGCCGCATGCCGTTCGACATATCGGCGGCTTGACGGTCCATCGCATCGCCAAGGCCGACACGCTCCAGATAGTATTCCACCACCTCTTGCCGTTCCGCTTGAGTGGATTTCGGATAAACCTTATCCACCCCGATCGCGACATTCTCTTTCGCGGTCAGCCAAGGAAACAGGTTCGGCGATTGGAACACCACCGCGCGTTCAGGATCAGCGCCTTCCACATGGGTGCCGTCCAGCGTGATCGCGCCCTTCGAGATCGCGTTCAGCCCCGCCGTCATCGTCAAAACCGTGGACTTCCCGCACCCCGAATGGCCGATCAGCGAGACGAACTCGCCCTTCTTCAGGATCAGGTTGAAATCCTCCACCACCGTCAACGGCCCCTTTGGCGTGGCGTAAACCTTGTGCAGTTGCGAATAGCGCAGATAGCGGGTTTCAACCGGCGAAGCCGCCGCAGCGCTATAGGCTTTCGGCAAAGCATGGCGCGGCGTCAACGCAGGCAGCGTCCGGGTTTCGGGCAGCTTGGATTTGATGCCAACATCCATCAGATAAGCGGTGACATCGGCGCGCAGGGCTTTGAAATCATTGCTTTCATTCATCGCGTTGCGGTCGCGCGGGCGGGGCAGGGCAACCGGAAAAGCTGCGCCCAAAGTGCCGTCAGGATTCAGGCACAGAATACGGTCGGCCAGCACCAAAGCCTCGTCCACATCATTGGTGATCAAGACCACGGTGCGCTTGTCCGCCGCCCAGATCGCCTCAATCTCGGATGCCACATTGCCCCGCGTCAGCGCGTCCAAAGCCGACAAAGGCTCGTCCATTAGCAACACTTCCGGCTGCATCGCCAAAGCCCGCGCCACCGCCACACGCTGCCGCATCCCGCCAGAAAGCTCCGCGGGACGGCGTTCCGCCGCATGGCCAAGCCCGACCATCTGGATATATTTCTGCACCAATGCGGCACGCTCGGCCTTGCTGCCCTTGCAGACCGCATCCACGGCCAGCCCGATATTGCCCGCCACCGTCAGCCACGGCATCAGCGCATAAGATTGAAACACCAACCCACGTTCTGGCCCCGGCCCCGTTACCGGCACTCCCTTGAAGTTGACCTCGCCGCGATCCGGCAAAGTCAGCCCCGCCATCAAGTTGATCAGCGTGGTTTTGCCCGAGCCGGAAAACCCCAGGATCGCCAGAAACTCACCATCCTGCACCTGAAACGACAGGTTGCGCAGCACAGGCGTATCGCCGTAGCCCCTGGAAACGTTGTTGAACTCCAGAATTCCCATCCCGCTCACCGATTATTCGAGAAGGTGAACAGCGACTGCAAAGCGAACATCACCCGGTCCAACAAAAAACCAATCACGCCAATCGTCAGCACCGCGACCATGATCTTCGCCAAGGACTGCTCGGACCCGTTCTGAAACTCATCCCAGACGAACTTGCCCAAACCCGGATTCTGCGCCAGCATTTCCGCCGCAATCAGCACCATCCAGCCCACGCCCAAAGACAGCCGCAGCCCGGTGAAAATCAGTGGCAAGGCCGAGGGCAGCACCAGCCGGGTGATCTTTTTCCACAGCGACAGCTTCAGCACGCGGGAAACGTTGACCAAATCCTTATCAATCGAGGCCACCCCCAGCGAGGTGTTGATCAGCGTCGGCCACAGCGAACACAAGGTCACCGTAAACGCCGAAACGATGAAGCTTTTCGGCAAATCGCCATCGGTATAAACGGCGGACACCACCATCGTCACAATCGGCAACCAGGCCAGTGGCGACACCGGTTTGAACAGTTGCACCAAAGGGTTGATCGCGGCATTTGCGGTGGCAGAAAGCCCCGCCAAAATCCCCAAAGGTACCGCGATAATCGTGCCAATCAGAAACCCCGCGAACACGGTTTTGATTGAGGTCCAGATTTGCGCGTAATAAGTCGGCTTGCCGGTATAGGCGGGGGTTTTCACCTGATCCGCCTTGCCTTCCGCCACCAGTGCTGCATTTTTCGCGGCCCGTTTGGCGTAGAATTCCTGCTCTTTCACGCCTTCAGTCGCAGCACTGGCATCCAACGCCACCGCTTGCTCCCAGACCTGCACGGGCCCCGGAATGGCCCCTAAAGAGGTCTGCACCATCGGCGCAAGGCTTCCCCACAAAGCCAAAAACGCGGCAATCGCCAGCATCGGCACCACCGCCAGCCGCCAGATTTCCGGCATCTGCCCGCGCGGATTATCCCCGGCCAGCACGCGCCAGATCGGGGTGATCCATGCCAGCCCCAGCAGCTTGAACCATTTGTCGCATCTGCTGATCAAGCGGTACAGCTTTTCCAGCCGAACGGTGCGGTCGCGCGTGGGTTCTTCGGGCAAAGCAGCAGGGTCAAGCAGGGTCATGTCAGTCTCCATCAGCGGCGGCTTTGACGGGCGGATAGCCACCCGTCAATTCAGAGAAGGTATTGGATCAGTTGATGATTTCGCCGCCCGTGACAGTCTGCGCGGCTTTCAAACCAATCGTCAGGCTGTCGATATAGGCGTTGGGTTTGGTGCCATCGTAGGACACGCCGTCGATGAAATCGGCAGAGGGCGCGCGGTAGCCATCGGCGTCAAAATCGAACTGGTCAGCCGTGGCGTTTCCGTCGGCAATCACTGCCTCGGCGGCGGCTTTGTAGATATCCGGCTTGTAGACCGATTTCGCGATCTCGTCGAACCACGCGTCGGGCTTGGCTTCGCCAATCTGCCCCCAACGGCGCATCTGGGTCAGATACCAGACCGCATCGGAGTAGTAGGGGAAGGTCGCGTTGTAACGGAAGAACACGTTGAAATCGGGGGCAGGGCGCTTGTCACCCTTTTCATACTCAAACGTTCCGGTCATCGAGTTGCCGATTACCGCCGCATCCGCGCCGACATAGTCCGGGCTGGACAGGATCGTCACCGCCTCGGCGCGATTGGCGTTGTCGTTCTCATCCAGCCAGATCGCCGCCCGGATCAGGGCTTTGGTCAGCGCCAAAGTCGTCTGCGGGTTGGCTTCGACAAACTCGGCGGTCAGTCCGAATACCTTTTCCGGGTTATTCTTCCAGATGTCGTTATCGGTGATCACCGGCACGCCAATACCTTTGGCAACTGCAGCTTGGTTCCACGGCTCGCCCACCGAATAGCCGTCAATCGTGCCGGCCTCCAACGTCGCCGGCATCTGCGGCGGCGGCGTCACCGAAATCAGCACATCGCCACCGATCTGGCCAGACACATCATCCGCCGAATAGAGACCCGGATTGATACCCCCAGCAGCCAGCCAATAGCGCAACTCGTAGTTATGGGTGGATACCGGGAACACCATGCCCAGATTGAACGGTTTGCCTTCAGCGGCATAAGCCTCAATCACCGGCTTCAGTGCAGCGGCGGAAATCGGATGCGCAGGCTTGTCGCCCTCCATCTTCAACCCCGGCTTCATCGCTTCCCACACCGCATTCGACACGGTGATCGCATTGCCGTTCAGATCCATCGAGAACGGCGTCACCAGCGCGGCCCTGGTGCCATAGCCAATCGAGGCCGCAATCGGCTGCCCCGCCAGCATATGCGCGCCGTCCAGCTCGCCGGAAACCACGCCGTCCAGCAGCACTTTCCAGTTTGACTGCGCCACCAGCGTCACCGACAGGCCCTCATCCTCGAAAAACCCTTTCTCCTTGGCAATCGCCAGCGGGGCCATATCGGTCAGCTTGATGAAGCCCAGCGTCAGCTCGGGTTTCTCAATGCCGGGGGTCTCGGCAAAAGCGGGGAAGGCAAGCAATGCGGTGGTGGCAAGCAGGCTGGCGATGCGTGTCATATCTGGTTCCCGGATGCCCCCGATACGGGGGCGTTGAAATGCAAAAAGCCGCCAGATCCCATGCCAACAGAGGCAGTGGATCGAGCGGCGGTGCTCGGCTTTTCCCAACTTTGGGGGGCAGCGGTGAAGGCGTCATTGCCTTCGTGCTTGGATTAAACCTGCCGATGCCGCGCTGCGGCGTCAACAATACCGTGTCGGATTCCGCACCCAATGGGGCGATTTCGCAGACGCAGCATCGCGATGCCACTTTTTTCAGCGCGCAGGCGCTGCCAGGTCGAAAATCCGGGCATCAAAAAAGCGGTCAGCGGGCAGAATCAGCTGGCCACGCTCGGCTGGAACGGCGGTCGCTTGCGCCAGCGCCCCCTCAAGTTTCTCAGATGCGCCCGGCAGAATGGCCCCCGCTGGCCGCAGATGCAGACGATAGAGATCGCTGCGGAAGACATCGGCGGCAGAGGCAGACGCCTCGACTACATCCAGCCCATGCCGCCCCGCCAAAGATGCGCCAATCCACGCCGCCTGACTGCGCCACGGAAAGCCCGCCGCGCCCTCAAAGAATTCGATCAGCTGCGGCGTCAGATGTTCGCGGCCATCGGGCGCAGTCACAATCCGGCCCGTCAACGCCCGCTCTACCAGATCCGCCGACACGACAATGCGCCCCTGCGCTGTCAGCATCTCAGCCGCAATGATGTGGTTTTCCGGTCGCGACAACCAGCGTCCCGCCCGCCACACCGCACGCAACAACCGCCCCGCCAGCGCGGGCTCGGCTTCCGCCCAGCCCAACCGTGCTGCCAGAACCTTCTCCGGGGCCCGCGCCCACAAAGCCGAGGTCGGCAGCAGCAATGTCCCCGAGCCATTTTCCACCGCGACCGAACCCCAAGGCTCGCCGACGCAGAACAGATCAATTTCTCCGGCGGAAAGCGCCTCGGCCATCCGGGGCGGCGGCACCGTGCGGATATCCAACTGCGCGGCTTGCGCACCGGAAGCCGCCAGCCAATACAGCAGCAACTCGCGGTGCATCGAAAACGCATAAGGCACGCCGATGCGCAGGCTAGGGGCAGCCGCCAGCAAAGCCCACCCCGCCGCTGCCGCATCTCTGAAGTCAAAGCCATAGCCCGCGCCAGCCATCTTGGCCGCCAAAGCGTTGGAAATCCCGATCACATTGCCGTTCAGATTCAGTACACAAAGCGCCTCAAACCGCACCGTGCCCCGCCCCAGCCCCAAGGCCATCGCCACAGGCACCGGCGCCAGCATCTGCGCCGCGTCGACCTGGCCCACCGCCAACATATCGCGCAAGCTGGCCCAACTGGGCGCGGTGTGCAGGTCTAGTGTCAGGCCCTCTTCCTCGGCAAAGCCCAAAGCCTCGGCGATGATCAGTGGGGCTGCATCCAGCAGGGGCACATAGCCAAGGCGCAGGGGCACACTCATTTCAACAGATCCGCCGCCAGCACCAAAGCACTCGCCACATCCGCCAGCTTGCGCCCCTGATCCATCGCGGTCTTGCGCAGCAGCGCGTAGGCTTCCTCTTCGCCAATCCCACGCGCCCGCATCAAAATCCCCTTGGCGCGGTCAATCGCCTTGCGGTCTTCCAGCGCCCGGCGGGTCTCCAGCAACTCGATCCGCATCTTTTGCAGCATGTGAAACCGCGCAATGGCGGCATCCAAAATTGGCTTGATCCGATCCGCCCGCAGGCCATCGACCACATAGGCCGACATCCCCGCCTCAATCGCCGCTTTGGTCAGGCTGCCGTCGCTTTGATCGACAAACATCGCCACCGGCCGCTCGGTCGGCCCGGTCGCCAACGCTAATTCCTCCAGCACATCGCGCGACGGATTTCCGGCATCAATCAGCACCAGATCCGGGTTGCGCTGGGCGATCCGACGGGCAAGCCCAGTCTCCTCGGCAATCACCATCACATCAAAATCACCGGCATCGCGCAGGCCGTCCACGATCAGCATCGCGCGGGCGCGGTCCTTTTCAACCACAATGATGGAAAGCCGTTGTGCCATGCAAATGCAAGACGGCGATGCAGCGCGCGAGGAAAGCGCAACCGCCATCAGCACCGCCAGCATCAGGCCAAGTCGCATATGTATGCCTGCATATTGGGCATACATTTCAGAGGTGCGATGAAAATAAGCAAACCAACAACGCGAGACCAAGTGCCGCCATTTCGTGACAGCAGGCAAAGTCGGGGTGAAAGACAAGCCGCCAGACTGTTTGCTTCATGACAGAAGTTGATTCTACTCTAACTATGTTATAAATATAACAAGTGGAAACCGATCAGGGGTTGCAAGAAATGACCGCAAAAGACCGACGCGTCATGGCGTTGTCATTGGCTCTGGCAGAGCGCAAGGTGATCCATCTGAAAGAAGCCGCCGCTTTGATGCAGGTGTCGGAAATGACCGTGCGCCGCGATGTGGCTGAAAACCCCGACCTGTTCGGCACGCTTGGCGCGCATATCATTTCGGCGGGCAGGTCCGAACTTGAGGCGCCCTATGCCGTCACGCGGGCAGCGGAAAGCCATTCTGCCGCCAAGCGCCAAGCGTCGATCCACGCCTTGCGCTATCTGCAGCCGGATGAAACCGTGTTCATGGATTGCGGCAGCACGCTGATCCATCTGGTTGATCTGATCCCCGCCGATACCCGCCTGACCGTGGTTTGCTATGCCTTCAACACAGCAGAGCGTTTGATTGCAAAGGAAAATATCACACTTATCCTGTTGGGCGGCGTCTATCACCCCGCCTCTGCCTCTTTCGCCGGGGCTTCGGGGGCAGACACGTTGAATGCGTTGGGCATCAATGTCGCCTTCCTGTCCGCCTCGGGTATTGACCAACAGCGCGGCGTGTCCTGTGAGCAGTTCCACGAGGTGCCGATCAAACGAAAAGCGATGCAAATGGCGCAGCGCCGTTATCTGGTTGGCGACAGCACTAAAATCGGTCGGGTGCGCCCGGCGCAGTTTGCTGATGTCGGTGATTTCGACGCCATCATCACCGAAGCCGGGGAAATGCCGTTAAGTGCCAAAGCCTGATCGCCCCTGACCGCGAAAAGTTATGTTGTAAAGATAACAAAATAATGATACAAATATAACGAAAGAGCGCAACACAGCGAATCGCGTCGAAAGGCCGCGCCGGATTGCCTCGGGGATTTGGCGCAGCGGAGGGCGTTCGGTGACGATACTACAGCCGGAAATACAGGCAAAGATCGCCTTACTGCAGCCGACAGGCCAAACGGTGCGCAACGCCGGGATGCCGCTTGATCTGGAGTGGATCGCTAGGACCCGCGTCAACCAATCCGCCACCGATCGCCGTGTCGCCAGCCTGCCCGGTCGCCGCAGCGTCAAGAAAGATGCCCAAGCGGCGTGGTTGCTGAAAGCCCTGACCTGCATTGATCTGACCACCCTCAGCGGCGATGACACCGCCGGACGCGTTCGCAGGCTGTGCGCCAAAGCCGCGCAACCGCTGACCCCCGCCCTGCAAGAAGCCCTCGGCATGGGCGACCGCCGCCTGACCGCAGGCGCCGTCTGCGTCTATCACCGCTTTGTCGGCATGGCAGTTGATGCCCTTGCAGGGACCGGAATTCCGGTCGCCGCCGTCTCCACAGGCTTTCCCGCAGGCCTCGCCCCGCATGATGTGAAGCTGCGCGAGATCGCGGCCTCGGTCGCCGATGGCGCTGCCGAAATCGACATCGTGATCACCCGCGAACATGTGCTGACTGGCAACTGGCAGGCGCTTTACGATGAGATGCGTGATTTCCGCGCCGCTTGTGGCGATGCCCATGTCAAAGCCATCCTAGCGACAGGTGAGCTGAAAACCCTGCGAAATGTCGCGCAAGCCAGCCTCGTTTGCATGATGGCAGGCGCGGATTTCATCAAAACCTCGACCGGGAAAGAGGCAGTCAACGCCACCCCCGCCGTGACGCTGACCATGATCCGCACCATCCGCGCCTACCATGATCGCACCGGCTACCGCGTCGGCTACAAACCCGCAGGCGGCATTGCCACCACCAAAGACGTGTTGATGCAGCAGTTTCTGATGAAGGAAGAACTCGGTCGCCCGTGGCTCGAACCCGATCTGTTCCGCATCGGTGCCTCCTCCCTTTTGGCCGATATCGAACGCCAACTCGAAACCCATGTCACCGGCGGCTATTCCGCCTTCAACAGACACCCGATCGGATAACTGATGAACATCGCAAAGCATTTCGACGATATGTCCTACGGCCTGTCCCCAGAATCCGACACTGAGGCCCGCGCTTGGCTCGCCCGCCACGATCACAGCTTTGGCCATTTCATCGCCGGCAGCTTCACCGCGCCGGATCACAGCTTTCAAACCTTTGAACCCGCCACAGGCAAGCCACTGGCACAGCTAGCACTTGGCACTGCTGCTGATGTCGATTCTGCCGTCACCGCCGCCCGCAAGGCCCAAACCCCTTGGGCGAAACTTTCCGGCCACGCCCGCGCCCGCCACCTTTACGCCCTCGCCCGGATGATCCAACGCCATGCCCGGCTGATCGCCGTGGTTGAGGCCATCGACAACGGCAAACCCATCCGTGAGACGCGCGACATCGACGTGCCACTGGCCGCCCGTCATTTCACCCATCACGCCGGATGGGCACAACTGCAGGCCACCGCCTTCCCCGATCATGCCCCGGTTGGCGTCGTCGGCCAGATCATCCCGTGGAATTTCCCGTTCCTGATGCTGGCATGGAAACTCGCCCCCGCTTTGGCTTTGGGCAATACCGTGGTGCTGAAACCCGCCGAATACACCTCGCTCACCGCGCTGCTGTTTGCCGAACTGGCGCAAGCCGCTGGCCTGCCCGCAGGCGTGATCAACATCGTCACAGGTGAAGGCGACACCGGGGCGCTGTTGGTCGATCACCCCGGCATCGACAAAATCGCCTTCACCGGATCCACCGAAGTCGGCCGCCTGATCCGCCAGCGCACCGCAGGCACGGGCAAATCGCTGACGCTGGAACTCGGTGGCAAATCCCCGTTCATCGTGTTCGACGATGCCGATCTCGATGGCGCTGTCGAAGGCGTGGTCGATGCGATCTGGTTCAACCAAGGCCAGGTCTGTTGCGCGGGGTCTAGGCTGTTGCTGCAAGAGGGCATCGCTGACGACTTCATCCGCCGCCTGAAACGCCGGATGGATACCCTGCGGGTCGGCTCCCCGCTCGACAAATCCATCGACATGGGCGCCATCGTCGCCCCGGTGCAGGCCGACTGCATCCGCACTTTGGTCGCGCAGGGTGTGGCCGAGGGTGCCACTCTTTATCAGGCCGCGATAGACCTTCCGACCAACGGCTGCTTCTACCCGCCCACCCTGCTGACAAACGTGCAACCCGCCCACACTGTCGCCCAAGAAGAAATCTTTGGCCCGGTCGCCGTCACCATGACCTTCCGCACCCCGGATGAGGCTGTGCAACTCGCAAACCACTCCCGCTACGGCCTGTCGGCCAGCATCTGGAGCGAATCCATCAGCCTCGCCCTGCAAGTCGCGGCCAAGGTCGAGGCTGGCGTGGTCTGGGTCAACGCCACCAACCTGTTCGATGCGGCCGTCGGCTTTGGGGGTCGTAAGGAATCTGGCTTTGGTCGTGAAGGCGGCCGCGAAGGCGCTTATGAATACCTCAAACCCAAGGCCATGCTGGGCCGCAAATTGCGCCCTGCACAGCCACCGATCACCGCCCGCTCGGCTTCGATAGCCGATTTCGTCGCTCCCACTATCGACCGCACTGCCAAGCTGTTCATCGCAGGCAAACAGGCCCGCCCCGATGGCAACTATTCCCGTCCGGTGCTGACCCCCAAAGGCGCGGTGATTGCCGAAGTTGGTGAGGGCAACCGCAAAGACATCCGCAACGCCGTCGCCGCCGCCCGCAAAGCCGATGCTTGGGCCAACTCCACCGCCCACAATCGCGCGCAAGTGCTGTATTACATCGCCGAAAACCTCTCCGCCCGCGCCGCAGAATTCGCCGCCCGCATCAGCACTATGACAGGTCAAAGCTCCGCCAAAGCCGATGCCGAAGTCGAAGCCTCCATCGACCGTCTGTTCAGCTACGCCGCTTGGGCCGATAAATACGAAGGCAGCGTCCACGCTCCACCCCTGCGCGGTGTGGCGCTGGCGATGGTTGAGCCCATCGGCGTCGTCGGCGTGATTTGCCCACCAGAAGCCCCGCTGCTGGGTCTGATCAGCCTGACCGCCCCGCTGATCGCCATGGGCAACCGCGTCATCGCCGTCCCCAGCGCGCCGCATCCGCTGTCGGCCACCGATTTCTATGGCGTATTGGAAACCTCTGATCTGCCCGATGGCGTCCTGAACATCGTCACCGGCGATCCGCAGCCCTTGGCCGAGGCCCTCGCCACCCACGCGGATGTCGATGCCCTCTGGGCCTTCGGCTCGGCAGCGCTGTCAGAGTCGGTCGAACGCCTCTCTGCCAGCAACCTCAAACGCACCTTTGTCGATCACGGGCGGCTCACCGACTGGCACCACCCCAGCGCCGAAGGCGCAGATTGGCTGCGCCACGCCACCGAGGTGAAGAATATCTGGATTCCCTACGGCGTGTAGGGACTCCAGCCGCTTAGGCCAGATAACGCCCGACAGCGCCGCCTTGCTTGCTCCAGACATCATACCAAGCGGTAAACAGCTTGAACTGCGCCTCGGCATAGCCGCGCTGGCTCGCACTCAGCGCATCGGACTCAACGAAATGCAGCGCGTATTCGGCCTCGCCCTGCAATTCCAATAGGTATTTGAAATACAACACAAGATCAGGGCCTTCATCGAACGATGACAGCACCGCAAACGCCGCCTCCAACTCCAACGCTTTCTGCCGCGCTTCCACATCGCCCAAAGCCGCCGCCCGCGACAGATTGCACAGCATCAACACCGGGCGCGGCAACACGCAGCCAATCCCGGTAATCGCCCCCGACGCCCCACAGTTGACAAACCCGTTCACCACCCCGGTATCCACCCCGACCATCAGCGTCACCCCATCGCCCGCCGAGGTGATGAACTCCCCCGCATAGCGCATCTCGGCCGGGCCGCCGAATTCCTTGAACCCCACCAGATTGGGATGCTCGGCCCGCAAAGCGGTGAACAAATCAGCGCGAGTGACAAAGCCGTAGTATGGGCTGTTGTAGATCACCGCAGGCAGATCGGGCGCGGCGGACAAGATCGCCTTGAAATGCGCTTTCTGTGCGCTGGGCGAAGGCCCACGCGACAACACCCGCGGGATCACCATCAACCCATGCGCGCCAACTTCCGCCGCGTGACGCGCAAGCGCCACCGCCGACGCGGTATTGATCGCGCCGGTGCCGACCACAACCTTGATGCCCGCCGCCACCAGCCGCGCCACACCTTCCATCCGCTGCGCATCGGTCAACAGCGGCCAATCCCCCATCGACCCGCAATAAACCACCGCCGACATCCCCGCCGCGACCAATTCCCGTGCTTTGCGCACCAAAGCGTCAAAATCCGGCGCGCGGTCCGCCGTGCAAGGCGTCATCAGCGCGGGGATCACCCCTGAAAAGATCTCGGACTGCATCTGCTTCATCCCTGTAAAATAGCGGTTGGACCCAGTGACGCCATGCGGCACTTGCCGGAGGACTCACTTCTCCATTTTAATATACATCTTGTATTTTTCTTGTCGACGTAAAACTGAAACCCTTACAACTCAATATCCTGCCGCTGATCCCGCGCCATCAATCGCTGTATCTGCCCGACAATCTGATCGGCATGCGCCTTCGCCAACGCATCGGCGCGCGCCACATCCCGCGCCGCAATCGCCACGATAATATCCTCATGCTCGGTGATCACCGAAGCCGGTGGCTGGTCGTCAAACGACTGATAATACAGCCGCAAAATCCGCCGCCCCTCGTCTAGCAGCCGCAAGAACAGCGCCAGATAATACGGATTCCGCCCCGCCTCGGCGATGGACGCGTGAAAGTCGCGATTGGTGCCAATCATCGCCAAAGCATCATGCGCCTCAAACGCCGCACAATACTCCGCCTGATGCCCCCGGATCACCTCCAGATCTCCCGCTCGCCAATTTTGCGCCGCAAGCCGCGTCGTCACCCGGTACATCAGCGTGATCGCGTCAAAAAACGTGTGCAGGTTCACAAAGTCGATCTGCGACACCATGGTGGACCGGTTCGGCAGCGTGTCGATCAAGCCTTCCATCGCCAGCCGCGCCAAAGCCTCGCGGATCGGCGTGCGCGAGATCGCAAAACGCTCGGCCAGCTGCACCTCATCAATCGGGCTGCCCGGCGGCATCACCAGATCAAGAATATCATCGCGCAAAAGATCATAGACCATCTTAACGCCAGAGCCGCGCTTGCGTTCGGGTGGCGGGGCAGGGGAGTTGTCCATGAGCCATTCCTTCTGTGGCCCACACAGTTACGGCCACATCCCCCGCCGATCAACCGCCTCAGGCACCAAAATCAGCGCGAATATCCTCCAACCGCCGCTTCTGCCCGCCATTGGCATCGAAGTTTTCGGGCGCAAGCCACGCCTCATAGGCAGGCTTCAGCTTGACCCAATCCTTGTCGATCATCGCAAACCACGCGGTATCCCGGTTCAGCCCCTTGATCACAAAATGCTGCCGGAACAGCCCCTCATACTGAAAGCCAAACCGCAGCGCCGCTTTCTTCGACGGCACATTGTCATTGTTGCACTTCCACTCAAACCGCCGATAGCCAAGCGTATCAAACGCATATTGCGCGAACAGGAACAAAGCCTCAGTCGCCGCCGCCTTGCGCGCGATCAGTGGCCCCCAATAGATATTGCCAATCTCCACCGCCCCATTGGCCGCATCAATCCGCATCAAGGTCTGCCGCCCGGCAACCTTGCCCGTGGCCTTGTCGATGATGGCGAAATAAATCGGATCGGTGCTGGCCGAAACCTTCTCGACCCATGCCCGAAAGCTGCTCAGATCTTCCGGCGGGTTTTCGGGCAGCCAAGTGAATTTCGCATCCGCATCCAGGATGGCCGAAGCTGCATACAGCTCCTCAGCGTGCCGCGCCTCCAGCTTTTCCAACCGCACATAGCGACCCTCCAACGGCACCGCTTCCGGGCGCGGACGCGGAGTCCAATGCTGCATATTCTCGGCCATCGTCACATTCCTTCGGCAAGGCAAGCGCAAATGCTAAAGCGTTCCCCCACAGATAGACAGGGCCAGTGGCAACATCCCGATCAGGCCAGAATGGCAAGGTTCAGCTATCTTCACGGCTTCGGGATTGGCCTTTGCGCGCCACAGCGCTAGTGTGCGCGCATCGCAAGGGGGCAAGATGAAAGCGCTGGCTTTGGCAATCGCGGCATTGTCTTGGGCGCAAACCGCCCATGCCCATCCGCATGTCTTCATCGACACCGGGTTAGAGCTGATCTTCGACGCCAAACACCGCGCCACCGGCGTTCGCATCACCTGGAGCTATGATGACCTGACCTCGTTGCAGATCATCACCGACAAGGGCCTTGATCCCGATTTCGACGGCATCCTTACCCCGGAAGAAACCACACAACTGAACGGCTTTGATATGCACTGGGACGCAGGTTACCCCGGCGATACTTATGCCTCCAGCGCAGGCCATCCCCTTCTGCTTTCCGGGCCTTCGGATTGGAGTGTCGCCTATAACGACGCCAAGATCGTCTCAACCCACTACCGCAGCTTCGCAACGCCGATCGAGATCACCCAACCCCTGCTGGTGCAAGTCTACGACCCCACGCTTTACGTCAGCTACGCGCTCAAGCTTGGCACCACGCTGGACAATGCCACAGGCTGCACCGCGCGCACCGTGCTGCCCGATCTCGATGCCGCCCGCGCCAAGCTTGATGCCGCCATCGCCGCCCTGCCACAAGATGCCGAAGCCGCCTACCCTGAACTCGGGGCAGATTTCGCTGAAGCGATGGAAGTTTCATGCGCGTCCACATCGTAAGCCAGCCCGGCCTGAAACGTGCCCTGCTCAGTCTCGGCGCAATCTTCGCGCTGATCCTGCTGGCGCTCTTGCTGTCGGGTGGCTTCTTGGTATTGGAGCGCTGGGTGATCGAGGCCCAACGCGCCATCCAAACTGAACTCGCCGCCGGGGTGCGCGCCATCAAACAGGGCCAACCCGGCGCGCTTTTCGCCCTGCTGGCAGTCTGCTTCAGCTACGGCGTGCTACACGCCGCGGGGCCGGGGCATGGCAAGGTGCTGATCGGCGGCTACGGCGTAGGTCGCCGCGTCGCGTTCTGGTCGCTGGCCAGCATTTCCCTCGCCGCCAGTCTGGCGCAAAGCTTGGTCGCGGTGGCCTTGGTCTACGCCGGGGTCGCGGCTTTGGGCTGGACCCGCGACGCCACCCAAAATGTCGCACAAGATGTGATGGCCCCCATCGGCACACTGGCAATCGCAGCAGTGGGCCTCTGGCTGGCTGGCCGCGGTTTGCGCAAAGTCTGGCGGCAAGCGGCGGCACCTGTGCCAAACGCCCACGACCACAGCCACGCCAATGATCCCGATCACCACCACCATCACCACGACGCCGATTGCGGCTGCGGCCATTCCCACGGCCCCAGCCTTGCCGAAGTCGAACGCGCCACCAGCTGGAAAGACCGCGCCGCCCTGATCATTGGCGTGGCGTTGCGGCCCTGCTCTGGCGCGCTGTTTCTGCTGATCCTGACATGGCAGCTCGGCATTGCGCTGGCGGGCATCGCAGGTGCTTTCGCGATGGGGCTTGGCACGGCAGTTGTGACGGTCGGCGTGGCGGCGATAGCGGTCTGGGCGCGCGAAGGCGCTTTGGCCAACCTGCCGTTCAACCGTGTGGCGCAAATCTTGCCTTGGGTTGAAGTGCTGGCAGGCAGCCTGATCACCGTCATCGCCTTGGCCCTGCTGACGCAGACTCTGTAACGCCGCCAGCCCCTGCCTTTCACGATTCTCCGGCGACAATACCATCCACTCCCACCGCCAAATCTCCCGCCAAAATCGCCGTTTATGCAGTTGCAGCACGATTTGCCCCTGTATGCGGCAGTTTCTCGCGCATCTCACCGCCCTGTGAAGGGCGCTAACACATCTGGAATTGACCTTTTGTGCATCCTCCCCCATCTGAACCGATGATTGGGTCTAGGCATCGCGTCCAGGTTCCTTTGCAAATGCGGCATGGCAGGGTTGCTTTGGCTGCATAGCATGACATCTGGCGCGACTTCCGATAACCTGCGAATTACGTTAAGTTTTCCTCGAATCGGGGAGCAGGAGAGAATATGCCGGGTCAGCCGGGTTTGTCTGTGATCATCCACCGCCGCTCTGTCCTGGGTTTGCTGGGATCGGCGGCATTGCTGCAATGCAGCACAAGCCTGTCCAGCGCCGCCTGGGCCGACACCGCAGCGCCCGCTGCCGTGGCCCCGGAAGGCGTGAACGCAGAGCCGTTCAGCTTTGACATCCTGACCGCTGCGATGCAGCAACGGGCAACCACGCCGCATCAGGCCCCGACCAAAGTTGAAGGCTTCTTCTCAAGCTTCACCTACGACGATTATCAGGCGGTGCAGTTCAACCCCGAGCGCGCGCGTTGGGCCGGTCCGAAGGCTGGTTTCAACGTGCAGGCCTTCCACCTTGGCTGGCTGTTTGCCGAGCCGGTGCTGACCTATGAAGTCAAGGGCGGCACCGCGCGTCCGATGATGTTCTCGACCGATGATTTCCGCTATTACGACCGTGTCGCCGCCCGCGTGCCCAAGCACGAGCCGCTGCCGGGTGTGGCGGGCTTCCGTCTGAACGCGCCGCTCAACCGCGCCGATCTGTTCGATGAAGTCGTGGCCTTCCTTGGTGCCAGCTATTTCCGCGCTCTGGGCCGTGACAACGCCTACGGCCTGTCTGCCCGTGGTCTTGCGATCAACACCGGCCTTGGCAAACCGGAAGAATTCCCGCGCTTCTCGAAATTCTGGCTGGAAACCCCCGCGCCTTTCGCGCGCGAAGTCGTGGTTTATGCCGCGCTGGAAAGCGAAAGCTGCACCGGGGCTTATCGCTTTGTGATCCGTCCGGGCGCAGATACCGAAATGGACGTGACCGCGCGTCTGTTCTTCCGCAACACGGTGGATCAGATCGGCATCGCGCCGCTGACCTCGATGTTCCTGTTCTCGGAAAAGAACCGCGCCACGTTCGACGACTATCGCCCCAACGTGCATGACAGCGATGGCCTCGCGATCTATCGCGGTGATGGCGATCATATCTGGCGTCCGCTGAACAACCCGCCGCGCCTCTCGGAATCCTACTTTGCCGAGACCAGCCCGCAGGCTTTCGGTCTGATGCAGCGTGATCGCAACTTTGAAAGCTATCAAGACGCCGGCGCGCATTACGAACGTCGCCCGTCCCTGCTGGTCGAGCCTTTGGGCGATTGGGGCAAAGGTGCGGTGCGTCTGGTCGAGATCCCCAGCGATCTTGAGGTCAACGACAACATCGTCGCCTTCTGGGTGCCCGACGCCAAACCCGTGCCCGGCACGATGATGGAGTTCGCCTATCGTCTGCGCTGGGGCGCTTTGGCGGCAGATCCTTTCGCGGATATTGCCTTTGTCAAGGAAACCCGCGCTGGTGTTGGCGGCGTCTCTGGCGTTGAAAACTCCGATGGCACCCGCAAGTTCGTGGTGGATTTTGAGGGCGGTCTGCTTGCCACACTGCCTGCTGATGCCGAAGTCAAAGCCGTGGTGACCATCGCGGGCGGTGAAATCGCGCATCAGGCGCTGTCCGAGATCCCCGGAACCGATTTCTGGCGTTTGGTGCTGGATATTTCCGCCGCACCGGGCAGCACCGTGGAACTGGGAGCCCATATCACGGGTTATGGTCGTAAGCTTTCTGAAAACTGGCTTTATCAATGGGTGAGTGCATGAACGTGACCAGTCCGATCCTTGCCGAACCGGTGACGAAGCAAATCCGGGTTGCCGATGTGATGGCTCCGCCGCTGGCACCTTTGGCGATGCCAAAACAGGTGCTGACGTTGCCGCAGGGCGGGCTTTTGCGCGCCGTGCGCAGCTGGATTTGGGCTGTAGCACCGGGCTTGCGCCGACTCGGCTGATCGCATGGCCCAACCTGACGCACCATTGCGGGACCACACGCGCGGCGCCCGCGCTCTGGCCATTGCGGCAAGCATTCTGGCTGCCGCTGCCGCAGGAATGGTGTTTCAGATCTATGGTGCCGCCGATGGCGTGGGCGTTCTCGATGTCTTGCGCAGCACGCTGATTTTCCTGTCGACATGGTGGCTGGCTTGGGGGGCTGCGACAGCGCTGCTTGGCCTGACCTCGCGCCAGCGCCCGCCGGTTGCCCGTATCACCGGCCCGATCACTGGCCGCACCGTGGTCATCGTGCCGGTCTACAACGAAGATCCCCGCATCACCTTCGCCCGCATCGCCGCGATGGATGCCTCGATCATCGCCACCCACTCGGGCGCGCAGGTCGATTTCGCCGTGCTGTCGGACACCCGTGACGACAAGATCGCCCTGCAAGAACAGCACTGGTTCGCCCGCCTGCTGGCCCGCCAACACGGCGAAGGCCGCATGTTCTACCGCCGCCGCGAAAAGAACACCGGGCGCAAAGCCGGCAATATCGAAGAATTCATCACCTCCTCGGGGGCGGCATGGGATTACGCGGTGATCCTTGATGCCGACAGCCTGATGGAAGGCGACACCATCATCGAGATGATCCGCCGGATCGAAGCTGCGCCCAAACTTGCCCTGCTGCAAACCCTGCCGCGCGTGGTGGGGGGCCGCTCGCGCTTTGGCCGCGCCATGCAATTTGCTGCGGGCTTCCATTCGCCGATCTTCGCGCGCGGTCTGGCCGCCACTCAAGGCCGCACCGGCCCGTTCTGGGGCCACAACGCCATTGTCCGTATCCGCGCTTGGGCGGAAAGCTGCGGATTGCCCGAACTTCCCGGTCGCGCCCCGTTCGGCGGCCATATCATGAGCCATGATTACGTCGAGGCCGCCCTGCTGGCCCGCGCTGGCTGGCTGGTGCGGCTGGATGACGACCTTGAAGGCTCGTATGAAGAAGGCCCCGAGAATATCATCGACCACGCCAAACGCGATCGGCGCTGGTGTCAGGGCAACCTGCAACACGCCAAACTGCTCTGTGCTCCCGGCCTGAAACCCTGGAGCCGCTTTGTCTTCGTGCAAGGCATCTTCGCCTATATCGCCCCGCTGATCTGGCTGGCCTTCATAGCCGCTTCCATCGCTGCGGTCTATTGGGTTGAAATCCCCGATTATTTCCCCGAGGCCAACTGGCCCTTCCCGGTATTCCCCAACGATCAGACCCCGAAAGCAATTGGTCTGGCGGTCGGCGTGTTCGGGCTTCTGGTGATGCCGAAACTGCTGGTGGCGCTGGATGCCATCTTCACCGGACGCGCGCGTGGCTTTGGCGGCATCGGCGGATCGCTGCGCGCTGTTTTGACCGAACTGGCGCTTTCCTCGGTGATCGCACCGATTCTGATGGCATTTCAGAGCCGTTCGGTTTTACAGGTTCTTCTGGGACGAGACGGTGGCTGGCCGCCGAACAACCGGGGGGATGGTGGATTGGATATTGCAGAGGCTTGGGCCGCCGGGCGCTGGATCAGTTTCCTTGGCCTTGCAGGCATGATCGCCATTCATCTGATGGCCCCGGTGCTGACGCTGTGGCTGATGCCGGTGGCGCTGCCGATGATGATTGCGCCGCTGTTGATCTGGTGGACCTCGCGCAACGCAAGCCCGCACGCCTTCCCGGTGCCGGAAGATACCAAGATCCCGCCGATTCTGGCCCGCCATGACGCCGTGCTGGCCGCTTGGGCGATTTCGACACCTGCCCCAACGGCCACAATGGTGGCGGAGGCCAAGCTTGGCTGAACCCGCGCGCGTCCGGGATTACCGGATTGACCTGTTGCGCGGTCTCGCGCTGGTGATGATCTTCATCAACCATATTCCCGGCACGATCTGGGAGCATCTGACCTCGCGCAACTTCGGCTTTTCCGATGGTGCGGAAGGTTTCGTGCTGATGTCGGGCATGGCCACCGGCTTGGCCTATGGCGCGGTGTTTCTGCGTGGAGCCACCCTGCAAACCGCGCTGCGGCCGTGGCGGCGCGCGCTTACGCTGTGGTGGGTGCATGTGCTGGTCACGCTCTGTATCCTTGCGCTGTTCGCATGGGCACAACACGATCCCGCCGTGGCTGCGATGGCGGTCAAGCGCAACATCGCCCGTGCGCTCTCTGATCCGCAGATGTTTCTCGCCCCGCTGGCGACACTTGGCCACCAATTCGCCTATGCCGATATCCTGCCGCTTTACATCGTGCTGATGCTGGTCGCCCCCGGCCTGCTGGCCTTGGCCGTGCGCTGGCCGCGTGGGCTGATGGTGGGCTCTTTGCTGCTCTGGTTCATCGCGGGTTTCACCCGCACCACCCTGCCGACATGGCCGCTGCACAATGGCTGGTTTTTCAACCCGCTGTCATGGCAGGTGCTGTTTGTCGCAGGGATTCTGACCGGCCTTGCGATGCGTCAGGGCCAGCGCTGGCTGCCGGTGCGGACATGGGCGGTGTGTCTGTCATGGGCGTTCCTGGTCTTTGCGCTGATCTGGCTGCGCGTGCCTTTCGTCGCCAGCTGGGGCGGCCACGGCCTGTGGCTGCTGCACGAATACGCCTATTTCCCGTCGATCCTGACCTCGTTCGACAAAAGCTATGAATTCTTACCGCGCCTGCTGCATATTCTGGCGCTCGCCTATGCCCTCAGCACCTTGCCCGCCCTGAAAACCATCGCCAACAGCCCGAAAGTCTCAGCCCTGATCCTGCTGGGCCAACACTCGCTGCCGGTCTTCGCCACCAGCACCGTGCTGGCCTATGTCGCCCAAGTTACCAAAGCGATGAACCCGCCTTCGATCTTGCTCGACACCGCCCTGATCATCGGTGGCCTTGCGATCCTCTACGCCGTGGCATGGCTGCGCGACAGCCAGAAGCGCCAGCTGCAAAGCAGGGCCGCAGCCTAACCACCCTGCACCGCCGCCCACTCCAGCCCAAACCGCGCCAGATATTTCCGCAGCCGGTCCGCATCATTCTGACTGGCCTTTTCCGCGCGCGAGGCCGCGAACAGCCGCCGCCCCGCCGCGCTCAGGTTCGGGGTTTCCCGACAGGCCCGGATCACCGCGGCCAGTTGCGCGCGGTCAAACTCATCCAACCCCTCGGGCCGCGCCACCACCTCGGCCAGCAGCGCCATGTCGCCATCCCGCACCACGCCTTGCCACTGTGCTGTAAGCACCGCGATCTCCTCCTCGACCATCGCCAGCGTCACCCGCCCGCGCTCGGCCAAAGTGCACAGCCGCTGCACCGAGGCCGCCAGATCACGCAGGTTCCCCGCCCATATCGTGCCGGGGTCGCGCGCAAACCGCAGATAGCGCGCGCTGGCATCGGCATTGAAGCCAACGCTCCGCCCCAAGGCCCGCTCGGCCAGACCGCGCTGATGCGCCAGATGCGCCGCCATATCGTCCCGTCGCGCCCGCAATGGCGGCAAGCGGAAGCTCCACTGATGCAGCAGCGCAAACAGATCCGCCCGCAGCCGCCCTTCTGCCACCAAAACCGCCAGATCGACCGCAGCCGAGGCGATCAGATGAAACCGGCTGCTCACCTCACTGTCCGACCCCAGCGGATAATACCGCCCACCCTCCAGCACCTGCACCAACAGCGCCTGCGCATCCGGCTCCAGCGCCTCAATGCCCTCCAGAAACAACACCCCGCCGTCCGCCTCGCGCAACAGCCCCGCGCGCTCGGTCCCCGCGATCCCCATCACCGAGCGCCGCTGCCCGATCAGCGCCACCATGCCCTGCGGTCCGCGCAAACCCGCCGCATTCACCTGCACCAACCGTCCCTTCACCCGCCGCCGTTGCAGCTTCAACTCGTAAATCTGCTGCGCCAACCGGCTTTTGCCGCTGCCCGCCTCGCCCAACAGCAGCAAGGGCGCATCCGAATGCGAGGCCACAAACTCCAGCCGCTCAATCATCGCGTTGAACACAGGCGTTTCGCTTTCAATCCCGCCCTTCAGCAAAGACACCGACTCGCGGCTGACCGCATCAAACCGCTGTTGCAGCGCGTCATAGCGCGACAGGTCAAGATCAATGATATCAATCGAGCCATGCGGCAGCGCATCGCCGCGCGGCGGCCCGGTTTGCAGTAGTTTCGCCGGGATATGGCGGCTTTCGGTCAGCAAAAACCAGCAAATCTGCGCCACATGCGTGCCCGTGGTCAGATGCACATGATAGCGCTCGCGATCCTCGTCAAAGCCGTAGTCCTTGGCGAAATCGAACAGCTTGCCGTAGACCTCCTGAAAATCCCACGGATCGCGCATGTCGATCTGCACCAGCCGCACCTCGGTGTCAGGTGACACCGCCGCGATGGCTTTCATCACCTGCCGCGCCAGCCCGACATGCCGCTGGTCATGGATCAACTCGAACCGATCCACCGCGAAATCCGCGTGCCGCGTCAACTCAACCGAGGGTCGCCAGCCGCGATTCCGCCCTATATCCAGCTGGGTGCCAAGGAAGCCAATCACCACATTCCGCATAAACTTATCCCTTCAGATAATTTCTGATACCAACGGATATGATTTTTGCAAAGCAGTTTCCGAAATTTCGCGAATTTCTGTTTGTGATCAACGCGTTCGGCCATTTTTGCGAAAAGCTTCTTTGTCTGGCTGAGATCTGGCAAAAAAGCCCTACGAAAACAAGGGGATGAACAAAGGGTCTGCAAATCCGTGCAACCCGAAAAACGGGCGGTTGCCGAAACGCGCAACCGCCCACCGCTTTCAACGCCTCTATTGATGAGTAAAAATGATGACCAACGACGCAATCAGCACCGACATAACCAGCACTGATAAAATCACCGGCGCAGACCTGATCAGCTGGGGCCATCGCCCCGGTCGCAGCTTTCCTGATCTTCTACGCATGGCCGAAACCGCCCAAGCCCAAGGCCTGACGCCAATCGCCATCCGGTCGATGCTGGACGCTGAACTGCCGCCGCCACCTCCCCCTGCTTTGCCGCTGCAATCGGGCCTGCACTTTCACAGCAACATCACCGCCGAAGATGCGGATGAGGTGAAAAACGTCGCCGATGTGACCGAAACCATGCGCGTGCTGATGCAGACCCCCACCATTGTGGCGGGTGCGATCATGCCCGATGCCTGTCCGGCGGGCCCCTTGGGCACCATTCCGGTCGGTGGCGTGGTGGCCGCGCGCAATGCGATCCATCCGGGAATGCATTCGGCGGACATCTGCTGTTCGGTGATGATCAGCGATATGGGCATGGCTGATCCGGCCAAGGTGCTGGATGCCGCAACAGCGGTGACACACTTTGGCCCCGGCGGGCGTGACAATGGTCAGCGCTTCAGTGTCTCGCTGGATTTGCTGGATGCGTTTCGTGCCAACCCGTTCCTGAACAGCGCCAAAATGCTGCAAGTGGCACAGTCGCATATGGGCACCCAAGGCGACGGCAACCACTTTCTGTTCGTTGGTCGCTCGCGCAAAACCGGGCGCACTGCCATCGTGACGCATCACGGCTCACGCGGGCCGGGGGCGATGCTGTATCGGGCCGGGATGGAGGTTGCGGAAAACTATCGTCGCATCCTGTCGCCCGCGACATTGAAGCAAAACGCCTGGATACCGGCGGATAGCGAAGATGGCCGCGCCTATTGGGACGCCCTGCAACTGATCCGCCGCTGGACCAAAGCCAACCACAACGCGCTGCATCAGGCCGTGGTGGAAAAGGCCCGCTTCACGCTGTCGGATCGGTTCTGGAACGAGCATAACTTCGTGTTCGAACGCGGTGGCCTCTATTACCACGGCAAGGGGGCAACTCCGGCTTGGGGCGGCTATGCGGCGGATGCCAATGGCTTGACGCTGATCCCGTTGAATATGGCCGAGCCGGTTCTGATCGTGAAGGGCAGCGATGCGCCGCACGCTTTGGGTTTCAGTCCGCACGGGGCAGGGCGCAACTTCTCGCGCACCGAACACAAGCGTCGGATGGGTGGCATGACGGCCGAGGCGATGCTGAAGGCCGAAACCAACGGTCTCGACATTCGCTTTCATGCGGGTGGCATCGACCCATCGGAGCTGCCCTCCAGCTACAAGCGGGCGGATGCGGTGGTGCGGCAGATCAAAGACTACGGTCTGGCCGAGATCGAGGACTACATCGACCCCTACGGCTGCCTCATGGCCGGTGACGTCGCGCCGTTCTGGCGCACAGGCAAGCGGACCCGTCGCTGATCGGACGGGGTTTGCCACCCAAACAACAGCAGAATACGCCCAACACGCCGGGCGTATTCTGACATGTGACAGGCCGCACCACGCTTGATTGGCTCACTTTGCGCAAGCATACTGCGGGCAAACCTTAACAGATCCTTACCTGCGATCTGTAACTCATTGAAATCAATAGCCCCCGAAAAGCGCCACGCGTGGACACACCTGCGCCCTTGCACCGCACTTGAATTAATCCCGCCGTGCGACATACTCCTGCCTGCCCAGCCTCCCCTGCCGGAGTGTCCCCGATGAGCCCGCGCGCGACCGAAAATCACCTGACAACCATCGAGACCGCGCTCGCCCGTGGTGAGGCCGCCCGTTCCCCCGTGGTCGCCTCTTGGAGCCGTTCCGCCCGCCTGCACGGGCTGGACCCGACCAAACCCAGCCACCCCGACCGCATGACCGCACAAGAACTCGCCGCCGCCCGTGATCGCATGAACCCGCTGATCCGCGCCGCCTCTCCCAACCTCGACCGCCTGTTCCAAGCTGTAGGAGCCGTCGGCTGCTGCGTCCTTCTCGCCGACCTTGACGGTATCCCGCTGGAACGCCGCGGGGCAGCCGTCGATGATCCGGTGTTCTCGGATTGGGGCCTATGGCCCGGCACCCGCTGGTCCGAAGCCGAACAAGGCACCAACGGCATCGGCACCTGTCTGGTCGAGGAACGTGTCGTGACCATCCACCGCGATCAACATTTCTTCACCCGCAACACTATCCTCAGCTGCATGAGCGCCCCCATCTATGGCCCGCAAGGCAAACTCGCCGGGGTGCTGGATGTCTCTTCGGCCCGCAACGACCTGACCGAAGGTTTCATGACCCTGATCGTGCAAGCCGTGACCGAGACCGCCCAGAAGATCGAAGCCCAAGCCTTCCGCGACGCCTATCCCACCGCCCGCATGGTGCTGGTGCCGGGCGACCGCGCCTCGGGTGGCCTGCTTGCCGTCGATCATGATGATCTGGTGATCGGCGCCACCCGCGCCGCCCGGCACCATCTGGGCCTGACCGGCGATCTCACCCGCCAACCCCGCCCCGCCGCCGACGTGCTGGGCCATTTCGAGCATGAGACGCTGGAAGACGGCGAGCGCGCCGTCCTCATGCGCGCCTTGGCTCGTGCAGGCGGCAACGTCTCCGCCGCCGCCCGCGACCTCGGCATCAGCCGCGCGACCTTCCATCGCAAGCTTGGCCCGCGCCTGATCTGACAGCCTTGATGCAAGTTTTGCCGTGACCTGTCGCAACCCTGCGACAACTTCCGCCAGCATCCCCTTCCCCCCTGCTGACAGACGCCCCCCTAAAGCGCAGCCTGATCTCAGTGCCGCGAGGAGGCGGCCACACAGTCTGGGAGGACTAGCTATGAATATGGTGGAGCATTTCCGCACGTCTAAATCGCCGTTCAAGGCGACCTATGGCAACTTTATCGGTGGCAAATGGGTGCCTGCCCAATCCGGCCGCACCTTCGACAACACCTCGCCGATCACCGGTGAAGTGATCTGCAAAATCGCCCGCTCCGAAGCGGTGGATATTGAGGCAGCACTAGACGCCGCCCATGCCGCCAAGACCGCTTGGGGCAATTCTTCGGTGGCGACCCGCGCGGTGATCCTGAACAAGATCGCCGATGTGATGGAACAAAACCTTGGCCTGCTCGCCCTCGCCGAAACTTGGGATAACGGCAAGCCAATCCGTGAAACCACCCACGCCGACCTGCCCTTGGCCATCGACCACTTCCGCTATTTCGCAGGGGCGATCCGTGCCCAGGAAGGCAGCCTGTCGGAAATCGACCATGACACCGTCGCCTACCACTTCCACGAACCCCTCGGCGTCGTCGGCCAGATCATCCCGTGGAACTTCCCGCTGTTGATGGCGGTGTGGAAACTCGCGCCCGCCCTCGCCGCAGGCAACTGCGTCGTTCTGAAACCTGCCGAGCAAACCCCGGCCTCAATCCTCGTCTTCGCCGAACTGATAGCAGACCTGCTGCCACCCGGCGTGTTGAACATCGTCAACGGCTTCGGGCTTGAGGCCGGCAAACCGCTGGCTTCCAGCAACCGCATCGCCAAGATCGCTTTCACGGGTGAGACCACCACCGGCCGCCTGATCATGCAATACGCCAGCCAGAACCTGATCCCGGTGACGCTGGAACTCGGCGGCAAATCCCCGAACATCTTCTTCAAAGATGTCTGCGCCGAGGATGACGATTACTTCGACAAGGCCATCGAAGGCTTCGTGATGTTCGCGCTGAACCAAGGCGAGGTTTGCACCTGCCCGTCGCGCGCGTTGATCCACGAGTCGATCTACGATCAATTCATGGAAAAAGCCCTGAAACGGGTCGCCGCCATCACCGCGGGTGATCCACTCGACCCCACCACGATGATCGGCGCGCAGGCTTCGTCCGAGCAGTTGGATAAAATCCTGTCCTACATGGATATTGGCCGCCAAGAGGGTGCGCAGGTTCTGGCAGGCGGCGCGCGGCGTGACATGCAGGGCGGCCTCGCGGGCGGTTTCTACATGCAGCCGACCGTGTTCAAGGGCAACAACAAGATGCGGGTGTTCCAAGAAGAAATCTTTGGCCCTGTGGTTTCGGTCACCACCTTCAAGGACGATGACGAGGCGCTTTCGATTGCCAATGACACCCTCTACGGTCTGGGCGCTGGCGTATGGAGCCGTTCGGCCAACACATCCTACCGCTTCGGTCGCGCCATTCAGGCGGGTCGGGTCTGGACCAACTGCTACCACGCCTATCCCGCCCATGCGGCGTTTGGCGGTTATAAACAGTCGGGCATTGGGCGTGAAAACCACAAGATGATGCTGGATCACTATCAGCAGACCAAGAACATGCTGGTAAGCTACTCGCCGAAAAAGCTAGGCTTCTTCTAAGACGCCGATTGTAAGATTGGCCGGGCGCGGAGTTTTCTTCGCGCCCGCTACCCTATGGAGGCTTGCATGACCGAAGTTTTGGATAAAGTGACTGCCACCCCGGCGGCTTTGCAGTTGCTCGCGGAAATCGTCGCCGATCATGGCCCGGTGATGTTTCACCAATCCGGCGGATGCTGTGATGGCTCGTCGCCGATGTGCTACCCTGTCGGGGATTTCCTGCTGGGGGATATGGATGTGAAGCTGGGTGAGATTGGTGGGATGCCGTTCTATATCTCGGGCAGCCAGTATGAGGTCTGGAAGCACACCGATCTGATCATTGATGTCGTCAAAGGTCGCGGGGGAATGTTCAGCTTGGATAACGGGCGGGAACAGCGGTTTTTGACGCGATCCGAGATTTGTGCGATTTGAAACGGCTGGGTGGTCCCAACGTGGGACCGACTTTATCTGTTTTAAGTCAGATGGTTATCATCTCTTGATAGGGATTCGTTAAGGATTTCTGCGGTTGGAACCGCCCGTTCCAACCATGCGGCTTCGCCTTGCGGTCCATCCAGATTGACAAGTAAAACTTGTCAATCGCTTACACTTCTTCGTTTCACTTCCTGTCGCGCCAGCGCAGGATAGCCCGAAGCTATCAGGGGTGACGGGCGATGCAAAACGGAGGGCAGGTGTTGGTGGCCTCTTTGGTGGCTTTGGGCGCGACCAAGGCTTTCGGTGTGCCGGGGGAAAGTTATCTCGCGGTGCTCGATGCCCTACACGACACGCAAGGCCAGCTTGATTTCGTGCTTTGCCGCAATGAGGGTGGCGCTGCATTCATGGCCTCGGCCTATGGCAAGCTGACCGGAAGCCCCGGTATCTGCATGGTCACCCGCGGGCCGGGGGCGACCAATGCTGCGATCGGCGTGCATACCGCGATGCAGGATTCATCGCCGATGATCCTGTTTGTTGGCCAGGTCGGCACCGATATGAAGGGGCGCGAAGCGTTTCAAGAACTCGACTACCGCGCGGTGTTCGGCACCATGGCGAAATGGGCGGTCGAGATTGACCGGGTGGAGCGTATCCCCGAAATCCTCGCCCGCGCTTGGGTGACGGCCACCACAGGCCGCCCCGGCCCCGTGGTGATTGCTTTGCCTGAGGATATGCTGACTAGCCTCACCGACACCCCGCCGCTGACCAAGGCCGCAAAGATCACGGAAGCCGCGCCGACCACCGAAACCATCGCAGAAGCCCTGTCGCTGCTGGCAAACGCACAGCGCCCGTTGATCCTGATGGGCGGCACAAACTGGACCGATGCGGGCCGCAACGCCTTGCAGCATTTTGCCGAAGCGTCGGATATTCCAGTGCTGGCGGCATTCCGCTTTCAGGACCAGTTCGACAACTTCTCGCCGGTGTTCACAGGGGAGGCGGGTGTCGGCATGCTGCCCCACGCCAAATCCCTGATCCTCGAAGCCGATGTGATCCTTGCCATCAACGTGCGGTTTGGTGAGATGACAACCGACGGCTACACCCTGCTTTCCGTGCCGATTGCTGCGCAGAAACTGGTGCATGTGCATGGCTCGGATCGTGAGATTGGCAAGATTTATCAGCCGATTTTAGGCATACACTCCGGCCCCAACGCCTTCGCCCAAGCCTTGACCCCGGTGCAGGGTGCATGGGCCGATTGGCGCAGCAACGCCCGCGCCGCCTATGAGGCCAGCTTTGTCGCGCCCGCCCAACCTTCGCCTGTGGATATGGTCGCGGTGACAGCTCATCTGCGCGATATTCTGCCCGAAGATGTGATCCTGACTAATGGTGCGGGCAACTTCACTGTCTGGCCGAATAAGTTTTTCAAATTCGGAAAAAATGCCCGCCTGCTCGCCCCGCAATCGGGCGCGATGGGCTATGGCGTGCCTGCGGCGATTGCCGCCAAGGTGGCCTTTCCGGCGCGGACAGTGGTGTGCTTTGCGGGTGATGGCGATTTCCAGATGAACTGTCAGGAACTCGCCACCGCCGCCCAAGCCGGTGCGCAGCCGATCATTCTGATCGTCAACAACGGCATTTACGGCACCATTCGGGCGCATCAGGAACGTCACTATCCGGCGCGCGTATCCGGCACGACCATGGTAAACCCCGACTTTTCTGCCCTCGCGCGGGCCTACGGTTTCCATGCCGAACGGGTGGAGCGCACCGAAGATTTC
Source organism: Cypionkella sp. (assembly GCF_034376685.1). Lineage (GTDB taxonomy): Bacteria > Pseudomonadota > Alphaproteobacteria > Rhodobacterales > Rhodobacteraceae > Cypionkella. The sequence continues at coordinate 73,320 of NZ_JAXMJJ010000045.1, forward strand.
GCCGCCGCCTTCGCGCGGGCCTTGGCCTCGGGCACCGGTGCCGTGCTGGATCTGAACGTCTCGCCCGAAGCCATCACCCCACGTCAAACCCTTAGCCAGATGCGGGCGGCAGCGCAGGCGGCAAAGGCATGAGTGCGCCGATCCGCCCCCCAATCAGACTCGGCGCGGATATCGGCGGCACCTTCACCGATATTGCGCTGGAATGTCGGGGCCGGATGTTCTCGACCAAGGTGCTGACCAACTACGCGGCGCCCGAGCAGGCGATTTTGGACGGCATTGATGTGGTGCTGGCCGAGGCCGGGATTGGCTTGGCCGATCTGGATATCGTGATCCACGGCACCACTTTGGCGACCAATGCGTTGATCGAACGCAGGGGCGCGAAAACGGCGTTTGTCACCACCGAAGGCTTCCGTGATGTCATTGAAATGCGGACGGAAAATCGTTTTGCGCAGTATGATCTGAACATGCAACTGCCCAAGCCTTTGATCCCACGCGAGCATCGTTTCGCGGTCAAAGGCCGGATCGGGGCGCAGGGGCAGGAACTGGCGGCGCTGGATGAGGCGGGTCTTGAAACGCTCGCCGGTCAGATCGCCGCGCAGGGCTTCGGTGCCGTAGCGATTGGCTTTATTCATTCCTACATGAACCCCGCGCATGAGAGGCGCGCGCGGGAGATTGTTGCCGCGAAGGTGGCGGTGCCGATCTCGATTTCCGCCGAAGTCTCACCGCAGATGCGGGAGTTTGAGCGGTTCAACACCGTCTGCGCCAATGCCTATGTCCGCCCGCAAATGGCCGACTACCTGACCCGGTTGCAGGCGCGGTTGAAGGCATTGGGTGCGACTTGCCCGGTGTTTATGATCCACTCGGGGGGCGGTTTGATCTCGGTGGAAACCGCGTCCGAATTCCCGGTGCGGCTGGTCGAAAGCGGGCCCGCGGGCGGGGCGATTTTCGCCGCCGATGTGGCGCAAAGGTTCGGGCTGGAAAAGGTGGTCAGCTATGACATGGGCGGCACCACGGCGAAGATTTGCCTGATCGAAGATTACGCCCCAAAAACCGCGCGCAGCTTTGAGGTGGCGCGGACGTATCGCTTTGCCAAAGGCTCGGGAATGCCGATTTCGATCCCGGTGATCGAGATGATTGAGATCGGCGCGGGCGGCGGCTCGCTGGCTTGGGTCGATGCGATGGGGCGGATACAAACCGGGCCGGAATCGGCGGGGTCAGAGCCGGGACCAGCCTGCTATCAGCGCGGTGGCCTGCATCCGGCGATCACCGATGCCGATCTGGTGTTGGGCAAGCTGGATGCCGAAAACTTCGCAGGCGGGGCGATCCGGCTTTCGACTGCGGCGGCAGAGGCGGCTATTCTGCGCGATGTCGGCGGGAAGCTGGGCTTGGGGGCCGAGGCTGCGGCCTTTGGCATCTGCGAGGTGGTCGATGAGAATATGGCCAATGCCGCACGGGTGCATGCGGTCGAGAACGGCAAGAATATCTCGGACAATGTGATGATCGCTTTTGGCGGCGCGGCGCCGCTGCATGCCGCCCGTCTGTGCGAAAAGCTGGGGATCGACCGTTGCCTGATCCCGGTTGGCGCAGGCGTTGGTTCGGCGATTGGCTTTCTGAAAGCGCCGTTTGGCTATGAGGCTTTGGCCTCGCATATCCTGCGGTTGGCGGCGTTCAAGGCGGGGGCGGTGAATGGGCTGCTCGGCGGGTTGAAGGCCACGGCAGAGGGGTTTGTGCGGGCAGGCACCGACGCCCCGATCCAGTGCGAAATCACCGCCTTCATGCGCTATGTCGGGCAGGGATGGGAGATACCCGTGACGCTGCCGGACCGGGATTTCACCGATGCTGATGCCGACATGCTGCGCAGCAATTTCTGCGAAAACTATGCGCGGTTCTTTGGCCGGGCGATTGAGGGTCTGGATGGGTTGGAGATTGAAATCGTCACTTGGTCGGTGAAGGCGCAGGATCAGCGCGCCAAACCTGACCAGATCGCACTCACCTCGGGCGGGGCGGAGGTTGGGCACAAGCTCTCACGTCCGGTGTTCGACCCGTCTCGGGGTGAGTTCATAGATACCGCCATCATCGACCGTAATGACCTGCACCCCGGCGCGCGGGTGGAAGGCCCGGCGGTGATCATCGAACGTGAGACCTCTACTGTGGTCACCGCCCCTTTCGATGTGGTGGTGCAAAGCGATGGCAGCCTGCTGTTGATCCGCAAAGGGGGCCGCGATGCGTGATCAGACCCAGGATATCCGCATGCAGGTGATGTGGAACCGGCTGATTTCGGTGGTCGAGGAACAAGCGCTGACCCTGTTGCGCACGGCGTTTTCGACATCAGTGCGCGAGGCGGGCGATCTGTCGGCGGGAGTGTTTGACCCAGAGGGGCGGATGCTGGCGCAGGCGGTGACGGGCACGCCGGGGCATGTCAACACGATGGCCGAAGCGGTGCTGCATTTCATCGCCGAGATTGGCCGCGAGAATATGTTCGCGGGCGATACTTATGTGACGAATGACCCGTGGAAGGGCACCGGCCATCTGCATGATATCACGATGGTTTCGCCCTCATTTCTGGGTGATGATCTGGTCGGTTTCTTCGCTTGCACCGCGCATGTGGTCGATGTCGGTGGCCGCGGCTTTGGCGCGGATGCGAAGTCGGTTTACGAAGAAGGCATCCAGATCCCGATCATGAAATTCGCCGATCGCGGCGTGGTGAATGCTGATCTGGTGCGGCTGCTGCGCGCCAATGTGCGTGAGCCCAATCAGGTGGTCGGCGATTTCTACTCCCTTGCCGCCTGCAATGATGTCGGCCACCGCCGCCTTGTGGCGATGATGCAGGAAATCGGGCTGACGTCGCTGGATGCCTTGGGCGATTTCATCTTCACCCGCACCCATGCCGCGACGCTGCAGCGTATCCGAGCCTTGCCACAAGGCGCATGGTCGAATGAACTCCTCACCGATGGCTACGACGCCCCGGTCAAACTGGCGGCGCAAGTCGAGATCAAAGGCGATCAGGTCAACGTCGATTTTGCGGGCAGCGATCCAGCCAGCCGCTACGGCATCAACGTGCCGATCATCTACACCAAGGCCTACGCCTGCTATGCGTTGAAATGCGTGATTGCCCCGGATATTCCGAACAACTGGGCCTCGCTGGCTTTGTTCACCATCTCGTCACCGGAAAATATCCTGAACGCGGCGCGTCCTGCGCCGGTCGCGGTGCGGCACGTCATTGGCCATATGGTGCCGGATCTGGTGCTGGGGGCTTTAGCGAAAGCCTTGCCGGGGCAGGTGCTGGCCGAGGGTGCTGCGGCGCTGTGGAATATCCATATGTCGGTCCGTCCGGTTGCAGGAGCCAAAGGCAAGCGCGCCGAGATTCTGATGTTCAACTCGGGCGGCATGGGCGCGCGGCCCGGTCTTGATGGGCTGTCGGCCACCGCCTTTCCGTCAGGCGTGATGACGATGCCGATTGAGGCGACGGAACATACCGGGCCGATTGTCGTCTGGCGCAAGGAGTTGCGGCCAGACTCGGGCGGTGATGGCGAATATCGCGGCGGTCTGGGGCAAATCATCGAGATTGAGCCCGCGCCGGGGCATGAGTTTGACTTCTCGGCGATGTTTGATCGGGTCAATCACCCGGCAGCGGGGCGCGATGGCGGTGGGGCAGGGGCTGCGGGGATCGTGGCGCTGGACGATGGCACGGTGTTGAAGCCGAAAGGCTGGCAGCATGTGCCTGCGGGGCGTCGGTTGATCCTTCACCTCCCCGGCGGCGGCGGATACGGTGCGCCGAGCGCGCGCAGCGCTGCGCTGCGGGAGGATGATGCCGTGAAGGGCTATGTGACGGGCGAAAGTTTGGGGAAGAAGCCATGAGCTATGTTGCGGATCGGTTGGCGGTGGTGAAACCCTCGGCCTCAATGGCGGTGTCGATGGCCGCCAAGGCCCTGCGGGCGCAAGGTGTCGATGTGATCGACCTTGGGCTTGGCGAGCCGGATTTCCCAACGCCCGCGCATGTGGTGGAGGCCGCGTTCAAGGCGGCTGCTGCGGGCGAAACCCTGTATACCGCCTCGGCAGGCACCCTCGCCTTGCGCGCAGCGGTGGCGGCAAAGTTCAAGCGCGAGAATGGCCTGGACTATACGGCGGATGAGATTGTGGTCGCCAATGGCGCCAAGCAGATCATTTTCAACGCCCTGATGGCGACGCTGAACGCGGGCGACGAGGCGATCTTGCCGACGCCGTATTTCGTGTCTTACCCCGAGATGGTGAAGCTGCTCGGCGGCACCCCGGTGATGCCCGCTTGCCCGGCTGAAAATGGTTTTCGCCTGACGCCTGACGTGCTGGAGGCAGCGATCACGCCGCGCACGAAATGGCTGTTTCTGAACATGCCGGGCAATCCTTCGGGCGCGGTGTATACCTTGGCCGAATTGCAGGCGCTGGGCGCGGTGCTGGCAAAGCACCCCCAAGTGCTGATCCTGTCCGATGAAATCTATGAACATATCCTGTTCGACGGGCGGCAGTTTGTCAGCTTCGGTCAGGCCTGCCCAGAGCTGCGCGACCGCAGCCTGATCGTCAACGGCGTCGCCAAAGCCTATGCGATGACCGGCTGGCGCGTCGGTTATGCGGCGGGGCCAGCGCCGTTGCTGAAGGCGATGAACACCGTGCAAAGCCAATCCGTCACTTCCGTTGCCGCCCCGATGCAGGCGGCGGCCCTCGCCGCCCTGACCGGCCCGCAAGATTGCGTCGCCCAGTTCCGCACCGCCTTCGCGCGCCGTCGCGATCTGGTTGTGGCGGGTGTCGCCACCATCCCCGGCCTGAGCCTCGCCCCGCCCGAAGGCGCGTTCTACGCCTATATCGGCTGCGCGGGCCTGATCGGCAAACGCACCCCCAAGGGTGAGGTGCTGACCGACGACACCGCCGTCACGCAGTACCTGCTGACCGAAGGCCGCGTCGCTGCTGTCCCCGGTGCGGCTTACGGATTGTCGCCGTTCTTCCGCATCTCGACCGCCACATCCGACACGGTGCTGACCGAAGCCATTGCCCGCATCAAAGCCGCCGTCGCGGCGTTGGAGGCCAAATGACCCCGCGCTTTGACACCATCCTGATCACCGGCGCGGCGGGGCGCTTGGGCCGCGAATTGCGCCGGGGTCTGGCCCCTTTGGCGCGACGTCTGCGGCTGTCGGATAGGATTGAGATCACAGACCTTCAACCCAATGAAGACGCTGTGATCTGCGATCTGGCCGATGAAGCCGCAATTCTGTCCCTCACTCAAGGCGTTGATGCAATTGTGCATTTTGGTGGAACCGCAATGGAACGGTCTTGGGAGTCCATCCTGAACGGCAATATCCGCGGCAGCTATCACATCTACGAAGGCGCGCGGAAGAATGGCATCAAACGCGTGATCTACGCCAGTTCCGTCCATGCCATCGGCTACCACGATCTGGAAACCCATATCGACGCCAACGCCCCGCATCGCCCGGATGGGCTTTATGGATTGTCGAAGTGCTTTGCCGAGGATTTGGGGCGGCTTTACTGGGACAAGTTCGGGATTGAAACCGCGGCCCTGCGGATCTTCTCGTCGTTCCCCGAGCCTGCGGATCGCCGGATGTTGTGGTCATACCAGTCATTTGACGATTGCGTCCGGCTGGTAACGGCGGCTTTGACCGCGCCGCGTGTCGGCTTCACTATCAGCTTCGGGCTGTCGGACAACACGGTGAAACCGGTGGACAATCGCCTTGCGGCGCATCTCGGCTATCAGGCAAAAGACAGCGCGGAACCCTACCGCGCAGGCGTAGAGGCGCGCAGCGATCCGCCCGATCCGAAAGCGCCTGCGGTGCGGCATTTGGGCGGCTGGTTTGTGGATCTGGGGCACCCCGACGATAAGGAAAAGACATGAAAACGCAGTATGACGTGGTGATCGTGGGCGGGGCGGTGATCGGCTCGGCGGTGGCATATTTCCTGACGGCGAACCCGGATTTCAACGGCTCGGTTCTGGTGGTCGAGCGTGACCCGACCTACGCCAAAGCCTCCACCTCGCTGTCGGCGGCGTCCATTCGCACGCAGTTTTCCAACGCGATCAACGTGAAGATCAGCCAGTTCGGCTATCAATTCATCAAGGACTTCCCTGAGACCATGCAGGTCGGCGGCGACAAGCCCGACCTGAATTTCCACTCCGGCGGTTATCTCTATCTTGCAGGCACGGCTGAGCAGGAACAAATCCTGCGCGAAAGCCACGAGGTGCAGCGCACTTGCGGGGCCGACACCGTGCTTTGGGATCAAGACCAGATGGCCCGCGCCTTCCCGCATCTGAACGTCGATGACATTCGCCTCGCCTCCTACGGTCAGTCTGGCGAAGGCTGGTTCAACAACACCGGCATCATGTCGGGTTTCCGCAACAAGGCCCGCGCGCAGGGCGCAGATGTGATCAGCGATGAAGTTGTGGCGATTGGGCGCACGGGCGACGCTGTCACCTCGGTCACGTTGAAATCGGGTGCTACCATTCAGGCCGGCACGGTGGTGAACGCCTCTGGCCCCCGCGCGGCCCTCACCGCACGGATGGCGGGCTTGGATATTCCGGTTGAACCCCGTAAACGCACCCTGTTTGTGTTCGATTGCGCCAAAACCCCCGAAGGCAGCGCCACCGTCAACCAAGGCCGCTTGCCGCTGATGATCGACCCCTCGGGCGTGTTCTGCCGCCCCGAAGGCCGCTTCTTCCTGACAGGGGCCGTCCCCGCCTCCGACCCCGCAGTGGATTGGGACGATTTTGAACCCCGCTATGAAGAGTTTGAAGACATCATCTGGCCAGCCCTCGCCAATCGTGCCCAACAGTTTGAGGCGATCAAAGTCGTCAACCAATGGGCGGGCCACTACGATTTCAACACGCTGGATCATAACCTGATCGTCGGCAGGCACCCGCAGGTGCAGAATTTCGTCTTCGCCAACGGCTTCTCCGGCCACGGGTTGCAGCAAGGCCCCGCCGCAGGCCGTGCGGTGTCGGAACTGATCATCTATGGCGGCTATCGCACCCTGGATCTCAGCGAAGTCGGCTATGAACGCATTGTCGAAAACCGTCCCTTCCTTGAGAAAGCGGTGATCTAAGGCGATGCGTTTACGCAGAACAAAAAACATCGGAAAGCGCGTTCGAGCCTTGGCGAGAGGCAGCGGTTTCCGATTCAATTTAAACGGATCGACTAACCGATGGATCGCCCCTTGCGCCTGCCGCCGTTGAATGCCCTGCGGGTGTTTCAGACCGTGGTGCGGCACCGCAGTTTTCGCGGTGCGGCGGATGAACTCAGCGTCACCCCGCAAGCCGTCAGCCAGCAGATCAAACTGCTGGAGGACAGTTTGGGGCTGGAACTGTTCGCCCGCAAAGGCCGCGCGATTGAACCGAACGAACAGGCGATCCTGCTCGCCCATCACATTCAGGCCGGGTTCGATGAATTTGCCGAAGGCGTGCGCCGCGTCACCAAACTCGGCCAGCGCAACCGCATCAACGTCAACGCCAGCCCGTATTTCGCCACCCGTTTCCTGCTGGATCGGCTGGCGCGGTTCCGTGAGATCATGCCGGGGGCTGACCTGCGGCTGACCACGATGGTCGAACTGCCGGATTTCGTTGCCGATGATGTCGATGTCGCAATCCAATGGGGCTTTGGCAGCTGGACCAACCACGAGCAAACCCTGTTGCTGCGCGACATCAAAGTGGTCTGCTGCACGCCGACCCTCGCCGCCCGCCTGAACGCGCCCGCTGATCTGCTAGAGGTGCCCTTGCTGCATTCGGTGCTGGCCGATCTCTGGGTGCCGGTGTTGCGGCATCTGGGCGTTACCGGAAACCATGCCCCCGATGCGCTGCGGTTTCAGGATGCCGCCACCATGCGGCGGGCGACTTTGGCGGGGCTGGGGGTTGGCCTGCTGTCGACCATTGATGCGGAAGAAGACCTCGCCTCGGGCAAACTGGTGGCGCCGTTTGGGCTGGATGTGATGGCGGGGATGCCAGAGGCGCAGATACCGGGGTTCTATCTGGTGCTGCCGAAAGCGCATCGCCGCGTGAAGCCCATCGCGGCGTTCTGCGATTGGGTGGCGCGTGAAAACTGGGCTTTGCCCGTTGTTTAAGGAGGTTGCATGGCGCAGGCAGTGGTGACAGGTGCGACCAGCGGCATTGGCCGCGCGATTGCACTGGCCTTGCACGACGCGGGGCGTCAGGTGGTGGCTTTGGGCCGCAACGCCAGCGCGCTTGCCGATCTGGCCGCGTTAGGCCTGCAAACCCGCCAGATTGATCTCACCGATGCCGCAAGCTTGGCCACCTTGGCCGACCTTACCCCCGATATTCTGGTGAACAACGCAGGCATGATGCCGCCCTTGGGCAATTTCTGCGACGCTGACCCCGCCGACATGGATCAAGCGATCAACACCAACCTGCGGGCCGTTCTTACCCTGACCCGCGCCATAGCCCCCGGAATGCGCGCGCGCGGCCACGGCCATATCTTCTTCACCGGATCGACGGCGGGCCACGCCCCCTTCGCCAATCTCGCGGTCTATTGCGCCACCAAAGCGGCCATCGCCGGCTTCGCCCAAGCGCTGCGGCTGGACATGGCGCCGCACAATGTCCGCGTCACCGAAATCGTCGCGGGGCGGGTGGAGACCGGGCTTTACAGCGCCCTGTTGCCCGCCGAGACCCGTGCTGCGATGTATGCAGGCAATGCCGCCGTGCAGCCCGAAGACGTGGCGGCGATGCTGCTGGCCGTGCTCGCCTTGCCGCAATCGGTCGATGTCGCGCGGTTTGATATTCTTCCCACCTATCAGGGGGGCGCCACTGGAACCCCAAAGAAAGAGGCGTAATATGAATGGCTTATCAGTCGTGATCGTCGGCGGCGGCGCAGGCCTTGGCGCGCTTTTGGCTGAAATGGCAGTGGCCGAAGGTGCCTCCGCCCTCGGCATCATCGACCTGAACGCCAGCGCAGCCGAAGCCGCCCTCGCCCCGGCAATCGCCGCAGGTCTGCCGCACGCCTTCGCCGCCTGTGACATTCGCACTGCGGACGCTGCACACGCCGCCTTCACGTCGGTGGCAAGCGCCTTGGGCCGCGTCGATACCCTGATCAACTCCGCCGCGATCTATCCGCGCAAGCCGATTCTGGAAATCAGTGATGCCGATTGGGATGCCTCCAACGCGATCAATGTCAAAGGCACCTATCACATGATGGTCGCCGCAATCCGACAGATGCGCACCCAAGACCCGATCGGCCATATCCGGGGCCGCATCGTCAACATCACCTCGGTCGATGCCTTCAAAGCTCATCCGCAGAACGCCCACTATGCCGCGACCAAAGCGGCGGTGGTCAGCCTCACCAAAAGCATGGCGCAAGAGGTCGCCCCCGATGGCATCCTCGTGAATTCTGTCGCCCCCGCTGGCATGGCTACCGAGCGCGCCCGCGAACTCGGCTTCCTTGGTGAACTCGCCAAAGCCAGCCCCTTGGGCCGTGGCGGCGAGCCTGCGGAAATGGCCGAATGGGTGCTGATGGCCGGTGGCCCGCGCAACACTTATATGACCGGGGAAAACATCATCGTCTCGGGCGGTTATATCTACGCCTGATCTTTGTCGCCTTGCCCGATTTGTCCGGTGACAAATCGGGCCGCGCCTGCCTGCCCCTTGGCAGGCGCGATATCGCGCCCGCCCAGTCAGGCGCGCCCCGATTTTCAAACGAATGATCTGCTGCCCAACGCCACTTGCTCAGCGGCCTTCGGCCTTATGAGCAACGAACCGGAAAACGCTCCGCCGGAGCGTTTTCTTTCGGTTCGGGCCATATCCTGACGGTCCAACCTATCCCTGCACACGGCGAAAGGCCGCGGTCAAAGCGGCCTCCATTGCCTTCCCGCCGCCACCCTGCACGAAGCGTTGAAAAATCATTTCATTCAGCCCGCCTTTGGTTGAATGATCCTCGCGCAACTGTTCAAACGAGGCAGGCTTTTCGCGCAGAACATCGCCCAAGCTGCCGAACAATCCGCGCAAATAGGCGCTTGCATCCGTCTCGGTCAGACCCTGCGCCACCATCCAAGCGCAGGCGGTTTCCAGCAGACCAAAATAGCTGCCCATCAGCGCACTTCCCGCCGCATAGGCGTCGTAAGCCGCCAGATCATCGACCGGCAAAGCGGTGCCCAAGGCGGCGAAGATCTGCATCGCCTGCGCTTGCGGCGGGAACACCGGGGTCACCCCTTCGTGCCGTTCCACAAACGGCAGCGGGATCGCGCGGGCGATATCCACAGCCCCCGTCCACCCGGCAATCGTGCCAATATGCAGCCCCGCGATCAGGCTGATCACCGGACGCTCCGCCGGGATCACCAGCGGTGCAATCACCGCCTCGGCCACCTGCGGACGCACAGCGAGGATCAGCAGATCGCAAGCTTCCACCACTGCCTGATTGCTTGCCGCCACCGTCACCCCCGACAATAAAGCCAGTTCCGACGCAACGTCTGGATTGCGCGGTGAGACCACAATCGGCCAGTCCGCCAAGCTTGAGCCCTTCAGCCCCCGCACCATATGCGCCGTGATCGTGCCGCTGCCGATAAAGCCTAACCGCATGATATCCCCTTAATAAACTGCCTGCGCTCCGGTGATTTCCACCAAAGACCCGCACATGAACGCCGCCTCATCCGAGGCCAGAAACGCCACCAAGGCTGCAACCTCATCCGGCCTGCCAATCCGGCCATAAGGCACCATCTTATCCAGATCGGCAATGCTGCGACCCGAGCGTTTCACCCCGGCCTCCAGCATCGGCGTGTGAATTTCCCCCGGACATACCGCGTTGACCCGGATGTTCTGCGGCGCATAATCGCGGGCAAGGTTCTGGGTGAAACTCGCCACCGCCGCCTTGGTGACATTATAGGCGATGTGGTTCGGCGCGGGGTGCAGGCCCCATTGTGAAGCGGTGTTCACAATCGCCCCACCCCCATGCGCGATCATATGCGGCAGGGCGGCTTGGCATAGATGAAACATCGCATCAATGTTGATCGCAAAGGATAAATCCCAATCCTCCGGCGTCAGCGAAAGCAGATTACCCCTGCGATTGACGCCTGCATTGTTGCACAACACATCAATCCGCCCCTCCTGCGCCATCACATCGGCAATCACCGCGCGACAGCCTTCAGCCGTGGCAATATCGGCGGCAAAACTGCGCGCCTGCCCGCCCGTGCCCCGGATATCCGCCGCCGCCACCTCCGCCCCCTCGGCGTTCACATCCGTCACCACCACACGCGCGCCTTCAGACGCAAACCGCTGGCAAATCGCCGAGCCAATGCCGCCCGCCGCCCCGGTCACCACCACCACTTTACCGTCAAACCGCATCCCGTCCCCCTAACGCAAATAACTGCCGCCGTTCACATCCAGCACCGCGCCATTCAGCGACGCCTGACTTGGCCGCAAAGCAAAAGCCACCAACTCGCCAATTTCAGCCGCCTCGGCCATCGCGCCAATCGGAATGCCGCCTAAAGCCGCCGCCGCGCCATGCTGCGCGATAAACGCCTCGGCCATTTCGGTGCGCACCCAGCCCGGAGCAATCGCAACCGCCGTGATCCCCTCGGCGCCATGACTTTGCGCCACCGATTTCGTCAGATTGATCAGCGCGGCTTTCGCAGCGCCGTAAGCCATCGCGTCAGAGAAATAGCCGCGCTGCCCGGCCCGGCTGGCGATATTGATGATCCGCCCGCCGCCCTGCGCCCGAAAATGCAGGATCGCGGCGCGGGTCAGATCGGCGGCAGACAGGAAGTTCACCCGAAACTCGCGCTCCCACACCGCCTGCCACTCGGCCAGTGGTGCATCCACCGCAACTTCCGAACGTATCCCCGCGTTGTTCACCAACCCGTGCAAATGCCCCGCCAAAGCCTCGGCCTCAGCCCAAAGCGCCGTCGCGCCCTCAGGTGTCGCCAAATCCGCCCCCACGCACCAGCCCGCATCCCCGATCTGCGCCAACAGCGCTTCGGCAGCAGCCCGATTGCGCCCGTAGTGGATCACCACCTTGGCCCCTTCGGCGGCCAAAGCCACGCAAATCGCTTGCCCAATCGCCCCGGTCGCCCCCGTCACCAGAACATTGCGGCCAGCCAAAGGCTTCGGGGCCAAACTCATAGCTCGCCCACCTGCGAGCCCCAAGTATCCGACAGCGCAAAGCCGCGCGCAAACGGATCATCCGCGCTGATCCGCAACTGCTCGCGTCCATAAATCCAGCCCGTCCCGGTGATGCGCGGCAGCACCGCGCGCATATTGCCCACCACCGCCTCACCCATCGCTTCCGCCGTGAACGTGCCGCCAATGATCGAACGGGAAATCCGGGCATCGCCCACCGCGACCTCGCCCCGCGCAAACATCACCGCCAAATTCGCCGAAGACCCGGTGCCGCAGGGCGAGCGATCTACCCGCCCCGGTTTGAGCGTGGTGCAAGTGCGGATGCTGCCATCCGCCTCGCGACTGCGAAACATCACATAGGCGACATCATCCAAGCCCGGAATATCCGGGTGGCTGATCTCAATCTGCCCCTTCAGATCGGCCTTGATCGCAATCCCCGCCTCAGCCAAAGCGCGGGCGTTTTCGGGCACGATCGTAAGCCCGATCTGATCGACATCGACCAGAGCATAGAACACGCCACCAAAGCCAATATCGGCGCGGATTACGCCGAAACCCGTGGTCCGCACCTCGGCATCCAAGGCCAGCACAAAGGCGGGCACGTTATCCAGACTGACCGACACACAGCGCCCATCCTTGCAAGCCGCCCGCGCCACAATCAGCCCCGCTGCCGTGTCCAGCCGCACCAATGTTTCCGGCTCCACCATCGCCACCCGCCCCGATTCCAGCAAAGCAGTGACCACGCAGATGCAGTTCGACCCCGACATCGGATGCGCCCGATCCGGTTGCAGCACGATGAACGCTGCATCGGCATCCGGGCGGGTGGGCGGCAGCAGCAGATTGGTGCTCATCGCCACACCCGCGCGCGGCTCAAACGTCACAAAGCGGCGCAGGCTGTCATCCACCGTGTTGATATGGTTCATCTTCTCAAGAATGGTCGCGCCCGGAATTTCCGGTGCGCCGCCGATGATCACCTTGCCAATTTCGCCCTGCGCATGGACAAGCAGCAGATCAAGCGTGGTTTCAAACTGCATGAGAAGCCTTTCAGAAACGGTTAACGCGGTAAGGGTGCAGCTCTAGTGCGGGCGTGGCCCCCGTAATCAGATCGCCCATCAGCTTGGCGGTGGTCGCGGCATAAGTCAGCCCCAAATGGCCGTGCCCGGTGGCGTAAAACACGCCTTTGGTCTTGGCCGAGGCTGACAGGATCGGCACGGTATCGGGCAGGGCAGGGCGGTGCCCCATCCATTCGGTGAACTCCGCGCAGCGCAGCCCCGGCAACGCCACCTGCGCCCGCCGCACCGTCACCTTCGCCCGCCGATAATCCGGCGCAGCCTCCAGCCCCGCCATCTCGACCGTGCCGCCCACCCGGATGCCGCCCGCCGTCGGCGTCACCATGAACGCCCGCGCGGGCCAGATGATCGAATGCTGCATTTCAATGCCGGGGGCCATGATCTGCGTGTGATAGCCGCGCTCGGTTTCCAGCGGGATCGGTTCATCCAGCAGCTTCGACAGCCCCGCCGAATAAGCCCCGGCGCAGATCACCACCGCATCCGCCGCAATCTCGCGGCCATCTGTCAGCCTGACAGCGGTGATCTTGTCGCTGCGCGCAAACCCCACCACAGCGCATTGCACGATCTGCCCGCCCAAAGCGCGGAAGCGGTCTGCCAAGGCCAGCACCAGCTTGTAGGGGTCTTTCATGGATCGGTTGTCGGGGAACCGCACCGCCATGCCGATCTTGTCCGACAGTGCAGGCTCCAGCGCCCGCGCAGCAGCACCATCCAAGACCTCATGCGCAAAGCCAAACCGCTGCAGAATCTCGATATGCTCACGGTCGGCCCGGAACTCTGCCGCGTCGGTATACAGCGACAGACAGCCCGCTTCCGAAATCTGATCCTCAAGCCCGGTCTCACGCAACAGCGCCAGTGTATCGCCCAACGCCCGCCCACACAAAGCCGCCCCCTGCGCCTCCAGCGCCCGAAGTTTCGAGGGCCGCGACGCCGCGATAAACCGCAAGAACCACGGCACCAAACGCGGCATATAACCGGGGCGCACACGCACCGGCCCTTCCGGGTCCAGCATCCAACCCGGTATTTGCCGCCACACCGAAGGCCGCGAGGCAGGCATGAACTCCGTCACCGCAATCGAGGCCATATTGCCGAAAGACGCACCCTTGCCCGGCGCATCGCGGTCGATCAGAACCACCGCACGCCCGCGCTTTTGCAGATCATGCGCAATAGCGGTGCCAATGATTCCCGCGCCGATAACAACCGTGACCATCGCCTATTTCCAGTCGATAATCGGCTGCATCGCCGCCGCGAAATCTGCCTTTTCGGCGTCGGTCAGCGGCCCCAAAGGCATCCGGCATTCGCCCACCGGAACCCCCTGCAATTCGCAGCCATATTTCAGCTTCTGCACAAACTTGCCCGATTCCAGAATATTCATCGCGGTGTACAGCGTCGCCATCTGCGCCTTCGCCTTTACCAAATCGCCCGCGCGATAGGTCCGGTCCAGATCGCAAACCGCCTGCGCCATGCAGTTCGCAGGCCCACAAATCCACGAATCTGCGCCCCAGAACATGAAATCCAGCGCGATATCATCCGACCCAGACACCAGCTGAATCCGCCCGGCATAGCGCGTCGCAATGCCAATCGCCCGCTGCAAAGATCCCGAGCTTTCCTTGATCCCGATCACCCGCGGATGGTCGGCCAAAGCGTCCAGCACCTCCCAGCCCAGCTCCACGCCATCCTTGTCGGGGTAGCTATACAGCACGATGTTCACATCGACCGCATCCAGTACTGCGCTGAAATGCTTGATCAACTCGGCCTGCGTCGGCTTGGTGTAGAACGGCGTCGCGAGCAGCACCGTGTCATAGCCGATCTCTTTGGCCCGCTTGGTATTGGCGATCACCCCGGCGGTATGCGGCGCGTTGGTGCCTGCAATCAGCGTCTCCTCCGGCTTGGCGAATTCCTTGACGAAACGCAGCACGCTTTCGCGTTCGGCATCGCTCATCAGGTTATATTCGCCCGACGACCCGCAGGGCACCCAGCCGGTCACCCCCGCCGTGCGCAACCCCTGCAAATGGGTCTTGAACGCGGCAAAGTCGATCTGGCCCGCCGCATCAAACGGCGTGACCAAGGCGGGCATGACGCCAGACAGTTTCAACATGAGACATCCTTTGCAAACGAATCGCGGCCGCACGACAGGCGCAGCGTTAGCGCAAATCATGGCGACAGCGTGCCGACACGTCAAATTGAAAATATTCCATGTCGACACAAAGCCGTTCAAACGGTATCGCTGAAGCAATCAGCCACCAAAGGCCCCACGATGGACGAAACCGAGATCAAACGCGCCAAGGGCACCGGCGCGAAATTCGCCTACGAGACGATCCGCGATGAAATCCTCTCGCTGGCGCTGCGGCCCGGTGCGTTGCTGGATGAAACCTCATTGGCCGAGCGGTTCACTATGTCACGCTCGCCGGTGCGCGAGGCGCTGATCCGCTTGGCGGGTGAAGATTTGGTGGTGATGCTGGCCAACCGATCGACCATCGTCGCGCCGATTGATGTGACCAGCTTTCCGAAATACATCGAAGCGCTGGATATCGCGCAGCGGATGAACACCCGTTTGGCCGCCGAATTGCGCACCGAGGCCGATCTGAAAGCCATCACCCAGCGCCAGAAGGAATTTGTCGCAGCGGTGAAAACCGGCAAGCATCTGGCAATGTCCGAGGCCAACAAACTGTTCCACATGGCCGTGGCCGATGCAGGCAAGAACCCCTATCTGACCGCCTTCTACGAACGCCTGCTGGATCAGGGCCGCCGCATGCTTCATCTGCATTTTCAATATATTGAACGAACCCATGACGGTTATCTGTTGACCGATGAGCATGTCGAAATGCTGGAAGCTATCCGCGCGCGTGACGTTGCCCGCGCCGATGCCTTGGCGGCGGCGCATACCCGGCAATACCGCGATAATTTCATCACCTATATGCAGGAAAACTATTCGGCTCCGATGCCACTTGGCACGCCGCAACCAATCTGATCGGCTCAATACCGCGTCGTCATCCGATAGTCGCGCCGATGCGCCAGCGTCACCAGCGTCACAGCGGCGTTCTGCCACCACGTCGCGCGCTCGACACAAAACACCGGATCGCCCAAGGCGTGATCGAGATGTTGCACCATCACAGCATCCGCCGCCGCCGCCAGAAAGCTGATCTCCACTTCGGAAAACGGCACCGTGGCCACCAGCCATTCGTTCGGCCCAGCTTCCGAGAAATCCTGCTCCAACGCCTGTGGCAGCGCGCTGGCATTGATCCAGCGATCCTCCAGCTGAAACGCCACCCCATCGGAGAAATGCAAACACAGCAGATGCACCACGCGGGCCCGCGCCTTCAGCCCCATCCGCGCCCGCAGCCAATCCGGGGCCGCCACAACCTCGCGGCTGACCAAAGCATAGCGATAGACCGCCCCGGTTTTCTCAATCTCGGCCCGCACCACCGGCATTTCAAACCGGGCTTGCCGGATCGGCGCCATCCGCACCCGAGTCCCCGCCTTGCGCTTGCGGTCGAGAAACCCCAGCTCTGACACCTCGCGCAAAGCCCGGTTCATCGTGGTGCGCGAGCAGCCGAATTCTTCCGCCAGTTCCACCTCACCGGGCAGCAAAGTGCCCGGCCCCCAAGGCCCTTCGGTGATGCGCTGCACAATCTCGGCCATCACCTCGCGGAAGGTTGTGGTCTCTGTCATCGGGTTCTCCTCGACCGCGCTATAACGCGTCCACCAGCCCCTGCACAGCCACCCGCCAGCCCGCGATGATCTGGTCGCGCTGCACATGCCGCCCACCGCGCACCTGATGCCGCCCCGCTGACCACAGATCCGTCACCACGCCGTCATGCGCCGCAAACGCCAGCCCATCCAGAATCTGATCGTTGCGCAACGCACAGAGCGTCGGATGCGCCAGATCAATCGCCGTCAGATCCGCCAGCATCCCCACCGCAATCGCCCCGGATTTCCGCCCCAAAGCCTGCGCCCCCCCCTTGGCCGCCCCCAGATAAATCGCCGCCCCGACCGAGCCTTCGCCCACAACCATCACATTACGCGCAATGTCGCGCAGTCGTTGGCTATACTCCAAGGTCCGCAATTCCTCGGTCAGTGAAATCCGCACATTGCTGTCCGAGCCAATCCCAAACGCCCCGCCAGCCGCCAACCACCCCGGCCCATTGAACGGCCCATCGCCCAAATTCGCCTCGGTGATCGGGCAAAGCCCCGCCACTGCGCCACTTTTTGCCAGCCGCAACGTCTCATCCGCCGTCATATGCGTCGCATGAATGGCGCACCAATCCGCACCAATTGGCGTGTTCGCCAACAGCCATTCCACCGGACGCGCCCCCAGCCAAGCCGAGATGTCCGCGACTTCTTTCGGCTGTTCCGCCACATGAATATGCACCGGATTTCCGGCGGCAATCGGCAAAGCCCGCAGCAAATCTCCCGGATTCGTAGCCCTTAAAGAATGCGGTGCAATCCCCACCCGCGTATCGCTTGGCAAAGCCCGCGCCGCGCCCCGCGCCGCCTCTACCAGCCGCGCAAAGCGGTCCACATCATTGCCAAACCGCAACTGCCCCGCCGCCAGCGGCTGCTCGCCCGCCCCGCCATAAGTATAAAGCACGGGCAAATGCGTCAGCCCAATCCCGGTCAGCTCTGCCGCCGCAAAAATCCGCCCCGACAACTCGGCAATATCCGCATAAACCGCCCCCCCCGGCTGGTGATGTACATAGTGGAACTCACCGACCGAGGCGTAGCCCGCCTCCTGCATCTCCATGAACACCAGCGCCGCAATCGCCTGCATCTGCTCGGGCGTCAGACGGTCCAGAAACCGATACATCAGATCGCGCCACGTCCAGAAACTATCCCGCCCCGCAATCCGATGCTCCGTCATCCCCGCCATCGCGCGCTGAAACGCATGGCTGTGCAGGTTCGCCAGCGCGGGCAGCAGCGCCGACACAACCACATCGCCCATCTGCGCCTTAGCCCCAACGGTGATGGCGCTGATATGCCCCTCCGCCACGGTGATCCTGACATTCTCTGCCCAACCTTGGGGCAGCAAAGCGCGGGTGGCAAAAATCACGGCGGCGACTCCTTATGTGTAGACATAATAAACATACTCGCATAAACAGCGTGGAGGCAATAGCTTTTGACGAGGCATCCCGTGCATCCTTCTCCGATCACCCTGATTGGCCTGCAAGCCGCCACGATGTTGGCATCTGGGCAGGAAAAATCAGACCCCTACGGCCTGATCCAGGACGCCGCTGTGGTGCTGGCCGGGGGTCGAATCGCATGGATCGGCAAGCGCACCGACCTCCCCGCCGAACACGCCGCCCTGCCGCAAAAAGACATGGGGGGTCGCCTGATCACCCCCGCCCTGATCGACTGCCACACCCACGTCGTCCACGGCGGCAACCGCGCCACCGAGTTCGAGATGCGCCTGCAAGGGGCCAGCTACGAAGAAGTCGCCCGCGCCGGCGGCGGCATCATCTCCACCGTCAAAGCCACCCGCATCGCCTCGCAAGCCGATCTGGTCGCCCAAGCCCTGCCATTCGTAGACGCCATGATCGCCGAGGGCGTCGCGGTGATTGAGATCAAATCCGGTTACGGCCTGAACCAAGACACCGAACTGCGGATGCTGCGCGCCGCGCGTGAAATCGCCACCCTGCGCAACATCACCGTCAAAACCAGCTACCTCGCCGCCCACGCCATCCCGCCGGAGTACAAAGACTGCGCCGACGCCTATATCGACGAAGTCGCCATCCCCGCCCTGCACGCCGCGCATGGCGAAGGCTTGGTTGATGCGGTGGATGGTTTCTGCGAAGGCATCGCCTTCTCTCCCGCCCAGATCGAGCGCCTGTTCACCGTCGCAAAAACCCTGAACATCCCGGTAAAACTCCACGCCGAGCAACTCTCCAACCTCGGCGGCGCAGCTCTCGCCGCCCGCTTCAATGCCCTCTCCGCCGACCATCTGGAATATCTCGACGAAGCCGGAGTCATCGCCATGGCAAAATCTGGCACCGTCGCCGTGATCCTGCCCGGCGCATTCTACACCCTGCGTGAAACCCAAGCCCCGCCCATCGCGCTGCTCAGAAAACACAACGTCCCGATGGCCGTCGCCACCGACATGAACCCCGGCTCCTCCCCCATGTCCTCCCTGCTCCTCGCGATGAACATGGCCTGCACCCTGTTCCGCATGACCCCCGCCGAAGCCTTCGCCGGAGCCACAACCCATGCCGCCCGCGCGCTGAACCTACCCACCCACGGCACTCTAGCCCCCGGTCAGACCGCCGACCTCGCCATCTGGAACGCCCAACACCCCGCCGAACTCGCCTATCGCATCGGCTTCAATCCCCTTCATCAACGCATCATCGGAGGCGCGCTTTGACCGCACTGACCCTCACTCCCGGCCAAACCACCCTCGAACAACTGGTCCGCATCTATCGCGAAGAATTGCCCGTCACCCTTGACCGCGCCGCCAAACCCGGCATCGAGCGCGCCGCCGCCGCCATCAAAGCCGCCGCCGCGGGCGACGCGCCAGTCTACGGCGTCAACACCGGTTTCGGCAAACTCGCCAGTATGCGCATCGCCCCCGAAGATACCGCCACCCTGCAACGCAACCTGATCCTGTCGCATTGCTGCGGCGTCGGCGAAGCCATCCCCCGCCGCCACGCCCGCCTGTTGATGGTCTTGAAACTGCTGTCCTTCGGGCGCGGAGCCTCCGGCATCCGCTGGGAATTCGTCGAACTCCTCGAATCCATGCTGGCCGCAGGCGTCACCCCGCAAATCCCCGCCCAAGGCTCCGTCGGCGCATCCGGCGACCTCGCCCCATTGGCCCATATGACCGCTGTGATCATCGGCGAAGGCGAGGCCGAATACCAAGGCCAGATCCTGCCGGGGGCAAAAGCCCTCGCCGCCGCTGGCCTAAGCCCCATCCAACTCGGCCCGAAAGAAGGCCTCGCCTTCATCAACGGCACGCAATTCTCCACCGCCTTCGCCCTCGCGGGCCTGTTCGACGGCTGGAACGCCGCGCAATCCGCACTGGTCACTTCGGCGCTGTCCACCGACGCCATCATGGGTTCTACAGCACCCCTGCAACCTGAAATCCACACCCTGCGCGGTCACGCAGGCCAGATCGAAGCCGCCGCCTTCATGCGCGCCCTACTGGCCGGTTCGGAAATCCGCGAAAGCCACATGACCGACGACGCCCGCGTGCAAGACCCCTATTGCATCCGCTGCCAACCGCAGGTGACGGGTGCCGCGATGGACGTGCTGCGCCAAGCCGCCACCACCTTGGAGATCGAAGCCAACGCCGCCACCGACAACCCGCTGGTGCTGACCGAGGCAGGCCTCATCGTCTCGGGCGGCAACTTCCACGCCGAACCCGTGGGCTTTGCCGCCGATATGATCGCGCTGGCCCTCGCCGAAATCGGTGCCATCGCCCAACGCCGCGTCGCCCTGATGGTCGATCCGGTCTTGTCATTCAACCTGCCGCCGTTCCTGACCCCGCGCCCCGGCCTGAACTCCGGCCTGATGATCGCCGAAGTCACCACCGCCGCCTTGATGAGTGAAAACAAACACATCGCCATGCCCTGCGTGACCGACAGCACCCCCACTTCCGCCAACCAGGAAGACCACGTCAGCATGGCCGCCCACGGTGCCGTCCGGCTTGGCAAGATGGTGCAAAACCTCAACGTCATCCTCGGCGTGGAAGCCATCTGCGCCGCGCAAGGCGTCGATTTCCGCGCCCCCCTGCAAACTTCCACCCCGCTGCAAGCCGTCGTCGCCCGCCTGCGCAAAGACGTCGCCACCATGGGCGATGATCGCTACATGGCCCCCGACCTTGCCGCCGCCGCCGACCTGATCGCCACCGGAGCACTTGCCAAAGCCTCCACCCTCACCCTTCCCACCTTGTAACCCGAGGCCGCAAATGAACAAACCGCTCGACAACTCCCGCCACAACCTGCGCGACATCTACCCGGCCACCGGCACCGAGATCACCGCGAAATCATGGCAAACCGAAGCCGCGATGCGGATGCTGATGAACAACCTGCATCCCGACGTCGCCGAGAACCCGCATGAGCTGGTGGTCTATGGTGGTATCGGCCGCGCCACCCGCACCTGGGGCGATTTTGACCGCATCGTCGCCACCCTGAAAACGCTGGAAGATGATGAGACCTTGGTGGTGCAATCCGGCCGCCCCGTCGCCGTGGTCCGCACCCACAAAGACGCCCCGCGCGTGCTGATCGCCAACTCCAACCTCGTGCCGCATTGGGCGACATGGGACCATTTCAACGCGCTCGATAAAAAGGGCCTGATGATGTACGGCCAGATGACCGCGGGCTCGTGGATCTACATCGGCACCCAAGGCATCGTGCAAGGCACCTATGAAACCTTCGCCGAAGCCGGTCGTCAGCACTACAACGGCTCTCTGAAAGGCAAATGGATCCTCACCGGCGGCTTGGGCGGCATGGGCGGCGCACAGCCCCTCGCCGCTGTGATGGCCGGAGCCTGCTGCCTCGCCGTCGAATGCGACGAAACCCGCATCGATTTCCGCCTGCGCACCCGCTACGTCGACGCCAAAGCGCATACCCTCGACGAAGCCCTCGCGATGATCGCGGAATGGACCGCCAAGGGTGAAGCCAAATCGGTCGGTCTTCTGGGCAATGCCGCCGACATCTTCCCCGAACTGGTCCGCCGCATGAAGGCAGGCACCGCCCGCCCCGATATCGTCACCGACCAAACCTCGGCGCACGATCCGCTGCACGGCTATCTGCCGCAAGGCTGGACCGTTGCGGAATGGCGCGCGAAACAAGAAACCGACCCAGCGGCGGTGCAAAAAGCCGCCCGCGCCTCGATGCGCACCCATGTTGCAGCGATGGTCGATTTCTGGAACGCAGGCGTGCCAACCTTGGATTACGGCAACAACATCCGGCAAGTCGCCCTCGAAGAAGGCTTGGAAAACGCCTTCGCCTTCCCCGGTTTTGTCCCCGCCTATATCCGCCCCTTGTTCTGCAAAGGCATCGGCCCATTCCGCTGGGTGGCGCTGTCCGGCGACCCGGAAGATATCCGCAAAACCGACGCTGCGATGAAGAAACTGTTCCCGGAAAACGCCCACCTGCACCGCTGGCTCGATATGGCCGCCGACCGCATCGCCTTCCAAGGCCTTCCCGCCCGCATCTGCTGGATCGGTCTGGGGGATCGTCACCGTGCGGGCCTGATGTTCAATGAGATGGTGAAATCGGGCGAGCTCAAAGCCCCCATCGTCATTGGCCGAGATCACCTCGATTCAGGCTCCGTCGCCTCGCCCAACCGGGAAACCGAAAGCATGATGGACGGTTCCGATGCGGTGTCGGATTGGCCGCTGCTGAACGCCCTCGTCAACACCGCCTCGGGGGCGACATGGGTGTCCCTGCATCACGGCGGCGGCGTCGGCATGGGCTTCTCGCAGCATTCCGGCGTGGTCATCGTCGCCGATGGCACCGATGATGCCGCGAAACGGCTGGAGCGCGTGCTGTGGAATGACCCCGCTTCCGGCGTCTGGCGTCACGCCGACGCGGGCTATGAAACCGCGATTGACTGCGCCAAAGAGCAGGGCCTGCGCCTGCCAACGATCTTGGGCAACTAAAATAAACATGCACTGAAGGACCGGATGCCCCAACCTCCGGTCCTTCAAATTAATCTAAAATTATCATCCTCTGCGCGCAAATATCCCACGGGGGAAGCGGCTTTGGCACAAAGCCGCGTGGGGGTGTGAAACCCCCATTCCCGAAGTTTGGGAACGATCCGTCCTCTGCCGCGTTGCCCTTCTGCACAGGTTCATCAGAAGGGAAACCCGATGTCCGCTCCAAACACAAACATCGAGAAACAGGCGCGCCGCCACCGTGGCCCGCTGATCGGCATGGCACTGGCCGCAGTTTTTGGCGTCGGGCTGATCGTCTTTTGGCTGTTTGAAGAATCCTCGCAATCCGATCCACCCGCGCCGCAAGACCCGCAAGGTCAGGTGCAAGAGGCCCCAACCTCGGCAGCGCCAGTGACCCCAGCCCCGGGTGAGGGCGCAATCATCCCGCAAGGCGGTGAAGTGCCCGCTCCGGCCACCCCCGCGCAGCCAGCACCGTAAGCAAAAGCCTGAACCGCCGCACCCGCGCGGCGGTTCCCTGCTGACCCAACCCGCCAGCTTATTCCGCCCGCAGCTGGTCCCGCAGCGCGCTGACCTGATCGCGCAGCGCCGTCAGTGCCGCCAGCGTCATGCCCGATTTCTCCAGAATACACCCCGGTATCGTCGCAGCCCTCGCTTGCATATCGCGCCCCGCCTCGGTCAACGTCACCCGCACCTGCCGCTCATCCTTGGCATCGCGCGCACGGGCCACCAGCCCCTGCGCCTCCAGCCGTTTCAGCAACGGCGTCAGCGTGTTGCTCTCCAACTGCAACGCCTGTCCCAACTGGCCAACCGTCTGACCGTCCTCGTCCCACAGCGCCACCAGCGCCAGATATTGCGGATAAGTTAGCCCCAAAGCCTCCAGCAGCGGCTTATAGGCGTGCTGCATCGCATGGGTCGCCGAATACAGCGAGAAGCAGATCATCTCCGAGATCGGCAGGGCGGGTTTGGTTTCCATGGCAGGACTCCTTTGCCTCAAAGTATATCGTGCGCGATTAAGTCGCAAGCTGCGCGGGAACCAGATCGACACAAAAGCATTATCAAAGGCGCGCTAGCCTGAAGGGCTTGACGCAGCTGCCGACTCAGGCTAAATACATCGTACACGATTTAATCGCAAAGGATACATCATGCCGACGAAAGTAGTCTACTCCACCGAAGCCACCGCAACCGGCGGTGGCCGTGATGGCAAATCCGCCACCACAGACGGCGCGCTGGCGGTCACTTTGGCCGTGCCGAAAGAAATGGGCGGCAACGGTGCAGGCAATAACCCCGAGCAGTTGTTCGCCGTGGGCTATGCCGCCTGCTACCTTGGCGCGATGCGTTTCGCAGCCAGCAGCGAGAAACTCGGCATCGTGCCGGATAACGCCACTGTCACCTCGACCGTCGGCATCGGCCCGCGCGCCGAAGGCGGCTTTGGCATTCAAGTCACCCTTGCCGTCGCGCTGCCCGGCCTTGACCGCGATGTCGCGCAGAAAATCGTCGACCGTGGCCATTTCATCTGCCCCTACTCGAATGCGATCAAAGGCAATGTCGACGTGACCACCACGCTTGTCTAACCGCTTGAAAGCGCCCCTTGCCCTGCTAGGCTGCGGCCAACAGGGCAGGGGGCACATATGGATCGGCTAAAAGGCAAAGTGGCTATCATCTCGGGCGGGGCCACTGGCATCGGCGCCGCTGCCGCCCGCCTGTTCGCCGCTGAAGGCGCTGCGGTGGGCATCATCGACCGCAATGTCGACGCAGGCCAAGCCCTCGCCTTTGACCTCGTGCAACGAGGCCACCGCGCCTGTTTCGCCACCGCCGATGTGTCGCGCAAAGATCAAGTCGACGCCGCCGTTGCCACCGTCAAAGCCCAGCTTGGCCCGGTCAACGTGCTGTTCAACCACGCTGGCACCATCGTCATCAAACCCTTCCTTGAGACCGAGGAAGCCGATTGGGACATGCTGTTCGACGTCAATGTCAAATCCATGTACCTGATGACCCGCGCCGTGCTGCCGATGATGCTGGCGCAAGGCAAAGGCTCCATCGTCTGCACCTCCAGCATTTCCGCCGTCTACGCCACCCCAATGGAAGTCCTCTACGACGCCACCAAAGGCGCCTGCCACATGTTCGCCCGCGCCATCGCGGTCGAGTTCCGCGACAAAGGCATCCGCTGCAACGCCGTCTGCCCCGGCTTTATCGAAACCCCACACGGCCTGCGCGAAGTCGCAGAACTCACCGCGCTGGGCGTCGATGCCTCCGACTCAACAATCAAAGCCGCCCAAGGCCGCTTCGGCCAACCCGAAGACATCGCCCGCGCCGCCCTCTACCTCGCCTCCGACGACGCCGAATTCGTCACCGGCACGCAACTCTTCGTCGATGGCGGGTTTTCGGCGGTCTAGCGCCGAAAATCTGCCACGATCCCGCGCTACACCGAAGCCATGATCACAGACCTCATCACCCCCGGCACCACCGCCTTCGCGGCGCTCTGCCTTGCAGGCTATCTCCTGCTGGCCAATGCCCTTGCCTATACCGCCTTCGCCGTCGACAAATCTCGTGCCATCCGCGCCGAACGCCGCATCCCCGAGCGCAGCCTGTTGATCCTCGCCACCTTGGGCGGCTGGATTGGGGCAAAGCTCGCCCAACACCGCCTGCGCCACAAAACCCGCAAACAGCCGTTCGGCATCCTGTTGAACCTGTCGGTGCTGGTGATCCCCGGCCTGATCGCCACCGCCATCCTCCTGCAATCCGACCTGACATGGGACAAAGTCTCCACCCACGTCACCACCACGGCGCAAGGCCTGCTCGGCTCCAGCACAACAACCGAGGCCCCCGCCCTGCCGCGCCGCTTCGGTCCCGGCAGCGACGCCCCCTAACGCACGATCAGCGCAAAGGCGTTGATGAAATTGCCGCCCAACTGCATCCCCGGATAATCCGTCACCTCCAGCGCACCGCGCCCGACGGGAAGCGAGTTGTTCACCCGGATCATCCGGGTAAACGCCACCGGCCCGGAGTAATAGCCGCTGATCACCACCGCATGCGCGCCGCCCGTCACCCATCTGCCGCACATGATCAGCGGACCGCGCTGCAAATACGGCTCCAGCCCCTCAATCTCCGCCGGAGGATTGCGCACCAGCCGCATCCCCAAAGAGATCGCATACAACTCCAGATTGGCCATATTCGGCGGCAAGCCACCGCCGCCACCATCCGGCGTCACCGGATCAAACTGCGCTTGCCCCGGTATCGCACTGGTCATCCGCCCCGAGGCCAATCCCCCCGACACCACCCAGCAACTCATCGCGGTATTCTGCCCGATCACTGGCAGCGGATGCACCAACTCGGTCACCAGCCCCAGCGCCCGCCAGCTGAGCGGCCCCGCAATGCCATCCGGCACCAGCCGCCCGACCGGCCCGGTATAGGTGCTTTGAAACCGCCGCAGCGCCGCGTCGGTCAGACGGCCAAAATCGCCATCCTCCTCCAGCACCGCAATCGTGCGGTCATGCACCAAAGCGTTGTTCAACATCCGCTGTAAGAAAACGACATGCGGGTCAAGGCTGCCCCTGCGCAAAGTAATCATCAGATTGCTCCAAAATCGAAGGTCAAAGATCAAAGAAAGCTAGGAAAAAACTGCCGTCAAACTGCGCAAAGGCTAGCACAGCTTTTGCCCGCGCCAAGCAGATTTTTCAGCTCTCCCGAACGGCCTCGCGCGCCACCGCCCCAGCTTTCAGACTGACAAAAATACTCAGACCGGAATGGACTTCCCTTCCGGTTAGCCGGAGGCATCCGACCTCACCCCCAAGCGCACCCTTCCAGAACCGCCATCGGCCAATCCCCGCACCCGCTGCGCTCAACCGCTAGGGTGCCCCGCCGATCCGTGCTACCCTCGCCCGACTCAAAGCCCCAAACTCAAAACAACAGCCAGCGCAACAGGAGGCCAAGATGACCAAACACCTCGCCGATCACCGCCCCACATCCGATGGTGGCCGTTTGCAGCACTTCCTGCGCGTCGAGCGCAGCCTGTCGTCCACAGCCCCGCGCACCCTGCACCAACGCCCGCAATCGCGCAGCGACGACAACCCCCGCCTGCAACACTACCTGCGCATCGAGCGCGGCGAGCAGGCCTGAACAAGCCCCCGCCGCCAAAGCCGCTTCCCGACGACGCATAACACAGGGCCGCGCCCGACCTCGGGAGGACGCGCCCACGCCCGTTCTAGGCGCTTTATCCCTCAACCCCTCCCGCAGATTTTCTGCTGGCAACCATAGCAAACGCGCCCTCCCGGCGGGAGGTCGGGCGCGGCCCGGCGGCGCTAAAGCGCCTTGATTCCGGGCAAGAGCCGATAGATCTGAAATCCCGTTTAGGCTAAACGCACGATATGCCGAATGGCGGCTAAGCGGGACGGAACGGACATTCGATAAGACTGGCGGTTGAGACTTCAGAACGCTAGTATTCACGCATGAAGATACTGATCTTGCCGGGTCTAGATGGCACGGGGAAACTCCTTTCCGAAGTCGTAGAAATGCTCGCGTCTGAGCATGAAGTGACCGCCGCTCAATACGCGCCAGACATGATTTCTTACCAAGACCTCAAAACGAAAGTGGAAGAGGTTTTACCTGCTTCCGAATACATCATCGTCGCAGAGTCTTTTTCTGGTCCGCTCGCTGTCATGATCGCCTCCCAAAAACCAATAGGACTTCGAGGCGTGGTATTTGTTGCGACCTTTGCAAAGACACCGATAAAGGTGCCAAAATTTCTTACTTACCTTATTGATATAGCTCCATTTAAGTCGCGCCTACTGATGCGACTGGCTCAACCTTTCCTAATGGGCAGGTGGGCGACACCGGAATTTACGAAGAGGTTCAGGCAAGTGATGAAGGCGGTTCCGGCATCGACAATTGCAGGACGACTACGAGAAGTTCTTGAGGTCAATGTCGTTAAGCAGCTTGGCAGCATTGAGGTTCCAACCATTTATTTGACTGCAAGAAGTGATAGATTGATCCCTTCAAGAATGGCATCAGATTTTGACCGTCCTCTAAATACGGCTATTGTGATTGAGGGCCCGCATTTTCTACTACAAGCAAACGCGGCAAAATCTTCCAAGCATATCTTGGATTTTGTTGCTCGAATCGACTGAACTCGCATATGCAAGTTTGTTCGCTTTGGGCTGATTGTGTTGAAAAACTCCGCCTAACAAAAACCGTGTCGAAAACTTGGAACTTTTCTCTCGCAAAGGACCTCTAGGCATACGACGTTTTCAGATAGGCCATTCTGCGGGATAGTTTTCTAATGATCTGCAGCCTTCGAGCGAGGCCGCGAGTTTTTCAACAGAATCGGCTCAAAACAGACGTTCATCTAGGTTGATAAATTTGGCCCAAACAGCGGCTGTCGAAACCCCAATTCCACCTAATCCTTAACAAACTCTTAAAACCTTACCCCTAACCCCATGACTCCAAACATATAAAAAAGGTCCCGAGTTGGGACCTTCCTCATTCTCTCCAAAACCGGAAGCCTAAACCCTCAGGCCCGCACCAGCTTTTCATACTGATCCGAGATCCCCAAAGTCAGCGCCCCGACCTCAAAGTTATACTCGCCAATCTGCCCAACCGGGGTAACCTCCGCCGCTGTCCCGGTCAGCCAGCACTGCTGGAACCCCTCCAACTCGGCGGGCAGAATGTGCCGCTCATGCACCACAATCCCCTGATCGCGCAGCATCCCGATCACCGTCTGCCGGGTGATGCCGTTCAGGAACGCGTCCGGCAGCGGCGTGTGAACCTCACCATCCTTCACAAAGAAGATATTCGCCCCCGTCGCCTCGGCCACATAACCGCGATAGTCGAACATCATCGCATCCGAACAGCCCTTCGCCTCGGCGGCATGTTTCGACATCGTGCAGATCATATAAAGCCCCGCCGCCTTGGCTTCATGCGGGATGGTTTCAGGCGAGGGCCGCTTCCACTTGGCGATGTCCAGCTTCGCCCCCTTGGTCTTGGCGTCGCCGTAGTAATTGCCCCAAGACCACACCGCCACCGCCATGCGGATCGGGTTTTTCTTCGACGCCACGCCCATATCCTCACCGGCGCCACGCCAAGCCAAGGCCCGCACATAGGCATCGGTCAACCCATTGGCCTTCAGCGTGGCCTCTTTCGCCGCCTCAATCTCGGCCACCGAATAGGGCAGGTCCATATCCAACAGCGCGCCGGATTTCCGCAGCCGCTCCGAATGCTGCACCGATTTGAAAATCTTGCCGTTATAGCAGCGCTCACCTTCAAACACCGACGACGCATAATGCAGCGCATGGGTCAGGATATGCACATTGGCCGAACGCCATTCCACCAGCTTGCCATCCATCCAGATGAATCCGTCCCGATCGTCATACCCAGCCATCGCAGCCTCCATATTTGCGAATATTGCGCTGTATAGGTCCAAAACGGACATAATATTGCGCGAAATCACGAATCCGCTAAACCTTATGTCTTGGAATGTCAACAAGGCTGACGTATCTTGTGGGGCGGAGGATACCCAATGGCCGAACAAAGCACCGGCGGCGAAAGCCTGCTGTTCCTGACCGATGAGAACCTGCGCAAGGGCATCGAGGCGATGTTCTTCGCCTATCGCGGCTTCACGGCTGACCCCGACCGCATCCTTGAAGACATGGACTATGGCCGCGCCCATCACCGCGCCGTGCATTTCATCAACCGCTCTCCGGGCACCACCGTGGGCAATCTGCTGACCATCCTCGGCGTCACCAAGCAATCGCTGAACCGCGTGCTGCGCACCCTGTTCGAAGATGGTCTTGTTGAGGCCCGTATCGGCAAACAGGACAAACGCGAGCGGCACCTTTACCTCACCGACAAGGGCCACAGCCTTGAACGCGCCTTGTCGGATGCCCAACGGGCCAGAATGCGCGCCGCCTACCGCGCCGCAGGCCCCAGCGCCGTGCAAGGCTTTCGCACTGTGCTTGAGGCAATGATGGACGCCGAGCAACGCCGACAGTATCAAGGCCTGAAAGAGGGCAGCACATGACCGAATTACCCGCTCACCTGCTGGTCGTGGACGACGACGAGCGCATCCGTGGCCTGTTGCAGAAATTCCTGATCCGCAACGGGTTCCTCGTATCGACCGCGCGCGACGCAGCCCAAGCCCGCCGCCTGCTGGCGGGGCTTGATTTTGACATGCTGGTGCTGGATGTGATGATGCCCGGCGAAGACGGCATCAGCCTCACCCGTGCCTTGCGCCAAAACCTGACCGTGCCGATCCTGCTGTTGACCGCCAAGGGCGAGACCAACAACCGCATCGAAGGCTTTGAAGCCGGCGCCGACGATTATCTGATCAAGCCGTTCGAGCCGAAAGAACTGCTGCTGCGCATCAACGCCATCCTGCGCCGTGTGCCTGCCGCCAAAGCCTCCAGCCCCGCGCCGAAAGTGCTGCACATGGGTCCGGTGCGCTATGATATGGATCGCGGCGAGCTGTGGCGCGGTCAGGATCTGATCCGGCTGACCTCAACAGAGGCCGCCTTGATGCGGATATTCTCGGCGCAACCGGGCACGCCGATGTCGCGCGATAAACTGGTGGGCGACATGCCGCGCGAAGACAGCGCAGGTCAGGAACGTGCGGTTGATGTGCAAATCACCCGTCTGCGTCGCAAGATCGAGGACGATCCGAAATCCCCGCGCTATCTGCAAACGGTGCGCGGTGAAGGCTACATGTTGCAAACCGACTGACGCTTCTGGCGACGGTTCCTTAATAATTTCCTGCCAGTTTGGCCAAATAACAATCTTTGGGAGAGACCATGACCCTGCTGAAATGCGCAGCCGCCTGCGGCTTTGCTCTGCTGTCCACCACCGCCTTCGCGCAAGACCTTGTGCCCTATTCCGAGGCGGGCGGTTGGGCGGTAGAGGTTGATCCGACTTTGGGCAACGGTTGCCTGCTGTCGTCGGATTTTGAAGACGGCTCCCATGTCCGCATCGGTTTTGACCGCACCGCAGGCAATGGCTATGTGATCGCCGCCAACACCGCTTGGGGTGAGATCACCGACGACACCGAATACCCGATCAGCTTCATGCTGGATGACGAAAAATATGACGGCAGTGCCACGGGTCTGCATCTTGATGATCTGCCGGGCGTCATGGTTACCTTCGACAGTGTTGATTTCCTGACCGACCTCGCCGCGAAAAACACCATGACGCTGCAAAGCGAAGGCGCTGATGTGATGTCGATTGATCTGTCCGGCACGGATGAGGCGATTGCCGAAACCATCGCCTGCCAGGAAGTGCAAGGCTAAACCCTGCAGGGTCGGGCGGTGATTCCGCTCGACCACACTGGCCTGCCCAACCAGCCAGAAACCGTCCTGTTTTCGGCGTATTTTCGCTCAGCCAAGCCATCGCAGCCCGTAGGCGGAACCGTCGCGAACGTCGCGGGTTTTTGTCATGAAAGCGCCGCCTGCATGTCAATCGGGCGCAACGGCATGAAGAACAGGGTGGTTTTCCCGATTTCCCACCTTGGCCAACGCAATGGCAGTCGAGCTTCTGCCCCGTTTGCGGGCGGCGTTTTCACAGTTTTGCGCCCATAACCTTGGAGGACAAGATGGACCACAGCAAACATACCCCGCTGAACCGCACCGAATTCAACACGGCGGTTTTGGAAGATGCGCCGGTATATGGCGCGGATGATACCAAAATCGGCACCATTTCGCATGTTCATGGCGCAGGTGCCGTGACCGACGTGGTGCTTGATGTCGGTGGATTTCTGGGCATAGGCTCAAAGCCCGTGTTGGTCAGCGTCGACCAGATCAATTTGATGCGGGACGAGGATGGCAACATCCACGGCGTCACCTCTTGGACGAAAGAGCAGCTGAAAGACCTGCCAGAGCATCACCACTGATCGCATCAGGTCTGACCGCTTCTGACGCAGTAGTCTCTACCATTGAAAACCCGGGCTCGCCGCATGTGAGTCCGGGTTTTGTTGTCGAAATCAGCCGCAATCCGTGGTTCCGGTTTCGATCCAGCTGCATTACCATTCCGGCCAAAGTGCAAAAGGCCGATCTTGTGACAACGCTGATCCTTCACTCACCACAGTCCGAAAACCACCTGATGCCCCCCGGCCATCCCGAGCAGGTCGCCCGCTATGCTGCCGTGCAGGCGGGGCTGAAGGGTCTTGATCTGATCCACCGCAACGCGCCGCTGGCCGATGATGCCGATATTCTGCGCGCGCATCCTGCCCGCTATCTGGCCCGGGTGCGCGCCGCCGTGCCTGCCGCTGGTTGGGCGCAGCTTGACGCTGACACTTATCTTTCGCCCGGCTCTGTCACCGCGGCTTTGCATGCGGTTGGTGGTGCCTGTGCTGCCGTTGATGCCGTCCTTGCGGGTGAGGCGCGCAACGCCTTCCTCGCCGCACGTCCCCCCGGTCACCATGCGGAATCCGAGACTGCGATGGGGTTTTGCATCTTTGGAACGGTGGCCATCGCGGCCCTGCGCGCGCTGCATCAGCACAACCTTGCCCGCGTCGCGATCGTCGATTTCGACGTGCATCACGGCAACGGCACGCAAGATCTGCTGTGGCACGAGCCCCGCGCGCTGTTCTGCTCCAGCCACCAGATGCCGCTGTATCCCGGCACGGGCAGTCCGTCCGAGAAGGGCGCGCATGGCCAAATCCTCAACGTCCCGCTGTCCGAAGCCACTGGCTCCGGCCCGATGCGTGAAGCTTATGAACGCCTGATCTTCCCCCGCATCGCCGCGTGGAAGCCCGATCTGATCCTGATTTCGGCAGGCTTTGACGCCCATGCAGACGACCCGCTTGCAGGTCTTGAGTGGCAGACCGAAGACTACGCCTGGCTCACCCGGCGGATTTGTGATTTGGCGGAAAGCCTTTGCGCGGGCCGGGTGGTATCCTGCCTTGAGGGCGGTTATGATCTGCCCGCGCTGACCGCTTCGGTTGCCGCACATGTGGGTGTTTTGCAGGAGCGCGGGCGATGACCGACAAAGCCGTGGCAGATATGTCATTTGAAGAGGCGATGGCCGCCCTCGAATCCGTGGTCACCCAGTTGGAGCGTGGCGAAGTCGCGCTGGAACAATCCATTGCGCTGTATGAACGCGGGGCCGCCCTGAAGGCCCATTGTGCCGCCAAACTGAAATCCGCCGAGGAAAAAGTCGAGCTGATCCGCGCCGCCGAAGGCCGCGCCGTCGGCACCACCCCGGTGGAGGGGATGTGAGCTTTCCCGCATATCTCGCCGCCGATGCCGGGCTGATCCAGACCCGCATCGACCAAGCGTTTGCTGACCTTCCCGATCAACCGGTGATCCACGCCATGCGCTATGCCTGCGCCGGGGGCAAACGCCTGCGCGGGTTTCTGACACTGGAATCCGCCCGCATGCTGGGCATTGCCCCCGCAACCTCGATTGCGGCCGCCACCGCTGTGGAATGCCTGCACGCCTATTCGCTGGTGCATGACGACCTGCCCGCGATGGATAATGACAGCCTGCGTCGCGGCCAGCCCACCGTGCATGTCAAATGGGATGATGCCACCGCCATCCTTGCCGGCGATGCCCTGCAAACCCTCGCCTTTGATCTGCTGACAGACCCGGCACTTGGCACGCCCGAGATCCGCCTGAAACTGATCGCGGGCCTCGCCAAAGCCTCCGGCGCGCAGGGCATGGTGTTGGGCCAAGCGCTCGACATCGCCGCAGAATCCGCCACGACCCCGCTGACCCTTGACGAAATCACCGCGCTGCAAGCGGGCAAAACCGGCGCGCTGATCCGCTTTGCGACCGAGGCAGGCGCGATTCTGGCCGAACAGAACCCTCGCCCCCTGCGCGCCTATGCCACCGCCCTTGGCCTTGCCTTCCAGATCGCCGATGACATTCTCGACGTTACAGGCGATGCCGCCATTGCCGGAAAACGCCTGCAAAAAGACGCAGCCGCTGGCAAAGCCACCTTCGTTTCCCTGCTGGGGCTTGATGCCGCACGCGCCCGCGCCAAATCTTTGGTATCAGAGGCCTGTGACCACCTTGCTCCCTACGGCGCATCCGCGCAAAACCTGATCGACTGCGCCCGTTTCACCATCACGCGGGAAAGCTGAGGCACCTATGGCTGACAAACCCAACACCCCGCTGCTTGATCGGGTCAAGCTGCCCTCGGATATGAAATCGCTGTCAGACCGCGAGCTCAAACAACTCGCTGACGAGTTGCGCGCCGAAACCATCTCGGCGGTTTCGGTCACTGGCGGCCACCTTGGCGCGGGCCTTGGCGTGGTCGAGTTGACCGTTGCGCTGCACGCCATCTTCCACGCCCCGCGCGACAAGATCATCTGGGATGTCGGCCACCAATGCTATCCGCATAAAATCCTCACTGGGCGGCGCGACCGCATCCGCACCCTGCGCACCGAAAATGGCCTGTCGGGTTTCACCAAACGCAGCGAATCCCCCTATGATCCGTTTGGTGCTGCGCATTCGTCCACCTCGATTTCCGCCGCGCTTGGCTTTGCGATGGCTGCAAACCTCGGCGGCGATCCCGGCGACGCTGTTGCGGTGATCGGTGATGGCTCCATGTCCGCAGGCATGGCGTTTGAGGCGATGAACAACGCGGGCCATCTGAAAAAACGCCTGTTCGTCATCCTGAACGACAACGAAATGTCCATCGCCCCGCCAGTTGGCGCGCTGTCAGCCTACCTTTCCCGGATGTATGCGGGCGAGCCGTTTCAGGATCTGAAATCTGCCGCCAAAGGCATGGTGTCGCTGCTGCCCGAGCCGTTTCAGGAAGGTGCGCGCCGGGCCAAGGAAATGCTGAAAGGCATGGCCGTGGGCGGCACCTTGTTCGAAGAACTCGGCTTTTCCTACGTCGGCCCCATTGACGGTCACGACCTTGACCAACTGCTGCCCGTGCTCAGAACTGCCCAAGCCCGCGCCACCGGCCCGATGCTGATCCACGTTTTGACCAAAAAAGGCAAAGGCTACGCCCCCGCCGAGGCTGCCCGCGACAAAGGCCACGCCACCGGCAAATTCGACGTGCTGACCGGCGTGCAGCAAAAAGCCGCCTCCAACGCCCCCAGCTACACCAAAACCTTCGCTCAGGCTCTGATCCGCGAAGCCGAATCCGATGACAAAATCGTCGCCATCACCGCCGCGATGCCCGATGGCACTGGGCTTGATCTGTTCGCCGCCCGTTTCCCCAAACGCACGTTTGACGTCGGCATTGCCGAACAACACGCCGTCACCTTCTCGGCAGGCCTCGCTGCGGGTGGGATGAAGCCGTTCTGCACGATCTATTCCACCTTCCTGCAACGCGGCTACGATCAGGTGGTGCATGACGTCGCCATCCAACGCCTGCCCGTCCGCTTCGCCATCGACCGCGCGGGCCTTGTCGGCGCAGACGGTGCCACCCATGCAGGCAGTTTTGACATCGCTTTCCTCGCCAACCTCCCCGGTTTCGTGGTGATGGCCGCCGCAGATGAGGCCGAACTCGTCCACATGGTTGCCACCGCTGCCGCCCATAATTCCGGCCCCATCGCCTTCCGCTACCCGCGCGGCGAAGGCACCGGGGTGGAAATGCCCGCCAAAGGCATCCCCCTTGAAATCGGCAAAGGCCGCTTGATCCAGCAAGGCAGCCGCGTCGCCCTTTTGTCCTTCGGTACCCGCCTAAGCGAAGTGCAAAAAGCCGCCGAAAGCCTTGCAGCCAAGGGCCTGACCCCCACCATAGCCGACGCCCGCTTCGCCAAACCTTTGGACCGCGATCTGATCCTCAATCTGGCCCGCACTCACGAAGCCCTGATCACCATCGAAGAAGGTGCCATCGGCGGCTTCGGCAGCCATGTCGCCCAACTGCTGGCCGATGAGGCGATCTTCGATCACGGCCTGAAATTCCGCTCGATGGTGCTGCCCGACACTTTCATCGACCACGCCTCCCCCGAAGCGATGTATCGCAGCGCCGGCATGGATGCCGCCCATATCGAGGCGAAAGTGCTGGAAGTCTTGGGCGTGGCTGTGGTGGGCAAGCGCGCGTAGCGGGTGATCCGCTGAAATCGCTGCGCAGCTATTGCGGCGAAAGCAACCTTCCCATTGGCAAACGAGAAAACGTTTTCCAAACCGGAAGTGTTAACGCGCCTGTTCCCGTTAAGTTGCGATCCGAAACGCGGAAAAGCCGTGGATTCATTGCCTTTGAATGGGGTGGGCGCGTTTCTGCGCAGAGGCTGGATTCCGCCAGCGCAACTTCGCCTGCACCCCCTACACGGCTGCGTGAACCCAGCCTGTTGGACTCCTTTGCCCATCCATAGCGCCTACCTCTAACAAGCCCGCATCAATGCCGGGCGCTAGAGGAGGACCACACCATGAAACTTTCCATTGCTTTTGCAGCCGTTGCTCTGCTTGCCGCTCCGGCTTTCGCCGAGGACGTTAAGGTCGATCCGTCGACCGTCACTTGCAACGATTTCTCGCTGCTGGATGCGCAGAACATGACAACCGTTGGCATCGCCGTGAAAGAGTCGCTGAAGGACGATGCGAGATATTCGGCCCTGACGGACGAAGAAATGACCACGGTCGCGGCCGAGGCCTGCAAAGCCT
>NZ_JAXMJJ010000046.1:0-45298 GCF_034376685.1 Cypionkella sp.
CACCCAATGCGCCACGCGGAAATGGCGCAGTTGAGGAGATCGAAGTGTGTAATCTCTACAATCAGACGATGGCAGTCGACGCGATGCGCCAGTTGTTCGCGGGGCTTGAAAACAGCACCGGCAATCTTGAGCCGGGCGACATCTACCCGGATCGACTGGCACCGATCATCCGTCACAGGCCTGAAGGTCTGGAGCTGGTGCGGGCGCGCTGGGGTATGCCGTCACCGCCTTCGGTGCTGAAAACCGCACGTGACCCCGGTGTGACCAACGTGCGCAATCTCGGTTCGCCCCATTGGCGGCGCTGGCTGGGCCCAGCCCATCGTTGCCTTGTTCCTGTGACATCGTTTGCCGAGCCTAAGCCGGGCGGCAATCAGTGGTTCGGGCCAGCCCAAGAAGGCACACCGATGTTCTTTGCCGGAATTGAAGTCCGCGGCTGGAAGTCACTGCGCAAAGTTAAAGATGGCGAGACCGTCGATGACCTGTTCGCCTTTCTGACCTGCGCGCCCAGCGCTGAAGTCGGAGCGATCCACCCCAAGGCGATGCCGGTGATTTTGACCAAATCAGCCGAGTGGGAAACGTGGCTGGGTGCGCCGTTTGAGATGGCGGCACAGCTTCAGCGGTCGTTGCCAGATGGAGAGCTACATCTGCTCGAAGCGCCAATTTAAGGCTTGCTTTAACGTGCCCTTAAATGATGCTGCGTGCGACATCCAGAGTTCTGGTTCTCATAGTTCGGACCACAATTGTTGCAATTTATGGACGGAGCTGCGCCGGGATGGACACACGATCGATTGAGAAAGCTGGGACTCGGCTAGCTGGGGTCGATATTGCCCTCGAACAACTCAGCGGCGACATGCCTTACAAGAAATTTCAGGCGCTCTGGAACATATTTCTGACGAGTTGGAAGAGCGCATATACGATTTTCGAGAAAGGCTCGAAAATATCGGGGCCCTCAACTGAATGGTTCGCCGCCAAGAAGGCGGAGCGGCTCTCCGATCCCCTGCTTAAGTATCTTTATGAGGCCAGAAACGCCGACGAGCACGGACTAGAAGTGCCAACCGAGTATCATCCGGGGTTTGTAGGGATTGGTGTTAGAGGTGAGGGTTTCAGCAAAGGTGTCATGGTAAATTCCACTGCCGATGGCGGGATGAGGTTTGAAAGCATCGATGGCTTACCGGTGCTAGTGCGCGAATTTGCTCCTAGCGCGCAGCTTGCCCCTATCGTAGCCCGGAACAGTAAGAGCATTGCGCCTCCCACCCACCATTTAGGAGTTGCGCTGGAGGATAAGTCGCCTTTGAACGTTGCCCGCCTTGCACGAGACTATCTGGCGCGCATGATCGAAGAGGCCACCGCCCTAAGGTCCGAATAAAGACGACCATATGGTCGGCCGATCCGATATCGTCGGGAAACCGCCTATATCGTCGCGAGCAAAGGGACGGTACCTAAGCGGGGCGAGGCGTTGACCTCGAGCTACGGGTGGCTGGCTTCTAAAGATAGCGCTTTGCCAGACACGGTGATTGCATGGGCTATGAAACATCGCCAGTGTCAAACTGAGCAGCATTGAGGTGTGGACGCGATGGAACTTTCGCAAATCAATGATGCGGAGAGCTTGAGAGAGTGGCTTGAAAGCTTGCCACAAACAACAGATAGGGAGCGGCGGGCAGCCAATCGCGTTGCTCGCGAGATTGCGCATCGAGTGGCTATGCGAGTTTTGCCCAGTGTTTGGCTCCTGGCGTTATTTCCAAATTCATCACCATTTACGGTTGATGCCCTACCAATCTTGCGCCGCAACTTGACTGCAGGGGTCGCAACTGTTCGGCCAAGCGCCGAAACTACCTTTGCGGCGATGATGGCTGGCTTAGATGAGCGCTATTCCGGTGCCCTAGACCTTGAATCGTTCGGAACAGAAGCGCGAAAGGCCGGGATGGCGGCTGAGCACGCTGCCATTGACGCAGCAAAGGCGGGCCACAACTCTGATTTTAAAATCACAGCCAAATTTGCCGCGTCGACCGCCGAATCCGGCGAAGTCGGGATAACTGGCGGTGGTATATCTGCAAATAGAGAACGGATTTCTGACGAAAATGTCTTACGGGCATACTGGGAAATGATCCGTAGCGACTGTGGTGCGTTTGTACGTGGCGAAAACTTGGATTCGCGGCCACTTTGGGAACCTGGTAATCCTCTGGCTACGTCTCACGCAGATCCACTCCACGGTATCCTTCCGCCTACCGAAGGTGATCGTTTTTGGCTCAACTGGTACGAAAATGCAGTCTTCGGCAGACTCCAGGATTGGGGTTTGTTGACGAAAATAGCTTTGATTGGCCGGGAGGATTGGCACAAGGGTGTGGAACATATCAACGCCATGATCTCGGATATCCGTCTGACGCACATTGTTCAGACCAGACCTCTCGGCGAAGATTCGATCGATATTGGTACTGATGGTTTTTGGCATAGAACGGGTCGGTCAAGTATCGATCGCGATATTCTGAGAGATGCGGTCGAGGCAGTTTCGGACGAAATTGAACGGACACGTGAGTATTTTTTCGGTCCAAAGAGCAACATGTACTCAGCGCTGGCTGCGGACCTAGAACTGCTGGAGGAGCGAATTGCCCGCTATCCGGATCGCCCACTTCGATTACATGACACTTTTCTTAGGACGGCTGCCCACATTTCAAGGGATATCGAAAGTGGGGAATTGCCTGATGATGCCATTACCGGAGATCTGAGTTCTGTTTTGCAGACGTCTGCGCTCGACTTACGCAACGCTTGCCCATCCGTGAACGAAGTTGTGACTGCTCGGATAGGGGCGCGGTTTGCGGAGGCAGATGAAGCCGCACGTCAAGATTTAATTTACATTTCGGACGCGGCCGCTTCTCTGTCAGACGAGGATCTTGCATCCGAATTCCATGAGGATGCCCAGATCGCGACCGACGTGACATTATCGGAAGCTGCAAAGGTGCCCGCTCTCTACCGATTAACAACTCGCCTGTCAGTGATGATTGCGCGTGGCGGACGAGACATCGTTGATGCCTTGGTACTGGTCGACGGCGTAAGTGGAGGCATTGCCGTGGTAGGTGGTCTGATCTACTGGCTGTTGCGTCTGATCATCTGACCTCGCAAACCAAATTCGCGTTGCTGCAGACTCTGGTGTCAAACTCTGCAGCTTTTGCTGTCACGCCACACACAAACAATCTTGTCCACAGAAGATTTCTCCAAAATCTGCTTTACAGGCTTCCCCCATGCCCGCACTATATCTAGTAAGGGCGATGCCGGGTTATGCTGTTGGTTGCCAGGCGCCCAGCCCATAGGGGACGGTATCGTCGCTGGGGCTTTATTGTGAGGCCGGCCCATGTCTTTTTCCGAAGATTACCTGCTGAGTGATGATCTTCACCCGATCGATATCGTGGAAAATCTTGCCGCCCACCATGATTGGGAGTTTGATCGCGTCACCGATGACCAGATCGCAATGGCGGTTGAGGGCCAATGGCGCACCTATGCGCTGACCCTCGCATGGTCGGCGCAGGACGAAACCCTCCGCCTGATCTGCACCTTCGAGATGGAGCCGCCGACGGAAAAGATGGCTGCGCTCTACGATGTGCTGAACCGCTGCAATGACATGGTCTGGACCGGGGCTTTCACCTATTGGGCCGAGCAAAAGCTGATGGTTTTCCGCTATGGGCTGTGCCTCGCGGGCGGGCAGATGGTGGCACCCGAGCAGATTGACCGATTGATTTCCGGCGCGATCACCGCCTCTGAACGGTTTTATCCAGCGTTCCAACTGGTGTCCTGGGCCGACAAATCCCCGGCCGAGGCGATGAAAGTCGCGATAGCCGAGGCTTACGGACGGGCCTGAAGCGCGGAGCGTTTCGGCGGCGCCAATCTTGCGGTCGGCGCTTAATCTCAAATCGCCACGATTTTCGATTCAATGTCAGGCCAAACCGCACTAACCTCTCTGCAAAAGGGGAGTTTTCGATGGTGCTGGATGTGGTCGCCCGTGATGGGTTGGTTCTGCTTGGGTGTGGCAAGATGGGTACCGCCCTGCTGACCGGATGGTTGGCGGCGGGAGTGCCTGCATCCTCGGTCTGGGTGATCGAACCGCATCCCAGCGATTGGCTGAAAGCCACCGGAGTGCATCTCAACAAAGGCATGCCGCCTGCGCCCGCCGTTGCCTTGCTGGCGGTCAAGCCGCAGATGATGGGGGCGGCCTTGCCTGCGCTGCAAGCCTTGGGCAATGGCAGGACCCTGTTCGTGTCGATTGCCGCAGGCACCTCGATTGCCACCTTTGAGGCCGCCTTGGGGGATCACACCCCGATCGTGCGCACCATGCCGAACACCCCGGCGATGGTCGGGCGGGGCATTACCGGCATTTGCGGCAACACTTATGCGGGGGCGGCTGGCCTCGCCCTGGCGCATCAGTTGATGCTGGCGGTGGGGCAGGTGGTGGAACTCGACGGTGAGCACCAGATTGATGCCGTAACGGGCGTCTCCGGCTCGGGCCCGGCCTATGTCTTTCATCTGATCGAGGCGATGGCGGCAGCGGGTGAGGCCGAAGGGCTGTCGGCCGAGATTGCGATGAAACTGGCGCGGGCAACCGTCTGCGGCGCGGGCGAACTCGCCTATCAGTCGACAGAACCCGCCAGCCAGCTGCGCATCAACGTAACCTCTCCGGGCGGCACCACGGCGGCAGCTTTGGCGGTGCTGATGGATCCCGATACGGGCTTTCCCGATTTGCTTCAACGCGCCGTCAAAGCCGCCGCCGACCGGGGCAGGGAGCTGGGAAAATGACCGAGGCTGCCCCCCAAATCACCTACGCCGACTTTGAAAAGGTCGATATCCGCGTCGGCTGCATC
Organism: Cypionkella sp.; assembly: GCF_034376685.1. Lineage (GTDB taxonomy): Bacteria > Pseudomonadota > Alphaproteobacteria > Rhodobacterales > Rhodobacteraceae > Cypionkella. The sequence continues at coordinate 4,848 of NZ_JAXMJJ010000046.1, forward strand.
ACCCGCGCCGAACCTTACCCCGAGGCGCGCAAGCCCGCGATCAAGCTTTGGCTCGATTTCGGCCCCGAGATTGGCGAGAAACGTTCTTCGGCCCAGATCACCAAACACTATGCACCAGAAGAGCTTATCGGGCGTCAGGTGCTGGCCGTGGTCAATTTCCCCGCGCGTCAGATCGGCAAAATGATCTCGGAAGTGCTGGTGCTTGGCCTGCCCGATGCGACGGGCGAGGTTGTGCTGATTGGCCCCGGCCATGACGTGCCCTTGGGCGGAAAGATGTTCTGATGAAACTGCTGATCACCCGCCCCTTGCCCGATCCGGTCATGCAAGCCGCCCGCGCGCGCTTTGAGGTGACAGCACGCGACAGCACATTGCCGCTGGATGCGGTCGAACTGCGCGCTGCCCTCACCGATTATGATGTGGTGCTGCCAACTTTGGGCGATCTGTTCAAAGCCGAGGTCTTCGCTGATGTGCCCGCCCTCAGGGCGAAATTGCTCGCCAATTTCGGGGTGGGCTTCAACCACATCGATACCAAAGCCGCCGCGACGCTTGGCATCGCTGTCACCAACACGCCGGGGGCTGTCACCGATGCCACCGCCGATGTGGCGCTGACCTTGCTGTTGATGACCGCGCGGCGCGCGGGCGAAGGCGAGCGGATGCTGCGCCAAGGCGCATGGCAAGGCTGGCACCCGACGCAAATGCTGGGTGCTGCGGTCTCGGGCAAAACCGTCGGCATCATCGGCATGGGCCGTATCGGCCGCGCCATTGCACGGCGCTGCCATTTCGGTTTCAACATGCGGGTGATCTATCACAACCGTTCCGCCACAGACGCGGGCGTCCCCGCACAACAGGTCTCCATGCCCGAAGTCCTGCAAGCCGATTTCGTGGTGATCGCCGTCCCCGGCGGTCCCGCCACCCGCCATCTGATCAACGCCGAGGCCTTGGCACAAATGGCTCCGCATGGCATCCTGATCAACATCGCGCGCGGCGATGTGGTGGATGAAACAGCCCTTGCCGCCGCGCTGCAAACGGGGAAAATTGCTGGAGCGGGCCTCGATGTCTATGAAAACGAGCCGCAGATCACCCCCGCCTTGCTCAATATGGAAAACGTCACCCTGCTGCCCCATCTTGGCACTGCCGTTCTGGAAACCCGCACCGCGATGGGCATGATGGCCGTCGCCAACCTGATTGCACATCTGGATGGGCAACCCCTGCCCAATCAGGTCTAGCCATGGTTATCCTCTGCGTTCAAATATCCCCGCCGGAGGCTCTCAGGCCAAGCTCAGAAGCCTCCGGCGGGAGTATTTTTCAAAAGAGCAAATCCAAGCGCCAAAGCCGGGGGAGCGGTTTGAGGCAGATTAGAAAACGCGCTGGGGGCGCGTTTTCCTGCCGAATGGATGCCCGCGAAAACGGCACTATTGTGCAGGTCACGCCATGATCATTTCACGCGGGCGGCGGTTTATCTTCGTGCATATCCCCAAGACGGGGGGCACAGCCCTCAGCCTTGCTTTGGAAGATCGCGCGATGAAGGATGATATCCTGATCGGCGACACCCCCAAGGCCCGTGCCCGCAAAGGGCGGCTGAAAGGGGTGAAATCGGCGGGGCGGTTGTGGAAGCATTCCACGCTGTCCGACATCGCAGGGCTGGCCTCGGATGATGAGATTGCCGATTTCTTCACCCTGACGCTGGTGCGCAATCCGTGGGACCGCGCGGTCAGCTATTACCACTGGCTGCGGACACAGAACTTCGCGCATCCCGCCGTGGGTCTGGCAAAATCACATGATTTCAGTGGCTTCCTCAACCACGCCCAGACCCGCACCGCCTTCAGTCTCTGGCCCTACACCGCCTATATGCGCGACCGTCTGGGGTTTGAGCGCGCCAGCCTCTATGCGCGGCTGGAGCATCTCGACACTGATTTGGCAAAGTTCGAGACGCATCTGGGCTTCCGCCTGACGCCCTTGCCACAAGCCAATACCTCGGACCGTGCCCGCGATTGGCGTGGGTTTTACTCGGATGCCGACGCCGATCTGGTCGCCCAGATCAGCGCCGAGGATATCATTCGCTTTGGCTATCGCTTCGATCTCGATTAAGCCGCCTGCTTTGCGCCAAACCGCCCGTAAAAGCTCTCGTCCTGCGCTGCCATTTCGCGCAGCAGGGCAGGGGCTTCAAACCGCGGCCCGAACTCTGCCACCAACCGCTCGCAAATCTCCACCGCGCGTGCAGCGCCGATGATGTCCAACCACGAGAACGGACCACCCGACCACGGCGCAAAGCCCCAGCCAAGGATCGCCCCCACATCGCCTTCACGGATGTCGGTCAACACGCCTTCCTCCAGCGCCCGCACGGCTTCCAGCACCTGCGCCATCAGCAAGCGATGCTGCACTGTGGTCAATTCCGGGTCGGCTTTGTGCGGATATTCAGCCGCCAAGCCATCCCACAGCCCCTCACGTTTCCCTGCCGCATCATAGGCATAGAACCCCGCATTGGCCTTCTTGCCCATCCGGCCCTGATCGGCCATCCAGAACAGCACCGCATCCACCGCGCCATCCGGGTAGGCATCGCCCATCGCCGCGCGGGTTGCCTTCGCGATCTTGACGCCCAGATCAATCGAGGTTTCATCGACCAATTGCAGCGGCCCCAAAGGCATCCCCACCAGTTTGGCCGCATTCTCGATCAGCGCAGGTTCCACGCCTTCGGCCACCATCCGAATGCCTTCGTTGATATAGGGAATGATGCAACGGTTGGCATAGAAGAACCGCGCATCGTTCACCACGATCGGCGTCTTGCGAATAGCACGCACGAAATCCAGTGCTTTGGCGACCGCACGATCCCCGGTCTGCTTGCCCCGGATGATCTCGACCAGATTCATTTTGTCGACGGGCGAGAAGAAATGGATGCCGATAAACTGATCCGGCCGAGACGACGCCTTCGCCAGCGCTGAGATCGGCAGGGTTGAGGTGTTGGAGGCATAGATGCACTCCGCCCCCACCGCAGCCTCAACCTTGGCCGTCACCTCGGCCTTCACCTTCGGGTCTTCAAACACTGCCTCGACCACCAGATCGCAGCCCGCAAGCGCGGCGTAATCCGTGGTCGCCGTAATCCGCCCCAGCACCTCTGCCTTCTTCTCCGCCGTCACCTTGCGGCGCTGAATGCCCTTGTCCAAAAGGTCCGCCGAATGCGCCTTGCCGCGATCCGCGCTTTCCTGAGCGGCGTCGATCAAAACCACCTCAATCCCCGCCAGCGCCGCGACATAAGCGATCCCGGCCCCCATCATCCCCGCGCCGATCACGCCCAGCTTCTTCACCGTCTGATCGGCAACCGCAGGACGGTTGGCGCCCTTCTCCAAAGCCTCTTTGTTGATGAACAGACTGCGGATCATCGCTGAGGATGACGGGTTCAGCAGCACCGAGGTGAACTGCCGCGCCTCGATCCGCAAAGCCACGTCGAACGGCACCAAAGCCCCCTCATAGACCGCGCCAAGCAAGGCCTTGGCGGCAGGATACACCCCCATCGTCTTGCCCAGAACCATCGCATTGGCGCCAACGAACGTCATGAACCCCGCCGGATGATAGGGCGCGCCACCGGGCATCTTGTAGCCCTTGTCGTCCCAGGGCTTGACGAGTGTGTCGTTCCCCATTGGCATCGTTACTGGGTTGGATTCGGGGTTCTTTGGGTCTGTCAGTTGAGGCGGATAGACCTCGATTTTCTCGTTCGGAATGACTCCAGCCGTGGCGAGAACCCACTGCTTGGCCCGCGCCAAAAGCTGATCAGGGGCCACCACCTCATCAATCAACCCAGCCGCCTTTGCAGCCTTCGGGTCAGACAGTTTCCCCTCCAGCAAGAAAGGTGCCGCCATCATCGCGCCCATCTTGCGCACCAGCCGGGTCGTGCCTCCAGCGCCCGGAAAAATCCCCACCATGATCTCGGGCAGACCGATCTTCGCTTTCGGGTTATCCGCCGCAATGATCCGGTGGCACGACAGCGGCAGTTCCAGCCCGATGCCCAAGGCGGTGCCCGGCAAAGCCGCCACAATCGGCTTGCCGCCCTTCTTGGTCTTCGGGTCCATCCCCGCCAGTTCGATTTTCCGCAATACTTTGTGCATCGTCATGACGCCGTCGAAAATCGCCTGTGCACCGCCCGCGCGCATCTCGGCAATGACATTCAGATCCATCCCGCCGGCGAAATCCTTCTTGCCGCTCGTGATGATGATCCCCTTCACGGCTGCATCCGCCAACGCCTGATCCACCAGCCCACTCAAGCTGCCGAATGCCGCCGTTGACATCACGTTCATCGACTTGCCCGCCACATCCCAGGTGATCGTGGCCACGCCGTCTGCATCTACGGCCATTGTGAAATCGGTCATTTGCGGTCTCCTGCGTTGCGGGGCGAGCCATCGGCGTAAGTATACTGCCGGGCCGCGCCGTCTTTATGGGTGATCAGATCGTGATCGGGATAGTGAATGGTATCGCGGGGCAGACGGGTGCCGAGGGTCAGATAGACCACGTCCTCCGCGCTGCGGTTTTCCAACTGATGCCCGATGGGCTGCCCCGCAGGCCAACACACCATATCACAGGCGGCCAACAGGGTTTCGCTGTCTTCAATCAGGGTCGGGCTGCCAGACAGCACCAGCACCAACTCATCCTCGGCTTCATGCCAATGCCGGAAGCTGGACCGCGCGCCGGGCGGCAAACGCTCCAGATGCACGCCGAACTGCGATAGCCCACCGAGATCGCCCAGCTCAGAGTGCCAGTAATCGCCGAGATCGCCGCCGAGGATCGGATGCTGATACCCATGCTCCAACACCCAAGCCCGATCAGCGGCCCGCAGCAGATTTGGACGGGCAGAGCCGTCATAATCCTGCCCCCAAACCGGGGGCAATCCCAGCAATTCCGCGGGCAAATCGCCGCCACGCAGCCGCACACCATCCGCATCCTCGACCCGCCACTCCGTCGCGGTATTCACCTGCTTGCGCCCCGACTCCGGGTAGGAACACACATCGCCCAACACCCTGGTTCCCACGATCAGATAGCGCAGCGGCGCATCCGAAAGGTTGCCAACCCGGTGCCCATTTGGCGCACCATGCCGCCAGCAAACCGCATCACCGGGCTGCAACTCCTGCATGCCAGCCTCGTCATGCAGGGTGCCAAGCCCCTCCAGCACAAACAGAAACTCATCTTCGTTCGAGTGCCAATGCCGATCCGAAGACCATGCCCCCGGTGCCAAAGTCTCGATATAAGCGCCAAATTGCGTCAGCCCACCCGCCACGGATAGCCGCAACGTGCTGACCCCCTCGCGGTCATCAACGGGTGCAAGATTTACATCAACGATCATCGCGGTCCCTCCCAAGGGCTGCCATCTTTATAGGCGAAACTGGCCTGCCCGGCCTCCACCGTCAGCACCAGATCGACATCGGAATAGGTCGCGACCTCGCGCTTGGCCTTGGAACCCACCACCAGAAACTGCGCCACCGCACTCGATCGGTTGATGAAGTGGTGCCCATCCGGCACATTTGCCGGAAACGCCACGCAATCCCCCGCAACCATCAGCGTCTCGCCTGCATCCTGCACCAGCACACATTCGCCTTGCGTCACCATCACGAACTCATCCTCGGCCATGTGCCAATGCCGCAACGACGACAAAGCTCCCGGCTGCAAGATCACCAGATTGACGCCAAACTGTGTCAGCCCCCCAGCTTCACCCAAACGCAGACTGCTGCGCCCCGCCATCATCTCGGCATAGGGTGAGGGGTAGATCGAGCCAGTTTTCACCGGCACTTTGCTCAGATCAAGTTTCGCCATCGTCTCCCCCTGCATCATCCGGCTGCGACGTGAATGCGCCGCCCTTGATTTCTGACAGCCCAAGGCTGAAGCGGATATGCCCGCGCGCGCTTTCAATCTCTGAAATCAACCAGCCATCAGGCTGCTCAACCAGCAGAAACCGGGTCTCGAACGGATCGACGATGCGCTGGGCTTGCACCATGATGTGAGTTCTGCACCGCACCCGCAGATGTGTCTGATCCACCACCATAATTTCCACAACATGACGGAAGATATCCGTCACCCCCCGACCTTTCAGGCGGTCGTGATACAGCTGAAAATCCGCTCGCAGCTCGTCTTCAGTGTGCAGCACATAGGCAGGATCGCCGCGCGGAGTGACCCGCAGGGGCAACAAAATCACGCTGGCGTAGGCCGCGAAATCGCCGCCCAGCAACGCCTGCGTCAGTGTTTCCCCCAAAGCTGCGAAGACCCGCCCCGGCATGATCAGAGCCGCTCGATAATGGTCGCAGCCCCCATGCCCGAGGCGATGCACAAAGTGGCCAGACCCACGGTTTTGCCGCTGCGCTCCAACTCATCCAACAGGGTGCCGATGATGATCGCGCCGGTGGCCCCCAGCGGATGCCCCATCGCAATCGAGCCGCCGTTGACGTTGACCAAGCTTGGGTCGACATCAAACGCCTGCTGAAAGCGCAGAACCACACTTGCGAAAGCCTCGTTGACCTCGAACAGATCAATATCGCCAATCGCCATCCCGGCATCGCGCAGGATTTTCTCGGTCACCGGCACCGGCCCGGTCAGCATGATCGTAGGATCGGTGCCGATTTTCGCCGTTGCCCGAATGCGCGCGCGCGGCTTCAGCCCATACGCATGGCCAAATTCCGCATTGCCAATCAGCAAGGCCGCAGCGCCATCGACGATACCGCTGGAATTGCCTGCGTGGTGAATATGGCTGATCCGCTCCAGATGCGGATATTTCATCAGCGCGATCTTATCAAAGCCGGGCATGCTCTCGCCCATATCTTTGAACGCTGGTTTCAGCGCGCCAAGGGTCTGCATATCGGTGCCGGGGCGCATGTATTCGTCGCGGTCCAGAATGGTCAGCCCATTCTGATCCTTGATCGCCACCACCGAGCGCCCAAACCGATCCTCTGCCCAAGCGAGCGCCGCCCGGTTCTGCGATTCCACCGCCAAAGCATCGGCCATCTCACGGGTAAAGCCATATTCCGTCGCGATAATATCCGCCGATATCCCTTGCGGCACGAAATAGGTCTTCATCGCCAGACCCGGATCCACCGCAATCGCCGCCCCGTCCGAACCCATCGCGACGCGGCCCATCATCTCAACCCCGCCCGCGATATAAGCCGCCCCAGCGCCCGCTTTGACTTGGTTTGCGGCCAAATTCACCGCCTCCATCCCGCTGGCACAGAACCGGTTGATTGCCAAACCGGGGATCGACTGATCCAACCCCGATGCCAGCACAGCCGAGCGTGCCAGACACCCGCCCTGTTCACCCACTTGGGTGACATTGCCCCAGATCACGTCTTCAACCGCATGGCCCACCAGCCCATTGCGCTCGCGGATCGCATCCAGAATTTTCGCCGAAAGCGCCACCGATGTCAGCTCGTGCAAAGCCCCATCCGGGCGACCCTTGCCACGCGGCGAACGTACGGCGTCATAGATAAAAGCGTCGGTCATAGTGCCTCCTTATACCCGGTCAGACGGTTTGCCGGGCATTAGATCATAGGGATGTTTCCAGCCCGGCACCGCCGCGATGCGGTCCAGCCAGGCGTCGATATGGGGCCAATCCGCCCGGTCAAAACCGAAGGGCTCGGGGTAGTAAAGATAGCCGCAGAGCGACAGATCCGCGATGGTCATCGCCTCTCCGGCCACCCATTTGCGCGCCTCAAGATGGCCGTTCAGCACGGTGTAAGACGTCTTCAAACGGCTGTGCAGAAACGGGATCACCCCGGCAGGGCGCTTTTCTTCGGGGATGAAATTCGCCAGAAACCGCGCGGTGCCGATCTGGGTCGACAGCTTGTGATTGTCCCAGAACAGCCAGCGCAACACCTCGCGCCGCTCTGCCGCAGACCGCCCACCCAGCTTGCCGGATTTGGAGCTGGTATAATCAAGGATCACCCCCGATTGCGTCAGCGTGGTCTCGCCATCCACCAACACCGGCACTTCGCCCATCTCATTGATCGCGCGGAATTCCGGGGTGCGGGTGCCACCGTTGAAGAAATCAACAAACACCGGCTCCCATTCGATATCGGCGAAAGTCAGCGCCAGCGCGACCTTGTAAGCATTGCCAGATTCACCAAAGCAGTAGAGTTTTGCGGTCATCTTGCTCCCTTTCCGGGAAGGGCGGAGTGGGGGTTTCAAACCCCCACGCCCCCGTGGGATATTTAAGCCAATGTGAAAGCCATCAGGACTTGCGCGCGTCCACCTCAGAGTTGAACAGCCGCAGCCGATGCGTCAGGTTGTCGTGATTGATCACCGATGAATAGTTCTCAAACAGAAACGACAGTGCCTCGCCCTCATCCAGACCCGCCTCTTTGGCGAAGGTTTTCAGGCGACGATAGCCATCTTCGGTCATGGCGACCGGAAAGCGGCGGGTAAGGCGGAAGCGTTTCGGCATGGCTATCTCCGTTGACCTATACGTCAGCTTAGAACGCCTCAGCCGCCAGCGCCATCACCGGATCAGCCCCGCTTTCAATCCGCGCCAGATGCAGCGCAGTCGCAGGCAGTTGCCGCGCCATGTAATAGCGCCCGGTCGCCAGCTTTGTGTTCAGGAAATCGGCATCGCCGCCCGCATCCAGACCCGCAAAGGCGGCTTTCGCCATCTTCGCCCACATCAGCCCCAGACAGGTATGCCCCATCATGGTCATGAAATCATAAGACCCCGCCAGCGCCGCATTCGGGTTTTTCATCGCATTGTTCATGAAAAACATCGCCGCTGCCTGCACATCTTTCGACGCAGCTTTCAGCGGATCGAGATACACCGCCATTCGGGCATCGCCTTCATTTTCCTTGATGAATCCCTTCACCAAGGCAAAGAACGCCATCACATGCTTGCCGCCATCGGTTGCCAATTTGCGGCCCACCAGATCCAGCGCCTGCACGCCATTGGCGCCTTCATAGATCTGCGCGATCCGCGCATCGCGGACAAATTGGCTGACGCCGTTATCCTCGATATAACCATGCCCGCCCCAGATCTGCTGCGCCTGAACCGCCATCTCAAAACCGCGGTCGGTCTGGAAGCCCTTCAGCACCGGGATCAACAGTGACACCAGCCCCTCCGCCGCTTCATCGCCGCTCCGCACCGATTGGTCGATCATCGAGGCCGCCCAGAACGTGAACGCCCGCGCGCCTTCGACAAAGCTTTTCTGATCCATCAGGTTGCGGCGAATATCGGGATGCACGATCAGCGGATCCGCCGCACCGCTTGGGTTCTTCACCCCGGTGACATCACGGCCCTGCAAGCGGTCCTTGGCATAGGCCAGCGAGTTCTGATAGGCGGCTTCCGCCACCGCATAGCCTTGCAGACCCACGCCCAACCGCGCCTCGTTCATCATGGTGAACATCGCGCGCATGCCCTTGTGCAGATCGCCCAAAAGGTAGCCCACAGCGCCATCATAGTTCATCACGCAGGTGGCATTGCCGTGAATGCCCATCTTTTCTTCGACCTTGCCAACGGTCACGCCATTACGCGCGCCCAAAGACCCGTCGGCATTCACCATGAACTTCGGCACGATGAACAGCGAGATACCCTTGGTGCCGTCACCACCGCCCGGTGCCTTCGCCAGCACCAGATGAATGATGTTGTCGGCCAGATCATGCTCGCCCGCCGAGATGAAAATCTTGGTGCCGCTGATCTTGTAGCTGCCATCCGCCTGCGGTTCCGCCTTGGTCCGCATCAGCCCCAGATCGGTGCCGCAATGCGGTTCGGTCAGGTTCATCGTGCCGGTCCAGTCGCAGGACACCATCTTCGGCAGATAGGTGGCTTTCTGCTCTGCCGTGCCATGCGCGCGGATTGCCGAATAGGCACCATGCGTCAGACCCTGATACATGTTGAACGCCATATTGGCCGAGACGAACATTTCGCCCACGGCGGTGCCCATCACATAGGGCAGGCCCTGACCACCATAGTCGGGGTCACAATCCAGCGCGGTCCAGCCACCGGCTTTCACCGCATCAAACGCCGCCTTGAAGCCCTTGGGCGTGCGCACCACGCCGTTTTCCAGCACGCAGCCTTCCCGGTCGCCCACCGCATTCAGCGGCTCCAGCACGTCCGAGGCCAGCTTGCCCGCCTCTTCCAGCACCGCTGCCGTAAAACCCGCATCCAGATCAGCATAACCCGGAATATCCGAGGCGCTGACCGCCAGCACATCATGCAACAGGAACTGCATGTCTTTCACCGGGGCTGTGTAGGTGGTCATCGGCCTTACTCCTCAATTCGGCTGTCTGTGATTGGCGGTGTGCGGCGTTATTCCGCCGCTGCGCGGAAGGCGGCCAAAGCCGCCCCGGCACTTTGTAATTCGGTTTCCAACTCGGCGATGGCGATGCTCAGCTCGTCGCGCTGCGCCTTCATCTGCGCCAGACGGTCTTGGCCCAGATCAAATGACCGCGCCAGCTGTGCGAGATTGCTGCCATTTCTGTTATACATATCAAGCAACTGGCGAATGTCTTCCAGACTGAAGCCAAAGCGCTTGCCGCGCAGGATCAGCTGCAACCTTGCGCGATCCTGTTTGGTATAAAGCCGCTTGCTGCCCGCCCGGATCGGCGACAGCAGTTCTTTCGCCTCATAAAACCGCAAGGTGCGCGCGGTCACCTGATAGGTGTCGCACATCTCGCGGATCGACAGGGTTTCGGTTTCACTTTGGGTCATGGCACTTCCTCGGCAAAGACTGCCGGGTAGATGGGGATGTTCTGCCCATCATAGTAGAGTGCTTGACGTTAACGTAAATGTAACGTCACGTCAGAGTTTGGCGTGACGTGATGTCAAATCTCGGTCAATTTGCGGATTTCCGCCGCCGCCGTGTCACGCAACGCCCGCAGATCGCTGATGCTGGTCTCCAACTCGGCTTGTTGTCGGGTCAGATCGGCCAGTTGTCGATCTGCCAGCCCCAACCACTGCTCCAGCTGAGTTTGCGTGCCCTTCTGGCGATAGATCAGCAGCCACTGCCGGATTTCCTCCAGAGAAAAGCCAAACCGCCGCCCGCGCAGGATCAGCGTCAGCCGCGCCACCTCCCGCGCGCCATAGAACCGCGCACGGCCATCCTTTTCCGGGGAAAGCAGCTCGATATATTCGTAATAACGCAGAGTGCGCGGCGTGACCTCGAACTTCGCGCACATTTCTTTGAAGCTTAGACGAGTTTCGGTCATAGGGGCCTCCCAGCCTCAGACTAGTCGCCGCAACCGCAAGGCGCAAGAATTGTGAGCAGCCCCTTGCACTTGCCGCCGCGCAAAGGATTATGGCGGTATGACAGATATCCTGACCATCGCCCGCCAATTCATCCAGGCCTTGCCGTTTTCCCGCGCGCTGGCGATGGAGCTGACCGAACTTGGCCCCGGCAGCGCCACCATCACCATGCCGTGGGATGCGCGGTTGGTCGGTGATCCTGCGACGGGTGTTTTGCATGGCGGGGCAATCTCGGCGCTGATGGACACCGCATCGGGGGCCTCGGTGATGAGCCATCCCGCCGCTCCGAGCTCGACCGCCACGCTGGATCTGCGCATCGACTACATGCGCCCCGCCACGCCGGGCCAAAGCATCACCGCGCGGGCCGAATGTCACCATGTCACCCGATCTGTCGCCTTCGTGCGCGTGACCGCCTGCGATGAGGACACTGCGCGCCCGGTGGCGATGGGCACCGGGGCCTTTACCCTTGAGCGCCCGAAGGGACCGACAGCATGAAACGGCCCGAACCCGTGCAGGTGATCAAATCCCGCCGCGACAGTGCATTGGCCGCGCTGGTGGATGCGGTGCCCTATATCCAATTCCTCGGCATCCGCTTTGATCGCCGCGGCGATGAGCTGACTGCGTGGCTGCCCTATTCCGAGATGCTGATCGGCAACCCCAGTTTGCCCGCGCTGCATGGCGGGGTGACGGCGTCGTTTCTGGAGGTCACCGCGCTGATCGGGCTGGCATGGTCCAGCCTGTGGGATGATCTGGAGGCGGGGCGGATCGACCCGGCGCTTGCGGCTGCGGGGCAACTGCCGCCGCTGCCGAAAACCATTGATTTCACCGTCGATTACCTGCGCGCCGGTCTGCCGCGCGATTGCTATGCGCGCGCGACAGTCAACCGCTCGGGCCGCCGCTTTGCCTCGGTGCAGGTCGAGGCCTGGCAAGACAACCGCGCGCGTCCCTTCGCGCTGGGCTCGGTGCATTGCCTGATGCCTGAACTGGGCGCGTAACCTGAAAGCGGTGCCGCCTCGGGTGCCATCGAGGCACCGCTCGGCGGCGCTGCCGGGCGCGGATCGGATGCGGTGCGCGGGTTGCGTGCGCGGACCCTCCGGGGGGAGTATTTCAAAAAGAGCAATGCGGGAAGCGTTTCAGCCTGTGGGTTACGAGCGGATAAACCGGAACGCCGCAGACGCGCCCCAGCCCGCAACGGCGGCCATCACCAGCGACAGCACGCCGTAAAGCAGCGGTTGATCATGCGCGAGGTTGAACAGGAAGCGCTCCAACCCGGCCTTGCGCACCGCGATCAGGCGTTCCTGGGTATCCAGAACCACGCCGCCGCGCAGGATGAACAGCCGCACCTTGTAATTGCCTTCGGTCAGGTTGGCGGGCAGCGCGACATCGGTGCGAAACAGCGTCTCATCCGCCAGTTGCACCGTGCGTTCGGCGATGCGGTAGCGGCTTTCGTCCAACCGGATCCGCTGCAGGGCTTCGATGAAATCCGGGGCGTTTTCTGCTTCGTCACTGATGCCCACCGCGCGGATCACTTGCGGCAGAGTGATGCTGTGGCGCAGATCCTCGGTGTCTGACAGGATCTGGTCGAGCTTGTCGGTGGTGGCGATGGCGTAAAAGCTTGGGGCGGCATCCACCGTCACCGAAGACAGATTCGCCCAGATCCCGGCAACCCGTTCCTTGCGGCGGATGATCAGCCCGGTGCTGGGGCCTTCGACGGTGACAATCACTTCCAGCCGCGCGCCTTGTGGGGGCGGGGCGTCGCGTTTCACCGCGCCATAGATCAGGATGTCCGAGCCATCGAAATTGGCGGTGATCTGCACCCGGTTCTGGCTGAGACCGCTGACCAGCGCCTCATTCGCCACAGCAGGGCTGGCCAGCGCCAGCATCAGCAGCACAGCCCGGATCATGGCAGCAACCCCGGCGTGATCGAGAACAGTTCGGACGGCCGCAACAGCAAATCCAGCGCGATCTTGAAGCTGACCGTCAGTACCATGATCGCCAGCAGGATGCGCAACTGCTCGGCTTTCAGACGGTTGGACAGGGTTGCCCCGATCTGCGCCCCGATCACCCCGCCCATGATCAGCAGGAAGGCCAGCAACATATCCACAGTCTGGCTGTTGATCGCATGCATGATCGTGGTGAAGCCGGTAACGAAAATGATCTGGAACAGCGAGGTGCCCACCACCACCCGCGTCGGCATCCCCAAGAGGTAGATCATCGCGGGCACCAGAATGAAGCCGCCGCCGACCCCCATGATCGCCGACAGAAAGCCCACACTCGCGCCAATCGCCAGCGGCGGCAGCACCGAGATATACAGACCTGACGCCCGGAACTTCATCTTCAGCGGCAGCCCGTGCACCCAAGTGTGGATATGCGCGCGCCGGATCGGGGCCGCAGCCCCAGCGCGACGGGACCGCAGCAGCGCGCGCGCGCTTTCGACAAACATCAGCCCGCCGATCAGGCCCAGAAACAGCACATAGCTTAACTGCACGAACAGGTCGATCTGCCCCAGCGCCGTCATCCAGGCAAACACCTGCACCCCCAGGAACGATCCGGCAAAGCCGCCCATCAGCAGCACCAGCCCCATGCGGAAATCCACGCCCTTGCGCTTCATCTGCACCAGCATGCCGGAAATCGACGAGGCAACCACCTGGTTCGCCCCGGTCGCCACCGCCACGCCGGGCGGCACGCCGACGAACAGCAACAGCGGTGTGATCAGAAATCCGCCACCCACCCCGAACATGCCCGACAGAAAGCCGACCATGCCGCCCAATCCCAACAGCAGGAAGGCGTTGATCGAAACCTCGGCGATGGGGAGGTAGATTTGCATTGGCCGAGGCCCAAGGAATGGAAGGATTTTCTAAGCCTTGCGCGGCTTTGCCGGGCTTGTCAAACCCTTGTGGCCGTCACAGTTGCGTGCGCAGGAAATGACGCAGCACCTGTTCCAGTTTCGCCGCACCCAAGGGCGCCATCGCCTTGGTGTGCTCGTGGCTGATCTGCTCGTCGCTCATGCCCGCAGCCATGTTGGTGATGGTGGAGATCGCCGCGACCCGCAGGCCAAGGAAACGGGCGAGGATCACTTCGGGCACCGTCGACATCCCCACCGCATCGCCGCCGAGGATTTTAATCGCGCGGATTTCGGCGGGGGTTTCAAACGAAGGGCCGGAATACCACGCATAAACCCCCTCCGGCAGCGCCACATTGACCGCCTGCGCCGAAGCTTTCAGACCCGCGCGCAGGTCAGGGTCATGCGCCGTGGTCATCGGCACAAACCGCGCATCGGTTTTCTCACCGATCAGCGGGTTCAGCCCTGAGAAGTTGATATGGTCATTCAACAGCATCAGATCGCCGGGGCGAATATCGGGACGCAACGACCCCGCCGCATTGGTGGCAATCAGCGCCTCGGCTCCCAAACCTTTCAGCACCGTCAGCGGCAACCGCATCGCGCCTGGATTGCCGTTCTCATAGTAATGCTCACGCGCACCGAACACCGCGACGCGCACGCCCTCCAGATCACCGATCACCAGATTGGGATTGTGGCCAGAAACTCCGACATGCGGAAATCCCGGCAGATCGCCGTAAGGGATCGCGACACCTTGCACCGCTTGCGCCAGATGCCCAAGACCCGAGCCGAGGATCAGACCCAGTTTGACCGGAGCACTGCCCGCACGGGCTTGGATCTGGGTGACAAGAGCGGCAGTTTGATCGGTCATAGGGCGTCCTCTCTGCAAACGCCGGGGGTTTCACACCCCCGGACCCCCGTGGGATATTTAAGCCAGTATGAAAGCCAGAAGATCAGCGTTCTTTCTCATAGGGCTCGCCGCCCGCACGGGGTGGGATGGCTTTGCCGATAAAGCCCCACAGCACCAGCACGGTCAGGATATAGGGCAGCGCATCCAGCATCGAGACCGGGACTTTGAACCGCGCGATGCTTTCGACCACATCCGGGCGCAGCGCCAAGGCTTGGAAAAACCCAAACAGCATCGTCGCCCCCAGTGCCTGCCACGGCCGCCATTTCGCGAAGATCAACGCGGCGAGGGCGATATAGCCCCGTCCCGCCGTCATCTCACGCCCAAAGCCCGCTTGCAGGGCGGTCGCCATGTAAGCCCCCGCAATACCACACAAAACCCCGGTAATCGCCAAGGCCGCATAGCGCAGGCCCACCACCGACACGCCTGCCGTATCCACCGCCGCCGGGTTCTCGCCCACCGCGCGCAGCCGCAACCCAAAGCGGGTGCGATACAGCACCCACCATGTCAAAGGCACAAACGCCACCGCCGCATAGACCAGAATCGAATGGCCCGAGATCACCTGATAATACAAAGGCCCGATCAGCGGCACGTCGCGCACGCTTTCCGCGAAGGGCAGGGTGATCGGGTTGAACCGCGCAGCCCCGGCCAAGGGCGGCGTTCGCCCGCCTTGGCCAAACAGCGCCTGCGCCACCAGCACTGTGATGCCCGACGACAGGAAATTCAGCGCCACGCCCGAGATCAATTGATTGCCCCGGAAGGTGATCGAGGCCACCCCATGCAGCATCGCGAAGATCATCGAGGCGCAAATCCCCGCCCCAAGCCCGACCCAAGCCGAGCCGGACATCGCCGCCACTGACCCCGCCGCCATCGCCGCCGCCAGCATCTTGCCCTCAAGCCCGATGTCGAAAATCCCCGCGCGTTCCGAGAAAAGCCCCGCCAAACACGCGAGCAGCAACGGCGTTCCCAGCCGCACCGTCGAGCCCAAAATCTGCATCAGCGTTTCGTAATCCATCAGACGGCCGCCTTTCGCCCAAAGCTGAACAGCCACACCAGCAGCATCCGCACCATCTGATCCAGCGCCCCGGTGAACAGGATCACCAGCCCCTGCACCACGATCCGCATCTCAATCGGGATCGTCGTATTCAGCCCCAAAGCCGCCCCGCCCTGATAGAGAAACCCGAACAACAGCGCCGCCAACAGCACCCCGAACGGATGGTTCCGTCCCATCAGCGCCACCGCGATGCCAATAAACCCCGCGCCTTCTGCCGAGTTCTGCAACAACCGCTCCGCCGAACCCATCACATTGTTGATCGCCATCATCCCGGCCAAACCGCCGGAAATCAGCATCGCAATCATGGTGATCTTCACCGGATTGATCCCGGCATATTTCGACGCTGCTTCCGATTTGCCAAACGCTCGGATCTGATAGCCCAGCCGCGTGCGCCACAGCAAAAGCCACACCACCACGCAAGCCGCGAGTGCGATAAACAGCGTCACATTGGCCGGCACGTTGGAATACATCGCCACCCCGGCCTTGGTCAGCCGTGGCGTACCATCCGGGTTCAGCCGCGCGAAAAACTCCCGCAAAAACGGCATATCGCTCAGCGCGGGCAGGCTCGCCCCCGCCGGGAACCGCGCCGAGGCCGGGTCCATCTGCCCCGCGGGCCGCAGCACATCGACCAGCATGTAAACGATCAGCGCGCTCGCGATATAGTTGAACATGATCGTGGTGATCACGATATGGCTGCCGCGCTTGGCCTGTAGATATGCCGGAACCGCCGCCCAAGCCGCGCCAAACAGCGCCGCTCCCAAGGTTGCCGCCAGCAGCGCAACCGTCCAATGCGGCCACGGCAGCGCAAGGCACACCAGCGCCACACCAAGCCCGCCCAGTTGCGCCTGCCCCTCACCGCCGATGTTGAACAGCCCGGCATGAAACGCCACGATCACCGACAGCCCGGTAAAAATAAACGAGGTGGTATAATACAGCGTATAGCCCCAGCCATTCGCCGAGCCAAACGCCCCCTCAATCATGATCCCCAGCGCCCGCGTCGGGCTTTGCCCAATCGCCAGCAGCACAATCGCCGCGACCAAAGCCGCAAGCACAAGGCTGATCAGCGGCACCAACACGACATCGGCCCATTGCGGTAGTTTTCTCATCTTAAACCTTCCCGCCCGCGCCCGATTTGTCTGCGCCTGACTTGCCCAACACACCCGCCATCAACAGCCCCAACTCGCGTTCATTCGTGGTCTCGGGGTCCGCCGTGCCCATGATATGGCCGTCAAACATCACTGCGATCCGGTCGGAAAGGCTCATGATTTCATCCAGTTCCACCGAGACCAGCAGAATAGCCTTACCCGCATCCCGCAACGCAATGATCTGCTTGTGGATGAACTCAATCGCACCAATATCCACCCCGCGCGTCGGCTGGCCGATCAGCAGCAGGTCCGGGTTCTGCTCCATCTCGCGCGCCACCACGATCTTTTGCTGATTGCCGCCACTGAAATTCTTCGCAGCCAAAGTTGCAATCGGCGGGCGCACATCATAGCGCGCCATCTTCGCCTCAGTATCCGCCCGCAAAGCGTCATTATCCATGAACATGGCGTTTTTCTGATATTTCGGATCGTTGTGATAGCCAAACGCCACGTTTTCCCAAGCGCTGAAATCCATGATCAGCCCCAGATGTTGACGATCCTCCGGCACATGCGCAATCCCGGCCTCACGCCGCGTCTGCCCATTCGCCGACAACCCAACCAGCGGCAAATCCACCCCTTTCAGCGTGATCCGCCCAGTCGCCCGCGCAATGCCGCCCAAAGCCTCCAGCAGTTCCGACTGGCCATTGCCCGCCACCCCTGCAATGCCCAAAATCTCCCCGGCGCGGATCTCAAAGCTGACGCCTTTCAGCCGCTCGATCCCGTCATCATCCTTCACGCGCAGATTTTCCACCGCCAAAACCACCGCCCCCGGTGTGGCCTTCACCTTCTCGACCTCCAGCAAAACCTTGCGCCCGACCATCAGCTCAGCCAGCGACTCGGGCGACGATTCAGCCGTCTTCACCGTCCCCACCATCGTGCCGCGCCGCATGACGCTGACGTTATCCGTCGCCTCCATGATCTCGCGCAGCTTGTGGGTGATCAAGATGATGGTCTTGCCCTGCTCCTTCAAGCCGTTCAGAATCCTGAACAAATGGTCCGCCTCATCCGGGGTCAACACCCCTGTGGGCTCGTCCAAGATCAAAATATCGGCCTGCCGATACAAAGCCTTCAAAATCTCCACCCGCTGCTGATGCCCAACCGACAGGTCCTCAATCAGCGCATCCGGGTCCACATCCATCTCATATTCGCGGCTCAGATCGCCAAGAACCTTGCGCGCCTTCGCCAGCGAGGTGTTCAACATCGGGCCATCCTCGGCCCCAAGGATCACATTCTCCAGCACCGTGAAATTCTGCACCAGTTTGAAGTGCTGGAACACCATGCCGATACCGGCGCGAATGGCGCTCTGGCTGTCGGGGATCGGGGTCAGCTTGCCGTTGATGAAAATCTCGCCCGCATCCGCGCGGTAAAACCCATACAGGATCGACATCAGCGTCGATTTGCCCGCGCCGTTCTCGCCAATAATGCCGTGAATCGTGCCGCGCGGCACCGCGATATTGATATCCTTATTGGCCTGAACCGAACCAAAGGCCTTGGATATGCCCTTAAGTTCAATCGCATAGGGAGAGAGGGCGGCAGTTGCCTGCCGCCCCCCATTGGTCGTAGTCCCCATCAGAACGATCCAGCCGGGCAGGTGTTGTCGGACATGTAGTCATGCACCACCAACTCGCCCGATTTGATCTTCTCAGCGGCTGCATCAACCGTCGCCTGCATTTCCGGCGTCACCAGACTTGCGTTGTTTTCGTCCATCGCATAGCCCACGCCGCCCGCTTTCAGGTCCATCACATTGATGCCGGGGGTCAAGTTTTCACCTTCTTTGAACGCCTCATAAACCGCGTTATCGACGCGCTTCAGCATCGAGGTCAGCACTTTGCCCGGATGCATGTAGTTCTGGTTGCTGTCGACGCCGATCGACAGAATCCCCTCATCCGCCGCCGTCTGCAGCACGCCAACGCCGGTGCCACCCGCCGCCGCGTAGATCACGTCCGCGCCCTGGGATTTCTGCGCTTTCGCCAGTTCCGCACCCTTCACCGGGTCATTCCAAGCCGCCGGGGTCGTGCCGGTCATGTTCAGAATAACCGTCGCATCCGGCTTCACGGCCTTGACGCCCTGCGCATAACCGCAGCCAAAGCGGCGGATCAGCGGAATATCCATGCCGCCGATGAAACCAACCGTGTTGGTTTTAGACGCCAAGCCCGCCATCATCCCAACCAGATACGAGCCCTGATCCTCGGTAAACACCACCGATTTCACGTTCGGCTGCTCGACCACCATGTCGATGATGCCAAACTTGGTGTCCGGGAAGTCCGGCGCCACGGTGTTCAGCACGTCACCGAAAGCAAAGCCGGTCATGATGATCGGGTTCGCGCCATCTTCGGCCAAGCTGCGCAGAGCCTGCTCGCGCTGGGCTTCCGACTGCATTTCCAGCTCTTTATAGGTGCCGCCGGTTTCCTTCGCCCATTTCTCCGCGCCGTTGAACGCCGCTTCGTTGAACGATTTGTCGAACTTGCCGCCCAGATCGAAGATGATCGCAGGTTCAGCCAGCGCAGCGCCGCCCGTCAGCGCCAAAGTCGCTGCTGCACCCAGCAGGTGTTTCATCAGGGTCATAATTTTCTCCCGGTTTACGTGTTGTTAGCGTTTTTGTTTTCCCATCGCTGCGCGGCGGCAAGCGCCAGCGCCAGAGCGGGTCGTGCTGGATTTAGGACAGCGCTTTGCGGGAGGGTCAACAGGAATCTGTGGCACGCTTGCGTGACCGAACTGCACTGCCGCGCTGCGACGGTGAAAAATATACCATTTGGTCAGTAATTTGGCGGCACCAGCGCGCTAAATCGCCCGCGCCAGCACCAAGGCGTCTATCCGTTCGCCTGTCGGAGATTGGTAATACCCGCGACGTTTGCCTTTCGGCTCAAAGCCTTTGCGGGCGTAAAGGCTCTGCGCGGGCAGGTTATTGGCCGCGACTTCAAGGAAAACTGATTCGGCCCCACGCAGCTTGGCCTCGGCCAGAAACCCATCCACCAACCGCCCGCCCGTGCCGCGCTTGCGTGCGCTGGGATCGACGGCGAGCGTGATCAATTCGGCTTCCCCCGCCACCACCCGGCCAATCAGAAACCCGCTCGGCTCGGTCAGCACAAACGCGAAAGCGCTGTCCAGAGTGCTGGCAATCTCTGCCGCCGACCACGGCCGCGGTGTGGTGAAACACGCCGCATGCACCGCCGCCATGTCGTCAAAGGTCACGATGCTGCCAGATCAAGAATAACTGGCGGCGGATCGCTCGGCGGTGCGGCATCCGCCCCACGCAGATAGAACGGGGCAGGGCGCGGCTGCACCGACCCCACCCGCGTCGAAGCAATCCGCGCAATCGCCTCGGCAATCGGCAGGCTGTGTAAGTCATCGCGCCCCGCGACAGCGCCCTCAATCGCGCCCAAAGCCTCAGCCGCAACAATCCGCGCTTCCCCCGGCCCGACTATATCAAACCGCTGCACATAGACCTCGCCGCGCCGCGCGTCCTCAACCACCGTCACCGGACGCGGCAGCCCGAAAGCCAAAGCTTCCAACCGAGTCACCCCAATCGCCGGAACCCCAAGCCCCAAGGCCAACCCCCGCGCCGCCGCAACCGAGATCCGCACGCCGGTAAAGTTTCCCGGCCCGGTGCCCACGCCAATCGCGGTGACATCGGCCAAAACCACCCCGGCCTCAGCCAGCAGGTCCGAGATCAAAGGCATCAGCCGTTCGGCCTGCCCCTTCTCCATCGCCTCGGTCTTCAACCAAAGCTGATCACCGCATAGCAAAGCGGCGGCGCAATGCGCCGCCGATGTGTCGAATGCCAAAATGATATCAGGCCGCAACCGGACGCACCTCAAGCACTTCCGGGATGTAATGCCGCAGCAGGTTCTCAATCCCCATCTTCAAAGTCAGGGTCGAAGACGGGCAGCCCGCGCAAGCGCCCTTCATATGCAGATAGACCACGCCGCGATCAAAGCCGTGGAAGGTGATGTCGCCACCATCCTGCGCCACGGCAGGGCGTACGCGGGTATCCAGCAACTCTTTGATCTGGTTGACGATATCTGAATCCTCACCCTCATGCGCGGCATGGGCGGCCTGAGATTCGCCTTCCATCACAGCAGCGCCGGATTGGAAATGCTCCATGATCGCGCCCAAAATCGCCGGCTTGATATGCTGCCAATCGGCAGCTTCCGCCTTGGTCACGGTGACGAAATCGGTGCCAAAGAACACACCTGTCACTTGCCCGGTGGCAAAAATCCGCTTCGCCAGTGGCGACTTCACAGCCGATTCAAGGCTCGGGAAATCGGCAGTGCCCATTTCCAACACGGCTTGCCCCGGCAGAAACTTCAGCGTCGCCGGGTTCGGGGTGGATTCGGTCTGGATGAACATGGTCTTTTCTCCGACTATTCCACTCGGATATGCGCCCTTGGCACCCAGAAGTCAAGTTTGGAACCGTTCTAAATCACTCTGAATACCAGAAAAAGGGCGCAGAGTTTCCCCCGCGCCCTAGTCTGGCTACCACTGTCCCCCTGAAAGCGGCAGCGCGGTCAGTCAGCCGTCAGAACTTGATGATGTAAGAGATGCCGGTCACCAGCGGATCAATCTCAACCTTGCCAATGTCGGCGCCGTTCAGGCTGACATCGCTTTCGATCTTCGCATAGCGCAGGTCTAACCGCAGCGCCGCCTTGTCGCTCAGCGCATAATCCGCCCCCAGATGCACGGCGACGCCAAAGCTGTCGTCGATCTTCAGATCCCCAAGCGGCGAGCTGGTCTCGAAAAACTTGGTGTAGTTCACCCCAAGCCCGACGAAAGGCGTGAACTTGCTGGCGTTCGCGAAGTGATAATTCAGCGAGATCGTCGGCGGCAGTTGCTTGGTCTCACCCGCATAACCGCCGTTCAGATAGACCGAGTGTTTGAAGGGCAGCGCGCCCAGAACCTCAAGCCCCAGATTGTCGCGCAGGAAATATTCGAAAGTGATCGTGGGCCGGGTGCTGTCGTTCACCGTGGCATCAGCGCCAGCCAGGGTGCCGTTGTCGCTTTTCGGCGAGACGATCCCAAGGCCAAGGCCAAGCGTCATATCACCCGCCGATTGCGCGGCAGCAGGGGCGGCAAGGGCCGCAGTGGCAAGAAGGGCGAGCAGAGTTATTTTCATGATTTCATTCCGCAAATTGGTTGCGGGATCATCCTCTGCCCCTTGGGCCGCCCGGACGTTGACATGAATCAAGTCCGGCGCGCACGGCGCTGCGACAGGGTGTCGCGTGTAGGCTCAGTCGCTGTAGTAGGCGTACATCAATTCCAGCGCATTGAGGCTGGGCGTGGCAGTGGGGCGCGACAGCGGACTGGCTTTGAAATAGGCATCCGCCTCTTGCGCGGCGCGGATCGCGGCGATGGGTTGGATAGCCAGTTTGGCAGGGTAGGCGGTGACAGACGGATTGCGGCTCATAGCGTGCTCCTTTTGTCCTCCCGCAAAGAATATAGGGCAAATTGCTGCAATAGCAAAGTGTGCAATGCTGCAACTGCGAAATGCAGCCAGCGCAGAGCGCTTACCCCCGCCGCAACCGGCGCAACATCGCCCAAACGATCAGCCGATGCGCCGGGGCCACCGGCAGCATATACAGCCGCCCAAACCAATTATGCGTGACCACCGAGGCCGTAATCGCCAACCGCGCGCCCTCCACCGTGATGCAGGTCATCACATCCAGATGCCGATCCCGCGCGGTCAGCGACAGGGTCTGATCGTCGATATGCTCGATCAAAAAGAAATCCAGATGGTCCCCCACCTGCGGCGCTTCCACCACAGCCCCGGAAAACCCACCAATCCGCGCCACCCCAAACCGCGCCGAAATCGCATCCCGCAACTTGAACGCCAGCCCCAACCCCGGCAAAGGCTTCGCCATCACCAACCGCCAAGCCTGCAACGCCGTGATCGGCGCGGGCAGCTCAACGCTCTGGCTGTCCAGATAGGCCAACTCGGCCCGTGGGGCGATCAGTTGCGCGTGGTTGGGAAGCTGCATGGTGGAAACCTCGCTTTGCAAGCACCTTAGCCGTATTGCAGGATGCGCAAGCTGAGACAGATGGCCTCACCTCTAAGCCGCCTGCCGCTACTGATAGCAATAAATCGGCACCACCGGCGCCGTGATCTGCTCGGATGCCCTTTCGGATACGGTCAACACGCAGTGATCTCGTTGCGCAAGCAAACTGCGTAACATGCGCAAAAAGCTGTTTAGATCATTCGGAAAACACAAGTTCGGACCTCTGGAATCTCACCCAGAACTCTTGTCCAGTTCCAGTCAACACCCAGATATGGCTGCGAAATCTAATGCCGGTAGAAGTGTGTTTTCAGCCCGGAAATCCCTTCCGCAGAGACACTGAAACAGTGTCAGACCCGCCTCATGCAGCGGCGTCGGGTGCTGGATATGTTGCGCCAAGGTGATGATCTCGACGATGCCAAAGGGCAGATCCTCGGTGATGAACCGCGTCGAAAGATCGGTCGGACCGGGCGGTCCGCCGCGCCGGGCGTGGATCTGGGCGGCCATCTCGGCAAGGCTCAGATGCTCGGGCAGCGCGAAAGTATCGCGGAAATGGCGCTCGACACTGCGGACCCTCACCCCATAGGCGGTCGCAAGCGCCAGTCTCTCGCCGTCCAGCCCCTCGATCAGCCGCGCCACTGTGGGGGTGATGCCATCGTAATTCGCCCAAACCTCACCGCGTTCGATGCGCGTCAGGTTGCACAGCGCATTGGCCATATGAACTGGCGGATTGAGGTTGCCCAAGGCAATCGCCACAATCGACTCGGCTTTCGCAAACCGGTCGCCAAAAAGCGCATGACAGAGCGCCAGGGCTTCGTCACTTCGCGTATCCGGCAGGGCCGCCACTTCAACGCGCGCCCGCAGACCGCCGATCTGAACCCCATCCTCGCCCAGACACCGCCCCAGCACCACTGTCGTGCCCCAGGCCATCACCAAAGCCGCCACCCCGCGCGCAGCCAGCGCCTGATGCAGATAAAGTCCGCCCAGCGACAGCTGCGCCGAGATGATGATGCCATGATCTGCGCGCAGATGCGGCAAAGCCGCATCAAGGGTGGCGCGGTGGCCATTGGCGGGCATCGCCAGCACCACCACCTCGGCCCAATGCAGTGCCGTCTGCAGATCCTGCGCTATGGCGATGCGCAGCGCACCATCAAGCGCCCCCGACACCTGCAAAGGCAGGCTTCGCAGCGCTTGTGTGCTCCGCCCCGAAGGCGACCACAGCATCGGCACATGCCCCGCCTTGGTCAACAACGCCGCCATACCCCGCGCCACGCCCCCGGCCCCAAGGATCAAGACCCGCTTTGCCATCGCGTCACAGATCCTGTTCGCTATCCAGAAAAGCCTCGATCCGTGCACGCCAAGGCGCGATGTCGATCTTGCGCTCGGCCAGCCAGGCATCATTGTAATAGCTGTCGGCATAGCGCTCGCCGCTGTCGCAGATCAGGGTCACCAAAGCCCCCCGCTGCCCCTCGCGCGCCATCTGGGCCGTGATCATCAGCATGCCGAAGAAGTTCGTGCCGGTAGAGCCACCGACCCGACGGAACAACCGATCCGACAGCACCCTGGCGGCTGCGATTGAGGCGGCATCAGGCACTCGGATCATATGGTCGATCACCTCGGGCACAAAGGAAGGCTCCACCCTTGGCCGCCCGATACCCTCTATCCGGCTGCCCTCGGCGGTGATGTCGCGCCGTCCGGTCGCCCAAGCGTCATAGAAAGCCGAGCCCTCGACATCGACAACGCAAAGCCGCGTCGCCAGATTGCGATAGCGAATATAACGACCGATGGTGGCAGAGGTGCCGCCGGTGCCTGCACTCATCACCACCCAGTCGGGCACGGGTTCGGCTTCGGCCTGCATCTGGTCAAAAATGCTCTGCGCGATGTTGTTGTTACCGCGCCAGTCGGTTGCACGTTCGGCAAAGGTGAACTGGTCCAGATAATGCCCGCCGGTTTCGGCTGCCAACTGCTCGGCCACAGCATAAATCGCACCTGAGTGATCGACAAAATGGCAAGAGCCGCCGAACTGCGCAATCGCCTGCACCTTCTGCGGGCTGGTCGAGCGCGGCATCACCGCGATGAACTTTAACCCGAGGAGCTGGGCAAAGTAAGCCTCAGAGACGGCGGTAGAACCGGAGGAGGCCTCGATCAGCGTGGTTTGCGACCCGATCCAGCCATTGCAGATGCCATACAGGAAAAGCGAGCGCGCCAAACGGTGTTTCAAACTGCCGGTAGGATGGGTGCTTTCGTCCTTCAGGTACAGCGAGATGCCCGACAGCCCCTTGAACATCGGCTTGATCAGATGCGTATCGGCCGAGCGGCGGGCGTCGCCCATCAACAGATCAATCGCCCGGTGTCGCCAGTCGCGGGCTGGATGATCGCCCAGCGGCAGCTTTTGCTGCAGGCAGTCGTCAAAGCGCATCAGACTGCCCCCTTCAAAGCCAAGATCGCCTCAACCTCAACCGCTGCACCTTTCGGCAGGGCCGAGACTTCGATGGTCGCCCGCGCCGGAAACGGTGCCACGAAAGCCTCAGCATAGGCCGCATTGATCTCGGTAAAGCGCGACAGGTCGGTGACATAGATCGTCGTCTTCACCACCTCGGCCAGCGAACTGCCCGCCGCTTCGGCAATGGCCGCGATGTTGCGCAGGCACTGGCGCATCTGTTCCACGGGATCTTGCGAGGGAAATTCGCCAGTCGCGGGATCAATCGGCAATTGCCCTGAGATAAACAGCAGCCCGCCTGTCGCGATCGCCTGCGAATAGGGGCCAATGGCTGCGGGGGCGGCAGTGGTGGAAATCGGTGTCATGGCATGTTCTTTCAGTCAGGTGAAACTGCAGGAGCCCGAAGGCTCCTGCAAAGGCCGCACAGATGGGCCGGATCAGGCGATGGCGCGCTTCTTCCACCTGCCCCAGATCGGCAAAGCCAGAATCAGCAGCGTCAGCGTCACCACGATCATCGACATCGGCGAGGCGATCAGCGCCAGCGGATGCCCCCCCGAGATGGTCAGCGCCAGCGACAGCTGCCCCTCGGCAATCGGCCCCAGTATCACGCCCAGAATGACCGGCGGGCTGGGATAGTCCAGACGCTCCATCACATAGGCGATCAGACCGATGCCAAGCAACATGTACAGATCGAAGGTCGAGTTGTTGACCGCATAGACGCCGATTGCCACGAACATCAGGATCAGCGGCGCAAGCACCACATGCGGCAAGCGCAGCACTTGACCAAATATTCGCGTCGCGGCAAGACCACCGACAAAGTACAGCAGGACCGCCGAGATCAGCATCTGCAGCATGAACCCATAGACGATGTCGGGGTGCTCGCTGAACAACTGCGGACCGGGGCGCAGGCCATGCACCAGCAGACCGCCCAGGATCACCGCCGCCACGCCTGATCCGGGGATGCCTAGCGAGAGCGCCGGAATGAGCGAGGCTGCGTTATCCGCACCATTGCCGCATTCCGAAGCCGCAACGCCATCCGGATTGCCCTTGCCGAAGCTGTCGGGATCTTTCGAGCGTTGCTTGGCGTCGTTATAGGCCAGATAGCAGCTCATCGAGCCACCCGCGCCCGGAAGGATGCCGATGATGATGCCGATGACCGACGATCGCATCCAGATCGGCAAAAAGCGCCGCCAATCCTTCAGCACAGAGCCTTGCTTGCGCAGATTGAGCAGCTCTTTCGACATGCCCTTGTGCCCTGCGGTCTCGATCATCTGGATCACCGGAGGGATCGCGAAAAGCGCCGTCAGCAGCACGACGATATCCATGCCTTCGGCAAATTCCAGCCGCCCGAAAGTATAGCGCTCGGTGCCCGTCGCCAGATCAGTGCCCATGGTGCCGATCAGCAGGCCGATAAAAGCCGCCATCACCCCCTTGAGCAGATCATCGCCCAGCAGCGAAGCCACCGTGGCCAGCCCGAGCACCGCGACCCAGAAATATTCCGCTGGGCCGAACATTAGGCTCAGTTTGACAAGCAGCGGCGCAAGACCGATCAGCGCCAGCGCCGACAACACAGAGCCGATCACGCCCGACACCACCGCGACCTGCAAGGCATAAGCGGCCTTGCCCTGCTTGGTCATCTCGTAACCATCCATCAGCGTGGCAACCGAAGCCGGCGTGCCCGGCACGCGCAACAGGATCGCCGGAATGGCCCCCCCATAGCTTCCGCCGTTGTACATTCCCGCCATCATGCCCAGTGCAAACAGCGGGTCCATGCCAAAGGTCAGCGGGATCAGCACCGCAAGGCCAGTCGTAACGGTCAGCCCCGGCAACGCCCCAACCAAAAGCCCCGCAATCGTGCCGATCAGCACCGCAAGCAGGCTCGAAGGCGCGAAAGCATGCGGCAAGGCGCCCAGCAAAGCATCGATCATCGCAGCACCCCCAGCAAAGGATCCAGAATATCTGCGGGCAGCGGCCGCTTCAGGATCACGACAAAGACCACAAGGATGAAGATCAAAGTGCCAAGACTGGCCAGAACCGTCATGCGCAGGTCAGCAAAGCGCAGCGCCACCGGGAGGGCGATGCCAAGGATCAAGCTGGGGATCACATAGCCGATTGCGTCGATTGCCAGAATATAAAGTCCCAGCATCGCAAAACCGAGCAGAAAGCGTCCGAGGTGGCCGAAGAAGGCGGCATCGTCGCCGGGTCTGGTTTGCAGCCAACTGCGCAGCAGCACCAGAACCGCGCCGATGCCCAGACCGAGGGCCATTACCCTTGGATAAACGCCGCTTGCGCCGGGATAGTCGCCAGCCTTGAGGAAAGCGAGGCCCGCGGCGATCAAAAGCACCGCCGCGAAGCCGATCTCTCCCTGCTTGTGCGTGAGAGAGGAGTTTACCGCCACGGCGTCACCTTCCACGTCTCGGCCAATTCGCTTTCCATGCGCTCAAGCAGGGCGCGGTAGTCGGTGGCATCCAGATAGGCCAGCGGAATCTCGGCAGCCTCTGCGGTCTTGAGGTATTCAGGATCTGCCATCGCCGCCTTCAGCGCGGTTTGCAGTTTTTCCACCATCTCGGGCGGGGTGCCAGCCGGAGCCGCCAACCCGCGCGAGGCGGTCACGACCAGATCATAGCCTTGCTCTTTGAAGGTCGGCGCGTCGGGCAGATAGGTCGAACGCTCCAGCGACATCACGCCCAACAGCCGGATATCGCCGCTGCGGATCAAAGGCAGCGCCTCTGAAAGGTTCATCGTCGCCGCCGGAATATGCCCGCCCAAAAGCGCCTGACGCACCGGCGCGGTCGAGCCAAAGAACGCTGGTGTAAAGCTTGACCCGGCCGAGCGGTTCAGGTTGAGAATGCCGATATGCTCGGACGACCCCGCCGCACCCGAAGTGCCGACAACAATCGCCCCCGGTGCAGCCTTGGAGGCCGCCATCAGATCGTCCAGCGTCTTGTAGGGGCTGTCCTTGCCCACAACGAGAATACCGGGATCCAGCACGATATTGCCAATCATCTGAAAGTCTTGCAGCTTATACTTGGCCTTGCCTTCGACGGTCAGCGCCACAAAGGAGGGCGGGTTGATCATGCCGATGGTATAGCCATCCGGCTTGCCCTGCGACAGCGCCGTCCA
Source organism: Cypionkella sp. (assembly GCF_034376685.1). Classification (GTDB taxonomy): domain Bacteria; phylum Pseudomonadota; class Alphaproteobacteria; order Rhodobacterales; family Rhodobacteraceae; genus Cypionkella. Next base: position 33,537 of record NZ_JAXMJJ010000046.1, read on the forward strand.
GCCCAACTCACCCCCAGCGCCCGGCTTGTTGATCACGGCGATCGAGGCGCCATCGCCCAGGTGTTTCTCCATGAACAGCGCGACAGAGCGCGCCGCCACATCAGTGCCACCGCCGGGCGCAAAGGCCACGATCAGCTCGATGGGTTTATCGGGATATTCGGCCAGTGCTGGCTGGCCCAGAAGTGCTGCCATCGCAGCACCCAGCAAAAATTTCGGAAGCTTCATGTCATCCTCGTTCTGTTGTTTGCGTCATCATCTCTTGGCCAGACAGCCGAGGCTGCCTTCCGTGATCTTTGCTGTCACGGTATCGGACATTGTGAGGGGGGTCACGGCGTGCCATGCAGCACCGACCCGCAAAAACCTGCCCTGAAATCCCCCTGCCCATTCAAGCCGCCGCCTCGGCGGCATCTGGCGCGAACTCTGGCAGAGCGCGGACAAAATCGCGCACCGCATGCAGGGTGTCGCGGGAAAAACCGGCGCGGATCGAACAGCTCGGCGCGATGATCAGATCGCCGCCAAGCCCCTGCACTTCCTGCAAAGTCTGCATGATCTGCGCCTTGACCAGCTCTACGTCGTTGCCGGTCATGGCGCGGCGGTCGATCCCACCGACGATGCATTTGTCGCTGCTGATCATCGCGGCCGCGGCACTGGGGCGGGTCTCCCAATTGTGCCAGTTCAGCGCATGCACCGGATAGTCGCGGATGTCGCGAAAGCGGATCTGCGCACCGTGGGCGTGCAGGATGTTGAACTTGCCCTGCTGCGCGCCGACCAGCGCCTCCAGATCGTAGGGCGCTACAAATTCGCAAAAATCGTCATAGCCCAGCACATTCCGGCCGCTGTCCTGATGCGCAAAGAACACCCCATCCGCCCCGGCCGCAATCGCCGCCTTGGCATAGAGACGCACATTCGCCGCGATCCGTTCCAGCGCCTCGTGCAGCCCGGCGAGTCCCTGCTTTTCGGCAATCTGGCGATGCACCAAACCCCGGCTCAGCTTCGATGCAATCGTCATCGGGCTGAAGATGGTGAAGATGATCGGCACCTTCGGCAAGGCCGCCCGCATCAGCCGCAAGGCGTGCAACTCGCGCCCCAGCGCCCCAGTCTCGGGGTCAACCAGGGGCAGCCGCGCCCAGTCTTCAGGGCGTTCAAACGGGGTGTCGACGATGCGGGCAACGCCGCCTCTGGCGACCTCCGAGAAATCAACCTGCACGCCCATATCCTCGACCGCATACATGCCATTGGGGGCGGTCTTCAGAAAATCCAGATCGAAATCGCGCTGAAAGGCGACACTCGCTTCGGCCAGTCGTTCGGCCTCCATATCCACCTCGGGAAAGTGGCTCCAGACCGAAAACAGAGGGCCCTTTCCAAGCCGATCGACAAAGACGGTTTTGATCGCGTCGCTATAAGGCATCCGAAGTCTTTCGCTCGTGTAACAGGGCTGTGACTTCGTTGTATCGGCGGGCTTGTTATCTGAAAAATATTACTTCACGATACATACTATCGCAAATTACGATAGAAAACCCATGCGCTTTGATCAGCTGAAATACTTCATCGCCGCCACCCAAAATGGCTCTATCTCGGCAGCGGCGCGGGTGGTGAATCTGGCCCAGCCCGCCTTCTCGGCCCATATTCGCACTTTAGAACAAGAGCTTGGCGTGCAGCTGTTTGAACGATCCCGCAAAGGGGTGCTGCTGACAGAGGCCGGGCAGCGGCTTTATGACGGCGCGCTTTCGCTGTTCCGTCACGTCGATCAGGTGCGCGACGAAACCATCAATGCCGCCACCAGCCTGACAGGCGAGGTCCGCGTTGTGCTGGCAGCCTCGGCCGCGGCCATGCTGGCGGGGCAACTCTATTGGCGAACCGCTCAACAGCATCCGCAGATTCGCCTGACGATTCTTGACCTTCTGCGGATGGAAAGCGATACGCTCGTCACCTCGCGGCAGGTTGATTTCGGGCTACTTCCCAATGTTTCCACCCTTGTCGGCGCAACATCTGAACCGGTCCTAGCCCAGGATTTGCATCTTGTCGGGCGCCATTGGCCAGATTCCATTGGCAGCGAGATCGATTTTGCTGATCTGAAAAATTTCCCCCTCGTGATGGGAGGACGGCGCAATCAGCTGCGGATCGAGTTGGAAAACACCGCCCTTCGCACCGGCAGCCGCATCAACATAGCGATCGAGCAGGATTCCCTTTCGGTTTTCCGCAGCATTGTGATGAATGGTCCGGCCTTTACGGTGGTGCCCTATTCGGCCTTCGCCGTCGAGATTGAAGCCGGCCTGCTCAGTGCCACGCGCATCGTGAACCCGGTGATCGAGCGCACGCTTTCCTTTGTCTGGCACGAGTTTTCCGAGCTTTCGCTTTCGGCTCGGGCCGTCAAAGACCTGTTTCGCGCCCATATCGGAGAATTGCTGACCCAACACCGCATGCGCGGCAGGCTCCTGTAGGGGAGGCGTTCAATGCGGCGGCGGACCAACGTGGCCCAAATCTATAAGAAGACCGGAAATCTGCGGGCGATGCAGTTGCGCTTGGGCCATACCAAGATCGACAGAACGGTCAGATAGCTTGGGGTAGACCTCGACGATGCGCTGACTCTTTCAGAGAGCATCGATCTCGAAGATTTGCGGTTCTGCGCGAACTGCGCCGGGCGACCCAAAACGGACGTCCTGTCTGCAGAAAGCCCCCAGCGCGGCGGTGCCGACATTCGTGTCGCACGTCATCTTGATCCGGGACGGTTGGCAAATGATCGGCACTCGTATGTGGGCCTGTGTTGCAGGGGCTGCTTGGCGGCTGCACCGTCAAAAGCCACTAAATCGCGGTATGCGAGTGGGCTGGTCTTGTGTTTGGTCCAGCCCTCGCAGGCGGGATCTGAAATGGGGTTGGGCCATTTGCCTGGTGAAACGGCAGGGCAAACGCGCAGTCGCACGGGCGACGGTGGCTGTCGCTTGGGAAGTTAAAAAAGAGGAGGGCCTGTATCGGGGCACCGCAAGGTCTGGCTTTGCAAGATCAGGCAGCGCTTGGGATTCATCCCCACCACTTTGATCGCCCTTCGGTTTCGTGCAGCGGATTTTGCCACATTGGAAGCATCATGGCCATGATCCATGTCATCGCAACACCCGACCGATCAGACCATACTTTGCAGTGGCCGCGCCAATTGCCTTGTCGCGGCGCGGCAGCGGACAAACCCGACTGGGTAGATACCTCCTGAACAGCGGGGACAGCGGCATGAAACAGCTATCAATCCTCTTGTTGCGCCAGCTGGCAGGCATGGGCATCGCGGTGATGCTGATGCTGCCGTTGCCAGGTTTCGCAGCCGGACCAGAGCCTTACCCGTTGGGCGAGGCACTGGTTACCTTGCCGGAGGATTGGGAAATCACCGATCAGCGCGGCGATGCCGAGGTTGATCTGGTCGGCCCGCATGGCGAATCCCTGATGATCTACTGGTGGTTCCCGGACGAGCCGCTGACCGGCTATGACGGGGCGCCTCCCAGTGAAACTGTCGATTTCCCGATGGGTCAGGCCTTGCTACGCCGTGAAATGGCAGGGACGCGTGCGACGGTCAGTTCGGTGTTCGAGTGGCTGAATGCTGACGGAGAGCGACTGATCTTCCTGTTGGAAAGCGAAAGCCAGGATCTGGCAGAGCTGGAAACCACTTTGACGCCATTGTTGCGGGATCTGCGCTTTGTCGGCGTGCCGTTGGCAGCCCCCACCACAGCCAAGGCTACATCGGCCACCGAGCAGCCAGCGCTTGATTTTGCCAAAGCCCTTGCTGCGGCTTCGCTGCATTTCGGCGGTGATTGTGCCACAGTTGACGCGGCCAGCCAGCCTGCCACAGCCGCGCTTTCGGCCTTGGGTGTTGCGGTCGAGGCGGCGGCGTTTTGTCCGGGGCAGGCGGTTCCGCTTGTGGCGATCCGTCTGGCGCAAGACCCTGCCACGGGACAGAGCGGCCTTGCGGGCATGGCCTATGTGCGCGCCTTTCTGGCGGCGGGTCGCAAACCCGTGGGCCTTATAGACCTTGCCCATGGCGTTCTGATCGCCTTGGCCCCTGATGGCGCTGCGGGGTTCAGCGTTGCTTTGCATGACCTGAAGGCGGCCAACGCAATAGCGGTTCCCGCCACGTCGCCCGTTGATTTCATCGGGACGGAGGGCCCGGAATGGCTGCCCTACGCCGTTCAGGGCGGCAATTTCGACGCTTGGGCGCGCTACGATGCTGGGGCTTTGGTGGTTGCCGTGCCCGAGGGCCGCAACACCCGCACCACCGGGTTGCGTTCGGCCAGCGCCTTTGTGCACTTGCCCCGGCCGGGGGCTGCGGAAAGCCTGCGCATCCGGATCGGGTTGGACCCGGCTCGATCGTCAAACGTGGTGTTCGCGCTGGTGGCCCCACATGATCTGGGGGCGCATGACTGGGGCGTTCACGAAATCTGGCTGGCGTTGGAAGAGCGGCAGGTCGGCATGTTTGAGTTGACCTTGGCGGTTCAGCAAAAGGTGCAGGCTCGCATCCCGCTGCCACCCGCCGCCGATCTGGCCGCCCTGGAAATGCAGGTCCGGCCGGATGGGGTGATCTTGGTGGCGGGCGATCAGGGGCGCGTGTTGTTGGAGGGCCGCCGGGCCGAGGTGCCAAAATCCGACGCCTTTCATGTGCAAATCTCGGCCTCGGCGACCCAAGGCGTGGCGACCGGGTTGGTTCTGAACCTTCTGCGCTTTGACACGGTGCCTTTTGTGGGGGGCGGCGATCCGGCGGCAGTGTTGGGCGATGTGCCGCAACAGGTGGTGCTGTTTGACGGTGCTTCGATGGCGCCGCATCTGGAGCCTTACAACTCAACACGGCTGACCTTTGCCGACATGGCACGGTTTGACGTTGGGGCGTTGGTTTTGTCCTTGCCCAAGGATCAGCACACCGGCGAAATCGGCCTATTCGCGCCCGAAGCCTTGGTGTGGCTGGATCGGTTTACCGATGGGGCTCAGGTTCGCTTGCGGGTCGAGATCGATCCGGCGCAAACAACCGGGTTTCAGATTGCCTTGTCAGGCGGCTTGGCTGCACCGGATGCCGAGGCGGGCAAGCCGCGCTATCTGCTGCATTGGCGTCAGACCAAAGAGGGCACGCTGCGGGCCAGCCATATGATCGACGCCGAGGTTGGTCTGGTTGAGGTCACGCCTGCTGCCATGCCAAAGGTTGTTGAACTGGACCTGACCCCGGCGGGCATTCGGGTGTTGGCAGCGGGGTTTCCCGATGACTTGCTGCCGTGGCCGCTGTTGGTTGATGGTCAGGGCTTGCGGCTTTTGGTGACGGCCAAGGGCGATGCGGCCGGTCAGCCGGTTACACTGGCCTTGCGCAGGATCAGCCTGATCCGCACCCCCGGCGCGCCAGCCGCACCGCCAGAACCGCAAATCGGGGTGGAGCCGTTGCCGGTCGCACAGATTTTCCCCGCTGCTCCCGGCGTCTGGGAACCCTACGACCTGTCAGGCATGAATTTTGCCGAAACCGCGCATTTCGATGCACAGGGCGGTTTGATCGTTGAAAAACCCGGAAAATATGAACGCCCCCGCGCAGGGATACTGTCGGCCAAGCCGGTTGCACGGCTGGATGACCGGCTGGCGTCCACGCCCTACCGTTTGGCCCTGACCTTTGATCCCGGCCAGACCGATGGCTTTGAGGCGCTGTTGTCCAACCACAAGCAAGCCGACATGTGGGGCGACAGCAGCGTGCTGCATCTAAGCCTGTTGCGAAATCAGCAGGGGATGCGCCCCGATGACTGGGTTCTGACCCTGACGCAGCGCTATTGGTACACATGGACCCGCAGGCTGACGGCGCAAGACATGGCGGCTTGGGATGGCAGGCTGTGGCTTGATCTGGCCCCGTCCACCGCGACCCTGACCTTGCCCGGCGTGGTGTCCCATCGCGGTGCCACCTTTAACGGGCTGGCCAAAGGCGCGGCACTCTACCTGACTGTGCATTCGGCCTCGGCAATCCGCTATGGGCCAACGCGTATGGCACTTAGCAGCATCACTGCGGGCTGGGTCACCCCTGCCGGCATGACGGCGCGGCAGCGCATGACGCTGCAAGACACCGCAGATTTCGACGCAGACGCTTTTCTTGATCTTTTGAACGCTGAAGTCACCGAGGCATTGCCATGACCCTGCACCCCCTGCTTATCGCGGCCTTGCTGCTGCCTTTGCCCGCGCTGGCGCAAACCGGCCCGGACCTTTGGGGTTTGGGCGACGCGCCCGCGCCGCAGGTATCGGGCCAAACGCCCAGCCTTGGTGCCGCCCCATCGGCGAAAACCATGGTCGCCTTGACCGTTCAGTTGGAAACCTTCCGCAGCGCGGGTTACGCATTGCCCGAAAGTCTTGATCTGGCGTCCTACTCCGAGGCCACGCTGTCAGCCGCTCTGAGCCGTTCAAAGGCATCGGCCAGTGGCTGCGCTGCCGCTGTCGATATGGCGCTTTTCTTGGATGCGCATCGCGCTGAGACAAGTTGGCTGGAAACCCTGAACGCCATTGATAATCCCGCCGAGCTTTTCAAGAAGTCGCTGCGCAAGATCTATATCGCAGATGGGCTGGGCGATGGCGCGACCGGTTTTATCGCCCAAAAGGTGCCGGGGATGAGCATTGTCGACGGCTTCTTGAAGGTTCACGAAACCCTGCCCATCATCAATGATCACAACATTGGCTCGATCGCTGCGCGCGAGGCGATCTGGACGCAAGAGATTTTTGAGGCCAGTCAGGCCGCGGCATGGGATGAGGCCAAGATCAAGGCCAACCAGGTGACGCTGCTGGGCTATGCCAATGACTCTGCCACCAAACTTGCCGCCCTTGCCACCCAGATGGAGGCGCGCGAGCAAGAGGTTGAAGACAATCACAGAACCCAGATGAGCCTGCTGGAATCCGAGCGCGACATGGCGTTTCGCGATGCTGACAGCACGTCCAGCGGGCAGGCCAACGCGGAAAAGAAGGCCAATGCCGAATTGGTCTTCACCGCGGGAACGCTCGCGCTTTTGAAAAAGCGTGAAAAGGCGCTGTTTGCCATGCTGGAAAGCTATGAATCGGCGGTTCTCGCCGAAGAGCTGCGCGCCGCAAAAGCACAGGTGCAATATGCAGCGCTTGGCAAATATGCCCGCCCGATTGCGCAGGGAAAATGCGACGGCATCGAAAAGCAGGGCCTGCTGGCGTCAAGTGAAACCGCACCGGCTGCCCGCACACCGCAAGAGGGGATACTGGGTGAAATACTGGCCTTGCCGCACGACAAGCTGTTGATCACGCTGAATACCTTGGGCGTGGCGCCGTCCGACGAATTTTACAACTGCCTGTGCAAAGCGGGCAATTACGGCTCGTCCGGCACTCAGCAATACTATCATCCCGACACCGTCGGCACCTACGACGAACGCTACAGCTGCCAAACCCCCGGCGATCCTTGCATCGTGTCGGGCTATGGCTGCATGCGCTATCCGCTACCGTCTGATCCTGCCTTGTGGAAGGGCTGTGCGGTCGGCGGAGCCGAAGACCCCGCGCAATCCATCTTGTCGGCCATGGCTGAACGTGCAGCCAAATCCACCGCAAAACCCGAAGGAACCAAGCCATGAGCCGCTTTCTGAATGCCGTTCTGCTGATCCTTGGAATTGGTGCTGTCATCAACCCGCTATGGGCCGAAGAGGCGCGGCAGATCGCCTTTTCAGCGCCGCCCCAAGACTGGGTGGAGGGCAATTTTCGGGGCTATGCCTTTGCCACGCCCCCCAACTGGCAAGAGGTGGCTCGGTCAGACGACGGGGTGACGCTGTTTGGCGGCGACATGGAGACCAAAACCGGCCCGGCCTTTGGGCTGATGCTGGCACGCAATCCGACGCAGGTGTTCAACCCCGAGACCACCGTTTCGCTGGGCGAAGCCGTGTTTGCGGGCGGCCTGCGCTTTGAGGTGCTGAAGTCCACTGAAACGCCCGATGGGGGGATTACCGTCGAAGGCGGATTCCTGATCTCGGTCGATCCCGTGCTGGGCGAGGATCATCTGATCATCCTGCAAACCGTCTATGGGCAGCCATTGCCCCCCCACCGCGCCGTGTTGGACCAGATCCTGTCCACCCTCGATCTGCCCGCACCGGGGGTGTTGCCCCTGGAACCTGCCCTAGCCGGGGCTTTTGCAGCACCGGTCCCAGAGGGTTGGGAAACCGGCAGCTACATGGACAACGAAGTGCTGATCTTTGAAAACCGCGCCGTTCAAGGCGCGTTCAAGTTGATGCGCCACACCGCCGCCTATGACCCCGGAATGCGCAGTGATTGGTATATGCCAGACGGAACCCTCGGCCAGCCCGTCAGCTTTCTTGGCCAGAACGCAGTGGTCTACGAATGGTCCAAGCGGTCGAAGAAATACCATGATGCTGCGGACAGCGACGAGACGACGCGGCTTTACATCTTTGAAACCTGTCTGGCCAATGGCGACGTGGCCTCGGTTGAACTGACCGGCCTGCCGTCATTTTACACGGACCCGCAGGTTACCGGCCTTTTGGACCGGGTGGAGCTGCGCCTTGGCCCAGATGCCGCCCCTTGCCCAGCCAGCGCCTTGCCTGTTGGCATGCCAGCGGGGGCCAGCTTGGCCGAACCCCGCGTGAACAGCGGTCTTACCACCCATCTGGATCATGTTGCGGCGCCAGATACTTGGCAAAGCCAGGGCATCGGCGGTGCCGAAGCCGCACCCCCACACACAGCAGACGCAGCCACAGCAGACTCCGGGCCGCTTGCCGCACTGGACGGATTGATCGGCTATCTGCCGGCTGAAGGATTTGTCACCATGACAACGCCAGACAGTCTGACCTATCTGGCCGAAGATGGCCGTGGCTATCTGACCATCGCCAAAGGTGCTGCGGTATTGGCACCCGACGGCTTTGCAGCACTTGTTCCGGCAGGCCGCCTTGGCAGTTTTGAGGCGGGATTTTCGATGGAGTGGTCGGCCTATGGCTGGCCCACCACGCAGCCAGAGTTTCTGGACAACGGTGCGCCGGTGGGTGGGTGGCATATGGTTCACTTCGCCCGCAGTTGCCTGGCCGGGCAAATCCCGGTGGCCATGATGTTCGGCGGTATCAGCCGGTTCACCGGCGGCAATGCCCTGACACAGATCAAGAACAATCTGGTGTTCAACTGGCCCGCAGACATCGAGGCGTGCAGTCTGGAAAATGCCGGGGTCGGAAACCCTGCAACGGGTGGTTTGGCGGGGAGTGGCGTTGCCGAGACGCCCACATATTCCCCCGACCCAACGACAGTTGACCCCAAGCGCGCGACGGCCCCTGCGCCAAAGCCGCCAGCAGCCCCGCCGCCGCCCCCGGCCGCCGAGATTGAACCCGACAGTTTTACCGATCAGGGCGGTGGCTATGCGCTATACCAGAACGCCCGTTTCGGGACCACGATCTCTTACCCCAGCGCGTATTTCAACACCGAGCAATCGCCGGAAAACGGGGACGGTCGGCGGTTTTCATCGGCCGATGGTCAGTCATATTTCCTGGTTTTCGGTCAGCACGATGCCTTTGGCCTGCCGCAAGACGAAATGATGCAACAGGACAAAACTCAGCAAGCCTATCAAGGCGTCAGCTATGAAAAATCGGGCAAAAACTGGTATGTGCTGTCGGGTCTTACCGGGGACACCATCTTTTACCGCAAGGTGATTCTGGCCCCCGACGGCATCATCCACGCGTTTGAAATCCACTATCCTGCCGCGCAAAAATCCGCCTTTGATGCGGTCGTGACCCATATGGCGCAAACCTTTGGCCCTCTGGCCGCGGCTAAGCTTGCGCCGCCTTTGGTGCCAAATCCGCAACCCGCAAAGATCACCACCCCCGCGCGCAATACCGACCTGCGGGCGGCCTTGATGGACGCGGCGCGCATTCCGATCGAGGCCGATCTGGGCATGGAGGTGATCTTCGTCGTCTCGGTGCTGAGAACCGATGGCGCTTGGGCCTATCTACAAGCCAAACCGCGAAACCCTGACGGCAGCCCCATCAGATGGTCCAAGACCCGCTTCGCTGCGGAAATGGAAAAGGGTGTGATGAGCGACGTCGTCATGGTTCTGTTGCAAAACACCTCTGCAGGGTGGCAGGTGGTCGACCACATCATGGGGCCGACGGATGTCTACTGGCTTGGCTGGCTTGACGCCTACGGCCTGTCGGAAGCGCTATTCAGCGAATGAAGCGCGGGGCTTTTCGGGATGGGTGTTGTTTGATCGTGACGGTGTCACTGCATTGACTGCCTTCACCTATGCCGGCCGGGTTCCGCGCCTTTGCAGGGATAGATCACCGGCGTGCTGGCACTCGCTCGGAGTTTGCGGGAGGGGGCTGACTCATCAGTGGCAGAAATTGCCTTCACGCGGCAAGCTAGAGCGTTGCTTTGAGGCCTTGACTGCCATTGGACATCATAGCTGAGGGTGATGACAGAGTAGCGTTCTAATATGCCGAATTGAGACCGCTTGCCACATTCATTTGGGACAGCATGCGCAGGATTCAGGCTTCGTTTCTTCTGGATATCCTTTCTGCCGCGAGCGACCAGACCCGCTTCGCCCGGCGGGACGCGTGCGGAGCGCAGAACAGGGAAATGGTATAATCCAACCCTCCGGTTGTCGGCCTCATCGCCAGCCGTCCCGCCTCAACATCCGCCTCGACCAGCGACTGAGGCAGAACGCCGCGCCCCCGCCCTGCGAGGCAATGTGCCCGGATATCAGCCGCCATGCCATGAGGCACCTCCTCGGTCACGGGCAGATCGAGGCGACAGGTTTGCCATATTTGGCCGATGTAAGTCAGGGGGTGCGAGACATGCAGCGGCAGAACTGCGTCCCTTGCCTCGGGCGGCTCCACGATAACCAACCTGTCGGTCGCAATGTCGGCAGGTAGGAACACCGCGAAATCTTCATCAATTGGCACCCGTGAATGGCGTGTGACAATGGCGAGATCTGTTTCAGATCGGGCCAGCATCCGCGCCGCCATATCGTGATTGGCAATCCGGGGGGCAAAGTAAATGCCAGGAATTTCACGCGAAAGCCATTCCTTGAACTGTGGAAATACGGCCATCAGCACGCTATGTGGCATGACGATGGATATTCCACCTTCACTCAGACTCCAGGGCACCGATACACCCTTGAACATGTCGATCTCAGAAAGGATTTGCCGTGCCTTCGGCACGAAATCCTCTCCCGCCGAAGTCAGGGAGATCGGACGGCTGCGCCGGTCGATCAGGATGCGGCCAAGGTAATCTTCCAGCGCCCGCAGCCGTTTGCTCAGGTTCGATTGACTTGTGTTCCGCTGCTCCGCAGCCAGCGTCAGGTTAAGCGACTCCGCGATACGCAGGAAGTCCCGCAACTGCTCGATGTTCATTAACCCGCCGTTCATTAACCCAACGCAGGGGCATCCACGAGGGATGCCCCGTCAAGGGGACTTCAGTTCAGAATGCCACCTGGCGCAAACAGAATCTTGATCACGCCTGCATGTGCGATCTGCCCTGGCGCACCTTCAGGGCGTTCTGAAAAGCGGATCAGCCGGGCAAAGACGATCTTGCGGCCTTTATTCTCCGCCCAGCCGACATACCAGCCGAAAGGCTGGCCTTTCAGCAGCTTACCATCTGCGCCGAATGGCATTCCGGCACCCGTCTTTCCGTAGATGTGCCAGCCGCGTGACTGTTCCCCGTTGTCCATCAAGATTTTCGTCTGTTCGACAGCCGAGACGGACACTGGCAACTTGCCTTCAATCATCCGCGTCAGGAACGCGACCTGCTCCACCGGGGAGATTTGCAAAGACGAA
>NZ_JAXMJJ010000047.1:0-14132 GCF_034376685.1 Cypionkella sp.
AAGTTGGTGATCTTGGTCCCGCCTTGCGTGGTGCGGACTTCCGGGGACTGACCGATGTTGCCGGCGAGGATGACGATGTTCTGCATGTGAAGCTCCTGTGTCTGGCTCGAGGGACCATCCCTTCGACAAGACCCGAATGAAGCCTGTCGGCTGAGGCTTGCACGGTGGCGCTTCAGCCGCCGGAAACCCCCGAAGGGCCGGGGTGGTGCGGGCAGGGAGCGGCACGCGACCAACACGGCCCGGACCTGAGCGGGGTTGCGAGCCAGAGGCCGAACAGGCTTAGGGGATTGTCCGTCGAAGGGAGGTGCCTGAGTCGGGATCACAGGAAGCGGCAGCGCAGAACCGCTCACACGAGCAAACGGCAGTGTCAGGCCCAGGGAGAAAGAACCCGGAAATAGGGAGGACCATGTCAACAACCGCGTGCCGTATTGCAGCGACCGTTTCGTCGAAAGGGCTCAGCCCGGTGAGAATAAGCGACGCAAGGACCAACCGAATGTGACGCTGACTTGTGCAGGTCACCGTGCAGTGTCGCCGTCTGCGATCAATGGGCATGATGGCGATGGTTTGTGAAGTCCAGAACGACCCGGTCAGCTCGCGCTACCGGATTGACGGTAAGATGCGAGGTAGTCGCGGAAAAGTTGATACGCCTGATCGGAATGATGTGCGGGGTAAGACATTGAGCAATTGGTCGACTCGCAGGGACTGTTCGGAGGTTTGAGCCGTCCCGAAGGGTCCTTTGCGCAAGGTGACGGGTGGCCGTAGCACTCATCGTCGACCTAGCTCATAGGGCATACCCTTTTCGCTGTTTGGCACGGGCAAGCTTCATCAGGGCGTTTATAGCCCGACCTTCGTCAGGATGTGTTTCGACCATCATCTGACCGCGCGATCCGATCCTACCCCATTCCCTCACAAGGCTGGCTTGGCCGAAAAGATCACTGTGAATGGCAATCCGGTAATAGCGGCGCATGTTGCGTGCGGGGTCAATCCGCCGCAAATGCAAATGGGTTGGAAAGACTTCGAGTTGAGAACCCATATCGAACATGTGGTGATCCTACCTGACCTCTATACTATATCAGGTAGGGCCATATTCTTCCATCTCGATCTAACGCTTAAGAGCGTATCTCATCTCCTGGACCATGGCCCCTTGGTTGCCGCATTGACCAGCAAATTCACCCGCTTGCAAAGATTGGGTGTAAAAAGGTGCGGAAATGGATCCCTGAAACCGCTGCCGACCGGACTGAACTTAAGCTGTGCCGTCAACGCGAAGGAAATTGCAGCACGTTCGACGGTTTGGTTTGAGTGCGGAACTCCAGCCCTGCAGCCCAAAGCGGTGACCTGCGCCACAGCATTTCGTCAATGCCGCCACCCGCCGTCCGGATCAGAACTCCCACCCATTCGAGTGGCATCGCGACTGCGCTGAACAACCCGCCCGCTGGCCCGCGCCATCCTCCGCCGCAGCCCGGCCCATAGAGGAAAGCCGCGAGGTCAGGCAGAGTAAAGCCGTCCTCGGGCATTTTGTTGATAGCGTTCAGCCAAAGCCCCCAGTCTCCCGCTGGCGCCTCCCCCACCCGCATGCCTTCGGTATGGTCGAACCTAAACAGAAATGCAGGCGCAATCATGGAATACGCGGCTTCCGGATCGCCAGCGAGTGCCATGCCGGGTTTCGTCAGCCGCCATCCACCGCGCATTTTTCGCCCGAGCCGCAAAGAAGTGAGCAGGACACGAAGATACTCCAAGGGTGGAACGTCGTATTCGTTCAAGACCTTGTTGACCGAGTACAGCTTGTCGGCGGTCCAGTTCGGGAAATCCATCCGCCGCACGACCCAGTCGATACAATGCCAATTCCATGCGCCAGACTTGGTCAGCCCGATCTCGCCATGTTCAATCTGATAGGATGCGACGGTTTGGTAGGCACGCAACATTGGTGCACCGGTGATGGCCAATTCACCGCCGGGAAAAGGCCTAAACTGGACAGCATTGGTCATCGGCAAAAAATCCAATAGATTGATGGCGGCAAACGCAACTTCGACAGGCTGCCACTAGAACGACCATAAAGGGGCATTTGCTGAGACGGAAAGGGCTTTTGCGTCAAACTGCGCGATACAAACGATAGTCGGTTTTGGGCCGTAATAGCAGCCATTCATTTATTGGTGCCGCAGTGCATCTCTCCCTGGCCTGCTGCGCGCCTTCGAATGTGAACTTCAACAAAATGGGCGTCAATGTTACGCTACCTTTATGCCTAGTTCCTCAACCTTTCAGATCCGTCAGTCCACCACGGCGCTCTTACGTGCCTTGGTATCTCAATTCCCTGCGGTGGTCCTTGTTCGGGAGGGTACGAAACGGGTGCAGCAAGGTTCGCGGCAGGTCACGATCAATACTGCGTCGATAGGTGTGCTGCCCGCGCATGTGCCGTTAACGATTGAAAACCAGCCGTCTTCGACCGGACCCTACGCTGCCAGTCTGCTTATTCCGGCAGAGAGTATTCTGGAAAGTCTACGGGAAGAGGCGCTGCCGGAAGGCGACCCTTGCAAGACGACCAACCACGACCGAACCATCGGCGCGTTCGAAAGGGCTGCGACCGCGCTTGACGATCCCTTGACGCCAGACCGGATACGCAATCACGCGGTGCGCGAAGTGCTGCTGTGGCTTGGAGAAGAGGGCATCGGCTTTGGTCCGGCACGCCCACTTTCGTTGGCAAACCGGCTTCGCTCTGCTCTTTCAAAGGACCTTGACGCGCCGTGGCGTTCTCCTGATGCGGCTCGCGCTCTGGCCGTCAGCGAAGCCACGCTGCGCCGACGGCTTGCGGCCGACGGGACAAGTTTTGGAGACCTGCTGGCCGACGTTCGGATGTCCCATGCCCTGGGCCTGCTACAGTCATCTGATCTTGCGGTAAACCGCATCGCGCTGGACGTGGGATATGCCTCTGCGTCGCGTTTTGCCATTCGTTTCAGGGCGCGGTTCGGAATTAGCCCTTCGGCCATTCGCAGCGCGAAACCGTATCCAACCGCGCACAATGAGCGGATCGGCACAGTCAAAGACCCGACCAGCACCGCATCGAAAGGGTGATCTGTCTATGATCCGGGGTATTCGCAATTGGAGACCCCGACGATGCAAAACCCTCGCCGCCCCACCGCCCTCGCCATAACACTGGTCGCGTGCACATACGCCCTTCCGGCCAGTGCAGAAATGACGCTGACGTCTGCTGATATTGCCGAGGGACAAATCCTGACGACCGATCAGGTTCTGGACGGGTTTGGGTGCGCGGGCAGCAATATGGCACCCTCCCTGTCTTGGGAGGGCGAGCCCGAAGGGACAAAAAGCTTTGTCGTCACCGCCTATGATCCAGACGCCCCGACAGGTTCGGGCTGGTGGCACTGGTCGGTGTTCAACATCCCGGCAGAGGTCACAAGCTTGGCCGAAGGCAGTGGCAGTCTGGAAAATCCCTTGCCCGTCGGCGCAATCGCCGCGCGAAACGACTTTTCACGGAACACCTTTAGCGGTTTCTGCCCGCCCGAAGGAGACGAACCGCATCACTATGTCTTTACAGTATATGCTATGCCGCAAGACGTCCTTCCGTTGGATGAAACGGCCTCCGGTGCGATGGTCGGCTATTTTACGAGCGGCACCAGCCTCGCGCGCGCCTCGATCACTGCGGTCTTTGGGCGCTGAGGCGCATGGAGAGTGTCAACCCGCTACTGCCGCTGCAAAAGGGTGAAGCATGAGCAATTTCGAATACCTGATCACCGCAGACCAAATCCAGAAAATGGAGGGCCTTCACAAGACCCACTTTCTGAATCCCAATGCGGTTCGCGTCAACAAATCCCTCGGCGATCGGACCGGGCTTACCGGCTTGGGCTTTCATATCATTGAGGTTGCGGCCGGGCATGACACGACAGAGCATCACGTCCACTACCATGAGGATGAATGCGTCTATGTCTTGGAAGGCCACGCCACTGCCTTTATCGGGGAAGTTGCCCATGAGATCGGCCAAGGTGATTTTCTGGGCTATCCGAAAGGCGGGCTGGCCCATTCGATCCGCAACACCGGCAGCAGCCCGTTGCGCTGTATTGTGGTCGGCCAGCGGCTTGCCCAGGATGTGGCCGACTATCCTCGCCTGAGCAAGCGGATTTACCGCAATGCCGGCCTGCCCTGGAACCTTGTGGACCATGCCGCAATTAAGGAACCCAAAGCCGGTGCAAAATGAGGCTGATGCACCGACAAGCACCTTGCCATGATTTCTTTCAGCGCAGGTCGGACAAGGGTGCCCGGTTTTGGCGTCATCGGACGATCGGGGCGTTTTGGCGGCGCAGACCGATTCTCCAACTGCCGAAAGATGTCGTGACAATCGAGAAGAACGCGGATGAAGCCGATGCTGATGTCGCTGATTTTGTTTGCCCTTGTCGCCACCCTGTCGCCGGGCGGAGCAACGACGCTGGCAACTGCATCGGGAGCGCAATTTGGCTATCTGAAAAGCCTACCTCTGCTTCTGGGCATTGCGGCGGCGTTGGCTCTTCTGGTCTCAGTGTCGGCGACCGGGCTTTCTTCGGCTCTGACACAGTTTCCGATGCTGTCTTTGGCAATGCAGCTGGCGGGATCAGCCTACCTTCTCTGGTTGGCCGTCAACATCGCCAGAGCAGGCGCGCCCGTCGCAGGGTCAAGCGGAAAAGCCAAGCCTATCGGCTTTTTGGGTGGAACTTTGTTATTGTTGGTAAATCCCAAGGCCTGGGCAATGGCATTCGGAGTGGCCGGCTCTTTCGCATCGCTGTCTCCCGACCCCGCCCATCTAATTGCGACGATGGCAATCGTTTTTGGCGGCTCTGCAATCCTATCGCTGTCCATCTGGTGTGCCGGCGGCGCGATTCTCGCGCGGGCCATTCGAACGGATCGGCAGTGGCGGATATTGAACGTAACAATGGCGGCTCTGCTGGGCCTGTCCATTTTGCAGATCTGGCTCTGAAGGCTTTGGCCTGTGCGAGGCAGGAATAACATCACGTAAGAAAAGAGGTGAGCCATGATTTTGAGAGATGCTGATCGCGTGCCGCGCATAGACCCAACGGCGAGGATCGCGCCGAATGCAATCGTAAGCGGTGACGTTGAAATCGGGCCAAATACCTCTGTCGGGTTTGGCGCGGTGATTGTCGCCGAAGGTGGCCCCGTGCGGATTGCTGGCCAATGCGTCATCATGGAAAACGCGGTGCTGCGCGGCATCCGGGGCTTTGCTCTCGAAATCGCCGAGTTTTCGTTGATCGGTCCGCGTGCCGTCTTGAACGGATGTCGGGTCGGAAGGGAGTGCTTCATAGCTACCGGTGCTACGGTTTTCAACGGAGCCGTGATTGGGGACAGGTCGGAGATACGCATCAACGCCGTCGTGCATCTGCGCAGTTGCCTTGAGCCGGGTGCTATGGTGCCGATTGGCTGGGTTGCCGTCGGGGATCCTGCCCACATTCTTCCCGCTGACCAGCATGAAGATATCTGGGCGATTCAAAAAGACCTCGACTTTCCGGGGCAGGTGTTTGGTGTTTCACGACCTGCCACAGGAGAAACCTTCATGCCCCAGGTTGTCCCCAAGTATGCGGCCTTCCTGCGGCGCAGGCATATGAGCGATGTTGGGGACGACCCAGAGGGCAAAGCCTAGGGACTCTGTCAGGTTTGGCGATGGCGGCCCTTGGTGCGAGAATGCCTCGCACCAAGGGTTCAGATTCAAAGGCCAGGGTAGACCGGGGTGCGGCGGTCGATCCACGCATCCAGCCCCTCGCGGATGTCTTGCGTTGCAGCCATTCGTGCGAATTGCTCGCTTTCGATGTTCAGGCCCTCCGCGATAGTTGTGTTCAGGCCGCGGGTGACGGCGGTGATGATCCGATGCGCGGCGATCGGCGAATGGCGGATGATCCGATGGGCAAGGGCAAAGGACCGCGGCAGCAGTTCTTGATGCGGCACCACTCGGTTCACCAGACCCATTTCATAGGCGCGATCGGGGCCAAAGCTATCGCCGGTCAACAAAAGCTCCAACGCGCGCTTGCGTCCGGCCAATCGCGGAAGACGCTGTGTGCCACCGAACGTCGGTGGGATACCGATGTTGATTTCCGGCTTTGCGAAAATGGCGCGGTCGGATGCGATTGCAAGATGGACAGCCTCGGTGATCTCGCAGCCGCCGCCAAAGGCGATGCCATTCACGGCGGCAATGATCGGTTTGCCAAAGGCTTCCATGCGTGCGGTCATCGTCTGGCCCCGGCGTACGAAGGCCTTCACCGCCGCTTCGGACCCAAGCTTTACGCTTTCAGAAAACTCTGGGATATCTCCTCCCGCCGAAAAGGCGCGTTCCCCCGCACCGGTCAGGATCACCACCCGGATTCTGGGATCATCTTCGATCATATCGAGAAGTAAAAGCAGGCGGTCAATCATTTGGTAGTTCAGCGCGTTGAGCTTCTCAGGCCGATTGAGTGTCAGCAATGCAATATTTTCGTCCGTTTCCATCAAGACTGTCTCGGTCATGTCGTTCACCTTTCGAGTTGGCATTGACATGACGCTAGAGGACGTGACAGCGTAGGGAAACTCACTGGTTAGTATACATGCTCAGCCAACCCCTCCCGACCACGCGCGACCGCATCATTGATGCCGCAAATCACCTGTTCTATGGAGTAGGCATCCGCGCCGTCAGTGTCGATGCTGTTGCCGAGAGGGCAGGAGTGACGAAGAAGACCTTGTACTATCATTTCAAAAGCAAGGATGACCTGATCGCCGCCTATCTGACCTCTCGCGATCAACCCAATTTGGCCCTTTTCGCGTTATGGTTTGAAGCGGCGCCGGGCACCGTTGCTGACAAGACCGCAGCAATCTTTTTGCGTTTGGCCAAGAATGCGCGCCACCCCAAATGGAAAGGCTGTGGCTTTCTGCGGACAGCGGCTGAGCTTGCGAACATGCCGGGGCATCCGGCCATCGCCATCGGATCGGAGCATAAGAAGAAGTTCGAACGATGGCTCGCCGGAGAATATGCTGTGGCTGGTATTTCCAATCCCGGTTTTGCAGCGCGCAGCATCGCCCTTGTTATGGATGGGGTTTTTTCAACGATGCTGATGCACCGCGACCCGACCTATGCAGAGGCGGCGGCAGAGACGTCGCGCCTAATTTTGACGACTATGGGCCGTTAGCCAGAGGCGGGAACATCCGAACCCGCATGCCTGCCGACCCATTGGCGCGGAGTTGAACCGGATGCCATGATCAGGCGCATTCTACAATGAACATACGGGCTTCCTGCGCCGTCAGACGCTCTGCCTTGATGGGCGCGTATTCTGCCGAATGATAAAATGCGCGGGCATCTTCAAGCGTTCTGAACTCGAATATCCCGGCAAGTGGCAGGGGGGGTACATCGCCTTCAAGATGATCCAAGACGGGTCCGAAATGCACGATCCTCCCACCTGCTTTTTCAAGTGCCGCTTGAAAACGGGGTGAAATCAGGGCTTGCTTGGCCGGGTCGACCACCCGCAGATTGATATGGACATAGGCCGTCATGGCGATAACTCCTGATTGGTGTATTCGGGGCTGCCGATTTGCAGCCGTGCGGGCCATGCTGTGTCTGGTCACAAAGCGCCAAGTTCGATCTGTTCGAGGTATAGGAACTCTGGTGCCATAACGCCCGCCTCTTGGCGGATCCTCACCAGTTCGTCCGATTCAAAGAACGATCGCGCCGCATGCAGCGACCGCCAGCGGGAAAAGTGGACGATTTTCCGTTCATTGTTGTCTTGTCGAAGCAGCTGATAGTCAATCTCGCCCGCATTCCGTCGAATGCTCTGCGCAGCATCGAAGACGTCCTTCCATTTCAGGTAGTGCTCGACCTCATGAATGATCAGCACATATCCTGCGTCGGTGATGTTGCGCGTCATCATGCAGCTCTTTGAGCCCGGTAGAAGATTGCCAGCTTGTTGCCATCAAGATCCCGCAGATAGGCGAACTCACCCCAATCCCCTCGGGGTCCTGGCGAACCTGCGCAGGTGCCACCCAGTGATAGCGCCAGAGCATGCAGGGCCGAAACCTCACGACGATCTGAGACCCGGAAAGCCAGCATCGTGCCATTGCCCGGGGTCGCCTTCTCGCCGTCATGGGGCCGCACGATCATAATGGCCGCCCCGGTTTCCAAGGCGAAAATCACTCCGGTTGGCGTCGGCATCAAACGCTTGCCCCCCATCGCCGCGAAGAACTGGTCATAGAATGCGAGCGCAGGGTCAAAGTCATTCGTACCGATACAGGTATATCCGAGAAAAGCCATCCGATCCTCCATGAAGCACTGCCCCGGGTCGAGGGCTGTCTTATTGGCAGGGATAGCCGGTCTATTGTCTGGCCCAAACGACGCATATCTGATAATTTGCGCCAATGTCTCAGGTCGATCCCATCGTTATTGTCGTATACCCGGGCGTTGAGCCGCTAGATGTAGCGGGGCCGGCGGCGGTCTTTGCGCGTGCCCGCGCGCTGTGCCCGGATGCACCTGACGTCATCATCGCATCGCCCGAGGGCGGTACTGTGACTGCGGATGGCGGCATTTCCTTTGCCGACACTGTGGCGCTGTCTTCGCTGACGGGCCCGTTTGACCTGATCCTGATCGCAGGAGGAACAGAGAAGGGCCTGATCTCTGTAAACCAAGGGGGCTTGGGAGATTGGTTGTGGCAGATCGCACCATCGGCGCGCCGCATCGGAAGCGTTTGTGGCGGAGCCTTCGTTCTGGGCCGGGCGGGGTTGCTAGCGGCGCGGCGGGTAACGACCCATTGGAGCGCGACTGCGCGGCTGAAGGCGATGTATCCCGATACCATCGTCGAACCTGATGCCATCTTCACGATCGACGGCCCAATTTGCACATCGGCAGGCGTAACGGCCGGAATTGATCTCGCTCTGGCTCTGGTTGAGGCCGATCAGGGTTCGCAGGTCGCTGCCAGCATCGCCCGCCAGCTCGTTGTTTTCCTTCGTAGGCCCGGAGGGCAATCGCAGTTCAGCGAAGCGCTTCGTGCGCAGGCCAAAGGCGGCAGTCGGTTGACAGCAGCATTGGATGAAATCCAGGCGCACCCGGAGAGCGATCTTTGTGTTGCCCGCCTTGCGGGTCTATGTGCCATGAGCCCTCGCACATTCACCCGACGCTTCACGCTGGAAATTGGTACGCCTCCGGCCGCTTTCGTCGCAGCGGCGAGGCTGGATCACGCCAAACGGCTTCTACTGACCACGCATATGTCCGTGGCATCAATTGCTTATGCTTCAGGCTACGGCAGTGCAGAAGCAATGAACCATGTGTTCCGAAACCGCCTTAGCGCTGCGCCATCTGACTTTCGGGAGCGGCTGCAGTCTATCTTCGAAACTCCAAGATACACGTCAAAAATTGAGGCTTAACATTGAAGGCGATTGAAATGGGCCGCCGTTACCCGGAGGTTCTGGTTAAGCTGTCCGCCCCAATTCTGGTACGCGCTGGCGCACCTTGCTACGAAGGTGAACCTGAACTGGCATCATGTCTTTGCGGTCCGAGGGCCATTCTCCGGAAAGTACGGCGTCATGTTTCTTGAGCGGGCCGACGAAGGCATCGAAGAGGCGCTAGTTGAACTTCGCGGCCGCCACTGCGCGCGCCACTCGACATTAGTGCGAGGTGGGGGCGCTGACTCGCCTGCGGACCGCACTGGAAGGGGCCCGCTGCGCCGCGCGCGAAGCCTATTATTGACTGAACGGCAGCTTCGCGGAGCGCCTCTGCGAATCATGACGCATCCTCAACCGGCAGCAATTGGCCGACCTTGTCTGCCAAGGGGCCAGGCCACTCTCTCTAGTCAAACCTGTCGGTTGCTGACTTGCAGCATTGCGTTTCTGGCCCAATTTGGCCATTCGCGCTGCGGTGCCCGCCATTGCGGCCGGTCTCAGACCTGCGCGAGCAGGGCCGCCAGAATACCGATCGGGCGGGCGCCGCCGCCCCGGGCTCGCCGGGCCTGATCAACCAGGGCCAAACCGCCCGGCACCGGAGCGACCAGCGGATGATTGAAATATAGTGCCCAAAGCGTCACATCCCGGCGCAGTGTGAATTGCGCATCGGGGGACCAAGCGATAATCTGCCGTGCCAGTACATGCACCACGCCGCCGCTATCCTTCGTCGGCAGTACTAAAAGGTCCCCATCCAACAGCAAAAATATCTTTCCTGGGCCCAACGCCGTGACGGTTCTGAATCGGCCACACAGGATGTCGAAGGCCCTGCGCCGCAGCAGGGTGCGAAATCTGACCCCCTCTTCATATCCAAGCAGCGATGACGGGTGGAACGCCAAGCGCTGCCCTTGCCTGAGGTCGATGGCCACCACGCGGCGCGCTTGCGAGAAGGACAAGGACACGCGCTCCGCGTTTTGTGGTACGACATATTTCACGAACCGGCCTCGGGGCGCCGAGATCAGACGGGGGGCGGCCCAATTGCCTTGCAGGTTGACCGGCGGATGTTCGCGCCGAATCCGCAAGGTCTTTCCGGCGGGCATTTGAAAGGTCGATCCTTCAGTGACCCTGATCTGTTCCTCCGCGAAGACCGAACTCTCCGATCCGGGCCTGCGTCCGCTGCTTGGGGCGTGTCGCATCAGCCGGGCTTCCAGCCCGTCAAGTGAACAGAGCGTGCGCAGGAAGACATGGGTGACCGCGCTAAGCAGTGACACCAGCAATGCAATGCGCGCCAGGCTGGACAGAAGGTCTCGGGCACGGAATCCGCGCCGTATCTCGGCATCCGTAGTCCTTTGCAGTTCGGCCATGGAAGCTGATATCTCCTGCCGCATCGCTTCATGAAGCTGATCAAGATTGTCCTTGGCCTTCGCCATGGCGGCCGTGATCCGCAGCTGCAGATTGGCGCGGGCATCGTTGTACAGGCTGGCATAGCCCTTGCGAGCCGGGGCCTTCAGCATATTGCCGATGCAATTGCCCCATGTCGTCACGCTGTACCAACGGCAGCGCTTGAAATCGAAGTCGGCCGACACATAGAGCGCTTCGGGCTCGCCCTTCACCTCTTCCTTGGCCAGACGTTTGGGGACATGGCGCTCAAAGATCTCAAGGACCTTCGCACCATAGGCATCGGCGTTGGTGATGCCCTCGGCCCTGGCTTGATCCACCGCTTGCAGCATCCGCTGCTCCATAAGGTTCAGGTGCCACCGCGACGAGGCCAGCACATCGGTTTTCAACCGCTGCGGCGCGCAGCCCTCCACGTCGGGTTGTTGAAAGATCAGGGTTCCGCCGGAATGGCAGCCCTCCGGCCCTTCCGCATGCGGTATCGCGCTGTCAATCGGGATGCGATAGATCCAGCCCTGCAATTGACTGTCGATCCAGGCCGAAAGAATCAGCAGCGCGACCAGCGTGACGGCAATCGGCCAGGAGCGCACCGCCGTTTGCAGGAAGGCCGCCTTGCGCTCGGCCGGTCTCGGCAAGCGCAGCAGCGGCCAATTCCCCCGGGCGGCCAGATTGATCAGCCGACAGACAACGAATGAGATCAGGAACACCGCGAAATGCGCGGATGTGAATGGAAGATTTGATCGCAGATCGCCTATGTCTAGCAGCAGCACCGGGGCCACGACAATCGGAACGGCCGACAGTCCCGGGGTCAGAAGGGCGGAGGCGAGGATCAGCGCGGCCGCGGCCAATGCCACCAGCCGCATCCTCGTCACGCGACTGGCCTCGGCGGCGGCGCCCCTTTGGTAGGACAGGACCCCTGCAGCTTCGGCGATCAGCCGGCTTTGCACCTGATAGGTCGCTAGGTCATCGGCATGGGTGCTGGCCTTTACCTCGGCCAGCGCGACGGCCTGTTTCGCAAGTTCGACCGCTTTGATCGCCCCTTGCAGGATCTCATGTTCTAGTTGCTCGCGGATATGGCATTCCTCATTCCGAAGATCGCCTGGCTTATCATATTCAGGGTTGCAGAAAATGCGGGGCTCGGATTGAGCTTCGGCCAGCTTCCCCTCGGCAATCGAAAGATCGCTGCGCAGTTTCCCAAGATCCTCCGCAGGCGGCGTGGGGGCCACGATTGCGCCCACGGGAAGATCGCCCCTCTGGTTCAGGATTGTCTGCAATTCCGCAGCGACCTGGTAAGCGCGAATCTGTTGCACTTCGAGTGCGACGGGTGGCGGCAGCAATGCCCCCCCAAGCGGCAGCGATTGCGGCGCGACCAAGGCGGCGATCAGCCCGCCCAGGGTCATGGCGCGGTCCGGGGAAAGGCCTACGGCCGCCCCGTCGACCGCTTCCACCCCCAGAGGCGTTTCCGTCAGAAGCGGGGCGTGGCTTGTGATCTGCCCATGCGACATTGCAGCAAGAACAGCGGGTGCAAATGCCGCCGGAACATATCGCAGATCCCGGTGAAAGATCGTGAGACAGGCCAAAACCAGTGCGATCAGACAGGGAGGCAGGATTATCCAATAGACCGGGATCTGTTGCGACCAGTTCGTTATGACGAACCAGTCCGACCCTAAGCCCGGCCAGCTTGCCGACATAACAAGAAGCGCCGCAGGCAGTGATACGGCGACTAAAGCAACCAGTCTAATCAAGGGAACCCTCGCAAAGATTGTTTGCGTCCAATTTGGGCGCAGCCTTAAAAAAGGGTAAGTCTTTTCTTATTCAGCCCGGCTCCGGCATGCGAAATTTTGTCCCCTAGCCTTTTCACTATTGCATAACACGCATCTGCGAATCTTCATATCGTGAAGCCATACGGTCAGATAAGTTGCATAGGCAAACCGAAGCGGTCAGTTTTGGATCAAGCTGATCCTGCCCTAACCTCTGCGCTGCTTTTCGTCATTCCATGATTGGACGAGCGACCAAGACGGTCGCGTATGAATTGACGCGTAAAAGGGAGACTCCGAGGGTTGTCTGACCCGCGTCAGATCCAAAGGAAGACCTGCGATGATGAATGCTGTCATGTCATGCCTTCCTTGGCTGCGGGTGTGCTTCGCCCAGCGAGGTAATCCTACGCACCGCTCTCCGATAGCGGTCAGCCTGAACATGCCGAAATCTGATGCACAGGTGATACTCGGACCGGATGCGGGTTTTGGGATTAAGATACTTGGCGTGACCTGAACTACCGCTTCCGGACATGCCGCGCCTCAGCATGAGGCGATCTCGACCGATAGCATTGGGCCGAAAGCGAAGTCTTAGGGGGCTCACGCCCCCTTCTCAAACTTCAGGACCGGGATGCCGAGCTTTTTGGCCTTGTCGGCGAGGTTTTCCTGAATGCCATTGCCCGGGAAGACGAGGACACCCACTGGCAGCACGTCCAGCATGGCGTCGTTGCGCTTGAAGGGTGCGGCCTTGGCGTGCTTGGTCCAGTCGGGTTTGAAGGCGACCTGCGTGACTTTGCGGGCTTCGGCCCATTTGGCGGCGATGAGTTCAGCACCCTTGGGACTGCCACCGTGCAGAAGGACCATGTCGGGATACTTGGCCTGGACCTGATCGAGCTTGCCCCAGATCAGGCGATGGTCGTTGAAATCGGTCCCACCAGTGAGGGCAATCTTGGTGCCTTGGGGCAGCATCACTTCGGTTTCCGCGCGGCGCTTGGCGGAGAGGAAATCGCGGCTGTCGATCAGTGCGGCGGTCAGGTGCTTGTGGTTCACCATCGAGCCAGAGCGGGGCCGCCAGGTTGAGCCGGTGTGCAGCTCGAACGCCTCGGCGCTGCGGTCGCGGAAGGCTTCCAGACAATGCCGCCGCTCAACAAGGCTGGTGCCTTCGGCCGTCAGGCGCTCAAGCTCGGTTGATTTCACCTCGGAGCCGTCCTGCTCGCGCTGAAGACGGTGCTGCGCCACTTCGTTGTCATCGAGTAGGCGTTCCGTGCGGGCAGCTGCGCGGTGGAATAGGTTGACCTGGCCCCAGAGCAATTCTTCGAGGTCGGGTTCCATGCGGGTGTCGCCAAGGGTCGCAACAAGGGCATCGAAGATATCACCAACCGCGTCGATGAGGCGCTCAGGCTCCGGCATCGGTCGCAGATCGATCTCGTCCTGGAAGGCACGGGTGCCATAGAGCTGAAGCTCCTGAAGCGCCCAGGCGGTCTGGGAAAGGGCGGGGCTGCGGTCGAAATCCTCGCTCTGGAATTGGGTCGTCATGGTCTTTTGCCTCCGGCTGCTCGGGCCCGCGCGACATCCCGCGCGGCCTTCATGGGCTGCGAAAGC
>NZ_JAXMJJ010000048.1:0-11531 GCF_034376685.1 Cypionkella sp.
GTGGCTTCAAAGCCGACAAGCGCGACGGCAAGGGCGTGTTCACCGCCAAGGATGGCAGCAGCTATAGCGGCGATTGGGTCGCAGGCCAGATGCAGGGTCAGGGCCGCATGATCTATGCCGACCGCTCGGTCTATGAGGGCGGCTTCGTCGCCGATCAGCCGGATGGCATCGGCAAGATCACCTATGCCGATGGCTCCAGCTACTCTGGCCAATGGGCCAAAGGCGCGATCACCGGGCAAGGCACCGCCGTTTATGCCAATGGTGCCACCTACACCGGGGCGCTCGTCGGCGAAAAGCCTGAGGGGATCGGCAGCATGACCTACCCCGACGGCTTTCGCTATGAAGGCGCATGGAAAGCCGGGGTGCGGGAAGGTGTGGGCACCGCAACCTGGGCAGATGGCACGGTCTACACCGGCAATTTCAAGGCCGGCCTGCGCGACGGCAAGGGCGCTTTGACGCAACCCGACGGCTTCAGCTACACGGGCGATTGGCTTGCAGGCGCGATGCAGGGCAATGGTCTGGCCACCTATCCTACGGGCGACACCTACGAGGGCGGCTTTGTGGCAGGCAAGCGCGAAGGCGCGGGCAAACTGATCTACAAGGGCGGCGAGATTTCAGAAGGCATGTGGAAGGCGGGCGTGCTGGTCGGCCCGCTGCCCAATGCTCCAGCCGCGCCGCAACCGCCCGAAGCCCCCGCAACGCCTGCGTCCCCAGTGGCACCAGAACCCCCCGCCGCCCCGGCAGAGGGCGCAGCCGCCGAAGGCAGCACCGCGCCTGCGACCAATCCTTGATCCAAGCAACTGCGTCCTATGTGCGCAGCCAGAAAGCTGCCCCGCCAATCGGCTTCAGGCTGCAACCACCCACAGATAATCTCCCGGTCATCCTCTGTGCTCAAATATCCCCGCCGGAGGCTGCATCCCCGGCAAAGCAACACAAGCTTTCAGCACCGCAGTGGGCTGGGTGAACCCCACCAAGCCACAGGCTGCCCCGCGCGCAAGCCCGCCTGCGCGTTCTACCAAGGCAGCGCCTTGCCCATGTAGTCATAAAATCCACCGGATTGCGCTGGCGTCAGCCCCTCCAGCACGTCAATCAGCCGTCCCGCCGCCACCTCAGGCGCGTCCTTTCTCGCCGGATACCCCGCCGTAAACGCCGTCGCCACCGTGCCCGGATGTAAACACGCCAGCACCGCCAAAGGATGGCTGCGCGCCAGCTCGATTGCCGCCGTATGCACCAGTTGATTAAGCGCCGCTTTCGCCGCCCGGTAGGAATACCAACCGCCCAAAGCGTTGTCGCCAATCGACCCCACGCGCGCCGACAACACCCCAACCCGCGCCACCCGTTCTTTTGGCAACAGCGGCACCAGATGTTTGATCACCAAAGCAGGCCCCACCGCATTCACCGCAAATTGCTCCAGCATGGCCTGTGCCGTCAAAGCCTTCAGCGATTTCTCCGGCACCCCCAAAGCCCCCGAGGCAATGAACACCCCGTCAAACAGCCCCGAAACCCCGCCCAACACCCGCACCACCGAAGCCTCATCCGTCACATCCAGTCCATCGGCTGCACGGGACAACGCCACCACCTCGCCGCGCGTGCGCAAGCCCGCGACCAAAGCCGCACCAATCCCCCCCGACGCGCCAATCACCAAAGCCCGCATCCCGATCCTCCCAACCCACGCCTCCACAGCCCTGATATAGCGCGAAGCCAACACCGCGCCATTGCGCACCAGAGACGTGGAAAATCCTCTGTCCGCCGCCCCACAAACCACGCATCAGCAAAGAGATGGCCAGCCACCCCCTGATCTCATCCGCACCTCCGCCGCATGCAAAAGTTAACAACCCATGAATCCCACCCCCATAACCCCTTGAAATTCTTAAACCACACCCCGCGTCCACGCGCGGACACCCTCCGCCCCCTTCCTCTCGCCCCACCCAGCCCCCAAAACACCCCCGCCAGAATTGCTCTTTCTGAAATACTCCCGCGCGGCGCGCTCCCGCCCTCTCCTCCTCCCCACCGTTCTCAAACTCCTCCCCGGCAGCGCCGCCAAGTGGGGGCTCGATGCCCCCCGAGGCGGCACCACTTTTTCACCAACACCCCCTTCCCTTCCAACAAATCCGCCGTATAGTCACCTCCATGACACGGGAAACCTTCATCACTTCGGCCCCTGACGCGCCCCTTTCCGGCGTGCTGCTTTCCCGTGGGCTGCTGCTTCTTACGCACTTCTGAGCGTGCCCTTGGGTGCGACCGCTCGGAAGTGATCAGCGCCCAGAAGAAGCAACAAAATCTCAAGGAAGACAGCCATGACCGACACCCCCGCGCAAACCCGCGCCGATGCCGCCAAATCTCAGCCACGCGTGATCATTTTCGACACCACCCTGCGCGATGGCGAGCAATCTCCCGGCGCCACCATGACGCATGACGAAAAGCTGGAAATCGCCGGTTTGCTGGATGAAATGGGCGTCGATGTGATCGAGGCCGGATTTCCCATCGCCTCGGAAGGCGATTTCGCCGCCGTCACCGAAATCTCCAAACGCTCGAAAAACTCCACGATCTGCGGCCTCGCGCGGGCCAATTACAAAGACATTGACCGCTGCTGGGAGGCCGTCAAACACGCAGCCAGCCCGCGCATCCACACCTTCATCGGCACCTCCCCCCTGCACCGCGCCATCCCGAACCTGACGATGGATGAAATGGCCACCCGCATCCACGACACCGTCACCCATGCCCGCAACCTGTGCGACAACGTGCAGTGGTCGGCGATGGATGCGACCCGGACTGAGCATGATTACCTGTGCCGCGTGGTGGAAATCGCGATCAAAGCCGGGGCCAGCACGATCAACATTCCCGATACCGTCGGCTACACCGCCCCGCGCGAATCCGCCGACCTGATCCGCATGTTGCTGGAACGGGTTCCCGGTGCCGACTCTGTGATCTTCGCCACGCATTGCCACAACGATCTGGGCATGGCGACGGCGAACTCCTTGGCGGCGGTAGAGGCTGGCGCGCGGCAGATCGAATGCACGATCAATGGCTTGGGCGAACGCGCGGGCAACACCGCACTGGAAGAAGTCGTGATGGCGATGAAGGTGCGCAATGACATCATGCCCTACCGCACAAGCATCGACACCACCAAGATCATGAACCTGTCGCGCCGGGTCTCCAGTGTTTCCGGCTTTGCGGTGCAGTTCAACAAGGCCATCGTCGGCAAGAATGCCTTCCTGCACGAATCCGGCATCCATCAGGATGGCGTGCTGAAAAACATCGAAACCTTTGAGATCATGCGCCCCGCCGACATCGGCCTGACCGCGCATAATATCTCGATGGGCAAACATTCGGGCCGCGCGGCTTTGCGCTCGAAACTGAAGGAACTTGGCTATGAATTGGCTGACAACCAACTGAACGACGTGTTCGTGCGCTTCAAAGCTTTGGCCGACAGCAAGAAAGAGGTCTATGATGAAGACCTGCTCGCCTTGGTCGCCGATGAGGCCACCAATGACGCGCATGACAGCATCCAAGTCAAACGCCTGCGCGTGGTCTGCGGCACCGAAGGCCCGCGTGAGGCTGAATTGACGCTGACCATCGACGGGGTGGATCATTCGATTGATGCCACAGGTGACGGCCCGGTCGATGCCGCGTTCAATGCGGTGAAGATGCTGTTCCCCCATTCGGCGCGTTTGCAGCTGTATCAGGTGCAGGCCGTGACCGAGGGCACCGACGCGCAAGCCACGGTTTCGGTGCGACTGGAGGAAGACGGACGCATCGTCACCGGAGCCTCGGCAGACACCGATACGGTGGTTGCATCGGTTAAAGCTTATGTGAACGCGCTGAACAAATTGGTGGTGCGGCGGCAGAAATCGGCCCCTGACAGCGACAAAAAGTCGATAAACTACAAGGATCAGGGTTAAACTCCAGCTATTTTGTGATCTTTCGTAGAAAAATCACAAAACGCGCGTACAAGGCGGAAAGGCGCGGCTGAAAAAGCTCGGGCCTTTCCCTACCTCTTGCATGGTCTTATATGAAAGCGCCCGCCTCGGCTGCAGCTGAGTCGCGGGCGCTTCTTTTTCGCGGACCAAGGATCACCTCAGCATGTCTATCCTCTCGAGCATCTTTTCGTCAGACATGGCGATCGACCTCGGCACCGCCAATACGCTCGTCTATGTGCGCGGCAAGGGCATCGTGCTGAACGAGCCTTCGGTGGTCGCCTATCACACCAAGGACGGCAAAAAGCAGGTGCTGGCGGTGGGTGAGGATGCCAAGCTGATGCTGGGCCGCACGCCGGGTTCCATCGAGGCGATCCGCCCGATGCGCGACGGGGTGATTGCCGACTTTGAAGCGGCGGAAGAGATGATCAAGCATTTCATCCGCAAGGTGCACAAGCGTACGACCTTTTCGAAGCCGAAAATCATCGTCTGCGTGCCGCATGGCGCGACCCCGGTGGAAAAGCGCGCAATCCGACAGTCGGTTCTCTCGGCTGGTGCGCGGCGTGCCGGGCTGATTGCGGAACCGATTGCGGCGGCGATTGGCGCAGGGATGCCGATCACCGATCCGACCGGCAACATGGTGGTTGATATCGGCGGCGGCACCACGGAAGTCGCGGTTCTGTCGCTGGGCGATATCGTTTACGCACGCTCGGTTCGGGTGGGTGGTGACCGGATGGATGAAGCGATCATCTCTTATCTGCGCCGTCATCAGAACCTGCTGATCGGGGAATCCACTGCCGAGCGTATCAAAACCAGCATCGGCACCGCCCGGATGCCGGATGATGGCCGCGGGGCCAGCATGACCATTCGCGGGCGTGACCTGTTGAACGGTGTGCCGAAGGAAACCGAGATCAATCAGGCGCAGGTGGCCGAGGCCTTGTCGGAACCGGTGCAGCAGATCTGTGACGCAGTGATGCAAGCTTTGGAGACCACCCCGCCGGATTTGGCGGCGGATATTGTGGATCGCGGGGTCATGCTGACGGGCGGCGGCGCGCTGTTGGGCGATCTCGACCTGAGCTTGCGCGAACAAACCGGACTGTCGATCTCGGTCGCCAATGAGCCGCTGAACTGCGTGGCTTTGGGCACCGGCAAAGCACTGGAATATGAAAAACAACTGCGCCACGTTATCGACTACGATAGCTAAGATCGGGCGATAGCTAAGCCGTTGGCGGCAGATCTGGTCGCGGTCCTTTTGTCTTTCAAGTGAAACGGGCCAGTCATGGCAAGAAACCGCATTGATCCAGCAGAGTTCCACCGCCCACTGCGCCGGGTGTTGGTGGGTCTGTTGATCATGCTGATGCTGGGGCTGTTCTTTCTGTGGCGGATCGACAGCCCGCGGGTCGAGCGGTTTCGCGCCGCATTGGTCGACCGTTTTGTGCCCAGCTTTCAATGGGCGGCGGCTCCGGTGACGTGGACGGCGGGCGTGCTGGACAATTTCCAATCCTATTCGCGGCTTTATGAACAGAACCAACAGCTGCGCGAGGAATTGCGCCAAATGAAGGCGTGGAAAGAAGCAGCCCTGCAGTTGGAGCAGAAAAACGCTCGTCTGCTTGATCTGAACCAGGTGAGGCTGGACCCGATGCTGACCCATGTGACGGGGGTGGTTCTGGCCGACAGCGGCTCGCCGTTCCGACAGTCGGTGTTGCTGAACGTCGGCGCGCGCGATGGCATCAAGGATGGCTGGGCGACGATGGATGGCATTGGTCTGGTGGGACGTATCTCGGGCGTCGGCCAACAGATCAGTCGGGTGATCCTGCTGACCGACAGCAACAGCCGGGTGCCGGTGGCGGTGCAGCCCTCGGGCCAAAAGGCGCTGCTGTCGGGCGACAATTCCGACCTGCCGCCGTTGGATTTTCTGGAAGACCCCGACGAGGTGCGCCCGGGTGACCGCGTTGTGACCTCGGGCGATGGCGGGATGTTTCCGGCAGGCTTGCTGGTGGGGTCTGTCGTGCTGGGCACTGACAAACGGCTGCGCGTGGCGCTGTCTGCCGATTATCAACGGCTGGAGTTTTTGCGGGTGCTGCGCAGTCACGCCTTGACGCCAATCACCGACCCCGGCGCCTTGGTGACCACGCCGCCGGTGCAAGGCCCACCAAAGCCGCCCACCACGCCCGAACCCGAAGCCGAACCCACCGGGGGCAGCAATGGTTGATGGTGCCACGCGGGAGGTCTGGCTGCACCGCGCGCTGTTTGTGGCGATAGCGCTGCTGCTGTTGTTCTGGCGGTTGCTGCCCTTGCCGATGGCGATGATGTCGGATTGCGCCGAAACCGCCAGCTGGTGCCGCTTTACCGTCTGGTTGAACCGCACACCCGGCCCGGATTTGCTGCTGTGCATCATCTTTGCCTGGACAATGCGCCGCCCGGATTATCTGCCCGCCCTGCTGATCGCCGCAGTGGTGCTGCTGGATGATATGCTGCTGGACCGCCCTCCGGGTCTGTGGACAGCGCTGGTGTTGCTGGCATCGGAGTTTGTGCGCGGGCGGGTTGCACTGACTCGTGAATTGAACTTCGGGGTGGAATGGCTATTGGTCTCGGGCCTGATGGTGGCGATGCTGGTGGTCTATCGGCTGGTGTTTGCAATGGCGCTGGTGCCGCAGGCCGGATTTGGCTTTGCAATGCTGCAAGTGGTCTGGTCGGTGTTGTGCTATCCTGTTGTGGTGTTCCTGTCGCGCTATGTGCTGGATCTGCACAAGCCCGCGATGGGCGAAGTCGATGCATACGGGAGACGGATGTGAGGTTCAGGCCATGAGACGGGCGCCCCGCGATACGGAAGCCACCTCGCGCTCGGTCACCCGGCGGGCCTTGTTCATGGGCGGCTGCATGGCGGCGATGGTCGGCGCATTGGGTGCGCGGATGCGATTTCTGGGCGTCGAGCAGGCCGATCAGTTTCGTCTGCTGGCGGAAGAAAACCGCATCAACATCCGGTTGATCCCGCCCGCGCGTGGGCTGATCCAGGACCGCAATGGCAAGCTGATCGCGGGCAATGAGCAGAACTACCGCGTGGTGATCACCCGCGAAAACGCCGGTAAAACCGATGCCGAGGTAGAAGATGTTCTGAACCGTCTCAGCCACATCATCCCGATGACGGCTGAGGATCTGGCCGACACGATGAAAGAGCTGAACCCAAGGGTCAACTCGGCTTTTGTGCCGATCACCGTGGCCGAGCGGCTGAGCTGGAACGATTTCAGCAAGATCGCCATCAACGCCCCCGCCCTGCCCGGAGTCTCGCCCGAGGTTGGCCTGAGCCGGGTCTATCCGCGCGATATCGATTTCGCGCATGTGGTGGGCTATGTCGGCCCGGTCTCGGAAAAAGACCTCAGCGATCTGAGGGAAAGCCGGGGGGATGGCAATATCGACCCCTTGCTGATGATCCCGCGCTTTCAGATCGGCAAGATCGGCGTGGAAAAGTGGATGGAAGACACGTTGCGCGGCTCGGCGGGCACCAAGCGGATTGAGGTCAACGCGGTGGGCCGGGTGATGCGCGAGCTTGACCGTGAAGAAGGCCTGAAGGGCAAAGACCTGCGGCTGACGATTGATGCCGATGTGCAGAATTTCGTCCAGGCCCGTCTGGGCACAGAAAGTGCCGCCTGCGTGGTGATGGATGTCAACAACGGCGACATCATCGCAGCGGTGTCCTCGCCCTCGTTCGACCCGAACCTGTTCGTGCGCGGGATTTCCAGCGCCGATTACGCGGCTTTGACCGAGCATGACCACCGCCCGTTGGCCAATAAAGTTGTGCAGGGGGCCTATCCGCCGGGATCAACCTTCAAGATGGTCACGGCTTTGGCGGCGCTTGAGGCCGGGGTGATTGACGAGAACACCACGGTGCGCTGCCCCGGCTTTATCGAAGTCGGCGGCATTAGGTTCAACTGCTGGAAGCGGGGCGGGCATGGTCCGGTCAACCTCAAACGCGGTCTGGCGGAAAGCTGCGATGTCTACTTTTACGATATCAGCCAAAGGGTTGGCATCGACAAGATGGCCGAGATGGGCCACAAACTGGGTCTGGGGATGCGCCACGATCTGCCGATGTCGGCGATCTCGGAAGGCAAGATGCCCAACAAGGCCTGGAAGCAGGAACGCTATGGTCAGGATTGGGTAATCGGCGACACCATCAACGCCTCGATCGGTCAGGGCTATGTGCTGACGACACCGTTGCAACTGGCGGTGATGACCGCGCGGATTGCCAGCGGCAAACAGGTGGCTCCCCGTATCGTCCATTCGGTCAATGACATTCCGGTTCCCATCGCAGAGGTCGGCGGGCTGGATATTGACGGTTCAAAATTGCGTGCGGTGCAGATGGGCATGTTCGAGGTGATGAACGGTGAGCGTGGCACCGGGCGCGGCTCGCGCATTGTCGATGATACCATGCGGATGTGCGGCAAATCTGGCACCGCACAGGTGCGCAACTTCTCGGATGCCGAAAAGCGCAGTGGGGCGACGAAGAACGAAGCTTTGCCGTGGCGCTTGCGCGACCATGCGCTGTTTGTCGGCTTTGCCCCCGCCGATGCCCCGCGCTACGCAGTATCGGTGGTGGTCGAGCATGGCGGCGGTGGTTCGGCTGTGGCGGGGCCGATTGCGCGCGACGCCTTGCTGCGGGCGCTGACCGGCGCGATGCCACAGCTAACCGCCTATCCCGCCGATCAACGCAGCCGGATGGAGACTTTGCTGAACGAATTGCAGCTGCGCCTTCCCGATGGCACGGCTCCCGAAGCCTCGAAAGTATGAGGGCGCTGCGATGAGTTTTCTGGAATATAAGCTGAAGCTTGCGCCCAGCGGCATCTCGAAGGTGTTCTATATCAATTGGGCACTGGTTCTGGTGCTGATCGCGATTGCCGCGATTGGCTGGCTGATGCTGTATTCGATCGCGGGCGGCGATATCGACACTTGGGCGCTGCCGCAAATCAAGCGTTTTGGTTTGGGGCTGGGGCTGTTGTTCTTCGTCGCCTTCATCCCGATCTGGTTCTGGCGCAGCATGTCGGGGGTGTCCTATCTGGTCGCGATGCTGCTGTTGCTGGTGGTGCATTTCTTCGGCACCGTCGGCATGGGTGCGCAGCGCTGGATTGATCTGGGCTTCATGCGTCTGCAACCTTCCGAGTTGATGAAAGTGTCGCTGGTGATGATGCTGGCGGCTTACTACGACTGGCTCGATGACAAGAAAATCTCGCGGCCATTGTGGGTGCTGATCCCGGTGGTGCTGATTTTGGTGCCAACCTATCTGGTGCTGAAACAACCCAACCTTGGCACCGCGATGATGCTGGTTTTAGGCGGTGCGGGGGTGATGTTCGCGGCTGGTGTCTCGCTGTGGTATTTTGGCGCGGTCACAGTGCTGGGCGGCGGTGGCCTGACGGCGGTGATCATGTCGGAAGGCACGCCGTGGCAGGTGCTGCATGATTACCAATACAAACGTATCCACACCTTTCTGGACCCTTCGGCCGATCCGTTGGGCACCGGGTATAACATCATTCAGGCCAAGATCGCTTTGGGCTCGGGCGGTTGGGCGGGCAAAGGCTTTATGCAGGGCACGCAAAGCCGGCTGAACTTTCTGCCCGAAAAGCACACCGACTTTATCTTCACCACCTTGGGCGAAGAATTCGGCTTTATTGGCGCGATCTCGCTGCTGGCACTTTATACTCTGGTGCTGGTGTTCTGCATCATCGCGGCAATCCAGAACAAGGATCGCTTCAGCCAGCTTTTGATCGTCGGCGTGGCGATGAACTTCTTCCTTTACCTAGCGGTGAACCTTGCGATGGTGATGGGCATGGCCCCGGTGGTGGGGGTGCCGTTGCCGCTGCTGTCTTATGGCGGCTCGGCGACCTTGGTGATCTTGCTGGCCTTTGGGCTGGTGCAAAGCGCCATCGTGCACAGGCCAAGGTAGCCGCGATGAAACACCATGCCCGCTTTGTGCTCGCCTTTGTGATCGGTGCTGCCGTGGCCCTGCTGGTGCAACTGACCCCGCTGCCATTCGAGTTGCGCGTGCTGGCGGCGGCCAATGCGTTTTTCGTCAGCTATCTGGGGTTGATGCTGCACTTCGCGGCGACCACATCCTCGGACGAATTGCGCACCCATGCCGAACAGAACGATGCTGGCGTGGTGGCAATTCTGCTGCTGGCACTGGCCGCAGGGGCGATCAGTCTCACCTCGATCATTCTGGTGCTCAGCGCGCCAAGTGACAGCACGCCCGCGCGTCTGATGGCTTTGGGCTCGGTGCCGCTGGGCTGGGCGGCCGTGCATGTGCTGGCGGGGTTTCACTATGCCTATCTGTTCTACCAACCCCGCAAGGCTAAGAT
This sequence comes from Cypionkella sp., assembly GCF_034376685.1. Taxonomy (GTDB): domain Bacteria; phylum Pseudomonadota; class Alphaproteobacteria; order Rhodobacterales; family Rhodobacteraceae; genus Cypionkella. The sequence goes on from NZ_JAXMJJ010000048.1 coordinate 10,265, forward strand.
GCCCACAGGGCTTGATTTCCCCGGCACCGAAAAGCCAGACCCTTGGGACTTCCTGTATTTCTCTTTCGTCATCGGCATGACCGCGCAGGTCAGCGATGTTACCACCACCTCGGCGCAGATGCGCAAAGTGGTGTTGGTGCATTCAATCGGCGCATTCTTTTACAACACCATCATTCTGGCGCTGGCGGTCAATGCCGCCGTGACCAGCGCGAGTTGATTTTACAGGAGCCTGCGATGAGCCTCACCGTGTTTTTCTCTGCCCCCGCCGTGTGGGAGGAGTATCGCGATCTGCTGCCGCAGCTGCTCAAAGATGCCGGGATTGATGCCCGCGTCGTGACTGATGCGCCTGACCCAGCGGTGGTGGACTACATCATCTACGCGCCTTCCGCGCCGCTGCAGGATTTCACGCCGTTTACACGCTGCAAAGCCGTGCTGAGCCTTTGGGCCGGGGTGGAACGCATCGTTGGCAACACCACGCTGACCCAGCCTTTGTGCCGGATGGTCGATAATGGTCTGACCGAGGGCATGGTGGAATGGGTGGTAGGCCACACCCTGCGCCATCATCTCGGCATGGACCGCCACATCGTCAATCCCGATCATATCTGGGACGCAACCTGCCCGCCCTTGGCGCGCGAGCGAAAGGTGGCGATGCTGGGCATGGGAGCCTTCGGCACCGCCTGCGCGCAAGCACTGGCTGCGTTGAATTTCAACGTGTTAGGGTGGAGCCGGACCGAGAAAGTCACCGAAGGTATCCAAGGCTTTCATGGTGAGGCGGGGCTAGAGAGGGCGCTGCGCGGGGCAGATATCGTGGTGACATTGCTGCCGAAAACCCCCGAGACCGAAAATATCCTGAACGCCGAGCGGTTGTCGTGGCTGAAACCCGGCGCATTCATTCTGAACCCCGGACGCGGGCCGCTGATTGATGATGCGGCACTGCTGGCGGCACTGGACGCGGGCCAAGTTGGCCACGCCACGCTGGACGTGTTCCGTGTTGAGCCTTTGCCAGAGGATCACCCATTCTGGAACCACCCCAACGTCACTGTCAGCCCCCATATCGCCGCTGACACCCGCGCGACCGGAGCGGCGAAAGTGCTGGTCGAAAACATCCGCCGCTCTGAGGCTGGTGAACCCTTGCTGCATCTCGTCGACCGCACCCGCGGCTACTGAGGCGGAATTCGCGCGAATTCCGGCACGATTTCCGCGTGGAAATCGGTTCCGCCTGTGGTTTCGGTGGGATCAGCGCAGCAAAGGTCGCGATTGGGCCAGA
>NZ_JAXMJJ010000049.1:0-14769 GCF_034376685.1 Cypionkella sp.
CCCCGCCATCCGCAGCACCGCCAGTTCCACCGCCGAGGGATCGACGATCACGATGCATTGCGGCTGGCCCATGGCTTGCGCCTTGTCCGTGCCTGCGTGCAACATTGCCAGAAGGGCGGCATCAGTCAGTCTTTCACTGGGCAACGTGATCTGCATGGGCCGGCCTTTCGGTTTGACGCCTGTCATTGGTAACGATAACAATTAGCGGAAAGGGAGGCAGCTGTCATGTCATTCTTCGAAGTCCATGATCCGATATTCGCGACCTATGTGCTTGGCAACGCGCCGGTCAAGCGGCTGGCAACCGGCTTCGACTGGGTCGAAGGGCCGGTCTGGTTTGGCGACCTTGGTTGCCTTCTGTTCTCCGACATCCCGAACAACCGCATCCTGCGCTGGACCGAAGACGGCGTGACCACCTTCCGCAGCCCCTCGAATTACGCCAACGGTCACACCCGCGACCGGCAAGGGCGGTTGATCAGCTGCGAACACGGGTTGCGCCGCGTCACGCGGACGGAATGGGACGGGGCGGTCACGGTGCTGGCCGATGGGTTCGACGGCAAGCCGCTGAACAGCCCGAATGACGTGATCGTCGCCCGCGATGGCAGCATCTGGTTCAGCGATCCTCACTACGGGATCATGACCGATTACGAAGGTTTCCGGTCCGAACAGGAGCTGGCCTGTCAAGTCTACCGGCTGGACGCTTCGGGCAAGCTGGAAGCGGTCATCCCTGACATGGCATGCCCGAACGGTCTGGCCTTCAGCCCGGACGAATCCCGGCTTTATGTCGCCGATACCGGCCGGATGCATAGCGCCGACCCCCAGAATATCCGCGTCTATGACATGGAGGACGGTCGGCCGGTCAACGGGCGGGTTTTCCACACCATCAGCCCCGGTTGCGCCGATGGTATCCGCTGCGACAGTGACGGAAACCTGTGGTCGTCGGCAGCCGACGGGGTGCATTGCATCGCGCCAGACGGACGGCTTCTGGGCAAGATCCTTGTGCCGGAACTGGTCTCCAACATCTGCTTTGGCGGCAGCGCCAAGCACCGGCTTTTCATCACCGCGACGACCAGCGTCTATTCGGTGATCCTTAACCGAAAGGGCGCGCAATGGCCGTAAAGATGCCAGAGAAGTCGCCACGCGGCCGAATCCCTCTGGCATTGAAGGCTTAATCGACGCGACGGTTACTCGTTGCAAACCACATATAGCAGTTTCGCCACAAGGAACGGTTGATCGAGGCTGTGATTGGTGATTGGGGAGTGGTCAGCACCAATAGCGATTTCGTTATTCTAGGCGAAGTTTCTGTGCGGTCTGGCCCTCTAATCCTCTTCGGCCGCTGAGTTGACAACACAGTCCAAGCTTTCTACCCATAAGCAATCGGTGCGGTTTGGGCAGATCAGTCCGCGCCTGCGGCTACGACTGCCGCCTGCGCGACGCCTTCTCAAATGACGCTTGTCGCCGTTGCGGCGACCGCGCGGGGGATATCACGCCGCCACGATCCGAACGAGACGATGGTTGGCCGGTCTGCGTCTTGCAGGTCGCGGAAAACCATCACGACCGAAAGGAGGACATCGTGAACAAACAGACGCGTACTGTGATCGAGAGGGCGCTGATGGCACGTCCTGATGCGAGCATCCAGGATCTACGCAACCTCGTCCCGGCCTTGCGGCCGCTGGACGATCAAGACATCGAAAAGATTGTAACACCGCTCCGTGACGCCCGCGCGAAATCCCAGACCATGCGCGTACGGAGACAAGCGTGAGCTTGCTTTTCGAGGAATTGGATTACCAACCCACCGAAATCGGCGCGATCAGCTTGCGTCGACGCCGCGACTTGGTTTCGGGAGGCGATATCTTCGAGGTCAAGCTGGGTGACGACTTCCTGATGACCAGCCAGGTCACGGCCTCGGAGGTGGCACTGGCCACGCTTGCCTTGCATCAACTGGGTCATGGTCCACTGTCGGTCGTGGTCGGCGGCCTTGGCCTTGGCTACACCGCTAAAGCGGCGCTTTGTGAAGAGCGTGTGCAGGAACTGATCGTCGTCGAACTGCTCCGACCCGTGATCGACTGGCATCGACAGGGTCTGGTGCCGCTTGGCGACGCACTGACGGCTGATCCACGCTGCACGTTGCGGCAGGCAGATTTTTTCGCGCTCGTGCGCTCGTCTGAGGGCTTCGACCCCAGCGAGCCTGGCCGCCAATTCGACGCTATCCTGCTGGATATCGACCATGCCCCTGGTCACGTGCTGGATGGTCGAAGCACAAGCTTTTATGGTGCCGCAGGTCTTGGCGCGGTAAAGCGTCACCTGAAGCCAGATGGTGTTTTTGGCCTTTGGTCTGATGAGCGTCCGGAAGACGCGGTTGTCGCTCACCTGCGGTCGATCTTTCCTTGGGCCGAGGCAGTCCCGGTTACCTTTCCCCTGCCACATCAGACAACCCTCTACACGCAGACTGTCTACCTGGCGCAGAACTCTGGGCCGGCAGACGTATCACTCATTTCGGACGTTGAATGACAGCGGCGACACGCGAAGAACGCGATCATCTTGGGCATGTCCTGACCCGGATCGACGAGCCCCTTGGCCACATCGGCACACGGCTCGCGGGGTATCAGGCCGAAATTCAGGCTGCACATGATCACATGTGGGACGCCCGGCGCGACATGGACCACATTGACAAGATCGCCATGCGTCAGTCGATCGACCAGATGATGACGCAGTCAAGCGTGCTGCGCGCCCAGCAAACCAAACCGGAGAAGTTGCGGAAGGTCCCGTATTTCGGGCGGTTCGATTTTCGCCGCTCCGACCGCAATGCAACGACGCCCTACTATGTCGGCGTCCATGATTTTCGTGATGACGATTCCGGGGCGGCTTACATTCACGACTGGCGCGCGCCGGTGTCCTCGCTGTTCTACGATTTTGAAACAGGGTCTGCGCATGACGACGCGCCTTCAGGACGGATCGGCGGCGAGATGACGCTCAAGCGCCAGTTCCGCATCCGCGACAGCCGGATGGAGTTCATGCTCGACACCTCGGTCACGATCGTGGACGACATGTTGCAGCGAGAGCTATCCCGTGCTGCGGACGAGGGCATGAAGAACATCGTCGCGACCATCCAGCGCGATCAGAACGCCATCATCCGCGACGCCGAGGCACATACGCTGATCATCCAGGGCGTAGCCGGGTCAGGAAAGACCTCGATCGCACTGCACCGCATCGCCTTCCTGCTTTACCGCTTCAAGGATAGCCTGACGTCGTCGGACATCTTGATCCTGTCGCCAAACCGGGTCTTTGCCGATATCGGCAACGTGCTGCCGGAACTGGGAGAGGAAACCGTGCCGGAGATCGGCATGGAAACGCTGGCGCGTCAGCTGCTGGGCGATGGGGTGAAATTCCATAGCTTCTTTGCACAGACGGCAGCACTTCTGGAAACCGACGACGCCGCGATGCGGGAACGGATCGCCTTCAAGGCCGCATCCGGCTTTCTGGGCATGATCGACTCCTATGTCCGCCATCTGGAAGATCAATCCTTCGTGGCCGAGGACTGGACAGTACGCCGTCGGCCCGTGCCGGCCTTCGTCTTCGAGACGGCCTGGAAGCGGTTTTCCGACCGCCCTACCAACGAGCGGGTCATCGAAACCGGGCGGGCTGTGCTGGAACAGATCGAGGCTCAGTATCACATCGAGCTGCGCAAGGAAGAACGTGCCGCGATGCGGAAGGCTTTGCAAGGCATGGTGCGCCGCCAGACGTTGAAGCGCGCATATGCCGGTCTTTACGATTGGCTCGGCCGGCCCGAGCTTTACAAATCAGGTGGCGCGCTGGAGTACGCCGATGTCTTTCCGCTGCTTTACCTCAAACTGAAGTTGGAGGGGCTTGAGAACCCCTATGCCGGGGTCAAGCATCTGCTGGTCGACGAGATGCAGGATTATACGCCGGTACAGTATGCGGTGCTCGGCCGACTGTTCCGTTGCCGCAAGACCATTCTGGGCGATGCCACGCAGTCGGTTAACCCTTTCAGCGCTTCATCCGCTGACGACATCGCGGCAGTCCTGTCTGGCGCCTGGCAGGTCACGCTGAACAAGAGCTACCGCTCCACATGGGAAATCATGCAGTTCGCGCTGGCGATTTCACCCAACCCCGATCTGGTCGCGATGAAACGCCATGGCGCGCAGCCAGACGTTCACGCCTGCAAGACACCCAATGAGGCACTTGCCCGCATAGTGGCCGAGGTGACGGCCTTCCGGGAGTGTGATCATTCCAGTCTCGCCCTGCTGGCCAAGACGCAGAGGCAGGCCAACCGGTTGCACGCAGCCCTTGCCGCGAAGGGCATTGAGGCCCGGCTTCTGAACGACGGCAGCGCCGGGTTTTCGAACGGGATCATCGTCTGCACCCCGCATCTGGCCAAGGGGCTGGAGTTTGACCGCGTGATGATCGCTGACGCTGATGCCGCGACCTACCGCACAGAGATGGACCGCAACATGCTCTACGTTGCCTGCACCCGAGCCATGCATTGCTTGACCGTGATCGGAGTGGGCGAGATGTCGGCGTTCCTGCCAGAACTTCGCCGGGACTCGACGGCTGCAGCATGACCAACAGAGACAAACACGAAGGGGTAGATTTTTTCGCTCAGATCGCCTATGTAGGTTTCAGACAGCCATTCCGCGCCCTCGGGCTATTTCCGGAAATGCCGTCGATTTTCAGCAACATCGCTGCGCAGGTCGCCACGATTATCGTGGGCTCCTGTCCGCAGTCACCATGGCAACGGTGCCATGGCCCAAGATTACAAGGAAGACGCATGGCCCTGAAGGTCAAGATATTGGAAGAAAACAACAAGATCATCGCCAAAGGCGTTCTTGACGGGACAGTCCCGTTCCTCTTCGAGGATTCCGGCGACCGCTGGAGCGTTCGGATCGGCAAGACATGGCGGCATTTAGAGCGCGAGCGCCATTCCAAGGGCCAGCCTTTGATCTCTGAAGCACGGCAAAAGATCTACGGCGCGATCGCTCGGTTCCGGTGCGAAGCCAAACCTGCGCTCGCCTGATGCCAGATGCAGCGGCACTGTTGGCCGACCAGCACCGGCCCTCACCGCCAACCTGAGAGGTGGGAAGAAGCACCCGTTTGGCCAGCAGGCTACACAGAAGGTGCCACTTCCAGAAAGCCTTTTAAACCTGGTCCCGCTTTCGGGCGTGATCGTATCTTCGACAGGAAAGGAGACTGAATGTTTCAGAAAATTGCCTTGGCTGAACGCGTGAGCCGCAAAACAGCACATGAGCTGCATCGCTACATGATGGACTTTGCCGAGGGCACGCATCGGTTGTTCTGGATCGAACAACGTGCCTATGTCGAGGTCGACCGCCAGAGTGATGCGGACCTTGTCCGACAGCAGTTCCCGCAGCTGGTCCAACCGGAACCCCGTTTCACGGGCAGAACCTTCCCTTGGTAATGCGCGGCCACTGGCCGCGTTTTTTCATTCAAATCCAGGGGGAGTTTGCATATGCCTCAGGTTCAGGCGTGGGACCACGGTCGCTACGTGATCAAGGGTGGCTACATCAACAACCGGGCACTGGCGCGGGCCTTTGTTCGCCAACCGAGGCACATCAAGGGTTCGATCCTTGAATGTTCTGGCGACACCGTGGAAGCCGCCATGGCGAAGGTTGCCGCCGAACTGGACAGGATCGCCGAGGAAGCCGTTGTCGGGCGCCGCACAGACCTTGGAAGCGGCCTGCGCATCCCTGCCCAAGGTGAGTTCGAGACTGCATTGCGGTGCGTTGCAATCCCGGCGGCCGTTCTCGACCTCCTGCACGTTCATGCAATCGCGCCGTCATGGCTGCCTGCCCTCGAGGACATCGCCCGGTTTGGTGGAATGACGGATGTCGCCACGCTGATTGGCGCTTACGAGAGGGTTTCGACCGCGATCGCAGCGGAGTTGGACCTGGCAGTCCCGCCTGGATTGAGGCTTCATCTCGTTCTGTCTTTGCCGGATACCACGCAACCTTCTTCCGACGCGACGGCCGACCTTCAACCAGAGCTTCGGCTTGCGTTGACGTCACTTCTGGGAACCACTTCGTCCCTCCTGGACAAAGGGCAGATGCTTGGCAACCTCTGACAGACAGAATCTGAGCTTGCCCGTGGCAGGTCAAAGAGAGCTTGCATCCGCGAGGGCCGGCACTGGTAAACCGGATAGAATGGTGTCGGCCTTCAACGGGCCGAGGGATCTTCTCGACTTCAAGGCAGAGGTCTCGCAGCGGCGGCGATATCTGCGATCTGCGGCAGGAGATCGCTTTCTGGCGGCCGTCGCCGAAACCTGCCGCTCTCGGGTCGAAACCTTTGCCGAGGGCCACGAGTTCTGGCGCGCGCAAGTGGGCCATGAATGGTCGACCGATGCAGATGGCCGGCGCATCAGCGGCCCGCATCCGGAAGCGCGAATGCGTCCCTTGCACGACAGGGCCTACGAGGGACGCGTCAACCCGAAAGGTATTCCCTGCCTCTATCTGGCCACCTCCCGAGAAGTCGCCATGTCCGAGGTGCGACCATGGCTTGGCTCGGTCGTATCTGTCGCCCGGTTTGCCCTCGGGCGCACGGTCCGGGTTGTCGATTGTTCGCACTATCACGGCGCTGAAGCTCCGGCGGAGGATCTGCCGGATCCGCAAGGTATCGATGCCAGCGTCTGGGCCCACATCGACTTCGCCTTCTCACGTCCTGTCACCCGCAGCGACAACACCGCGGAATATGCGGCCACCCAGATCATCGCTGAGGTGTTCCGAAGCGAGGGGTTCGATGGGGTGATCTACAAGAGCGCCTTTGCCGAGCAGGGCTACAATATCGCGCTATTCGATCTGGATGCGGCATTGCAGACAGAGTCTTACCTGTTTCAGGTGCAGAAAGCCGCTTTCGAGTTTCGGGAATTGAACTTGGAATGATCTGAAAGCTGGCAGTTGGCTGAGTCAGCCACCCTGATCCGAGCCCATGGGCAATTCGCTTGCCAATACCCGTGTCAGTTTGCCCCGCGCTTCATCGAGCAGCACCTGCATGGAACGGGCATCCGCACGCGCTGCCGTGTTTGCTTCAAAACTGTCATCCGTTAGAGGCGGCACCGGCGTGCCAGCCACAACAATCTCGTAGTGCAGATGCGGCGCTGTAGACGTTCCCGTCGACCCGACCTGACCGATCTCTTCGCCCGCGGCAATCGTTTGACCAGGCTCAATCGCTTCGCTTGTAGCGCTTAGGTGGGCATAAATCGTGCGAAGGTTGCGGGGATGTTCGATCTCGACCATCAGACCGTAGCCACTCCGCCGCCCGATGAAGGCGATGGTGCCGGGGTGTGTTGCGCGCACCTCTGCCCCAAACGGGGCGGCAAAATCGATACCGCTGTGCATCCGGATGCCACCGTGAACGGGATGGTCCCGCAGCCCGAACGATGAACTCAGACGTGCGCCGGGGATCGGCTGATAGAAAGTTCGAACAAGCAAATCGTCCTTATAGATCAGGCTGTAGCTGGCTTCGTCATCGGGCCAGACCACCTCAAAGCGCTCTTCGCCAAGATCGATTTCCGCATAGTCGATTATGGGGTCGCCGATAATCCGGTCCCCCAGCCGGTTTTCCCGCCAGACGATCCGCAGGTGCTCGCCGCCCGTCACCGCGCGCCTGAGGTCAAGCGTGCCATCGAGGATCAATTCGAGATCGGTAGCGAATCTCGTCGGAATGCTGGCGGCGTCCAGGGCCGCATAGATCGACGTGGCGATCTCTGCCTCTCCCGCCCGTACCATCGTCTCAAGTTCCGGTGGAATTGTGCGGACTGACGGCGTATCGCCAAAGACCGCGCGAATACTCTGGCCGTCCTCGAGTTCGAGCGTTGCGCTCCAGATCAGGCCGTCAGTTCCAATTTCGAGCGACAGGTGATAGCCCGGCTTAAGGCGGCGCAGGTCGTACTCTGCACTGATCGCGCGAGAAACATCGGACCGCGCGGGGGCATCAAGACCTGCTTCGGCAAGCAGAATGTCCAGATTCTCGCCTGGACCGATGGCGCGGGACCAGGCGATCAGGTTGTCAGGAGGAGTGGCCTCCTTGCGGTCACTCTGGATCGAGCCATCATGTGGCTCGTCGTCAAAGACTTCCGAAACAAGGTGATCCTGTGAGGAACCATCAGACGACGGTGCGGCAAGACCAGGTCTCGGCTTGTTGGCTTCTCGCACCGCGATCGTAACCGAAAGGCCAACCACCGCGACCAGGGCTGTCCAGTACCTCAACCTCATCCGATCTTCACCGCACCGCTGTCAGGCCAGATCAGAGAAGCGCTTGCATCCAAAACGCTGCCAAAGCGCGAGTGATTTACTTGCAGATTAACCCGGTCACTCAGCCAGTTCATTTGGCACAATCCCGGCAGCGAACGGTCGTCGGATCCAGGTCGAGGCGCTTTTCGCCAATGAACTCGCCACAGGCATCACACCAGCCAAACTCATCGCGGTCCAACCGCCGCAGTGCCGCTTCCAGCGCGTGGATACGGGCATGGCGACGTGCCTCCTGAGCCGCCGCCATGGCCTGTTGCTGCATGGCGTCCATTCGGGAGAGCCTGCCGACACTCTGCTGATCCAGTTCGACTGGCTTGCGATGTTCGGCGGTCTCACCAGAGGCCTTTCGCAAGGATGCCAGCTCCTCGCGAAGGCGAGGAAGGAACCGCTGCTTCAGCTCTTCTGGCGTCGGCTCATCCATGGCTTAGCGCATCAGCACGACCGGTACCTTGCAGGACCGGATCATTGCCGTTGTGGTGGAACCGATGATCAGGCTGCGGATTCGGCTGTGGCCATAGGCGCCCATGACCAGCATGTCGAACTGAGCCTCGTCGACCAGCTTGCCAAGTGCCGTTTCAGGCTGACCGGGAAGGATGGACGTGTCAGCGTCAATACCCGCCGCTTTCAACATCGCTTTCGCGTTGTCGAGACCCTTCGTGATCTCGGGCGTGCTGCTGCCAACCGTCACAATGTGCACGGACAGCCCCTGAAACAGTGGACTGCGAGCGATGTGATCAACGGCCTTCATAGCCGAGGCACCACCGTCGTAGGCGACGAGCACCTTTGAGATCGGTTTGAACGCTCGCGAGGCGACGAACACCGGCTTGTGGCTGGCGCGCACGATACGTTCAAGGTTGGAGCCCAGATGCCCTTTGGCAAAATCCGCATCCTCGCCGCGCTTGCCGATGATGATGACGCGGGCCCCCGCCTCGACTTCCGCCACGGCCTCGACCACATCGCCGTGACGCAGACGGGTCGAGATGTCGGTAACACCGCCCTTGGCCAGGATGGCACTGGCATCTTCCAGAATGGCCCGGCCCTTGTGGCTCATCAGCTTGGAGCGCTGCGCATCCAGTTCGGCAAGTCGGTTCAGCAGAGCCGTCCGCGCTCCCAGGGCGATGGCGCCGGAATGATCATGCGTATCAGCAAGCTCGCGTCGACCAAGGACATGGATCAGTTCGACCGGTGCGCCTGTGCGCTGCGATATCCAGGCCGCATGGTCACAGACGCTGGCGGAGTAGATGGAGCCGTCCACGAGGGCGACGATCTTATCTTGTTGGGTCATGTTTATTCCCTCCCTCAGTGTGACATCAGCTGATCCATCGCGCCCGGCTTGTCATGAATGGCAAGCTTGTCGACGATGGTCTCAGTGGCCGCGTTCATGCCGACGATCTCGACCTCGGCCCCGTCGCGGCGGAACTTCAGCACCGCCATGTCGAGAGCCTGGACGGAGGAGATGTCCCAGATATGGGCAAGGCTGACGTCGATGATGACCTTGTCCAGCGCCTCCTTGAAGTCGAAGGCGTTCATGAAATCTTCGACCGAGCCGTAGAACAACTGACCCTCCACAACATACGTCCGCACGCGGCCGTCCTTCGAGATGTTGGTGGTCACATTGAACAGCTGCGCGATCTTGCCCGCGAAGAAGATGCCCGAGAGCAGGACGCCCACAAGGACGCCGATGGCGAGGTTGTGCGTGTAGACCACGGTCACGACGGTTGCGATCATGACGATCGACGACGAACGGGGATTCAGCCGCAGGTTCTTGAGCGATGACCAGGAGAAGGTGCCGATCGACACCATGATCATGATCGCGACGAGAGCCGCCATCGGGATCTGGCTGACAAGATCGCCAAGCACGACGACCATGAACAGCAGGTATACCCCCGCCGAAAAGGCTGACAAACGCCCGCGCCCGCCCGATTTGACGTTGATGATCGACTGCCCGATCATCGCGCAGCCCGCCATGCCGCCGATGAAGCCTGTGGCGGTGTTCGCGATGCCCTGGCCGATGCACTCCTGATTGCGGTTCGACTTGGTATCGGTCAGATCATCGACGATGTTTTGCGTCATCAGGCTTTCGAGAAGGCCGACGACCGCCACCGCTACGGAATAGGGCAGGATGATCATCAGCGTCTCGAGCGTCAGCGGGATCTGCGGGATCAAAAAGATCGGCAGCGTGTCAGGCAGTGCGCCCATGTCGCCCACGGTACGGACGTCCCAGCCAAAGAACAGTGTCAGGCCAGTCAGGATGACGATGGTCACAAGCGGCGACGGGATTGCCTTGGTCAAGAGTGGAAAGAGGTAGATGATCGCAAGCCCCGCCGCCACTAGAACATAGGTCAGCCAAGTGACGGTTGTCGGGTCGAGTTCCGGCAGCTGCGCCATGAAGATCAGGATGGCCAGCGCGTTGACAAAACCGGTCATCACCGATTTCGACACATAGCGCATGACGAAGCCGAGCCTGAAAATGCCAGCGGCGATCTGGATCAGGCCAGCCAGCACGGTCGCCGCTAAAAGGTATTGCAACCCATGGTCTTTGACCAAGGTGATCATAAGCACGGCAGTGGCTGCCGTGGCTGCCGAGATCATGCCGGGCCGTCCGCCCGTGATGGCGATGATCACCGCGATGGAAAAGCTCGCATAGAGCCCGACCTTCGGGTCAACCCCCGCGATGATGGAGAAAGCGATTGCTTCCGGGATGAGGGCAAGGGCCACGACGAGGCCTGCCAACAGGTCCCCACGGATGTTGCCAAGCCATTGGGCGCGGTATGCGTCGAGTGAAATCATGTAAATTCGTTCCTGATCGACCCGGGCCTGACCGGCCGCGCGTCGAGATGTGATCTGGTATCAGTTCAGGTGGTCTGGCGGATCAGCGGCCAGAATAGCCACCCGGGCTTGCACCGGGTCCATGCTTATCTCAGGCCTGTTACGCGCAAACATGCATCTTTGGCAACCCGAAAGCTGCAGTATCATGCTGCGCCGCCGCATCCCGCGTCGCCTCTGCTTCATTTCTAGTCATGGGCAAGAAAGAATCGTTCATCCTCGTTGATGTCGATAAACTCTTCCGCGAGGTCGATCAGGGGCGGTGGTGGTGCGATGCTGGCCGGAACAGCCCGGCTTGATACAAGGGTCACGGGAACGTCCATGTCCTCAAGGCGTTTCAAAAGAGGGATCAGCTTGGCGTCACCAGCGACAATCACAAGTGCGGCGCCGTCATGCGCCGCATCCACGGCTTCGATGGCCAGTTGAACGAGGTTGGAACCGTAGCGCTCTCGTTGATACCAAGGCTCCGCAAAGTCCTGCGAGCCACGCATTTCGATCCCGTGCCTTTCGAGCCAGTCAAAGAACCTTTGCAGTCGATGATGTTCATCGATGTCACGCGCATCGCGGTAGTAGAACGCTTGTGCGGGTGTACCTTCGGTGCCGAAGAAGTCTCTCAGCTTCACAAGATCGAGGGGGCGGCCAAGTTTTGACCGGAGCCGGTCAACATGGCTGCCGTCAATAAGCAGGATCGTGCGGTCGCACTCTTCAGGGTCGGTCATTTGCAATCTTTTCTGGTATCTGTGGATGCGCTTGCATCAGGCGCAATCCAGTAGACTTGCCCTAGGGACATGCCAGTTGCCGAGGGATAGGCGCTCGGAGAAGCCATCCGACGGCGTCGGATCCGGTTCACCCTACGCATTACGATCTGAGGGCCGAGAAATGCAAGTCGAACGAGCGCACGACTTACCGGCAGTACTTAGACTCGAACGTCACATTGCTGCGGTCCGGAAGTATGGATTGCTTCGATCGGCATTTCTGTTTTTGCGCGTTCCGAACTTGCCGAACCCGAATTTGCTCTGAGATTCAAAGGTCTGAAACGCGCCGCGTGTACTTTCAAAACACGGTCGTTAAGATTTTCGCTCAGCTTTCAGAGTTTGGCACCGCTTCAACGTTAACCTCTTCGCCTACCACTCGGTTCTGCGCGACCTCGGTGCCGCGATCTCGCCCTTCAACGCGTTCCTTACGCCTGAGGGCCTTGAAACCCTGCCTTTGCGGATCGACCGTCATTCCTCGAACGCCGCGAAGGTCGCCGACTGGTTGTCCAAAAGCCCCGAAGTCGCCAATGTCATCTATACCGGTCTGCAAACCGACCGCGCCCGCGAACGCGCTGAAACCTATCTGCGCGGCGGCTTTGGCGGACTTGTCGGCTTTGAACTTGCCGCGGGGCGTGACGCCGGTCGCCGCTTCATCGACGCGCTGCAGCTCTTCTACAATGTCGCCAACATCGGCGACGCGCGCAGCCTGGCGATCCACCCGGCCTCGACCACCCACAGCCAACTTAACCCTGCCGAGCGGGTCAAGACCGGCGCGACCGAAGGCTACGTCCGCCTCTCCATCGGAGTCGAGCACATCGACGACATCCTCGCCGACCTCGAGCAGGCACTTTCCGCAGCAGGTCAGGCAAAGGTGGCCGCTGAATGACACATCTCGCGCGCCTCTCGCTTAAGCAAAGGGGCCGGCCGCGCCGAGGTCACCGTCACGCCGCTAGTTGTGCAGCCAAAGCCAGAGAAAAACCGCCGCAATTGCTGCAAGGGCCACAGGCAAGAGACGTGGGATACGCCTCTGTAACCTGATCGGAATGGGGCTGGTCTTGTCACATCCTAGAAGCTCCCTGCCTGCCTGAGTCAGAGCGTAGTGGCCAGCTCGCGGGACGCGCAGGAACCCGAGGTCGACGAGGTGTTCGGCCAGAGCAACAACCTGTGGAGCGCCCCCGTCGAGATTGACATCTTCGTTCTCTGCCGACTCGGCGCACTCAAGCAGAGCGGTCCACTCGGCGGGCGGAGTTTCCCTATTCATCTTGGCGATTGATCTGGCTCCGCTCATGATGTCAGCCGCCGTTTCGCGTCTTTTCCCAGACGCGAGTCCAGGCCACGCGTTCTGCAGGGCGAACCAGCCCGTCCCGCTCGAGACGTCGGAGAAGGTGCAGAATTCCGCTGTTGCTCATGCCAAGGGCGTCGCGCAGTTCGGCCTGCGTGCGTGGACGGGGAGTGGACAAAACATGGGGGTCATGCCGCGCGTTTTCTGTTTGCGACGGTCAGCCGCCCATCGAGAACTGCGGCCCTTGTGACGGCTACTCGGTGAGCCCCTTTGGGCGACCACCGCATCCTTCTGCGCTTTCCCATGCGGGCATTTGCAATGTCATCGACTGATCCTTCGGCACGAGATGACGAGATGGGCAGCCCGTTACGGTAGCGTCGGCCATAGTCGACGAGGGATTCCATGTTGTTCGCGAGGTAGGTGTACAGTGTCTCGTAGCGGGCCTGCACACGAGCGGCAGCGGTGCGGACAGCCAGAGGCTCCTCAGCGAGGCGGGTGCAATCATGCATGAGCGTCTTCAGAAATGTTTCCGCGACCCATGCTCTGCCATGCCAAAGCCACCAGCGGAGGCTTTTCGCGGGGCGCTGGAACAGCACCGGGATTCCAGTGAATCCCGGTATCTGGACCAGACCCTGAACGGCGGCCTCGACATGTCGAATGCGCATCGAGATGTGCCACCAGTCGAGGATATGCTTCACTTGCCCGTCGCCACCCATGGCATTCCGTATGAGGTTCGGGAGAGCAAGCTCTCCATCAGAGATTACCGTCAACAGACGGCCCGGCTTCCATCCAAAGTCTGACAGCTCTTCTCGCATCCGGCTGCCTGGCGATGCCGTCGCATTGGCGACCAGGCCAAATCGTCGGCACATATTGCGACTTTCAATCTTACCGACCACAAGATCCAGGTGTCGCTGCTGATACTCCGGTCGACAGCGGATATGCGCACCGTCCAGAAAAACCGTCAAACCACCTTTGGGCGGTGCTTCAACGGGATCGCCTGATGCCCTTCGATTTTTCTCGAGCGCAGTGGCTACTCTTCCCAACCGGTCACGCACCGTGGTGTGATGGGGCGGATGGCAGGGGAGGAAGCTTTTCATCAGCCGCGCGGCTTCGCGAAAGGAATGCCGGGACCCGAGTTCCGCATGGAGCCGCTGCAGCTCCGGGGTAGCCCGGTCAGGAAAGAAATAGGCCAGCGGAGAAATAGGTCCGCCGGGCATCGCCGCTGACGTGGCATCACAAGAACAGCGGCGCAAGCGCGCGGCTTTGACCCGAACCCGCCCAAAGAGCGTGTCGAGATCGCGCGTGCGATAGTCATGAATGGCACGAAACGAGGCGCAATCCGGGCATACGCGGCTTTCTCGGATGATTTCCTCAACCTGATCGCAAAGAATTGCCCGCTGAATCTGTTCGACAACCCTCTTCCCATCCTCAAGGCGCAACCCGAGCCCGTCTGGACAGGTCACCCGATAGGGTCGTGAAATGCCGTCAAGCTGATGAGTGCGCTTCTCCCCGTTGTCGAAGGTCGTTTCGATTGTAATCCGTACGTCCATGGCAGCCCCACACGCAAAGAACTCACCTTAGCACGGGCCGCAACGACGACGACGACCCCCATGTTCTGTCCACTCCC
>NZ_JAXMJJ010000050.1:0-10920 GCF_034376685.1 Cypionkella sp.
GGGTGCGCATGCGGTCAAGGCAAAGAACCTCGCCGATTTGCAGTCCGCCTTGCAGACCGCGCGCGGCAAGCGCAAGCCGACCGTCATCGTGATCGACACCACCGCAGCCCCGGGTCCCGGAGACGGTCTGGACGGGGCAGGCCATTGGTGGGATGTCGCCGTGCCCCAAGTTGGCGGTCCCGAGCGCCTGCGCGCTGCTTATGAGACCTACATCACAAACGCCGCAAGGGCGCGGCTGACAAACTGAGGGTCATAATGATGTCCAATCTGCAACGCAAACCATTTGGCACCCATGGCAAAGTGCACGAAATCACCCTGCAGTCGGCGGGTTGGCGTTACGTCGGCTTTTCGCTTTACCGTCTGCGGGCAGGGGAAAGTGCCGCCGAGGCGACCGGCACTCGGGAGGTGATTCTGGTGATGGTAGAGGGCAAGGCCGCCGTGACTGCGGCGGGGCAGGATTGGGGCATCTTAGGCGAGCGGATGAACGTCTTCGAGAAAACCCCGCCGCATTGCCTTTATGTGCCGAACGGGCAAGACTGGCAGGCGGTGGCGACAACCGATTGCACCATTGCCGTCTGTTCCGCCCCCAGCCAGTTGGGCCACGGCGCGCGCCGTATCGGGCCAGAAGCTATCACCCTCACGCAACGCGGGACCGGGCCGAACACCCGGTGGATCAACAACATCGCCATGGAGGCCGAGGATTATGCCGACAGCCTGCTGGTAACCGAGGTGTTCACCCCCGCAGGCAACTGGTCGAGCTATCCCAGCCACCGCCACGATGAGGACGATTTCCCCCGCATCACCTATCTGGAGGAAACCTATTACCACCGCCTAAACCCCTCCGACGGCTGGGCGGTGCAGCGGGTTTATGCCGATGACGGCAGCCTTGACGAGGTGATGGCCGTCAAAGACGGCGATGTGGTGCTGGTCCCGCGCGGCCATCATCCCTGCGGCGTTCCCCACGGCTTTGAGCTTTACTACCTCAACGTCATGGCCGGCCCGCGCCGCGCATGGCGGTTCATAGCTGCGCCAGAGGTCGAAAGTTTGATTGCCCGAGAAGCCAAGTGACGTCGTATGGGGTCAAGGGCGTGAACAGACAAAATTTAAATTTTTCAGGTTAGTCCAACGTTCCTCAGAGCGGCCATAGCACTTTTAGAATGCTGCAGCCTTGAAACTTTTACCCAATTTGAGACTTTGTTCGTAATTGCCGCTTGATGCCCATCTGTACAGGTCACTAAAATAAGACCCCTCATGGACTGGCCCCACGTTTGTCCAGCGAGCAAACTCCTTTAAAGACTGTATGTCACAGGTCGCAGCCTCGGAACTTGGCGCTAAAGCATTACACAAGATTCAACTTATCTACTCGTCACCATTATACCACGCTGTTGCTTCGGCGCTTACGGCCATTCCGGCTCAAATCAAAAACAACGAAATCGCTGGAACGAAAGTGACCAGAGCCAGACACAGCAAAATTACGCCAATCAACGGCAAAAGATGGGGAACCATCTTTTCGATCCCGATATTCGCGACTGCACAGGCGGCAAATAGGTTCACTCCCAGCGGCGGCGTGATCATGCCGAGCGCAAGGTTAAAAATCATCACAATACCAAAATAGGTCGGGTCAATACCGAACTGGATGGCGACAGGGGCGAGGATGGGGCCAAGAACCACGATCGAAGCAGAAGTTTCAACAAACATGCCCATGACGAACAGGAACAGATTAACAGCAAGTAGGAAGGAAATCGGATCGGTGAACGTGTCGGTGATCCAGTTGCCGATGCTTGCCGGTACGCCGGCACGCGTTAGAACAAAAGAAAATATGCCGGCCATCGAGACGATGAACATGACCACTGCGGAAGAAATGGCTGACCTGCGGACGACGGCAACCAAACCTTTCAGGTTCAGTTCCTTGTAGATGAACAGCGTGACGATCAGAGAATAGCCTACCGCCACAACCGAAGCTTCTGTCGGCGTGAACACGCCGCCATAGATTCCGCCAAGGACAATGATCGGCATCAGCAGCGCGAGGCTTGAATGCCGCAGGGCGGGAAAGAAGGGCGGGCGCACGTCTTCGCGGATCTCGGCGTAGCCTTTGTATCTGGTGTAAGCGAGTACAAAAGCGCTCAGCGCGACGGCAACAAGAAGTCCCGGCCCGATGCCAGCCACGAAAAGGTCGCCGACCGAAACGTTCGCTGATAGCCCGTAAATGATCATTGGAATTGAAGGGGGGATCAGCACAGACAATTCCGCCGCTGTCGCCTGCAGCGCGGCCGCAAAGCCGACGGGATAGCCGCGTCTGACCATCGCAGGTATAAGGATAGCGCCGACTGCCAATGTCGTGGCTACACTCGACCCCGATACCGCACCGAAGATCAGAGCGGTGAAAATGCAGGTCAACAAGATGCCGCCCCGGATCGAGTAGACACAGCTTTCAACCAGATCCACCAGACGGCGCGAGATTCCTCCATCTGCCATGATATTGCCGGCAAGGATAAAGAAGGGAATTGCGGCGAGAGGAAATTTGTCCAGTGCGACAAACGCCTGTTGCGGAATGACAATCAGTGGCACGGTCATAAAGCCGCCGATGCCGACAAGGCTGGCCAGTCCGATGGCAACCGCAACTGGGATGCCGATTGCCATCATTATCGTCATCGTAGCAATCATCAGAGGAAGCATTTCAGGTCGCTTTCAGGGGATCAGGGCCGGTCAAGGCCTCTTTGGCAGGATCAAGATAATGGGCAATGGTGGCCATTGCGGCCAGACTGGATCCGACCGGGATCGCCGAATAGACCCAAGATGCAGAAAGGCCGAAACCAGCAATGGTTTGGTTGCGCACCATATAGACGGCCTGCCAGCCGTAATAGGTCAGGACCGCAAACAGGGTCAGCATCGAAAGCATTATGGCAAGACGCAGGACACCACGCATTTGCCCGTAGGTCTTGTCGTAAAAGAAGCCCACTGCGATCAGAGCGCCCCCGCGGGCCGCAGACATCAAGCCGAGATAAACCATCCAGATGAGCGAGACCCGGACCAGCGGCTCAGACCAATAGGCGGGCGTGTTCAGCAGAAACCTGCTGAGTACCTGGAACAACCCCGCTGCCGCCGCGATCAAAAGCATCACGGCAGCAGCGAGCCCAACCGCTCGGTTGAGCTGCCGTTCGCACGCAATGAAATGTGACCGCAGCGCGGGAAGCATCACTGACCGACGATTCTGATTGCCTCGATCCGACCGCCAAAACGTTCGGAAAGTTCGGCAAAGGTCGGTTCCAGCTTGGTACGGAAGCTTTCGCTGTCCACTTCGGTCAGAATCTCTGTGCCACCAGCGCGCAGCGTTTCCAGCCCAGTCTCCTGGATTTTGAGAACTTCTTCCTTGGTACGGGCCATGGCGCTAATGGCCGCTTCACGGAAGATCTCCTGGTCTGCTTCGCTCATCGCGTCATAGATCCCAGGATTGATGAGCAACACGATGGGCGTGAAAGCGTGGTTTGTGACGCTCATGTACTTTTGAACTTCTCCGAAGCGGTTGTTTATGATCGCTCCGACCGGATTTTCCTGACCATCCACGACCCCTTGCTGGAGCGCAGAGTAGACTTCGGTCACCGCCATGGGTGTTGGCAGGGCACCCAAGGCCTCCCACGCTTTCAGATGCAATTCGTTCTGCTGAGTGCGAATTTTAAGGCCTGCGACGTCGGCGGCAACTGTGACCGGGCGGACGTTGTTGGTCAACTGGCGAAAGCCGATCCCCCCGGCTGCAAGGCCGACAAAGCCCGCGTCACGCAGCGTGCCCAACACTTCTGTGCCAACCTCTCCGTCAAGCACAGCCTGAGCGTGATCGAAATCCCGGAACAGGAACGGCACGTCGAAGACGGCGAAATCCGGCGCAAAGTTTGCGACCACAGATGTGGAAGAAACGGTCATCTCGACAGTACCGAACTGCACACCTTCCACCACGTCGCGATCTCCGCCCAGTGCGCCACCGCCTTGAAGCTGGATCGTGTAACGGCCTTCGGTGCGCTGCGCAATTTCTTCTGTGAGAACGGCAGTGCAAATGTTTGCCACGGAAGTGGCGGGATAGTCCTGCTGCGGGCAGAGTAAAACTTTGCCACTTTGGCCCTTTCTGGCGACAGGGAGGGCGGGGGTATTTTAATCGTGGAACTCTATCGGAAGGTCCGTCTCGCGCGTCGGGGCGGCATGAGCGAACGCGCTGCAGCGGTTCACTTTGGGATCTCGCGGGCGAGCGTAAATAAGATGATGAGCTTTTCGGTTCCGCCCGGATATCAGCGAACGGCTCAGATCAAGCGGCCCAAGCTGGATGCATTTACGGGCTTCATCGACCAGTGGTTGCAGGAGGACCTCACCCGGAACCGCAAGCAACGGCATACAGCCAAGCGTATTTTTGAGCGGCTGCGGGATGAACACGGGTTCAAGGGCGGCTATACGACAGTCAAGAACTATGTCCGTGAACATGGTCGGCGCAGCCGTGAAATGTTTGTGCCGCTGGCCCATGCCCCTGGCCACGCCCAAGCAGATTTTGGCGAGGCGATGGTGGTGATCGGCGGCGTGGAGCAGAAGGCGCATTTCTTCGCGCTGGATTTCCCCCACAGCGATGCGTGTTTTGTTCGGGCCTACCCGGCAGCCGTTTCCGAGGCTTGGATTGATGGCCATGTCCATGCTTTTGCCTTCTTCGGCCGGGTGCCGCAGTCGGTGCTCTATGACAATGACCGGTGCCTGGTGGCGAAGATCCTGCCGGATGGCACACGCAAGCGGACCAAGCTGTTCAGCGGGTTCTTGTCGCACTACTTCATCCATGACCGTTACGGTCGTCCGGGCAAGGGCAATGACAAGGGGGCTGTCGAGGGCCTGGTTGGATATGCGCGGCGCAACTTCATGGTGCCCATCCCCCGTTTTGCGACATGGGACGCCCTGAATGCCTGGCTGGCGGAACAATGCCGCAAGCGTCAGGCGGACGTTTTGCGTGGGCACGGCGACAGCATCGGGCAACGCTTGGTTCGTGATCTTGAGGCGATGATGGATTTGCCCGCATCGCCGTTCGACACCTGCGATCAGGCCAGCGGCCAAGTGAACTCGCAGTCCCTGGTGCGCTACAAAACCAACGATTACTCGGTGCCGGTTGCCTATGGTCATCGTGACGTCTGGCTTCGCGGTTATGTCGATCAGGTGGTTATTGGCTGTGGCGGTGATGTCATCGCCCGCCACCCCCGCTGTTGGGATCGCGAAGACATGGTCTTTGACCCGATCCATTATCTGCCCCTGCTGGAGCAGAAGGTGGGCGCCCTCGATCAGGCGGTCCCTTTGGCCGGTTGGGATCTGCCGGAAGAGTTCGCAACCCTGCGCCGCTTGATGGAAGCCCGGATGATCAAGGCGGGTCGGCGCGAGTATGTGCAGGTCTTACGGCTTTTGGAGACATTCGAGATGGCAGACCTGCAGGTTGCCGTCAAAAATGCCCTGCGGATGGGGGCGATTGGCTTTGACGCCGTCAAGCATCTCGTGCTGTGTCAGGTCGAGAGACGGCCGCCCAAGCTGGATCTGGATGTCTATCCCTATCTGCCCAAGGCCAACGTCGGCACGACATCCGCGGCCAGCTATATGTCCCTGATGCGGGGGCGGGCAGCATGAGCGACGCGCCCCAAATCCTTCTGAACCACCGTCTGAAGTCCCTTCGGTTGCCAACCGTTCTGCGGGAATACGGCAAACTGGCCACGCAGGCCGCGGCGGAAGGGCTGGACCATGTTCAGTTCCTCGGGCGTCTGATCGAGTTGGAGATGATCGACCGGGAACGCCGCATGATCGAGCGCAGGATCAAGGCCGCCAAATTCCCTGCCGTCAAAAGCCTGGACAGCTTCGACTTCAAGGCGATCCCCGCCCTGAACAAGATGCAGGTGCTGGAACTGGCGCGTTGCGAATGGGTCGAGCGGCGCGAGAATGTCATCGCGCTCGGCCCAAGCGGAACCGGCAAGACCCACATCGCCCTCGGCCTTGGACTATCTGCCTGCCAAAAGGGCCTGTCCGTGGGCTTTGTCACCGCCGCCGCACTCGTCCATGAACTCATGGAGGCGAGGGACGAACGCAGACTGCTGCGGCTTCAAAAGCAGATGGTCAGCCACAAGCTGCTGATCATCGACGAGTTGGGCTTCGTGCCGCTCAGCAAAACCGGCGCTGAACTCTTGTTCGAGTTGATCTCGCAACGCTATGAACGCGGCGCAACATTGATCACCAGCAACCTGCCCTTCGATGAATGGACCGAAACTTTTGGGTCAGAGCGCCTGACCGGCGCGCTTCTGGATCGGCTGACCCACCACGTAAACATCCTTGAGATGAACGGCGAAAGCTATCGCCTCGGCCAGAGCAAGGCCCGCCAGGACAAGGCATAACCGTCCACCCAAATTCCACCCAGTTGGCCCTGACGGGCCAAAGCATCCGGGCAACCGCCAGCTCAATGACAAGCGCGGTCGCCCGGATGCTCGCGCTCCCTCACGCGACAATCTCCCTAACCCCAAAGTGGCAACATTTTGCGCTGCCCTTTGGCTCACTTTTACTCTGCCGTTGACAGACGGTCTGTCGTCAGGCCGCTGCCTGATGCCGTCGGGCTGAGAGGCGCGTCCAGAATGACCACACCTTGCACATAATCGACCCGGTAATCGCGCCCCTCCACCAGTCGGCGGCTGGAGATCAGACGGCCCGAGACTGGATCGCGCACTTCAATAATCAGCGTTTCCGTGCCCGATTCAATATCGCGCCGCGACAGGAAGTAAGAACTGCCCCCCGTCCCGCGAAAGATATCCCGCTGCGTCAACCGGTCGATTTGTGCCGCATAGCCTGTGATCGTTGCCCGCGCCGCTCCATTGGGCATGGTCTCGGTCGTCTCGAATCGGCCAGAAGCGCCGTAAAGCGTGCGGTCCGTTCGCACCACGCGGGAAAGGTCGCTTTCAGGGCGGAAGTCACCCCACATGATATGGCTGTTGTCGCGCTCCGCGCGCAGATAGACCCGACCCGAAGTGGGTGCCAGGTTCTCGGTGCGCGAGTCATCGCCCGTGGTGACCCAGACATCGCGATCCTCGATCCCGCGCAAGACCTGATCAGGATGCCGCCGCGTCAGATGGCGGAACATGTCGCGCAGTTCCGTATCACGCGTATCGACCGACGCCGTCAGCCGCGTGCCATTCGCGTAGATTCCGTCCACAAAGCCCGCAACGCGCCCATAGCGCCAGGTCTCGTCACTGGCGCGGTCGCGCCCCAGCGTGACCTCGGCAATACCAGTCGCGAAGATATCGCGATGCGGGATCGTGACCGACTGTGCCTGGCTTTGACGACCTGCATTTATCGTCACTTCATGTGTGCCCGGCGGAAGAATGCGCTGAATGACAAAATTGCGCTGGATGCCCGGCACAATCGGCTCACCCATCAGACTAAGCTGGCCATTCGCAGGCATATCCGTGCCAGACACGGTGATGGCACCACCGCGCACTGGAATGCGGCGCTGTGCAGTGCGATCTTCACCCTCGCCTGCGGCACGCACGCTGCCCGTCACTTGCGATGCAGGCAAATCGCGCTCACTGCGGATCAAAGGCAAGGGCACGGTTTCATCACGCCGGCCCTGCGCATCATACACACGCAAGACATAGACCATCTCGTCGGGTCCACCTTCGGGCATGGTCCAATTCGCTGTCGCATTCGACCCCGTCGGCACAACAGCAACGGGCTGCGCGGGCTGACGCGGGTCAAGCACGACAATCTCGGCGCGCGCGATCCAAGCCGGATAATTCGAGGAGCTGCGGAAGCTCACCACCTCCCCCGCCCTGTAGCTGCGGCGCAGATCAGAAGTCGAGACATTCAGGATCGGTTTGGCCCCTAACCCGTCCACCGTAACACGCAAACCCATTTCGCTCAGAGCGCGATCCACGCGCGCCAACCGGTCCGTGACCGCAGCCGCACCCGCCACATGTTGGCGCGGCTGCGTGACCCCCGCATCAATCGAGATCGAGAACCCGATATCACCCAGATCTCCGGCTGAATTGTGTCCCGCCGATGTCGGGCTGGGCCGGCTGACCACCAAACCTGCATTGTCATGTGCGCAGCCTGCGGGCAGCGCACCATCCACCAGCGCACAATTGCCGTTGTTGACCTGTGCTTGTGCCGCGCTGAGTCCGGCAACCAAGGCCAGCACCGACACCACCGAGCTATGAAGGGAAGTGCTTTTATATTTGTTCCACATCGCTCTCATCCTCATTGCCCGTCAGGGTGCCGCGCGGGCCGTTCGACCAGACGCTCGACCGTCAGGGCATAGCGCCCTGCTTTCGACCACAAGCGCCTGATCTCGCGCTCGACACTGCGAAGGCGCGTATTGCCCACTGCGTCACGTTCATCCGGTGACGCCTGATAGCCCAGGCGCACAATCGAAGGCTTGGCCGCGATCTGGGCCACCAGCTTTTGCAAACCCGCTTTCAGCTCAGGCCGCAACTCACCCGTTGCAGTGAACGCGCGTGCTGACAGATCCACCCGCGCCACAGGGAATATAGCCGCACCAAAGTTCATCTTGGTCAGCATCCCCGGCGTAAGGCGCACCACACGCGGGTTCTCGGTCGTCACGCGATAGCCCAAGGGCAAAGTCCGATCATCAAGCCGCAGCATGAAGTTCGACCCGATATCGCGTGGCAATGCTGCGCAAGGCAGGCTGAAGCGTCCATGCTCGTCTGTCGTGACTGCTATGCCGTTGGGCGTGACCAGACGCACTCCCGGCAGACCTTTTTCACGCTTCGGCGCAGATGGCTCCGGCGCAGACCAGAACTTGCCCTTGCCCCCGTAATAGGTCTGATCGGTCAGCGCAAAACGATCTTCCTTCGGCTCGGCGTTGAAATAACCGTCATGGTTCAAGTCATCGAACACGCGGCCAATCAAAGTCGAGCACTGGAACACAGAGTCAACCTCGACACGCACGGCCGCCGTCGCCTCTGGCCCGATGGGCGCTCCTGTAACGGCGCTGAACATCTGCACGCGGTTGATATGTGTGCCAACCGGAACCGAGGACGATATATACGTCGTCAGGCTTATGTTTGTCACACCGCCTGCCCGCGCTGTCACACCCTCGAAGCGGAGCACCTGACCAGATTGCAAAGGGGCAAACGCCACACCGTCAACCGCGGCACTGCCCTCGCGATACACAAAGCCGGCCGGCAGCGTATCAACAACATCAAGCGTCACATCAGCCGTGCCGGTGTTGCGGATGGCAATCTCGTAATTCAATAGATCGCCTGCCCGCACAGAACTGACACCGGCTGTTTTCGTGATCGCAAGAGTGCCACCAATCAAGATGGACTGGTTTTGGTTTTCGACCACCAAACCATCCCCCGTCCCCACAAACACATTCTGGATTTGTCCGATGGTGTCGCCATCTGGCGAGACAAAGGTGATGCTATAGAACCGCCTGCTTGTAAGCGATGTGAACACGTAATTGCCATCGGCGTCCGTGATCGTTTCGGCAACCAACACGCCGTTTGCGTCAAACAACCGGACCGTATAGCCCGGCAGCCGGATATCTTCGCTATCCAGCACACCGTTCTCGTTGATATCAATATAGACAGTGCCCGAGATGCTTCCTGGGGTCTCAGGGACAGCGACCGTGTCGCTGCCCGTCACAACAGTGCCGTCTGGACTGCGCCCTTCAGCAGTCGCCGTGTTGATGACCTGACCGGCAGTAATATCCGCAGCCGTGACTACATAGCTTTCCACAAAGACCAGACGCTCACCAACGGCAAGACTCGGCACGGTCGTGTCCAGCCCAACCAGCGGATCAAGCACGCGCACGTCTGACAGCGTCACATTGCCCATGTTCTCAACGGTGATCGTATAGGTGATGGAATCTCCAGCCACCGGGATCAGATCAATCGGTGTCGCAGTTTTGGTCACGCTGATCGCTGGCAAAACAACCGGCGGTACCGTCACTGTATCAACCTCGCGCAAATCTTGCCCATCTGGCGCTACAGCTGTGACACTTGCGCGGTTGAAGACCAGCCCCGCATCCACATCCGCCTGTGTCACAACATAGCTTTCTGTGAACACCTCGCTTGCACCAACCGCAAGGCTCGCAAGCGTCGTGTCCAGACCCACCAGAGGGTCCTCCACACGCACATCCGTCAGCGTCACATTGCCGGTGTTCTCGACCGTGATCGTATAGCTGATCGCCGCGCCCACCGCAGGAAGGACATCGTCGGGGCTCGCCGTCTTCGTGATCAAAAGGCCCGGCACACGCGCCAGATCCGTCACCGTCGGCGTATCCGCAACCTGATCCTCGGGCGCAACCGCTGACCCATCCGGAGCCGTCCCCGTCGCAGACGGCGCCGTCACAGGATCATCATTCGGGTCAAGCCCCGAAGCCGTCGCAAGGTTCGTCACACCGCCCGCATCAACATGCGCCTGCGTGATCTCAAGCTGCGCTGTGAACTCCGCGCTCGCACCCGGTGCAAGGCCTGCAACGCTGGCCGGCACAATCGCGCTCAGACCCGCCAAAGGATCGCTCACACTCACATCCGACACCGTCACATTGCCCGTGTTCGTCACCACAAACGTATAGCTGATCACATCACCCACACCGCCCGCACCCCCAACAGAGGCCGACTTCACAAGCCCAAGCGATGGCGCCTGAACCGGAGGCACGCTCACCTGTGCAGGGTCCGCAACAACACCAGACCCGTCCGGAGCCTCCCCCGAAGCCGTCGCGATATTCGTCACTCGCCCCGCATCCACATCCGCCTGTGTCACAACATAGCTTTCTGTGAACACCTCGCTTGCACCAACCGCAAGGCTCGCAAGCGTCGTGTCCAGACCCACCAGAGGGTCCTCCACACGCACATCCGTCTGCGTCTCTTTGCCTGTGTTCTCTACAGTGTTCGTATAGCTGATCGC
>NZ_JAXMJJ010000051.1:0-4601 GCF_034376685.1 Cypionkella sp.
TTATGTATGTGTCGGCTGCTGTTCGCAATTGAGAATTTGGCACGACTTCGGAAATCGCTCATATGTATCCGGCCTGTTGATCGGCTCGCGGGCCGTGGCCTTGATGGGGTTACGCACGCGCCTTGGTCTCATTAGCGGCAAGGTCCTTGCTGACCATAAGGGCCGTCAGACTCTGGGGGCGTATTTTCTCCGTTCCATGCTGTCCTCTCTGTCGCGAACTCCTTTTGGCCGTGGAAAGCGTCAGATGGTTTCCATGGCCATATCTCTTGGAGCGTCGAACCGGGTCCCGTGTCGCAGAACGCTCCATGCGGTTCGGGCAAGTTTGTTGGCCAGCGCAACGGCGGCCTTGTTGCGCGGCATGCGCTTTACCGCTTCGGTCAGCCAAGGGCCGAAGCTGAAGGTGGACCACCTGTTCTGACGCATCATGATCACCTTCGCCGCCTGGACGAATAGCATGCGAAGATAGCGGCTGCCCCGTTTGGTGATCCGCCCGAGGATCGTTCTCCCGCCCGTGCTGTATTGGGTCGGCACCAAACCGACCCACGCGGCAAAGTCCCGACCTCGGTCGAAAGCCTCCCCCTTGCCAACTGCCGCGACCATTGCCGTCGAGATCATTGGACCGATCCCGGGGATGGTCATGACGTTGGCGCAGTTCTCTTCCGTGCGGCTGATCTCCTCGATCTCGCCCGAGACGTCCTCGATCCGTTTGTCCAGCCAAAGCCAGTCGCCATAGAGCCCGATCAGGATGCCGCGCATCCGGGGCGAAATCTCGTCCTGTCGCTGTTCGAGGATCGTCTCGAAGGAATTCTTCAGCGCCCGCAGCCCCGACCGGACAGTGATGCCCTGTTCGATCAGGAAGGCCCGGATCTGGTTGATGGTGGCCGTGCGCCGCGAAACCAGCCGTGCCCGGACCCGGTGAAGGGCCTGAAGATCGAGCTGATCCTGGTCCTTCTCAGAAACGGTCCGGAGGTTCGGCCGCAACGCAGCCTCCGCGATGGCCTCGGCATCGTTGTAGTCGTTCTTCTGGCCCTTGTTGAAGGGCTTCACGTAGATCGCCGGAATGATCCGCGGCTCGAAACCCATGCCTCGCAGCGTCCGGCTGACAAAATGGGCGCTAAGGCAGGCTTCCATCCCGACGATGCAGCGTGGGAGCTGTTCGAATGTGGCACTCAACGCCAGCCGCTTGATCTGTTTGCGTATGACCAGCTGGCCGGCGCGGTCGAACCCGACAAGATGAAACGTGTCCTTGCCGATATCGACACCGACGACGGCAAGGTCTTCGAAGCTTCCTGTCTTCTTTGCACACATGGCTACTTCTCCTTGTTGCACGGTTGATCCCTCTTCAGGGTAACCCAACTGTGGGGAAGCAGCCGACACATCCCATTCGCGGAACATAACCTATCGCCGGCTTTGGGCCGCGACAACGATGTCGAGCCTTGGGACGTTAATACAGGCTGTTGGCGCCGCATGGCTTATGACCACGCTAACCACATCGCAGACGATGGTTTCGCTGGTTCAGGCCTCGAACACGCTGCCGATCATGGCTTTTTCATTGATAGCCGGGGCGCTGGCCGACACTTATAACCGGCGGCGTATCCTGATTTTTGCCCAGATGGCGATGGTTCTGGCCTCGGCCGCATTGGCAGTGACCGCGTGGATGGACGGTTTGACGCCCTGGATGCTGCTTGGCTTTACCTTTTTGATCGGCTGCGGGTCCGCGCTGTACAACCCGTCTTGGCAGGCATCCATGGGCGATATCGTGCCGCGGGACGATCTGCACAATGCGATCAGCCTGAACAGCCTTAGCTTTAACATGATGCGCAGCATTGGCCCGGCGGCGGGTGGGGTGATTGTGGCGGTGGCCGGACCCTCTGCCGCCTTTGTGATCAACATGGTGCTGACGCTGCCGTTGATCCGCGAGCTCACCCGGTGGCGACCTGATTACCCAGGGTCTGACCTCCCGCCAGAAGATATCGGCGCGGCGATCGGGGCGGGGCTGCGCTATATTCTGATGTCGCCAGCGCTGCTGAAAGTGCTGTTGCGTGGCGCGATTTTCGGCACTGGAGCGGTGACCACACTGGCGCTGCTGCCCTTGGTAGCACGCGATACGATGCAAGGCACAGCACTGACCTACGGCGTTTTGCTTGGCACTTTTGGTCTGGGTGCCATCGGGGGCGGTATCGCCAACACGCGGCTAAAGCAGCATCTGTCAAACGAAGCCGTAATCCGCATTGCGTTTACCGGCTATGCGCTGGCGATGCTGGCGCTGGGGTTTGCCAACTCCATGGTACTAGCCTGTCTTGCGTTGCTGGTCGCCGGGGCCTGTTGGGTGATGGCTCTGGCACTGCTGAATGTGACGGTGCAGCTTTCGACGCCGCGCTGGGTTGTGGGGCGGGCGCTGTCTTTTTACCAGACGGCGACGTTTGGCGGTATGGCGCTGGGGTCATGGCTGTGGGGCAGTGTTGCCGAAGCGCACGGCCTGCCGACTGCCTTTGTCGTTGCAGCGGCTTTGTTGACGGTGGGAGGCCTGCTGGGGCTGTGGTTGCCGCTGGCCGCGTTTCCAGAGGATGATCTGGGTCCGCTGGGGCGGTTTCGCCCGCCCACACCAATGATCGACATAAAGCCGCGTTCGGGGCCGATCATGGTAATGATCGACTACGACATCGGGCTAAATGATACTCCGCGCTTTCTGGCCCTGATGCGCGAGAGACGGCGCATTCGCCTGCGCGACGGGGCACGGCAATGGACATTGATGCGCGATATAGAGCGACCGGAGACGTGGATCGAAAGCTATCATGTGCCAACGTGGATCGACTATATGCGGCACAATCAGCGCCGCACTACGGCGGACGCCGACAACCTCAACCAGTTGAACGCCCTGCATAGGGGGCTGCAAGGCCCGCAGCGCGTGCATCGTCTGATCGAGCGGCAGACCGTGCCATTGACCGATGATCTGCCGCCCGTTACCAGCGGGACGATTGATATTTAACGCAGGATATCTGGCGATGCTCGTGAAAGTGAAGGCATCGCGCCGACGGGCCTTCGCATTCTTTCCTGTCGATGCTAGCGTGAAAATCAGTTTGCAGAACGGATGATCCATGGCCCGCGAGCAGCAATTTCTTTCCCGTGTAAGGGCGGCACTGGCGACACTGGGTCCGGCCGAGCGTAAGCTTGGTGATCTGGTCGCAGATTTTCCCGGTGAACTGGCCAGTTACAACGCGTCAGAATTAGCCGCGCTGGCAGGTGTTTCAAATGCCACCGTGACCCGGTTTGTCCGCAGGCTTGGCTATGCGTCTTATGAGGCGGCACGGGTGGATGCCCGGCAAGAGCTTGTGACGGGGTCGCGTCTGTATGCCGTGGCAACCACTGCAGATACCTCGGACACCGCCGCCTATATTAGCCGCGACAGCCACAACATCAGCCAGACGTTGGGCGCTGTCGATATGGCGCAGGTTGACCGTGTGGGCACCGCTCTGCTGGGCGCGCGAAAAGTCTGGGTGGTGGGCTACCGTGCCTCGGCGGCCTTTTCAGCCTATCTGCACTGGCAACTAACGCAGGTTATAGAGTCTATTGTGGCCATTCCCGGCCCCGGACAGACCATGGGCGAACATCTGGCCAGTATGCGAACTGGCGATATGGTGGTGTTCTTTGCGATGCGCAGGCGGACCGCACAGACCGGGGCATTGCTGCGGCAGATGCACAGTCAGGGCGTGCCGGTCATCATCATTTCCGATGAGGGCATGGAAACCGACCCGCAGGCGTTTTGGCATGTGCATTGCCAGACATCATCCCCCGGCCCACTGTTCAGCCATACGGCGGTGATGGGGCTATGCAGCCTGATCGCCAACCGAACGATCCTTGTGGCCGACCGCGCGGGACGGATCCGGCTGGCCGAGATTGAACGTCTGAACGACGTGCTGGACGAACTTTGACCAGCGCCCGAAACGCTCGCACGGCGCCAGATTTTTCGCTCTTTCTGCGGTCACTGCGCGAAGTTTTCTGAAAATTCGTTTTCGAAAGATCAAAAAACTCTGCAGAGTTGTGAAAATATGTTTTCATGATGGCAAGCGAATCGGTCTTCAATGAAAACATAATCAACAGGAGTTATCATGCGACGCTCACTTCGTCTTACGGCCTGTGCTCTGGTGCCTGCGCTTTTCCCTCTTGGTACTTTCGCCGAAACGGTCACGCTTCGGGTGCTTGGCCAGCCCTCTGGTTCCGGCCTGATCGCCCAGCAAAAGGAGATGCCCTATTTTGAGGCGCTGGCCGAAAAGACCGGGCTGGATATCAAGATTGAATATCTGCCGGTGGATGTGGCGGGCATTCCCGACACCGACGGCTTGCGGGTGCTGCGCTCTGGGCTGTTCGACATTGTGTCGATCCGTGGGCCGCAGGTCAGCCGGGATGAGCCTTCGGTTCTGGGGCTTGACCTTGTGGGCCAGAATACCAGCTTTGAGGCCGGGCGCGCCCATGTGGCGGCGTTCCTACCCTATGTGGACAGCCGCTTGCAGACTGCCTTCAACGCCAAGCTGGTCGGCATGTGGCCTGCCGGACCGCAGGTGATTTTCTGCAAGCCCGAGGTGGCATCTTTGGCCGATCTT
>NZ_JAXMJJ010000052.1:0-11594 GCF_034376685.1 Cypionkella sp.
TACGACACCGTCGAGGCGATCGCTGCCATTCCCGAGGTGGTGGAGCTGAACATCGGCCATTTCCTGATCGGCGAAGCGATCTATCGCGGCCTTGGTCCCGCCATCGAGGAAATGCGCCACCTGATGGATCTCGCGCGGGCAGGGGGGCAGTGATGCGCAGCCTTTCTCATGTCGCTTGCGCTGCGCTGGCCTTGGGCTTGCTGGGCCAAGCCGCTGCGGCGGAAACCGTGCAGCCCTGCGATGATGCCCGCAGTAATGCCTGGAACATCGCCGAACCCTGGGATGCCAACACGCGGCTTTTTGCCAATGGTGCGGTGCGCTTGACGGTGATGGACACGGTTGAACCCGCCGCCGCCGCGTTTCACCTGCTGGTGCTGTCGCCGCCGCTCGACGAACTTGAGGGGCGCCAATGCCGTGTCGTCTCGCTCGACGGAGCGACCGGATTTGCCAGCCTGAGCCTCACCGGCACCGCCGCGACTTACGATCCCGCCAAGGGGCTGACGATTTCCGTTCCGGCAAAGCGGTATCTGCCCGATACAGGCGAGTTTGGCGCGGCAACACTTGTCGTTACCATCAACCAAAGCACCGGGGCCATCAGCGCCCAACTGGACTAAGCCATGATCCTCGGCATCGGCTCAGACCTCGCCAATATCGAACGGATCGAAGCCACGCTCGCCCGTTACGGTGACCGCTTTCGCACCCGCGTCTTTACCGAGCGTGAGCAGAAAAAGGCTGAATCCCGCCCCCGCGCGGTCGCAGCCACCTATGCCAAACGCTGGGCCGCGAAAGAGGCGTGCTCCAAGGCGCTGGGGACGGGTCTGCGCATGGGGATCAGTTGGAAAGATATGGCGGTGTCAAACCTGCGCTCGGGCCAGCCCGTCATGCACCTCACCGGCTGGGCGGCAGAGCGGTTGGCACAAATGACCCCGCCCGACCATCACGCCATCATTCACGTGACTTTGACCGACGATCACCCCTGGGCACAGGCTTTCGTGGTGATCGAGGCCCGCCCCGGCCCCGCGCCAACTTGACTCCGCAGCCCTCGGCGCGCATGTAGCGGCAAAACCAAGGAATACAGGCATCATGACGAAAAAAGATGGCGGCATTGTCGAAACGGTCAAAACCGTAGTCTATGCGCTGCTGATCGCAGGTGCTTTCCGCACGCTGTTCTTCCAGCCGTTCTGGATTCCGTCCGAGTCGATGAAATCCACCCTGCTGGTCGGCGATTTCGTCTTCGTCAACAAGATGGCTTATGGCTATTCGAAATACTCCTGCCCCTTCGCTTTGTGCCCAATCTCGGGCCGCCTCTTTGCGTCTGACCCCGAACGCGGCGATGTGGTGGTGTTCCGCCACCCGGTCAACGGCTCGGATTTCGTCAAGCGCCTGATCGGCCTGCCCGGTGACAAGATCCAGATGAAACAGGGCGTGCTCTACATCAACGGTGCGGTTGTTCCACAGGTGCCTGATGGCACGTTCCAGGAAGTGATGGAGCCGCAAGGCCCGATGAAATCCCGCCCGCGTTGCAGCAACGGCGTGGTGGGGGATGGCGCTATCTGCGAGAAAATCCGCTCCCGCGAGACTCTGCCGAACGGTGTCACGCATGACGTGCTGAACATCGAAGACAACACCTATGGCGACAACACCGATGTGTTCAGCGTGCCGGAAGGCGAATACTTCTTCATGGGCGACAACCGCGATAACAGCGAAGACAGCCGCTTTGCCCAAGCAACCGGCGGCGTCGGCTTTGTCCCCGCCGAAAACCTGATCGGCCGCGCCGACCGCATCATGTTCTCATCAGCCGGCACCTCGATGCTCTACTTCTGGACCTGGCGCTCGGATCGTTTCTTCAAGGCGG
Organism: Cypionkella sp.; assembly: GCF_034376685.1. Lineage (GTDB taxonomy): Bacteria > Pseudomonadota > Alphaproteobacteria > Rhodobacterales > Rhodobacteraceae > Cypionkella. The sequence goes on from NZ_JAXMJJ010000052.1 coordinate 1,856, forward strand.
TGGAGTGAGGCTCGCGGCCGATCTCAAAGCCTTCGAGGCGCGCATCGGGCACCAGTTTCGCCAGCCAGAACTGTTGCTGCGCGCGGTGACGCATGCCTCGATTTCCTCGACCACTCGGCCTGACAACCAACGCCTTGAATTCCTTGGTGATCGTGTATTGGGTCTGGTGATGGCCGAGGCGCTTCTGGGTGCCGATATCGGGGCATCCGAGGGCCAGCTTGCCCCGCGTTTCAACGCTTTGGTGCGCAAAGAAGCCTGCGCCGAAGTCGCGCGCGAGGTGGGCTTGGGCGATGTGCTGAAACTCGGCCGCTCGGAAATGCTGTCCGGTGGCCGCCGCAAAGAGGCGCTGCTCGGCGATGCGATGGAGGCGGTGATCGCCGCCGTTTACCATGACGGCGGCTTTGACGCTGCTCGCGCGCTGATCCTGCGGCTGTGGGGGCCGCGCATCGGTGCTGTCGAACAAGACGCCCGTGATCCCAAAACCGCGTTGCAAGAATGGGCACAGGCCCGCGCCATGCCGCCCCCCGTTTACACTGAACAGGGTCGCACCGGCCCAGACCACCAGCCGATCTTCACCGTCGAAGTGCGTCTGGCCAATGACGCGGCAGAGATTGCCCGCGCCGGATCGAAACGTGTGGCCGAACAAGCCGCAGCCCGCGCCCTTCTGGCCCGGATGGAGACTTCTGATGACTGAAGATAGCAAACTCACCGGGCGGATGCCCGACGGACCCGGCACCCGCGCGGGCTTTGTCGCCTTGATCGGCGAGCCGAATGCCGGCAAATCCACCCTCTTGAACCGCATGGTCGGGGCGAAGGTCTCGATTGTCACCCATAAGGTGCAGACCACCCGCACCCGGATCCGCGGTGTGGCGATGGAGGGTGTGGCGCAGATCGTGTTTGTCGACACGCCGGGCCTGTTCCGCCCCCGCCGCCGTCTGGACCGCGCCATGGTCAAAGCCGCTTGGGGCGGGGCTGCCGACGCTGATCTGATCGTGCTGCTGATCGAGGCCAATCGCGGCTTGACCGAGGGCGTCGAGACCATCATCGACCGCATGAAAGACCAGATCCCGCAGGGTCAGGCCGTGGCTTTGGCGATCAACAAGATCGACAAGGTCAAGGCCGAGGTGCTGCTGGCCCTCGCCGAAAAGATGAATGAATCCTTCCCGTTTGCGAAGACCTTCATGATCTCGGCAGAAAAAGGCTACGGCGTCAAAGATTTGCGCGAATGGCTGGGTGAGCAGATCCCGGCGGGGCCGTGGTTCTACCCCGAAGACCAGATCGCCGATCTGCCGATGCGGATGATCGCCTCGGAAATGACCCGCGAAAAGCTGACGCTGCGGCTGCACGAAGAACTGCCGTATCAGTTGACGGTGGAGACTGAGAAATGGGAAGACAAACCCGACGGGTCGACCCGGATCGACCAGATCATTTATGTCAGCCGCGATGGCCACAAGGGCATCGTGCTGGGCAACAAGGGTGAGACGATCAAAAGCATCGGTCAGGCTGCCCGCGCTGACATCTCGGAGTTTCTGGGCCGCACCGTGCATCTGTTTCTACAGGTGAAAGTGCGCGAAAACTGGCAGGACGAGCCCGAGCGCTATTCCGAAATGGGTCTGGATTTCAAAGACGGCGAGGCGTGAGGCAGGCGGAATTCGCAGTCGAATTCCGGCACGAAATTTGTCACAAATTTCGGTTTCGGGATGTCAAAGCGCGCGCCTGTTGAGCTGTTGATCCCTCCGGGGGGAGTATTTCAGAAAGAGCAACGATGAGCGCGCGTCTGACTTCCGATCTGTGGGTTTCCGCCTATCTGACCCGTTTGCGGTTGGCGGATATTCCGGTCTATGTCACCGCCAAGGGGGATCCGACCGCAGGGGCGGTTCTGGTCAAGGTTGCCCTGCTGAACGGTCAGGCCCGCGCCTATCAGCGCTCGTTTGATCTGATGGCCGATACCCGGGTCTGGGTGGTTCTGGCCGATGGGCCGGAGGCCGAGGTTGATGCCTTGCTACAACGTCAGCGCAGCCGCGACCCCGATCTTTGGGTGATCGAGCTTGAAGACCGTCAGGGCCGCAGTTTGCTGGATCAGCCCGGTTTGGCCGAGTGAAGGATGCGGGCCAGCGCCGCAATGCCAAGGCCCAACAGCCCCAACGCCCCCAGCAGCACACCTAGATTGCGCGCCACATGCGCCCAGCCCAAGGAATCGGCGTTGAGGAACGGATAGGGCCATTGTCCGGTCAGATGCCCGCGGATCAACGCATAACCGGTGTAGATGACGGGCCAGATCAGCCAGTGCGGCACATCGCGCCATGGCAATGCCTTGGGTGCAAAGCCCAGCCACCACAGCGTATAGCCCAGCGGCATCACAGTATGCAGCCCCAGATCGGCCCACCAGCCTAGGCCATCGGTGGGAAACTGGTTACCAAGCAGCGCGTGATAGATGATCCCCACCGCAGAGATTGCCAGCAACAGCCCCGCCGCGCGCGACGCAGACATCTGCCAGCCTTTGGTGATCGCCAACAGATGCACCACCAGCAAGGCATTGGTCAGAATGGTGAAATAGGCTGCCATCGCCCAGATCCGATCCGCCGCCAGCGGCACCGCAATCAGCGCATCAAACTGCGCACGCAGGGCGGCAAGGCCAATAATGGCAAGGGCAAAGGCAGTCATCCGGGCAAACATATGTGCAATCTGCCGCAAAACGCGCGCGTGGCAAGCCTTGCCCTGCCGTTACGCTGCGTCGATACTGCCCCGATGGAATGGCGCGATCAGGGGGCGGTGATTTCGGTGCGGCCGCATGGCGAGACATCGGCGATCATCGAGGTATTCACGGCGGCGCATGGCCGACACGCCGGGGTGGTGCGCGGCGGTGCCTCGCGCCGGATGGCGGCGGTGTTGCAACCGGGATCTCAGGTTGATGTGGTCTGGCAGGCGCGGCTGTCTGAGCAGATCGGCAGCTTCAAGGTGGAACCCCTGCGCAGCCGGGCCGGGGTGCTGGTGGATCGCTTGAACCTCGCGGGCCTGAACGCCATTTGCGCCATGCTGCACGCGGCCTTGCCCGACCGTGAGCCGCATCCGGCACTTTACGCGCGTTCGATCCAATTATTGGATGCGCTGCAAACCCCCGGCTGGCCGCCCGATTATCTGCGCTGGGAGTTGGCAATGCTGGAGGAACTCGGCTTCGCTCTTGACCTTGCCCAATGCGCGATCACCGGCAGCCGCGAAGACCTTGCCTATGTCAGCCCGAAAACCGGTCGCGCGGTGAACCGTGATGCGGCGGGGGATTGGGCCGGGCGGCTGTTGCCGTTGCCGCCGGTGTTGCTGGGGCAGGGGCCTGCCAGTCCGGTAGAGATTGCCCAAGGCCTTGCTCTGACCGGGCATTTCCTGAATCGCGCTCTGGAGCCGTTGCTGAACGGCAAACCGCTGCCCGAAGCGCGTGTGCGATTATTAACCATTCTGGCGCAACAATAGTCGCGGACAGTCCACGCGCGTCGCCCACAGCACAGACCCCATAGCCCGAGGCAAGCCAAATACCCGCATGGCTTTGCGGTATCAGTCTTTGGAGTTGAAACACTCCGCCAACCCGAAACTCCAGCATTTCGCGCTTTTGGCCGGGTTGGAGGCCGCCGTGCGCGGCACGCTGATTTCCACCATTCCGATCGCGGTCTATGACGCGTTTGGCTCGGCGCAGAACCTGTCGACGGTCTATTTCACCGCAGGCATCATCACGCTGTTCTGGGGCCTGATGGTGCCGCGGCTGACGCAGATCTGGCCGCGCCGCTGGGTCTATTCGGCGGGCTGCGTGTTCTATCTGATCTCGATGGTGCTGTTTGTGATGGGCACGCAATGGTCGGTGCAGCTGGGCATATTGATCATGTCGATGGCCACAGTCACCTGCTTTGTCTGCTTCAACGCCTATGTGCTGGATTATGTGCCGCGCGCCGATCTGGGCCGCACCCAAAGCCTGCAAATGGTTTATGCCGCAGCGCCTTGGGCGATTGGCCCGATGGCGGGCGTCTACATGCGGGCGCTCTGGGCGCCGCTGCCGTTCATCGTCGCCGCCGTCTTCGCGGTGATCCTGTTCGGCGTGTTCTGGTATCTGCGGCTGGGTTCAGGCAAGCAGATCACCCGCGCCAAAGGCCCCGCCGTCAATCCGCTGGCTTACTTGGGCCGCTTCTTCCGCCAGCCCCGCCTGATCGCAGGCTGGCTGTTCGCGGTGATCCGCTCCTGCGGCTGGTGGGTCTATGTCGTCTACGTCCCGGTGTTCTGTATCGAGGCCGGATTGGGCGATAAACTCGGCGGCTTCATGTTGTCGGTGTCCAACGCCACGCTACTGCTGTCGCCCTTCATGGCGTCATGGGTCCGCCGCCGCTCCGTCCGCATCGCCATGCGCCTGGCCCTCGCCTATTGCGCCATCCTGTTCTGCCTGGCCACCCTCGCAGCCCCGGTGCCGTGGATCGCCGTCGGCTGCCTGTTCCTCGCCTCGTTCGGCCTCGTGATGCTCGACGTCGCCGGAGGCTTGCCGTTCATGATGTCGGTCAAACCTTCGGAACGCGCCGAGATGGCCGCCGTCTATTCCAGCTTCCGCGATGTGTCGGGCATCGCCACACCGGGCATGGCGTGGCTAGTGCTGTGGGTCGCCCCCCTCAACTTCATCTTCGCCGCCTCGGGCTTCGCCTTCGGGGCCGCCTATTTTATCGCAGGCAACCTGCACCCGCGCTTGGGCATCCTGCGCCCGTCACGCGGCAGACCTTAATCCAGCAGCCGCCGCGCGATCACCTGCGCCTGAATCTCCGCAGCGCCCTCGAAAATATTCAGAATCCGCGCATCGCAGAGAATCCGTGAAATCTGATACTCCAGCGCAAAGCCATTGCCACCGTGGATCTGCAACGCATTATCCGCAGAGGCCCAAGCCACCCGCGCGCCCAACAGCTTCGCCATCCCCGCCTCCAGATCGCAACGCTTGTCGTGGTCTTTCTGCCACGCCGAGTAATAGGTCAGCTGCCGCGCGATCATCACCTCGACCGCCATCATCGCGAGCTTACCGGCCACGCGCGGAAACTCGATCAGCGGCTTGCCGAACTGCTTGCGGTCCGTCGCATAAGCCATGCCCACTTCCAAAGCGTTCTGCGCAACCCCAATCGCCCGCGCCGCCGTCTGGATGCGCGCGGATTCGAACGTCTGCATCAGCTGCTTGAAACCTTGCCCCGGCACCCCGCCCAAAAGATTGGCGGCATCGACCTTGAAGCCGTCAAATGCCAGCTCATATTCCTTCATGCCGCGATAACCGAGCACTTTAATCTCGCCCCCGGTCATCCCCGGCGTCGGGAACGGTTCCGCATCGGTCCCCGGCGTCTTTTCGGCCAGAAACATCGACAAACCCTTGTAATCGCTGGTCTCAGGGTCAGTCCTCGCCAGCAATGTCATCACATGAGTCCGCGCCGCATGGGTGATCCAGGTCTTGTTCCCCGTCACCTCCCAACCCTCCGGCCCCGCTACCGCCCGCGTGCGCAACGACCCCAGATCGCTGCCGGTGTTCGGCTCGGTAAACACCGCCGTCGGCAAAATCTCCCCCGAGGCCAGCTTCGGCAGCCATTGCGCCTTTTGCGCATCGGTGCCGCCGCACAGGATCAATTCGGCGGCAATCTCAGACCGGGTGCCCAACGACCCAACCCCAATATACCCCCGCGACAACTCCTCGCTGACCACCACCATCGAGGCTTTCGACAAGCCATAGCCGCCGAATTCCTCCGGGATGGTCAGCCCGAACACGCCCATCTCGGCCAAAGCCGTGATGATCTCCATCGGGATCAACTCATCGCGCAGGTGCCAGCCATGCGCAAACGGCACCACCCGCTCGTCAGCAAAGCGGCGGAACTGATCGCGGATCATCTCCAACTCATCATCCAGACCGCTGACCCCAAAGGTCGCCCGGCCGTGATTGTCGCGCATCAAGGCCACCAGCCGCATCCGCGCCGCAGGGCTGTTGCCCTCGACCATCAAGACGCTTGCGGCCGCCCCCGGCACCGCCGAAATCCCCAAATCGCCCAGCCGCGCCATCTCGCCCTGCGACATCGGAATGCCGCCGTGAATTTGCGCAAGATACTCGCCAAAGCCGATCTGAAGGATCAACGCCTCCATCTCGCCAAACTTGCCATCCTCAGCCAGCCGCCCCGCCCAAGCCCGCAACTGCCGCAGGCTTTCGGTGTAGGTCGCCAGCCACGACAGCGTATGCGCCGCAAACTGATGCTCTTCCATCGCGGCAGCCGAGACCTTGCCCCCCACCGTCACCAGCCCACGCAACGCCGCGCGCCCGCGCTCAAACAGCGCTTCAACCTCAGGCAAAGCCTCAGTTGTCAGCCCCAGCAGATCGGCCACAACACCAGAATTCTGATCCAAAGCCATCACCGCCCTCCGCACATGCTGCATCTGCGAAATGGGTAATCCCTTCGCAGTCGCAGCGCAATATTAATTCTCAAATGATCAAGAAAAAGATGGAAAATGTCGCGACGGATTTCGGCGTGCGATCCAGTGCAACCTGCATTAAACAATCGCTCACAAGGAGAACGCCGCATGGAATACCTTATGGCAGGCCTGACGCCGCTGGCTTTTGTCGCCGCGCTGCTGATCACCTTCTTCGCGGGTTTCGTCAAAGGCGCTATCGGCTTTGCGATGCCAATGATCATGATCTCCGCCTTTTCCAGCTTCCTGCCGCCCGAGACCGCGCTGGCTGGTCTGATCCTTCCGACGCTTATCTCGAATCTCACCCAAGCCTTCCGGCACGGCCCCGGCCCGGTTTGGGCCACGACGATCACCTATCGCCGGATGTTGATCTCGATGGTGATCTTCATCGTGATCTCGGCGCAATTCGTTCGCATCATCCCGCAAGACCTGTTCCTGCTGCTGCTCGGCCTGCCGATCACCATTTTCGCGGCACTGCAACTGGCTGGCGTCGGCCTTGCGCTGCGGTTGGAGCACCGCAGCCGCGCCGAGTGGATGCTGGGCATCATCAGCGGCCTTTACGGCGGGCTATCCGGAGTTTGGGGCCCGCCGGTGTTGGTCTATCTGCTCTCGATCAAAGCCGACAAGCTGGAAACCGTCCGCGTGCAGGGCGTGGTGTTCCTGATCGGTGCCGTGGTTTTGCTGGTGGCGCATCTGCACTCCGGCGTTCTTACCGCCAGCACCACCGCGTTTTCTGCCGTTTTGGTGCTGCCCGCGATGCTCGGCCAAAGCCTTGGCGTCGCGGTGCAAGACCGTCTGGATCAGTCAAAATTCCGCCGCTGGACGCAGATTCTGCTGGTGCTTACGGGGTTGAACCTGATGCGCCGGGCGGTTGGTCTGTAATCGCTAAAATTTAGCTAAAATTGTCATCCTCTGCGCGCAAATATCCTGCCGGGGTCTGGGGGTGCAAAACCCCCAGCCGCCCATCAAGCAAGCCAAAGCTTAACAGAACCTTACCGATTACCCGTAAGCCCTTGAAATCAAAGCACACGAAAATGGTCCCGAGTTGGGACCATCCCGTTTCACCCAATCGCCGCAGCTTTCACGTCAGCATCAATGAACGGCACATATTGCGCGAAATTATCGGCAAACATGCCCACCAATTTCTGCGCCTGCGCATCATAAGCCGCCTTGTCACCCCAGGTCGCGCGCGGATCCAGCAGGGTCGCATCGACCCCCTGCACCGCCACTGGCACCTCAAAGCCAAAGTTCGGATCGCGGCGGAACTCGCCTGCTGCCAACGACCCATCCAAAGCCGCCGTCAACAAAGCCCGCGTCGCCTTGATCGGCATCCGCTTGCCCTGACCAAACTTGCCGCCGGTCCAGCCAGTATTCACCAGCCAGCAGGATGCGCCAAACTTCGCGATCTTCGCCTGCAACAGCTTGCCATAGACTTCCGGTCTGCGCGGCATGAACGGTGCGCCGAAACAGGTCGAGAATGTCGGCGTCGGCTCGACAATCCCGCGTTCCGTCCCCGGAGTCTTAGACGTGAAGCCCGACAGGAAATGATACATCGCCTGCGCCGGGGTCAGCCGGGCAATCGGCGGCAACACCCCATAAGCATCGCAGGTCAGCATGATCACGTTCTTCGGATGCCCGCCCATCCCGGTGACCGACGCGTTCGAGATATACTCCAACGGATACGCACACCGCATGTTCTCGGTCAGGCTGCTGTCAGTGAAATCCAGCTCCAGCGTCTCGGGATCAAACACCATATTCTCCACCACCGTGCCAAAGCGCGAGGTGGTGCCGTAAATCTCGGGCTCGGCTTCCGCCGACAGATTGATCGTCTTGGCATAGCAGCCGCCCTCAAAGTTGAAGGTGCCACGCTCTGACCAGCCATGCTCGTCATCGCCAATCAAAATCCGCGACGGGTCCGCCGACAGGGTGGTTTTCCCGGTGCCGGAAAGCCCGAAGAACACCGCCGAATCCACCGGATTGCCAATCGCATGGTTGGCCGAGCAATGCATCGGCATCACACCCTTTTCCGGCAGCAGGTAGTTCAGCAGCGTGAACACCGCTTTCTTGTTCTCACCCGCATAGGCGGTGCCGCCAATCAGGATCATCTTGCGCTCAAAGTTCAGCGCGATCACGGTGGAGGTTCGGCAGCCATGCTTGGCAGGATCAGCCTCAAACGACGGGCAGTTGATCACCGTCCATTCCGGCACAAACGCATCCAACTCGGCGCGTTCCGGTCGGCGCAGCATGTGGCGGATGAACAGCCCGTGCCAAGCCAGTTCTGTCACCATCCGCACGTCAAGGCGGTAAACCGGGTCGGCCCCGCCGAACAGATCCTGCACGAAATACTCACGCCCCTGCATATGCGCCAGCATGTCCGCGTACAGCCGATCAAACGCGTCGGGCGCCATCGGAGCGTTGTTTTCCCACCAGATCGACTCTTCGACCGCAGCGGTGCGCACCACGAATTTATCTTTCGGCGAGCGTCCGGTGAACTGCCCGGTGGTGCAGAGAAATGCGCCGCCTTTGCCCAGTTTGCCCTCACCGCGGGCTACGGCAGCTTCGACCAATGCAGGCTCGATATAGTTGTAATAGACGCGACCCAGACCGCTGATGCCCTGATCTTCCAACCGCTGCGATGGGTTCACCCGTCCATTCGTCATCCTGCAAGCTCCCGTTCCCGCCAATATAGGGGGGTATAGTTTCCAACCCGTAACGCCCGAACCTTGTGGCGTTTCTGCGAAAACCCAAGATCTGGGTCTCGTGCCTCCGCTATAACATACGGATTTTACACGGAATAGGACGCGAGGTCACAGTTAGCGCAACCATTTTCGGGTTAGCGCAACCAAAATGGAGCCGATAGGAAAACTGCGGCATAATAGTCATTCATTTGGAAATTAAGCGCATGATGGAGTCCGAACACCTGGGTGATTCGCAGTTAGCAGTTGCTAACGAGGTCAGGAAAACGGAATATATGTCAAAAATCAGGCGTGCATATTAGGCAAGCCGAGCAGGATAGGGAAACCCAAACATGGCAAGGATCGCCCTTGTAGACGACGACAGGAACATCCTGACGTCGGTGTCGATGACTCTTGAGGCTGAAGGTTTCGAAGTTGAAACGTTCAACGATGGGCAATCCGCGCTGGAAGCTTTTAATCGACGCATGCCGGATATGGCAGTGCTCGACATCAAGATGCCCCGAATGGATGGCATGGATCTGTTGCAGCGCCTGCGGCTGAAATCCAGCATGCCGGTGATCTTTCTCACCTCCAAGGATGATGAGATC
>NZ_JAXMJJ010000053.1:0-9627 GCF_034376685.1 Cypionkella sp.
CTCTAACACCATCCGCCAGGCCAGTTGGGCCTGATACTGGCGGTCATCTTGGGTGCTTGCTTTCGGCGCAATCGCGCCTTTTGCCTGTTCGATCCGCTTTTCCAGCGCCGCAAGGCGTTCACGATCTGCGTCCGACACCACGGCAAAGCCCCCAGATGGTTGAGGCGATACCTACGGATTGGGGGGCGATGAGTCAAGCAGGGAAACTTTCGGATATGACTTTGATTTCGTTGTTATTTTCTATCGAGGATTAGAAAGCGCCCCCGTTATTTCTCCGTAATTGCGACACCTTGCATATTCAACCATTTGGTTGACGATCCTGTGAGGGCTTGTGATAGTCGCCGCATGGTAGCCAATCTCGACATCGTATTTTCCGCCCTTGCCGATCCGACGCGGCGGGCGATTTTGGCGATGCTGCTGGAAGATGACATGGCCGTCACGGATGTGGCCGAGCCGTTTCAGATGAGCCTGACCGCGATCTCCAAGCATCTGGGCATTCTCGCCGAGGCAGGATTGATCAGCCGGGAAAAGCGCGGGCGGGTGATCTGGTGCAAGCTGGAGCCGGACGCGATGCGCAGCGCCAGCGTTTGGATGCAGGGCTTCGGTCAGTTTGAGCCCGTCGATCTCGACGCGTTCGAGCGGTTTCTGGAGGGCGAGCTGGCGGAGGATGACTCAGCCACCGATACGCAGCGCTAGCGCGAAGTTTATGCGCTGTGGTGTCGGGGATGTCCCTTGATGTAGCGCGGCGGATCGGCGGTAATGCGGTGGTCTGCGTGGCGTGATCTCAGCACGCGCCAACCGGCGCGCGACACGCGCAAAAAGGAAACCCACTGTTTCCTGCTCTGCCAAATCGGCCTGAAACCAACGCTTCTCTGTCATTTTCCCGCCGCGTTTCAACTCCAGATTGGGCTCATCGAAACTAAGCCGCAGGAGACTACCATGAAATTCGGATACGCCCTGTTCGCCCGGTTTGGCCTGTTCGCCCGTAAGGCCGAGGCAGGACCAGATATGTTCGACATGCGGCTGGAGCGCACCCGCACCCGTGAGGCGCGCCGCGAAGCCCAACCAATGCTGTTCAAAACGAGACTGTCACCCCTGGCAGCTTAAGCTCTTTCATCAGATCGCGTAGCTCTTGCCGAGCGGCGATGTTGGACAAGTTCAGCTGATCCACCCCGGTATCCTTCAGATCCAGCAGGGTCAGGCCGCGCGGGAACAGTTCACGAAAGATCACCCGCTCGGAAAAACCGGGCGAGACCCGGAAGCCAATGCGTTTGGAAAGCTCTTCCAAAGCCGCGCCGACCTTCTTCTTGTTATGCATCTGCTGCGCGCCCAAACGGTTCCGCAGCACGATCCAGTCGATGGGCTTCAGGCCGGCTTGCGCCCGCAATTGCCGCGCATTCCACACCATTTCGGAATAGATCGACGGGCCTTTGACCTTGCCCGTTTCGGCATCAACGCGGGCCAACAGATCGAAGTCGATGAAGCTGTCGTTCAAGGGCGTGATCAACGTATCGGCAAGACTGTGCGCCACCTGAGAAAGCCGGGTATGGCTGCCGGGGCAGTCGATCAGGATGAAATCCGACACCGCCTCCAGTTGCGCCACAGCGGCAGAGAGGCGTGCATCAAAAGCATTCTCGCCGCTGGCCAGACTGCCGGCTTCAATCTCGGGCAGATCGCGGTAATCCGGGGTCGGCAGATCAAGATTGGTGCGTGCGAGGAAAGCGCGGCGGTTCTCGACATAGCGACCAAAGCTTTTCTGCCGCAGATCGAGATCCAAAGCGCCAACGCGATGCCCCATCCGGCACAAAGCCGTCGCCACATGCATACAGGTGGTGGATTTCCCCGAGCCACCCTTTTCGTTGCCGACAACGATGATATGCGCCATGCCGCGTCCCCTTTGGTCTTTCGTGCTTCCTATACGGTTAGCGACAGAAAGGGGAAGCGGGAAGTGGCGTTATCACGAGGTGGGGGCTGCGTTCGGGCACCGGATGTGTGGCGCGATACAGCGCGCGTCGGGCCAATCAGTGCGCCCCCAACAATAGCCATCAAAGCCTTGCACCGGGCGCATCACCCAGACCACCGGCGCCCCCGCATCGGTCAGCCGCGATTCACCATCCAGCGCCATGATGATGCCAACCGCATTGCTGCCCTGCACGGTATACTCGGCAAAGCTGACCCATGCGCCATCATAGCCAAGAATATCACTCTGCCATTCAAAGCGCGCACGCTGGTTATTCTCGAAAAAACTAACCCGATGCGGATTGGATTTGCAGTCCATCGTCTCATTGAATGGCACGCCATATTCGCCAGCAAGGCTGCGAAAGAAATCCGTCTCGGCCCAAGCGGGATTGGCCAAGAGCAAAAGAGCGCAGAGCAGGCGGATCATCAGCAATCTCTCGTAAGGTCGCCTGATGGTAACCGGCTGCGCGCAAATGAAAAGGGCGCATCCGAAGATGCGCCCTTTGTCTTGCAGCGGTTTGGATTCAGAAACCCAGACCAGCGTATTTATTCTTGAACTTCGACACGCGGCCACCGGTGTCCATCAGTTTGGCCGAGCCACCGGTCCAGGCCGGGTGGGCCAGCGGATCGATGTCGAGCGCCATTTGGTCGCCCTCTTTGCCCCAGGTGGTTTTGGTCTGGAACAGGGTGCCATCGGTCATTTTGACGTTGATGGTGTGATAGTCGGGGTGAATTCCGTCTTTCATCGCTCTGCTCCTTACTCGGCTTTGGGTTTGTAGTTGGTGTCTTCGACGATCCGGGCCGATTTGCCGCGACGATCGCGCAGGTAATACAGCTTGGCGCGACGCACGCGGCCACGGCGGACCACTTCGATGCTGTCGATGTTGGTCGAATACAGCGGGAACACACGCTCCACACCTTCGCCGAACGAAATCTTGCGGACGGTGAACGAGGCAGAGATGGTTGCGCCACCTTTGCGGGCGATCACGACGCCTTCGTAGTTCTGCACGCGCGAGCGGGTGCCCTCGGTGACTTTGTAGCCGACTTTCACGGTATCACCGGCTTTGAAGTCCGGGATTTTCTTGCCGAGCGCAGCGATCTGCTCGGCTTCAATGATGGCGATCAAGTTCATCGCAGTTCCTTTGTTTGCAGGGTTATCCCCGACGTGATGCAGCCGTAGAGCTTCTGGTCTTCGATCGGGTCGCCACAGAATCTGTGACCCCGCCAGAGATGCGGCTCGCGTTTTGTAGTCCGAATTTCGGGCCAGACTTGCGGAAGAAGGCAAGGATTGCGGCCAAAAGGAATCGGGCCCGATGGGCTTTTGACCCCGGACTACGGGCGTATAGGGTTTGTGGCGGGATGGGTCAAGAGGCCTTGGGTGTCCACGTGTGGACAGGGGTGGCGCTTATATAAAATCAATGGGTTAGCATGGGGTCGGTAAGGATTTGTTAAGGTTTGGACTACTGCACTGTCGAAGCCTCCGGCTCTCCGGAACTCAAGAATTCCGCTCTGGATATTTGAGCACAGAGGATGCCCTTCAGATTTGCTCTTTTCGAAATACTCCCCGCGGAGCGTTCGACCGATCTCTCAGGCCTTCCGGCGCAGATAGGCTTGCCACAGATCAGGCCGCCGGGTTTTGGTGATATCTTCGGCCTGCGCTTGCCGCCATTTCGCGATGGCGGCGTGGTTGCCGGATTGCAGCACTTCCGGGATCGGCAGATCGTTCCAGACGGCGGGGCGGGTGTATTGGGGATGCTCTAGCAAGCCGTCGGAGAAGGATTCTTCGACCGTAGACTCATGATTTCCCAGCACTTTCGGCAGCAGACGAACTGTGGCGTCGATCAGCGCGGTGGCCGCGATCTCGCCGCCGGTCAGGACGAAATCCCCAAGCGAAACTTCTTCGATATCGTGATGATCCAGCAGGCGCTGGTCGACGCCTTCAAAGCGGCCGCACAGCATCGTGATGCCATCACAGGCGGCAAAGCGGCGGGCCATCGCCTGATTGAACGGTTTGCCGCGCGGAGACAGGTAGATCACCGGCCAGCGATTGCGGTCGCGCGGGGTGTGTTGGGCGGCATCGGTCAAGGCGGCGTCCAGCACATCGGCGCGCAGCACCATACCAGCGCCGCCGCCTGCGGGGGTGTCATCGACATTCAGGTGTTTGCCCTGCCCAAAGCTGCGCAGATTGATCACATCCAGCGCCCAGAGGCCCAGATCAAGCGCCTTGCCGGTCAGCGAAATGCCCAGAATACCGGGGAAGGCATCGGGCATCAGGGTGATGATCTTGGCGCGCCATGCGTCTTTGACGTGTAGCGGTTCCTCCATCAGATCACGCGGTTTCAGGCTGGCGCGGATCGAGATGCGGCCATGTGATTTGCTGGGGGGAGTGTCGCTGGGCGGGGTTTCGGGTGTGTCGGTCATATCTGCTTTTAGCCTGCTGGCCCTGCCCCCGCTAGGGCGTTTGCGTTGCCGCAGACAGGCCGAAGTTGCGGGCGCTTTCTGCTATGCTGGTCGACCGAAACGCGCGTCCTTAGGCCAAGCCATCTTCGGGTTGCGCCGCGTTGGTGGCGTCGATCAACTCACGCAGCGGGGCTTCGGCTTCGGTGTTGTCATATTTGGCGGCAAGCTCGGTCAGGTAATCGACGCTGGGACACTTGCCCCAGAGATCAGGATCTTCATCCAAGGCGGCGGTCAGCCGATGGGCGAACAAGGCGATCAGGCTGGGATCGGCGGGCAGCAGGCCAAGCGCCATCGTCGGGCCATCACCGGGCACAATCTCGGCCAGTCGGCCATCGGTGGCGTGCAGGATCAAAGCAATGGTTTCGGCGCGGTTGGCCTTATGATCGCGGAGGCGTTCAAACAGCGCGCTGCGGATATGAGCGTCCTCGGCATGGGCGGACAGCGCCACCAGATGCTGTGCCACCACGTTCGGCTGGGTTTCATCTGGAAGATCGGCCAAGGGGGCGATCATCCGGCGAGCGGCTTCCAGCCCGGCTTCCCCCACGGTGGTTTCGGGATGCGAGATAGTGCGGATCGCTTCATCCAGAAAGTTGTTCATCTCATTGGCCTGCCACGGATCCCAGATCATCCGGGCCAAGGGGATCGACAGGAAGGAAATCGCAATCGGCAGGATGGCCCCATAGGGCGGCACAAAGCCCAAGGCCCCGCCAATGCCGCGCCCTGCGCCAAACAGCAGCGCCACGAACAGCAGTTGAATGGCGGCGTTGCTGAACAGCGTGGCCCAGGCCTGATACTGCGTCCATTCATGGAACTGGCGCGGCCAGGTCTGCGGGCGCAGGATGAAATGCCAGAGCAGGAACAACAGCGTGAAGACCGGCACCAGCGGCCAGCCATAGCCACCCAAGCCTGCCATCAGCGGCCCTATGTAGAGGAGTGCGGTCGCACCCATCAGCCATCGCATACGGTTGTGCATGTCGCCCCCATTGCCCGCGCGCAGAGTGGCGCGGGCGCGGGGTTTAGTCCAGCCCTTCGGGGGGATCGACGATGATGCGGCCGGCGGTCAGATCGACGGTGGGAACGGCTGCGAGGGTGAAGGGCAGAAGCAGTCCGGATTTCAGGCCGGGGCCTGCGATTTCGATCAGATCGCCCGCGCCGTGGTTATGCACCGCTTGCACGCGACCAAGCTCTTTGCCGCCGGTGTCAAATGCCGCAAGGCCGATCAGATCGGCATGGTAGAATTCATCATCGGGCAGGTGGGGAAGTTTTTTCTTGTCAACATAAAGGCTTATGCCTTTCAGGGCATCAGCCTGCTCTTTGGTTTCCACGCCTGCGATGCGGGCACCAAGACCGCCTGCGACGGGGCGGGTCAGTTTGATTTTATAGGTTGTTTGGCCGTCTTCGCTGTAAAGCGGGCCGTAAGAGGCGATGGCCTCGGGGTCGGTGCAGAAGCTTTTCAGCCGCACTTCGCCTTGCACGCCGAAAGAGCCTGCGATGGCGCCGACGCAGATATGGTCTGGGTTGGGCATTTGGCTCTCCTGTAGAAAAGCGGCCCCCTGGGGCGCGAATTTTCTGTGAAAATTCCGCCTTGGGGGCCGCCAGTGTTTCAGTGTCGATTATTCAGCAGCCGGTGCTTCTGCACGAGCGGCTTTCTTTTTCGCCAGTTCGGTCATGCGTTTGCCCGGGACGGCCGATTTCGGGTTCGAGCGGACCTTTTTGGTCAACACGCCAGCAGCTTCCAGCATACGCGCGATACGGTCGGTCGGCTGTGCGCCTTGACCCAGCCAGTATTGCACGCGCTCCATGTTCATTTTCACGCGCTCTTCGCTGTCTTTCGCCAAGAGCGGGTTATAGGTGCCCAGCTTTTCCAGGAAGCGGCCATCGCGCGGGTTGCGGCTGTCGGTGGCAACGATGGAATAGTGCGGGCGCTTTTTAGAACCACCACGGGCGAGGCGAATTTTCATGGACATAGTGTAGTCTCCTTGGGTTTGGTTGGAACCGCGTTTCTGCGGTTATTTCTGAAGTTGTTCGTGATGCCTGATGACTTCCGAGATGATGAAGGTCAGGAATTTCTTGGCGAATTCGGGGTCGAGGTCGGCTTCTTTCGAAAGCCACTCCAGCCGTTCGATCTGACGCGCTTCGCGGGTGGGATCGGACGGGGGAAGATCGTGTTCGGCTTTCAGGCGGCCCACGGCTTGGGTGCGCTTGAAGCGTTCAGCAAGGGTGTAGACCAGGATCGCATCGAGACGGTCGATGGATTCGCGGTGGTCTTTCAGCACCTCGGCAGCGCGGAAGATGGCGTCGGTCATTGCAAGGTCTCCGGTGCTGGATGGCGCCAGATCTGGCTGGCACCGAAGGTTTCATGGATGAAGGTGCCGTCGCGGGTGCAGCCCATGCGTTGAGCAAGGGCTTGGCTGCGATGGTTGGCTTCTGCAATCAGGCTGATGGCGGTTTTCCAGCCGAGGCTGTCATAGGCAAAGCGGCGGGTGGCGAGGGCGGCTTCATGGGCGAGACCGCGGCCTTCGGCTTCGGGTGCCCAGATCGACCAACCGAGTTCCGGCTCGGGCCAGCCTTCGGGGAACCACGGGCCGGCCATGCCGAGGGCTGCGTCGGTGGTTTTGTCGGCGAGGACGAACATCGAATAGCCGCGATGCAGCCAATGCCCGGTCAGATGACCAAAGCTGCGCCATGCCAGCGCACGGCTGACTGGGCCGCCGATGTATTGTGCGCGCGGCGAGGCGAGGAAACTGGCCATCACCTCAAAATCAGCGGTCTTCGGGCCGCGCAGGCGCAGGTTTGCGGTCTCGATCACTGGGATGCCCGTCAGTTCGATCATGCCAGCCCCCGCAAATTGTGGCGGATCACCACGTCGGTGGGGTCTGCGCCGGGGGCATCGGTTTGCACGCCACCGAGCCGCAGGCCAAGCGCGATGGAGCGGGCGTTACCGGGGTCGATGTAGTTGTCGATATGGTCCCAGCCGAAGGTTCTATGCGCCCAAGCCATCACGGCGCGCGCGCCTTCGGCGGCAAGACCGCGGCCTTCGGCGTGATCGACCACATACCAGCCGAGTTCGGGTTCGGGATAGCCCAAGGGTTGGTAGACACCGACTTCACCGAGATATTCCCCAGTCAAACGATCCTCCATCGAGAACGGACCAAAGCCCATCAGCGGCCATTGCGCCACTTCGGAAGCGAAGATTTTCCACGCTTGCTCGGCAGCAAAGGGGCCGCCCTCCCAGACCGCACGGTCCGAAGCGTAGAAGGCTTGGCGATGCGCGAAGTCTTCATAGCGTGGCATCCGCAGGCGCAGGCGTTCGGTTTCGATGACCGGAGCGGTGGTGTGGGCGATATGCTGCGGGCGGGTGATCATGCGGCACCCCCGGCGTGATGACGCCAAGTCTGGGTTGGCTCATCGCCATAGGGGTGGGCTGCGGTGGGGTCGACAACAGCCCCCATCCGCGCCAGCAACTGGTGCGAGCGGTGGTTGGTAGGATCGGTATGGCTGACAGCGGTGCGATGGCCCGAGGTGGCAAAGAACCAATCGCGCGCCGCCATAGCCGCCTCAAACGCCAGCCCTTGACCTTCGTCCGTGGCGTTCCACAGGCTCCAGCCCAGTTCGGGCTCGGGGTGGGTATCTGGATAGAACGGGCCGATGCCGCCGATACCATCATCCGAGCCTTTGCGGGTAACGGTGAACAGGCTGAAGCCGTGTTTGGCCCATTGATCCAGCAAGCCCTGAAACTCGGCCGCTGTTTCCTCAGCAGTCCACGGCCCACCCATCAAACGCGACCGCTCAGATGCCCAGAACGCGGTGCTGGCAGGAAGATCACCGATATGCGGCAGGCGCAGCACAAGACGCGCGGTCTCAAGGACCGGCGCTGCCTGCGAACTGCCATGCTGGAACCGATAGGTCATGCGGCCCCCGCAAGATCACGCAGCATTTGCGACGATTCGCCCCAAGTCGACAGCCACACCACCATCGACACAGAGGCGCGGACCAATGCCCCGAACGCACTGGTCACGGCATTGTCGTGGGTCTTCTCGCTGCGAGCGAGGTCAAGATGGCCTTCTTCTTCCGCCTGAATACCCATGATCAGCGCATGGAGGTCGCCGTCACGCGACTTCAGCCATTCCAACTGATCTGTCAGGTGGTGATGCACGGTTTCTTCAACCGCTTCAGTGCAGACCCAGATCAAATTCGGCCCAAACAAAGTTGAGACAGCGCCCAGCACCCAGCCGCCCATGCTCCACAGATACATCGCCCGACATGGGCGACCATTCCGCGCCGACAAAGCCGCGCGGAACTGGCGGCAATGCTCCACTTCATGCGCTTTCAACTGCGACAAAGGCAGCACAAGACGCGGCCACAACAGCCGACAAACAGCGATCTGCGCGCCGTAAATGCGAATCGCGCCGTATTCTCCGGCGTGATTGACACGGGCGATCCTGATCGCGGAAAGGCGGTCGGCGGGTATCATTTCTTCTTCATCAACCCCGAGAGGCTGGAGGGCAGCGAAAGGCCGCGCGGCATGCCGGGGAAGCCGCCGCCCATGCCGAGGCCTTGCTTCATACCTTTGGCGGCTTCTTCCATCTGCGCGGGCGACATGTTGGCGAGATCGGGCATGCCTTTGCCGCCGATCATCTGCTTGATGGCATTCTTCATCATGCCGCCTTTGCCCATTTTCTTCATCATATCGGCCATTTGCTTGTGCTGTTTCAGAAGCTTATTGACTTCTGAAACCTCAAGCCCAGCACCTGCGGCGATGCGCTTCTTGCGGCTGGCGGCCAACAGATCGGGGTTGGCGCGTTCTTTCTTGGTCATCGAATTGACCAAGGCGATCTGGTGGGTCAGCATTTTGTCATTGAAACCAGCGGCTTCGGCCTTTTTTGCCATGCCGCCCATGCCCGGCATCATGCCCATCAGGCCCTGCATGCCGCCCATTTTCTGCATCTGCTCAAGCTGGGATTTCAGATCGTTCATGTTGAACAGACCCTTAGCGAAGCGTTTCGCCATGCGCTCGGCTTGTTCCGCCTCAAAGGTTTCGCGGGCCTTTTCGACCAGTGCGACGATGTCGCCCATGCCAAGGATGCGGCCTGCGACGCGTTCAGCCTCAAACGTCTCCAGCGCGTCCATTTTCTCGCCAAGACCGACGAAGCGGATCGGCTTGCCGGTGACGGCGCGCATCGACAGGGCCGCACCGCCGCGACCGTC
>NZ_JAXMJJ010000054.1:0-67635 GCF_034376685.1 Cypionkella sp.
TGTGAAACCCCCAGCGGCCAGCCCCGAAAATTCAGTCAAACCAAGCCATCCCTTAGCGCAAACGCACGAGCTTGGTGGTGGTATCGGCAAAATGCATTTTCCAGTGCGCCTCAGTCTCGAAACGTTCAGATTTGAAGACCACCAGATTGAACGGATCAAGCCAAAGCCTCTGCCACGACTTCGGAGGGTATGGCTCACCAGAGCCAGTCATGACGATATCGAGGATCACCACCTCATACTCGCATTTCTGCAGCGTGATGGTCTCGCTTCCGACCACTTCGCCATTCAATGTATGGCGGCGTTCAATCGGTTTTCGCGGCGTCAACGCCGTCTGAACCGCGCTCAGGTCGAATTTGTAGCCTATGCTCAGATCTTTCGCCTGCGGCAGATCCTTATCCCATTTCCAAGCAATATTGGCATAAGTCCCCCTGACTGCCAAAGGAATGATGCCAAGCTGAAACAACTCCAACACCTTTTCGCTGCCGCCCAGCGAACCGCCTATGCTCCGCATCGTCTGAATTTGATCGTCGGTACGGGATATGACCTCAGCGGGTTTTTCCCGATCCCAGACATAGAATTCGGCATGTCGGCCACTGGCCTTGTTGAAACAGATTTCCTCGGCCTGCCCTGCCGTGCTTGCAACCGCCATCGAAATTACACTCGCAACAATCTTACGGAGCATGATCGTCCCCCACCTGGAACCGCCGCACCCCCGCTTCCGTCACCATCATATCCAGCCGCTGATCGAATTGATCAATCGGCACCTCCGCCAATTCCTGCGCCGCGAAGCCAAAGCCCACCGCCAAAGTCTGCCGCCTCAGACGCAATCCCTGCAAGGTGCGGTCATAAAACCCGCCGCCATAGCCCAAGCGATAGCCGCGCGCATCGAACCCGACCAAGGGCACGATCAGCACCTCCGGCTCAATCCACGCCCCCTCGGCCGGGATCAAGGCACCAAACGCCCCCATCTCCATCGCACAGCCCGGCGACCATTCGCGAAACCGCAACGCCTCGCCTGGTGCGATGATCACCGGCACGCAGACCGGCCCCTGATGCGCCAGCATCGCCGCCATCGGATCGGCCTCGGTCCGCATCGCCATATATCCGGCCAAAGCCCGACCACGATGCTCTGCCAGCACATCGGCCAGCAGTTCCGCCGCCTGCCCCTGCCCCGCCGCAAACGCCAGTTTCCGCGCCGCAAACGCCGCCTTGCGGGCTGCCGCCTTGTCCATCCCCGCGCCCATCACAGCAGCACCAGCGTCGCCAGCCCCAGAAACGCCAGATAGCCCAAAACATCCGTCAAAGTGGTCACAAACGTCCCCGAAGCCAAAGCCGGGTCGAGATCCAGCCGGTGCAGCCCCAATGGCACCAACACCCCGCCCAGCGCCGCCACAAGCTGATTGGTGATCATCGCCATGCCCAACACCAGCCCCAGTTTCCAATCACCAAAGATCAGAAATGCCGCCAGCCCCAGAATGATCGCCAGCGAAAAGCCGTTCAACAGCCCGCCCACCATCTCGCGCAGCACCACCCTTTTGGCGTTGGCCGAGGTCAGCGAGCGTGTCGCCAGCGCCCGCACCGCCACCGCCAGCGATTGCGTGCCGGCAATCCCACCGGTCGACGCCACAATCGGCATCAGCGCCGCCAAGGTCACCAAGGTCGCAATCGTGGCTTCAAACCGTGAGATCACAAAGGCGCTGATCGACGCGGTAAACAGGTTCACCACCAGCCAGGGCAAGCGCTGCCGCGCCGTCGCCCAAACCCCGTCCGACAGGCTCGAATCATCGCCCACCCCGGCCAGACGCAGCATGTCCTGCTCGTGTTCCTCATCCAGCACGTTCATCGCATCGTCGATGGTGATCACGCCCACCAGCCGCCCCGTCGCATCCACCACCGGGGTCGAGATCAGGTGATACTGGTTGAACATATAGGCCACGTCGGCCTCCAGTTCCGTTGCCGGAACCGTGCGGAAACTGTCCTCCAGAATATCCTTCAGCCGCACCGCCCGCCTGCTCGACAACAGCCGCCCCAGTGTCACATAACCCGTTGGTTTCATGCGAGGATCAGTTAAAATGACATGATAGAACTGATCCGGCAGATGATCGTTCTCGCGCAAATGATCAATCGCCTCGCCCACCGTCCAATGCTCAGGCGCCACCACCACTTCGCGCTGCATCAGACGGCCCGCAGTTTCCTCCGGGTAGCGCATCGCCTGCTGCACCGCGATGCGGTCAACATCGTCCAGCGCATCAAGGATCATGCCCTGCTGCGGCAGATCAAGGTCTTCCAGAATGTCGACGACATCATCGGTGTCGAGTTCGCGCATCGCCTCGGCCACCACCGAATGTGGCAGCGATTCGATCACCTCTTCGCGAATCGATTCGTCAATTTCCGACAGGATCTCGCCGTCGATCTCACCCGACCACAGCGCCAAAAGCGCCCGCCGATCCGCCCCGCCGATCTGCTCCAGCAAGTCGGCGATGTCGGCAGCGTGCAACGGCTCCAGCAATTCGGTGACGCGGGCGGTATCTTTGGCCTCCACCGCGTCAAGGATCGCTTCCACGCGGTCGGCGTGAACTTCATCTTCGTCCATCAGTGCCAGATCTTCCGCCATGACGCACTCCTTTGCCGCTTGCTTACAGAAAGCTGTTTCAATGAAACAGAGGGCAGGCAGAAATTTACCTATGCGCCATAAGCCTATAACCTAGCGCTGTTTGGCAAGCGGAGTATGTCATGGCAGAGCAGATTGGGACCGACATTCTTCTGGGGCAAGTGCTGTCCTTCGCAGGCGATCCCTTTGCGGATGGCCCTGATGCGGCGCGGCATGAGACAAACGGTGCCGTCGCCATCGAAAATGGCAAGATCGCAGCCCTCGGCCCCGCCGACCAAATCCGCGCCGGCTATCCGCAGGCCCGCGTCACCGATTACGGCCAATGCCTGATCTCGGCAGGCTTCATTGACGCCCATGTGCATTACCCGCAAACCGCGATCATCGCCTCTTGGGGCAAGCGGCTGATCGACTGGCTGAACAGCTACACCTTCCCCGAAGAAATGCGCTTTGCCGACCGCAGCTATGCCGATGAGGTCGCCAACCGCTACCTAGACCTCGCGCTGGCCCACGGCACCACCTCAATGTGCAGCTACGCCACCATCCACCCGGAATCCGTAGACGCCTTCTTCACCGCCGCCCAATCCCGCGGCCTGCGCGCCTTCGCTGGCAAAACCTGCATGGACCGCAACGCGCCCGAAGGCCTGCGTGACACCGTGCAATCAAGCTATGACGACAGCAAACGCCTGCTGCAAAAGTGGCACGGGCAGGATCGGCTATCCTATGTCATCACGCCGAGATTCTCGCCAACCTCGACCCCCGAGCAACTGGCCGCGATGGGCCAGCTTTGGCGCGAATACCCGGATTGCCTGATGCAAACCCATCTCTCCGAACAAGTCGATGAGATTGCTTGGGTCAAAGACCTGTTCCCCCAATCGCGCGACTATCTCGACACCTATGAGGCGCAAGGCCTGTTGCGCGAAGGTGCTGTCTACGGCCATGCCATCCATTTGACCCAGCGCGAAAAAGATCGGCTGATCGAAGCCGGGGCCTCGCTCGTGCACTGCCCGACTTCCAACACCTTCATCGGCTCCGGCCTGTTCGACATGTCTCTCGCCAAACACCTGAGGGTCGGCCTCGCCACCGACACCGGCGGCGGCTCGTCGTTCTCGATGCTGCACACCATGGCCGCCGCCTATGAAGTGGCCCAGTTGCGCGGCGAAGCGCTGCACCCGAGCCAGTTGTGGTGGCTGGCCACCGTAGGCTCCGCCCGCGCGCTGCATGCCGAACAGCAGATCGGCAATATCGCGCCGGGGATGGAGGCGGATCTTACCATCCTCGATTTGCAATCCACCGCCGCCATCGAACAAGCCACCCGACGCGCCGCTGACATCTGGCAAGCGATCTTCCCCACCATCATGCTTGGCGATGACCGCGCCATCCGCGCGACATGGATCGGCGGCAAACCGCGCTGACCGACACCGCGCCTCGCCGCAGGCACCCAATCGCGCTAGCCTGTCGCAAACAGGAGACGCCCAATGCTGAAACCAACCGCCGCCCTGATCGCCACGCTGTGCCTCGCGGCCTGCGTCACCCCCACGCCAAGCCCCGGCCCGCGCCCCGACATCGCCCGGCTGTTCACCTTGGCCGATGGTTCGCAGCTGACGGTGGTGACAGATGGCCGCCAAGCCCAACTGCGCTATCCCGCGCGCTATCCGCTGACCGATGCGGAAACCGCCTCTTACGTCGAGGACGCCACCAACTGCGCCCCCGGCCGCCTGCTGAGCAGCAGCTCTGATGGCTATGATATCCTGCGCAGCTATGCGCTGAACTGCGGGTAACACCTGATACCCGTGCCGCCTCGGGGGGTGGGAGGCGGATCAGAAAACGCGCTGGGGGCGCGTTTTTTCGCCGAGCGGAGCCACCGCTCGGCGGCGTTACCACCGCAGGTAAGGGGCGGTCGTCCGACAGGACAGGATCGCGCGACCTGAGATATCGGATGCCTCCGGCGGGAGTATTTCGAAAAGAGCAATTTCACATTGGCAGAAATACTCCCGCCGGAGGCTTCCACATCACCCCCAGCACCCCGCCGCAGAACTGCCGCCCACCCGAACTGCCTCGGCGAAGTCCGGGGCGGTGAGACAAAGACCTGCGGCGAAGCCGCTCCATTTGCTTGCCGCGAGAACCGGCTATTCGTCGCCCAGCTCCCAGCCATCCGGGTAAAACTCGAACGGCAGCACGATTTCTGTCGCCATCCGCTCCCATTGCCAGACGGTTTCCGCGTCAATCGCAATCGGGCCAATCCGGGCTTGCAGCACGTCACCGGCATGGCTGGTCTTGAAGCCCTTCGCCCGCAGCGCCTTTTCCACCGCCGCCCATTTGGTATCGACCTCTTCGGCAACGAATTCATAGACCACCACCGACATCTTCGGCAGCTTCACCCCACGGCCGACCTTGGCGAAGGTCTCAAACGTATCTGCCCGCTGTTCCTGAAAGTTGTGCATCCTCTGCCCCCTTGCCCGCGCTTATCCAAAACCGAATCACGCGACCCTTGATATTGCCGCGTCCGCCTTGTATCCCCTGCACTCAAGATTAGAATAGGGCCTGCGCCTGCGCGCCGCGCCCTCGGGCGATCATTCGCCCCCTGAACCGGAGTTCGCCATGTCCTGGACCGACGAGCGCGTCGAGACGCTCAAGAAAATGTGGGCGGAAGGCCAGTCTGCCAGCCAGATCGCCAAAGAGCTGGGCGGCGTCACCCGCAATGCCGTGATCGGCAAGGTGCACCGCCTTGGCCTGTCCAACCGCGTCGGCGGTGGCACTGTGGAAAGCGACGAGCCTGAGGTCGCAGCCAGCCCCGCCACGGCCGCCCCGCGCCCTGACCCCGCGCCCAAGCCCGCAGCCGTGGAAGCCCCGGTGCGCCCCGCCGCGCCCGAGCGTGTGGCCACCGAGCCGCGCCCCGTCCCCCCGGCCTCTGCCGCCTCTGTCGCCAGCGTCACCACGCTGCCGATCCCGATGCGCAAAGCCATCATCCCGGCGGGCCAGCCTTTGCCGCCGCAGCCGTCGGCCAACGAAATCAGCCCCGAGGCTTTGGCCTCGGTCCGCGAGGTCGAAAAGCGCGCCAAGCGGCTGTCGCTGATGGAGTTGACCGAGCGCACCTGCAAATGGCCGATCGGCGATCCGGCCACCGAAGATTTCTGGTTCTGCGGCCTGCCTTCCGTCCCCGGCAAACCCTATTGCGAGGCCCATGTCGGCGTCGCCTTCCAGCCGATGTCTGCCCGCCGCGACCGCCGCCGCTGATCCGGCCGCGCGCCAGATCCTCCGCCACATCTGCATTGCAAAGCCCGCTCCGGCGGGCTTTTTGCCGTTCTGGCGCTGCCGTTCTGGCGCTGCCGGTCCGGCGGAGCGATGCGATTTCAGTCAGCCGCTAAATCCTGCAAGCAAGACCCATCTTTAGAATGATTCTAATACTTGATCTGCATCATGGCAACGCCCCGCCAACGGACCACCCTTGATCTGCACATTGACCGTCACAGGAGCCTCCGATGCGTCTATTCATCCCGCTTTTACTTGCCACCACAGCGCTTGCCACATCCGTCCATGCCGATGCTTTGCGCGATACCGCCGCCGAGATTTTCAAAGCGCTGCCCTCCACCATTCCCGCCATCAAGGATAACCCGGTGACGCCGGCCAAGATCGAGCTGGGCAAGGCGCTGTTCTTTGATCCCCGCCTGTCGGCCTCGGGGGTGTTCTCTTGCTATTCTTGCCACAACCTGACCGCCGGCGGCGATGACAACATGGAAACCTCGGTCGGCCACGGCTGGCAGAAAGGCCCGCGCAACGCCCCCACCGCGCTGAACGCCGTGCTGAACGAGGCGCAGTTCTGGGATGGCCGCGCTGATGACCTGAAGGCGCAGGCCAAAGGTCCGGTGCAGGCTGGCGTTGAAATGGCCAATACGCCGGAACAGGTTGTCATCACCCTTGGCTCCATGCCCGCCTATGTCGATTGGTTCGCCGCCGCTTTCCCGGATGAGACAGACCCGATCAGCTTTGACAACATGGCCCGCGCCATCGAAGCGTTCGAGGCCACATTGATCACCCCCGCACCCTTTGATGCCTGGCTGAACGGCGACGATGCGGCGCTCTCTGCCGATGCCAAAGCCGGGTTGCAACTGTTCATGGATAAGGGTTGCTCGTCTTGCCATTCCGGCATCAATGTCGGCGGCCACGGCTATTATCCGTTTGGACTGGTAGAAAAACCCGGAGCCGAGGTGTTGCCGCCCGGCGACAAAGGCCGCTTCAAGGTCACCGAAACTGCCAGCGACGAATATGTGTTCCGCGCAGCCCCCCTGCGCAACATCGGGGTGACCGCACCCTATTTCCATTCCGGCAAGGTCTGG
Source organism: Cypionkella sp. (assembly GCF_034376685.1). GTDB lineage: Bacteria > Pseudomonadota > Alphaproteobacteria > Rhodobacterales > Rhodobacteraceae > Cypionkella. The sequence continues at coordinate 6,946 of NZ_JAXMJJ010000054.1, forward strand.
GAACTGCCCGTCGCGGTTGAGATCATGGCCGAAAGCCAGTTGGGGGAGGCGCTGAAACCCGAGGAAACCACCCAGATCGTCGCCTTCCTGCACAGCCTGACAGGCACCCTGCCCCCCGTCACCCTGCCGGTGCTGCCGCCGGAAACCGACGCCACGCCGCGCCCGACCTCGATTATCAAGTAAGCGCGGTTGAGCAACCGGGCGGCCTCATTGGGGCCGCCCACACCCGATGCTAGTTGCCGCCCAACAACTTCTGCAACGCCTTCTGCGCCTCGGAATCCATCGCCTCATTCATCCGCCGCCGCGCCGCATCCTCCAGACTTTCGCCGTCCTGCTGCACCACGCCCAACTCGTTTTCCAGCTTGGCGCGGGCCTCAGCCTCCAACTCCGCCCGCTTGGCCTCTGCCTGCGCCTGCAAAGCCGCCTTCTGTTCGGCCAGCTTCTCATCGGCAATCGCCTGCAAATCCAATGAGAATTTCGGGTCCGCCCAAGGCCCCTTGATCAGCAAAGGCGCGGTCAACCCACCCGCCCCGGTATCATCCGCCAAAGCCGTGGCCTTGATGCGGTACTCCAGATTGCGCGCCCCCAAGCCGACATCGCCCACACCCCGCGCGGTGATGTAAGGCGATTTCAGCACCAGATCCTCATTGTGCAACACCCCATCCGCGATGGTGAAACTGCCGCCCAGACTGTCGAAAATCGTCTTCTGCCCCTCGCCGACATACGACGTATCCAAGGTCCGCAGCATGCCCGCAATATCCAGACCCAAAATCTCGCCATTGCTCAGCGCCAGCGATCCAGACCCCGACATCGAGCGCATGATCGCATCCACGGACGCGCCCGATCCCAGAAACTTCACCCGCATATCCCCGGTGCCGACCAGTCGCTCATAGCCGCCGAAATCGGCAAGCAACGGCTGCAACGCCATGCCCGCAAAGGATAAATCCCCCCCTACCGACAGCCCCTTGCGCCCGTTCACCACAAACTGCCCCGAGATCACCCCCTCATAGGCCGAGACCTTGCGCAACTCCGTCACCAGCCGTGAGCGGTCATTGGTCAGCACGATCTGCGATGGGCCGAACTTCACCATGCCCAGATCGACGCTGTCCGCCGTCAGCGCAACCACCGCATCCAGCGCCGCCAGCCCACTCACGTCGATCTTATCCTTCGGCCACCCCGCCGCCTGCGCCCCACCGCCAGAGCCACCGCCCTCCCCGCCCGACACCCCGGCCAGATCCAGCGCCCCCGCCACCACCTTGGCCGACAGTTTCGCCCGCGCGCTCGCCGTGGTCAGATCGCCGTCCACCGTCAGCGTGTTGCCATCCAGAACCACCGCCCCGCCGCGCAGATGCAGCGATCCCGCCGTGGTCAGCGTCACCGCCCCCGACACCCGCACGTCCGAGGCCCCCAAGCCTTGCGGCAGTTTCGGCGCAGCCATTCCCGCCAAAGCCGACACCGCCGCCAGATTGCCCAGATCGGTGGTCAGCGCGCCCTCGGCTTCCGGCGCAATCCCTGCGCGCCCCTTGAAGCCCAGTTCGGCATCGCCCGCCACCAGCGTCAGATCGCTCTCCACCAGCTTGCCATCCAGAAAATCCTGAAACGCCGCAAGCTCGGCCTTCAGCCGAAACGACTGCCCGTTCATCACCGCCGCCATATCCACCGTGGCTTGGCCGGCAAATTGCGGGATCGCCGCCGTGGCCTCTATCCCGCTCACTTCATAGCGCACCCCGGCCGCATGATCGGCAAACACCAGCGTGCCGCCAGACACCGTGGCCTTGTCGAGGGTGAACGGCTGCCCCACCCCCGGCGTCGCCGCCGACACCGTGCCGCCCGCACCACCGCCGCCAAACACCCAGTTCTCTTCGCCCTTTGAGGAGCGCTCCAGCACGATCTTCGGATTGATCGCCTCCACCCCGGTGATCTTCACATCCCCCGCGATCAGCGCCGCCAGATCCAGCGAAATATCCAGACCCTCGGCCTGCACCATCGGCCCTTCCTGCGACCACTCGGCGTTGGAAATCGAAATTGGCCCGGTCTTCACCCCCAGCTGTGGCCAGATCGTCGGCCGCACCGCGCCCGAGATCACCAGCTCCCGCCCGGTCAGCGTATTGAACTTCGCCACCGCAATCCCGGCCACCTTTTCAGCAGGGATCAGAAACACCGCCCCCACCAGCAAAACCGCCAACAAAACCAAAGCGATAACCGAACGAATGATCCAGCGCATCTTGCCCTCACCTCAACCCTTGATCCGAGTCTACGCGCAAGCTGCGCGCAAGCAAGCCACCACGCCAAAATTGGCAACTCCCCGCCCGTCATTGCCGCGTTACAAACAGCTGATCTACCGCCCTCGATCAGGAGAGCCCCATGACCGAAACCGCATCCCCGCAGGCCCTCGATTGGCTGGAAGCCGAACTCGCAGACGCCTTTGACGAACAATATGAAATCGAGATGGAAGACGCCCAGCTGTCGCTGGAAATCTCGAAGATTTATAAAGACAAACACCCCGATGGCATTGATCGGCACACCTATTTCCAATCGCTGATCCGGCTGCAATCCGAGCTGATCAAGCTGCAAGACTGGGTGTCCTATCACAAGAAAAAGGTCGTCGTGCTGTTTGAGGGCCGTGATTCGGCGGGCAAAGGCGGCGTGATCAAACGCATCAGCCAGCGCCTCAATCCGCGCGTCGTCCGCGTGGTGGCTTTGCCAGCGCCGTCCGACCGCGAGAAAACCCAGTGGTATTTCCAACGCTACGTCCCACACCTGCCCGCAGGCGGCGAAATCGTGTTGTTCGACCGCAGCTGGTATAACCGCGCCGGGGTTGAACGCGTGATGGGCTTTGCCGACGAAGATCAGGTCGAGCAATTCTTCCATGACGTGCCGGAATTTGAACGCATGTTGGTGCGTTCGGGGATTACCGTGATCAAATACTGGTTCTCGATCACCGATGAAGAACAGCAAATGCGCTTCCTGATGCGGATTCACGATCCGATGAAGCAGTGGAAACTTTCGCCAATGGATTTGCAATCCCGCGTCCGTTGGGAAGATTACACCAAAGCCAAAGAAGAAATGATGGCCCGCACCAATATCCCCGAAGCGCCGTGGTATATCGTCGAAGGCAACGATAAAAAACGCGCGCGGCTGAATTGCATCGACCACCTGTTGCAGCAATTCCCCTACGAGCCGGTGCCGCACGACGACGTCACCCTCCCCGACCGCGTCTTCAACCCGAACTATGAACGCGCGGTGCTGCCGCCGGAATTGTATGTGCCGGGGAAGTATTGATCTAACCGCTTCCCCCACAACCAGCGCACCTGACCAAAACAAACCCCTAACCGAAAGAAAACGCTCCAGTGGAGCGTTTTCCGGTTCATTGCTCATAAGGCCAAAGGCCGTTGAGCAAGGGGCGCGATGCAGCAAGCCATCCGCCCGATTTGTCACCGGACAAATCGGGCAAGAAACCCACCCGTCACGCCCCTCACCGCATCCGAAACCGCGTGCGCAAGCCCAGCGCAAAGAAAAACAACAACGGCAGGGACACCACTGTCTGCACACCACCCAAAGCCTTCAACCAAGGGTTCAAATCCCCCAAAAACTTCACCGAGAACCAACGCCCTTGCAGCCCAAACACCGGAAACTGGTTGGCAAACGACAAGCCAAACGCCTGCACTGCGTGATAGTCCAGCCCCTGCCTGCTCGCGGCCCATTGCAAGACCACATGATTGATCATTGCAACACCCAGCCAAAGCCCAAACAGCCACAGCGCAGGCCGCTGGATCGAATAGCCAAAATCAGATATCGCCCCAAACACCCGATACGGCAACCGCTGCCACCACCCCCCAATCTGCGCCGCAAACCCCATCTCGCGGCGGAAGAAGAAATGTTCTTCTTCGGGAAGGCCCTGCTTGCCAAGGTTGTGACGGATTGCGGCGCAAGTGGCTTTGGCTTGGTCAGGGTCAAGATGCTTCCCCTGCGGCCAGAATTGGGACTTTGCCGTAAATGTGGTTTTGTCATGCAAAACCGCCCCTGAAAATTCAGGGTAGCTACTCAGAAACTCTGAAGCACCGAAACTACAGGACTGCAAGAATCTGCAATCGTTGAAGGTTGCCCGCAACGCTACTCCAACCACCCCAAATTTGGTTGCTGCAAAATAACTGAGCCCCCCGAATACTGCCTTGGAAAAGGTAAGTTCGCTTTGGAACTTTGCCTCATCGAACCGAGCTTCCCTGTTAAATTTCGTTGAGCCGAAGTTGGCTTTTCCGGCGAATGTTGTGATGCGAAACTCTGCATCCCCATCGAAAACCACTGAGATAAACCGCACATCAGTTACAAATATTGCATGATGAAAAACAGTTTTATTCACAAACTCTGCAAGATCAAAACTAGTATGACCGCTAAACATCACTCCATCGAACATAGCCATTTCTCTAAATAATGTCGATTTGAAAATCGCTCCACCAAAGAACTGAGAAGAACTAAACCGCGAATCTCTGTCAAAAATCGCAAGATGGAACGAAGCGCCACCCACGAATTTCGCGGAATCAAACCGCGCATGGCCGTTAAACTTGGCACCACTAAAAGTTGGAGCATCCCCGAACATGGCGTTGTCAAACCACGCATCTCGCTCGAAGGATGCAAGTTTGAATTGTGAAACAACCGGAAAGACAAACTTTTTACAACACACTATATGTGAAAAAGAGATGCCGCTAAGCTCCATTTGTTCGTCAATAAGCGGCAGCCCTGTATAATGCTCCGCGCCATTCCGAGCCTCCGTTGCCGTACGATGCCGTGAGACGATTTCCTCTCGCTGCTGGTTCCAGTCCTGCACTTCTGTCAGCGCAACCTCCACCGAAGCCGCCGCACTCACCTGTTCCTCAACGCTTAAACTCTGACAAGCCCAAGCGTTCCACGCTGCCCGGTTCTTCTCATGCAGCGCTTCGTCAATCTCCTCCCCCTCCTGCTCGCCATAAAGCGTCATCAGCACATACCAAGGGTTCTCATTCGCTGGCTTCAGCACCCGTCCCGTCTCGCTCATCCCACTCTCCCCCACTTCCCCCAACCCTGCCCCACTCCCCCACCCCAAACAACTATCTCGCCCACAACCCTTAACAAATCCTTACCACCCCCGGCCTAACCCCTTGAAATCCCACAAACCGCCCCACTGTCCACACGTGGACACCCCCCTACCGCCACGCCGCATTTCCCTGTATACCCACCCCCATGTCGCAAAATCCGCCCAATCTCCGCCCAGACCTCGCCCCGAAACCCAGTTTCAGCGAACCGATCCGCCCCGGCCAGCCCACCATCGGCATGGTCAGCCTCGGCTGCCCGAAAGCCCTCGTGGATAGCGAGCGTATCCTCACCCGCCTGCGCGCCGAAGGCTACGCGATCAGCCCCGATTACAAGGGCGCCGACGCCGTGATCGTCAACACCTGCGGCTTCCTCGACAGCGCCAAGGCGGAATCGCTGGAGGCCATCGGTGAGGCGCTGCAAGAAAACGGCCGCGTCATCGTTACCGGCTGCCTCGGCGCGGAACCCGCCTACATCACCGGCGCGCACCCCCGCGTCCTCGCCGTCACCGGTCCGCACCAATACGAGGCGGTGCTCGATGCCGTCCACAAAGCCGTCCCCGCCAAGCCCGATCCGTTCATTGATCTGCTGCCTGCCTCCGCTGTCAGCCTGACCCCGCGCCACTACAGCTATCTCAAGATTTCCGAGGGCTGTAACCACAAATGCAAGTTCTGCATCATCCCCGACATGCGCGGCCTGCTGCAAAGCCGCCCCGCCCATGCCGTGCTGCGTGAGGCCGAAAAGCTGGTTGAAAACGGCGTGCGCGAGCTGCTGGTGATCTCACAAGACACCTCGGCCTACGGCGTCGACCGCAAGCATGACCTTTCGCCCTGGAAAGGCGGCGAAGTCCGCGCCCATATCACCGACCTTGCCCGCGCGATGGGCAGCTTGGGCGGCGATACCAAGCCGTGGGTCCGCCTGCACTACGTCTACCCCTACCCGCATGTCCGCCAGCTGATCCCGCTGATGGCCGAGGGGCTGATCCTGCCTTACCTCGACATCCCGTTCCAACATGCCGACCCCGGCGTTTTGCGCCGCATGGCCCGCCCCGCCGCTGCCGCCAAAACGCTGGATGAGATCGCGGCATGGCGCAGCATGTGCCCGGATATCACCCTGCGTTCGACCTTCATCGTCGGCTATCCCGGCGAGACCGAAGCCGAATTCCAGACCCTGCTGGATTGGATGGACGAAGCGCAACTCGACCGCGTCGGCTGCTTCCAATACGAAAACGTCGCCGGTGCGCGCAGCAATGATCTGCCGGATCATGTGCCGGATGAGGTCAAGCAAGAGCGTTGGGATCGCTTCATGGAGAAGGCGCAAGCCATATCCGAGGCCAAACTGGAAGCCAAAGTCGGCCACACCCTGCAAGTCATCGTCGATGAGGTCGATGACGAGGGTGCCACCTGCCGCACCATGGCCGATGCGCCCGAGATCGACGGTAATCTGTTCATTGATGAGGGGTTTGAGGGGCTAGCCCCCGGCGATATGGTCACGGTGACGGTCGAAGAAGCCGGTGAGTATGATCTGTGGGGGCGGCGGGTTTAACACCGCCGCCAAAGGTCGCCCAAGGCATCTGTCAGACACCTTGGGCGCATGGATAATGTCAGCTCAGCCGTGACCGACCGGATCATCCTTGCCCTTGCCACCGCGAATATGGCCCTTCGGATCATCCGCGCCGCGGCCGCGACGGGCAAATTCCTGCCCGTGTGCGGGCAATGTCAGCGAGGTGTGGCCCGCGCCGTCGTCCTTGCCCCTGCCGCGGCGCGTGTGGCCAGCGCCATCATCGGCACCCCGGCCCCGACGTGACAAAAGCTGGCTGTCATCGCTGGGCGTCCCCGGCAGGGCGGCGGAAAACTGCGGCAACTGGGTATCTTGCACCATCGCAGTGGCTGCGGTGGCACCGTTCAGCGACAGGGCAACAGCACCAGCCGCGATGATTTTGGTCAGAGTGAAATGAGACATGATACGCTCCATAGGGTGAGGTGAGTTCGTAGCCTCAATCTACGGCAGCCAAGCCCCGCACATCAGGGACCATCGCCCAGCGATTTTCGCGCGTAAAACCAGCCGATGGTCTGATAACCTTCAGTCCTTCAGATGAACCCGCGCCAACATCGCGGCCTCAACCCGGTTGCGCACATGCAGCTTTTGCAGGATCGAGGTCATGTAATGCTTGACGGTTTTTTCCTGAATATCCAGCTTGGCCCCGACCTCTTTGTTGGAAAGCCCGGTCGCCACCAGCCGCAAGATATCCTCCTCGCGGCGCGACAGATCGGCCAAGGGATTGGGCTCACCCACCGGCTTGCCGCGCATCGCCACCAACAGCCGCCCCGCAAGTCCCGGTGAGACATAAGACCGCCCCGCCGCGAGGTCACGCACCAGTTCGACCAACTCGCTGGCCCCAACCCCCTTCAGGATATAGCCCGCCGCCCCCGCCTTCAGCGCCGTCATCAGATCGCCTTCATCCTCCGAGGCCGTCAACATCGCCACCAACGGCGGCTTTTCCATCTGCATGATCCGGGCCAACGCGCCCAACCCACCGCCCTTCGGCATCGAGACATCCAGCAACACCAAATCGGGGCTCAACTCAACACAAAGCCGCGCCGCTGCCTCACCATCCTGCGCTTGGCCGACCACCTCAATACCGCCCGCATCGCTTAAGGTGCGCGCCACGCCGTCGCGGTAGATCGGGTGATCATCGGCCAGAACCAGACGGATATCGCTCATATCGCTTCCTTCAAATCCAACACCATCCGCAACGCGGCCCCCGGCCCATCGCTGCGATTGGCAAAGCTGATATGGCCACCCAGACTTTCCACCCGATCCGCCAATCCGGCAAGGCCAAGCCCTGCATCTTCGCGCAGAAAATCCACCGGAAGCTGCAAGAACCCTGCACCCCGATCCAGCACCTGGAGATCCAACTGATCCCCCAGCAGCGTCACCCGCACCTCTTGGCCCTGCCCCTCGGCGTGGTGCCACGCGTTGTTCAGCCCTTCCTGCACGAAGCGATAGCAGCAGATTTTCACCGCAGCAGGCAGGTCACTGATCACTTGACAGTGCAAGGCCACCGCCGTTCCGGTGCGGGCAGCATGCGCCTCGGCCACGCCGCGCAGAATATCTTCCAGCGATTTCTGCTCGATATCCGGCAGCGACAAGCCTCTGGCGATGCTGCGAATTTCCAGAATGGAATCCTTCACCGCCCGCTGCACCGCCGCCAAATCCTCTGCCGCGCGCCCCGAGACCTGCCCCTGCAACGCATCCAGCCGCAACGCCGCAAAACCCATCAACTGCGCCGGACCGTCATGCAAATCCGCACCGATCCGCCGCAGGGTTTGATCGTTCACCGACGCAAATCGCGCCGCCGCCCCCTGCACCCGCAACCGCAATGCCAGATTGCCCGCCGCCAAGTCTTTCATCGCCGCAAGCTGGCGATCAATCGTGCGGCTGCCCCGCAACACGACCGCAAACAGCCCCACGGCAATCATCAACATCGCACCCGCCACCGTCAGCCAGCCCAAAGCCCGCGCCCGGATCAGGTCTTGCCTCAACTGTGTCGCCACTTCATAGAACTCGGCCACAGCGATGACCTTGCCGGATTTGATCTCACGGATCGGGCTGTAAATCTCCAGCAGCGGCAGCCGCAGCGCGTGTTCGGCCTGATCTTCCGCGTCGCCAGTATCGTTGAAATCGGCCCGCACCTCGCCCGCCCAGGCCTTCGTCAGATTCTCTGTCGGCGGAAACCGCTTGCCCACCACATCGGGGTTTGAGGCATCAACGATCAGCCCCCCCGGTCGCCAGATCTTGAAGCTGACCACGCGCTTGCCCAGTTCGGTATCAGCCAGCAACGCGCCGATCTTCAGCCGCGATTCCTCGGACAGGTCGGTGCGCTGCGCCAGGTCCTGCGTCAGCGGCGCGATGAAGCTTTCCATATATAAAGCCGTCGCATTGGCGGTGTTGCGCACCACCACTTCTTCAATCCGGCCCGAGACGACATAGCCGCCCAAGCCCGCCGAAACCAACATCACCACGCCGCCCGCCAGCGCGAATTGCCGCGCCAGTGACAGCTTGGACCAGGCGGAAAATTCGAATGGCAGCATCTGCACCCCGGCTTTCCGGGTCAGCATACATCACGTCACGCAGCGCGCGCCTAGCGATTTTTGCACAGACAGGCAGAGTTTGGCCCTAAGCCAGATTACCCTGCACAAAGGCCACGATCTCGCTGGCCGGACGCGCCCCCGCCAGCCGCGCCACCTCGCGGCCACGCAGATACAGCACCAGCGCGGGAATGCCTTGGATCCGGGCGCGCTGCGCGATCTGCGGATTGTCTTCGGTGTTCAGCTTGGCCAACCGGGCGCGGCCCTGCAACACCTTGGCCGCCTTGACAAATTCCGGTGCCATCGCCCGACACGGGCCACACCACGGTGCCCAGTAATCCACCAGCAGCGGCAACTCGTCGCCGCGCGTCGCCTTGTCATGCCCGCCTGCATCAAGCTCGATCACCCGGCCATCCGCCAACGGATCACCACACGCGCCGCATTTCGGCCCCGCGTTCAGGCGATCCACCGCCACCCGGTTCATCTGCCCGCAGGTGGCACAACTCAGCTTGACCGCATCTGCCATCGCTTACAATAAATCCTCTTCCTCGCCGGTCACATCAATGCCCATCGCTTCCAACCCGGCTTCAAGGTTCTCGGCCAGATCGGTCATGCCCAGCAGATATTCCGCCGTCGGCGCCGAAGCTTCAACCTCGGCCACCACCACCGCCTGACCGAATTCATCCGCCGTATAGGTGCCGCGCCCGACCCAAGCCAGCGCCGTCAGATGTGCGCGTTCATCGACGTTCATCGCCGCAAACAAACCCCGCAACTCGGCCTCTGCCGATGCCGTGGTTTCACGCGACAGGAAGATGATCTCCACCACTTTCGCCGGTGCAATTTCCAACATGATCGTCTCCTGTTTCTCACCGTCAACTGCGAAGCCCGCGCGACGGTTCCCCAAGATACGACCTAAACCAGCCAGACCGCCAGCCCATAACCAACCGAGCCCGCCAGCGTCGCCGTCACGACCGAGCGCGCCGCCGCAAAAACCGCCAGCACAGAGACCGTGCCAATCACCAAAGGCACCGGCAGACCGCCCGTCACCATCGGCAACAGCGAGGCCACAAACAGCGTCGCAATCGCCGCTGGTCCGGTTGCGGCCAGAAACCGCGCCAGCACGCCATCGGGTTTGATCCCCGACAGATCAACTTTGGTCGGAAAGAATCGAAACGCCCAAGTGCAGGCCCCCACGATCAGCGCCAAGGTCAAAATCTCAAGCCGCATCGCCGCGCCTCACAAAAAGCCCAGCCACAGCCCCCGCCACCATCCCCGCCAAAATCCCTGCCGTGCCAGACCACGTCAGCGTCACCACCACCGTGGCCGCCATCGCCACCGCAATCACCGGCAGTTGCAGCCGCGAGAGGATCGACAGCAACAGCGCCAGAAACAGCGCAGGCAGCATGAAACCCAAAGCCGCATCAATCACCGGATAGTCCTGCAACGCCGCCCCGCCCGCAAACGCCCCCAAAGCCGTGCCCGCCAGCCAAGACCCATAGGCCGCCAGCCCAAGGCCAAACATGAACGCCTCGGAAAACGCCACCTTGCCACGCGCCAAAGCCCCGAGGGCCGCACCGAACACCTCATCGGTCAGCCCAAACGCCCAAGCCCAGGCGTGTTTGGTGCGCGCGCCCGTCCCAACCCGCTTGATCAGCGCCGGACCATACAGCACATGCCGGATATTCATCGCGATCAGCGTGAACGCCGACACCAGTACCGGCGCCCCCCCGGTGATCAGCGCCAACGCCAGAAACTGCGCCGCCCCGGCGTAGATGATCAGCGACAGACCAAACGCTTCAAGCCCGCTTAAGCCCGCCCGCGTGGCCGCCACGCCGAAAGAAAACGCGATGGGAAAGTAGCCCAAGGCAATCGGCAAGGCGGTGATAACGCCTGCGGTGAAGCTGGATTTTGGCGCGTGAAGGCTCATGGTGCCCGTGCTAAGCGGTCCGATGGATTTGGTCAACGGATCGCCTCATTTTCACTTGACAGAAATATAGGCGGTATACTTCCATTATTTTTAGATATTAAGCAACTTTAGGATATTTAGCATGGCTCTGACCTCGTCAATTTTCCTGATCAATTCCACCGCAAGCGAAGGCCAATACGACCCTTCGGTCACTGTACTGCGCGATGGCCGCATCGCCGTCGCCTGGACCGATGACAGCAATATCGGCAACCCCAATTTGGCCCGCGACATCCGCGCCCGCGTGCTGAACGCAGACGGCTCCGCCCCCGATGCCGATTTCAAGGTCAACACCGAAGTTCCACCCGAAACCACCGCCGTTTGGGACAGTCACTATCAGTTCAACTCTGACATCACCGCGCTGGCCAATGGCGGATTTGCCGTGGCTTGGGGCGATACCCGCGCGTCGAGTGACAGCTCGCTTGCCTCGACCACGGTGATGCAACTTTACACGGCTGGTGGCGCGCTGGCAGGTGATAACTTCAACGTCACGCCGGGATTTTCCAGCCCCGGCAACGCGATCTTCGCCAACACGCCGTCGATCATCGGTCTCGCCAATGGCACGGTTAAAGTGGTGGATGACACCAGCAATTTCCAAATCCTGCCGTCAGATCCCGGTGAGAAGGTCTTGCTCACCACGATCAGCTCAACCGGCACTGTCACCGGGCCCATCCCCGGCTCTGGCATGGGCGCTGGCGATCAGATCAAGCCGCAGATCATCAAGCTGTCTAACGGCAATGTGGCGATTGCCTACCTGAGCAACGAAAACAACGCCTCGCATGAATACAGCCTGCGGGTTCAGATCCGCAACGTGGCGGGGGTTGCAGTTGGCTCTGAAGTCATTGTGCCAAATACCAAAATGCTCAGCAACACGTCCAAGTTCAGCATCGCGGCGCTGGACGATGGCCGCTACGTCGTGACTTGGCAGCAGGAACCCACAACCGATGAATTCAACAGCGGCCTGCGCACGGATGTGATGGCGCAGGTCTACGGCGCCAATGGTACCCCGGTCGGCGGCATCATCAATGTTCACAGCCGCGACGGTCTTGCGCAAACGCTGCCCGTCGTCGCTGGTCAACCCGACGGCAGCTTCCTGATCGTCTGGCAAGAAGGCGCGGGCTCGTCGGGTGGCGACTACCTGCGGGCGCAGCTTTACAGCAGCGACGGTACGGCGCATGGCGCGATGTTCTCTCTGGGGGTCGAGCAAGGCGCGCAAAGCGATGTCGATATCACCATCACCAACGACGGGCGCTATCTGGTGGTCTGGGAAGATCGCTCCACATTCCCCGAAAACCCTGATGGCTGGGGCATTCGCGGCCAATATGTCGATCCGCGCGAATCCGCGATGGCATGGACTGGAGCAGGGTTTGCCGAGCAATTCGTTGGCACCGATTTCCACGACAGCCTGAACGGCGGTGGTGGCAATGACACGCTCTGGGGCGGGCTTGGCAATGACACATTCCTGTTCAGCACCGGGGCGGATGTGGCTTACGGTGGCGCAGGCAACGACACGTTCTACGTCAGCTTCGGCGATCAGGTGTTTGAGGCCGCAGGCGAAGGCAGCGCCGACAAGCTGATTGCGCGGACGAATTACGTTCTGGCCGATGATCAGGAGGTTGAAATCCTGCAAGTCGCCAATGTTGTCACCGCAACGCCCATTCAGTTGCGCGGCAATAACCTTGCCAATCAGATCACCGGCTACACCCAAGCCGACGTGTTGCAGGGCATGGCCGGCAATGACACCATCAACGGGCTGAGTGGCGACGACACTCTGTCAGGCGGTATCGGCATTGATCGGCTGATCGGAGGCGCAGGCGCGGATACGTTCGTTTTGACCAAACCCGCCGCCTACCGCGATATCATCGTCGATTTCGCCCATGACCTCGATACGTTGCAGATCAGCGTTGCCACTTTTGGCGGTGGTCTGGTCGCCGGGGCTTTGGGGACTGCACAGTTTGTCGCCAATGCCACTGGCCTCGCGACGACTTTGGATCAGCGCTTTATCTATGAAACCGATACAGGTGTGCTGAGCTTTGACACCAACGGCTCTGCCGCCGGAGGTAGCGGCATCATCGCCACATTCGTCGGGCTTCCGACGCTTAGCGCCAGCGATTTTGAGCTGATCTGAAGCGTATTGTTTTTAGCGATGAAATGGCCCCGCCCGATGTTGGGGCGGGGCCATTTCTTAACAAGGGGTTAAATTGGCAACCCTAAGCCTCTGATAATAAACACTTCCAAAAGGTCCCGAGTTGGGACCATCACTCTGCCGCATCCATATAGCTCTCCAGAGGCGGGCAGATACAGATCAGATTCCGATCCCCATAAACGTTGTCGACGCGCCCGATCGGTGGCCAATATTTATCCACCCGGAACGCCCCCGGCGGGAAGCAGCCCTGCTCGCGCGGATATTTCCGGGTCCAGTCGGCGACCAGATCTTCAACGGTATGGGGGGCATGCCGCAGCGGGCTGTCCTCGCTGGAAATTTCACCGTTCTCCACCGCCGTGATCTCCGCCCGGATCGCCAGCAGCGCCGTGATGAAGCGATCAATCTCGGCCTTGGTTTCCGACTCCGTAGGCTCCACCATCAACGTGCCAGACACCGGCCAAGACATCGTCGGCGCATGGAAGCCATTATCAATCAGCCGCTTCGCAATATCATCGACCGTGACGCCCACTTCCGCGAAGGGCCGGGTATCAAGGATACACTCATGCGCCACCCGCCCCTTGTTGCCCATGAACAGGATCGGATAAGCCCCTTTCAGCCGCGCCGCGATATAGTTGGCGTTCAAGATCGCCACCCGCGTCGCCTGCGTCAGCCCCTCTCCCCCCATCATCAGACAGTAGGCCCAAGAGATCAGCAGGATCGAAGCCGAGCCATAAGGTGCTGCCGAAACCGGCCCCTCCTCACCACCCGTCTCCGAATGCCCCGGCAAGAACGGCGCAAGGTGCGCCTTCACCCCAATCGGCCCCATCCCCGGCCCGCCACCGCCATGCGGGATCGCGAAAGTTTTGTGCAGGTTCAAATGGCTGACATCCGAGCCGATCTCGCCCGGTTTCACCAGCCCGACCAGCGCGTTCATATTCGCACCGTCGAGATAAACCTGCCCGCCATATTCATGGGTGATCTGGCAAATATCCCGCACGGTTTCCTCAAATACCCCATGCGTCGAAGGATAGGTGATCATGCAGGCGGCCAGATTGGCCCCTGCAGCAGCAGCCTTGCTGCGGAAATCTTCCACATCCACGTCGCCGTTCGGCATGGCCTTCACCACCACCACTTCCATCCCGGCCATCTGCGCCGATGCCGGATTGGTGCCATGCGCCGACACCGGGATCAGGCAGATATTGCGGTGGCCTTCGCCCTTTGAGCGGTGATAGGCGGCAATGGTCAGCAGCCCGGCATATTCGCCCTGCGCGCCCGAGTTCGGCTGCATCGAGAACGCGTCATAGCCGGTGATCTCACACAGTTTGCCCGACAGATCCTCGATCGCCTCGCGGTAGCCCAACGCCTGATCTGCCGGGATGAACGGATGCAGCGAACCAAACTCCGGCCAAGTGATCGGCATCATTTCCGCCGCCGCGTTCAACTTCATCGTGCAAGACCCCAGCGGGATCATCGCGCGATCCAGCGCCAGATCGCGATCCGACAAGCGACGCATATAGCGCATCATCTCGGACTCGGCGCGGTTCATGTGGAACACCGGATGAGTCAGATACTCGGTTTCCCGCAGCATCGCCTCGGCAAAGCCCAACTCCGCCTTGGCAGGTGGCGCGTTCTGAATCCCAAACGCCCGCAGCACCCGGCGCAGCACGTCCTCGTTGCTGGTCTCGTCCAGGCTGATGCCGACATGATCGCGACCGACTTTGCGGAAGTTCAGCCCTTCTGCCCGCGCCGCCGCCAGAATCCCGGCTTGGCCGACGCCGACCTCCACGGTAATGGTGTCGAAAAACTGCTTCTGCGGCAGGGTCGCCCCGGCATCGCGCAACGCCTTCGCCAAGCGCACCGTCAGCGAATGCACCCGCTCGGAAATCGCCCGCAGACCTTTGGGGCCGTGGAACACCGCATACATGCTGGCCATCACTGCCAGCAAAGCCTGCGCCGTGCAGACATTCGAGGTCGCCTTCTCGCGCCGGATGTGCTGCTCGCGGGTTTGCAACGACAGCCGGTAAGCCTTGTTGCCGCGCGAGTCGATCGACACCCCGACGATCCGCCCTGGCATCTGGCGTTTATGCTCGTCTTTGCAGGCGAAAAACGCCGCATGTGGGCCACCATAGCCCATCGGCACGCCAAAGCGCTGGCTGGAGCCGACGGCAATATCTGCCCCCATCGCCCCCGGTTCGCGCAACATGCAGAGCGCGAGCAGGTCCGTCGCCACCACGGCGACAGCTTTGGCCGCGTGCAAAGCCTCAATCCACGACGTCAGATCGCGGACATGGCCCCATGTGCCGGGATACTGGAAAATCGCGCCGAACACCTCACTCGCCTGCATCGCGTCGGGATCGCCAACCACCACCTCAATGCCCAAAGCCTTGGCCCGAGTTTCGATCACACCGATGGTTTGCGGATGGCAATGCTCATCCACGAAAAACTTTTTCGCCTTTGATTTGGCAACGCGCTCGGCCATCGTCATCGCCTCTGCCGCAGCCGTCGCCTCATCCAGCAGGCTGGCATTGGCAACCGGCAACCCGGTCAGATCGGCCACCATGGTCTGATAGTTCAACAGCGCCTCTAACCGGCCTTGCGCAATCTCCGGCTGATAGGGGGTATAGGCTGTGTACCACGCCGGGTTTTCCAGAATATTGCGCTGGATCGCGGGCGGGGTGACGGTGCCGTAATAGCCCTGCCCGATCAGGCTGGTCATCACCTTGTTGCGCCCCGCCACCGCGCGCATCCGTGCCAGCAGATCATGCTCCGACAGCGGCGCCCAACCCAAAGGCGTACTTTGGCGGATGGAAGCAGGCACAGTTTCATCAATCAGCGCGTCAAGGCTGGTGACGCCGACCGCTTTCAGCATCTCATCCATCTCGGACGGAGACGGGCCGATATGGCGACGGTTGGCAAAATCGTAGGGATCATAGTCAACGGGTGTAAAGCTCATAGGGCCCCCTTAGGATGCAAGGTTCAAACCCCTTCACAAGAGGTTCACGCATTGTCTTCAAAATCAAAGGCTTAACGACAGATCAGCCGATCAGATCGTTGTATTCATCTTCGTCCATCAAGGCATCCAGCACCGACATATCGTCGATCTTGATCTTGAAGAACCAAGCCGCCCCGGTTGGGTCTTCGTTCACCAATGACGGATTATCGACAAGCTTGGTGTTGACCTCGACGATCTCACCATCCAGCGGAGCCAGAATATCCGACGCGGCCTTGACGCTTTCGATCACGCAAACCTCATCACCCTCGGCCACGACAGTTTCCGGCTCGGGCAACTCGACAAACACCACATCGCCCAAGGCAGTGGCCGCATGTTCGGTGATGCCAACCACCACCAGATCGCCCTCAACGCGGAGCCATTCGTGTTCTTTGGTATATTTCATCTGACGTCCTTAGCGTTTGTAGGTGGTTGGATGGAAAGGCAAATCTGTGACGGTGACGGGCAGGCGCTTGCCGCGCACTTCGCCTTCCAGCGCAGTGCCGGGGCTGGTAAAGGCGGTGGCAACATAGCCCATCGCAATCGGCGCGTTGACGCTTGGCCCAAAGCCACCCGAGGTGACTTGGCCGAGCGGCGTGGCATCGGGGGTGAACAGATCGGTATGCTCGCGCATCGGCGCACGGCCTTCTGGGCGCAGACCGACACGCTTGCGCTCGGGGCCTTCCGCCAGTTCTTGCAGGATGCGCGTCTCGCCGGGGAAGCCGCCCGCACGCGAGCCACCTGCACGGCGGGCCTTCTGGATCGCCCAAGTCAGCCCCGCCTCGACCGGGCTGGTGGTGGTGTCGATGTCATGACCGTAAAGGCAGAGGCCTGCCTCCAGCCGCAGGCTGTCGCGCGCGCCAAGCCCGATAGGCATGACTTCGGGCTGGGCCAACAGCGCCTCGGCAAAGGCATGGAGGTGTGCAGCGGGGATTGAGATTTCAAAGCCATCCTCGCCGGTATAGCCCGAGCGGGAAATCCACAGATCCGCGCCCTGCCACGGCAGGATCGCCACATCCATAAACCGCATCGCGGCAACTTCGGGGGCCAGACGCGCCAAAGCCGCCTCGGCCTGTGGGCCTTGCAGCGCCAAAAGGCCGCGATCGGTGACCGGGATCACCTCGGCATCTTCTGCGAGATACTTCTGCATATGCGCGATATCGGCGGTCTTGCAGGCGGCGTTGACCACGACGAAGATATGATCGCCGCGATTGGCAAACATCAGATCGTCAAGGATGCCCCCGGTTTCATTGGTGAAAAGCCCGTAGCGCTGACGACCCTCGGCCACGCCCAGCACATCCACCGGCATCAGCTCTTCGAACGCCAAAGCCAAGGCTTCATAACTGCCCTTAGGGCGCAAGATCACTTGGCCCATGTGGCTGACATCAAACAGCCCCGCCGCGGCGCGGGTGTGCAGATGTTCTTTCATCACGCCTGCGGGATATTGCACCGGCATCTCGTAGCCCGCAAACGGCACCATTTTGCCGCCCAAGCTGACATGCAGATCATGCAGACCCAATCTGAACAATTCTTCGGCCAAAGCCGCCCCCATAACTGCCGGAAACGGAATCCGGCACCGATCAGGCGGACCAATCCCCACCCCTCGATGCCCCCTCTGTCTTTACCCTGCCGGAAATTTCCGGCTTGGGCGCCTGAGATCGTTATCCCTTCGGCGGATGCGGACGCACCACTCTCCAGAGTCTGTTATCAGAACGGTCCTTGAGCCTGAGAGTTTACCGGGGCGGTTGCTCCTTCGGCACCAGAAGTTTCCTGCTGGATTCTCCCGATCCTGATGCCTTTAGCTAGCCCAGAGGCTGTGGGGCTTGCAAGTGAAAAGAATGCGACCGTATGCGATGATTTTACGACACCGCTAAATCCGCGACGGCGTGGCCAAAATCATCCGATAGGCCAGCCAGACGCCGAGGATACCAAAGATCACCCCGCCCAAGGCCTGCCCGATCAGCACCCCCTGCGGCCCCCAAACCCCACCGAGCCAAAGCGCAATCGGCAAGGTACCAAGCGTGTGTCGCCCCCAGTTCACCAGTGTTGATTGATAGGCCGCACCAAGGTTGTTGCAGGTGGCATTGGCGATGAAGATCAAACCGTTGAAGAAGAACAGCAGGCTCAGCGGGCCGCAGAACAGATAGATCAGATCACGGGTCATCCCCTCGGCGTGGAACAGCGTGGCAATCGGGGCACGCACGGCGAACAGCACCGCCGACATCACCAAAATCACCACCGCCAGAAACAGGATCGAGTCGCGGAAAGCCGCCCGCACCCGATCGATCCGCCCCGCGCCCAGATTTTGCCCAATGATCGGGCCAATTGCACCCGACATGGCAAAGATCACGCCAAAGGCCACCGGAGTCAGCCGACCCGAAATGGCCATCCCCGCTACCGCCGCCTCGCCATAGCCCGCCACCAAACGGGTGACGCTGGCCTGCCCAACCGGAGTGGCAAGCTGGGTCAGGATCGCAGGCCCGGCAATCCCCAACAGCGGCCGCACATCTGGTCGCAGATCAGCCCAACGCAGCCGATCAAAGCCGCCGTAATGACGCATAATCGGCATCACCGCAAAAAATGCCATCGCCAGCCGCGAGATTCCCCCCGCAAGCGCCGCGCCTTTCAGCCCCATATCTGCCCAAAGGATCAGCACCGGGTCCATTGCCGCCAGCGCCACCGCGCCCCAAACCGTCACCATCATCGAGCGCTGCGCATCGCCATGTGCCCGCAGGATCGCCGCCCCAATGATCAAGATTAACAGCAAAGGCTGTGACAGCGTGTACCAGCGCAGAAACATCACGGTCTGGGCCAGTGTCTCGTCCCTGGCCCCCAGCAACGCGCCGATCTGCGGCAAAAATAGCCAAACCAAACCGGCAAAGACCGTGCCCGACCCCACGCCCAGCACCATACCACTTGTCGCCCGCGCCCGCGCCCGCGCCAGATCGCCCTGCCCCACCGCGCGTGCCACCAAGGCCGAAACAGCAATCGCAACGCCGATCGCAAAGGATGTGGTGAAAAACATCACCGCCCCGGCATAGCCCGCGGCCGCCGTTTTGACCGGATCACCCAACCACGAAATGTAGACCATGTTGATCAGATCAACCGAGAAAATCGCCATCAGACCGACCGAATTGGTCAGCGACATCACCGTGATATGACGAAAAAGATTGCCCTCGACAAATTTCGCCTGCTGACCCGTTGCCGCTTGTTCTGCCATCTATCCCTTGCAGAAAGTCGCCCGTCTGCAGCCCTTTGCGTCACGTTTCTGGACCATGCCCAGACCAAACAAGGCCGCAGCTTTGCACCCGCAGCGTCAAAGGCACAAGCCAGAACGCCCGCCATCCCGCGCAGACAGATCGTGCGTCACCGCGCGCAACCGCCATCTGTATTGGACGATGGCATGGCCGAACCGCTGCATGGTGCCCACTTGCGCAAGGGGGATCAAAACAAGAAAGGCGGTAGCACCCCAGATGCCACCGCCCTTTCTTCGAGGAAAAAATCTTTGCTTTGAAAGGTTCCAGCTATGCCTTGCTGAATATGCCTTGTGATAGCCGACTCGATTAACCCGCCGCATACCCAAATTGCGGTAGGCGCGCGAATAAAGGCCGCCAGCCTTCCCCGGCTTTTCCCATCAGCTCAGCCGCGACGCACCGCCGGATGCAGCGCGGTTTCCAGAATATGCCCAGCCCCGTTCAGCACCTGACTGGCCCGCCCGACGATCAGCGGATCGGGTGCGCCGATCACTGCGGCATCCTTGCCGGGATAGTCGAGGCTGGCCAGAAAATGCCGCATGCAGTTCAACCGCGCGCGCTTTTTGTCGTTGGATTTCACAATCACCCAAGGCGCATCCGCCGTATCGGTGTAGAAAAACATCGCCTCTTTGGCCTCGGTGTAATCGTCCCATTTGTCCAGACTGGCCTTGTCGATCGGGGACAGTTTCCACATCTTCAACGGGTCGGTTTCCCGCGCCTTGAACCGCGCCAGTTGCTCGGCTTGGGTGACCGAGAACCAGTATTTGTAAAACCGGATCCCCGAGCGCACCAGCATCCGTTCAAACTCCGGTGCCTGCCGCATGAACTCCATGTATTCCGAGGGGGTGCAGAACCCCATCACCCGCTCGACCCCGGCGCGGTTATACCAAGACCGGTCATAGAACACGATTTCACCGGTGGTCGGCAGATGCTGGATGTAGCGCTGAAAGAACCACTGGCCCTTTTCCGCATCCGACGGCTTTGACAAAGCCACCGTGCGGGCATAGCGCGGATTCAGATGCTCCATGAACCGCTTGATGGTGCCACCTTTGCCCGCCGCATCCCGGCCTTCCATCAGAATGACGAATTTCTGCCCGGTTTCCTGCGCCCAGATCTGCACCTTCAGCAGTTCTGCCTGCAACTTGGCTTTCTCAGCCTCATAGGTAAGCCGCCCCATCTGTCGGGCATAGGGATAATGCCCGGTTTCAAACGCCTGCCGGATCGCATCGGGATCAATCGCCGGAAACTTGCGCGGCCCAACCAGATCCTCATCCGCAGCCTCTGACGCAGGCTCAGATACTGGCCCATTTCCAGACCCAGTCACAGGCTTCCCCTGCCCCGCCTGATCGGCGCTTGTCATGGCGTCCACCGCCGCCGCATTCTCCGCAACCATTGCCAACTCCCCCCAATCAACCACCCCGCTTTGGTAGATCGAAAGCAGCTGCGACACATTGATCCGCATCAAAACAGCGCGGCCAAGCGGCAATTTTCTGGAAAGTTCAAACAAGAAAGGCGGCGGCACCCCAGATGCCACCGCCCTTTCTTCTAGGAAAAATCTTTGCTCTTAAAGGTTCCAGCTAAGTGCTTTTGACCATGCCTTGCCTTAGCCGACACCACCGCAGCACCGCATACCCAAATTGCGGTAGACAGGCGCAGATTCTCACCGCCTTGGCAAAAATCTTTCCAATACTTCGAACACCCGTGGCCATTCGGCAAAGAACAGCAACTGCCCGGTGTTCGGCACAAAGCGGATATCCAGATGGCTATATTCCGCCATCAGCTCGCGGATGGTCTGCATCGGGGTCTGCGGATCCTGATCGCCCTGCAACAGCACCACCGGCGCTTGCACCCGCTTGACCAGATGCGACCAGTCTTTCTCGGATCCGATACATTCGCGGGTGAAAGCCTCGGCTGCCAGAATCCGCTCGCCCAGACAGACCTCTGATCCCGCCAGCATCGCCTCGCGGATTTCAGGATGCGCAAAGGCCGCCATATCGGCGGGCGAGCCACCATTCACCTGCGCGAAGAACTTTTCCTTCCCCAACCGCCGCGCCAAGGAAAACCCCGCCTTCACCAGAAACGGCAGGATTTTCGGCGCATAACGGGCATTGGCCAGAATGAAGCGCTGCCACTTGTCCATCCGCTCATACTGCGCCGGGGTGCGCAGCGGCAACTGGCAGGCACAGCCCAGAATACCCGTCACCAGATCGGGCCGCTCAAGGCTCAGGCTCATGGCAAAGCGCAGATCCGCACCCAAAGCAATCACCGCCGCCCGGCGCACCCCCAGATGTTCCAGCACCGCGACATAATCCGCCGTCACCCCTTCCAGATGCCCGACGCCCTTGGGATGCAAATCCGTCCGGCCATAGCCCGCCCGCACCGGCACGATCACCCGCATCCCCATCCGCCGCGCCGCACGCTCGGCACTGGCGGGCCAGCGGATCAGACCGAAATCCAGATGCATATAAACGCAAGGTGCGCCCGAAGGGTTGCCAAACTCGATCCACTCCAGCCGCCGCCCATCGGGGGCACGCATCTGCTGGAACGACAACGCTTCCAGCGTGCCGACATGGGCGACATGCACCGCGCCTTCCGAGGGCAGCACGGCCACATCCATCAGCCCCAGCACCACCCGCACCAGCTCGGATTGGCTGTGCGTCTCGGTCTTCGCCAGAATCGAGCGCACCTGCGTGCGTACCGTCTCGGCAGACCGCCCGCGCGCCTCGGCGATATCCTTCACCGGCAGCCCCAGCGTGATCCCCCGCACGATCTCGACCTCCGCCACCGTCAGGCCAAACGCCTCTTGCACCGTATGTTCAAAACACTCGGGCCAGACCAGTTCGGTCGACATCACCAGCGCCAGCGGCTTCGGTCCGGGGCTTTCCACCGGCCCCACCCGCACGATCACCGGGCTGCCGGTCTTGGTCGAACGCATCCGCAGAGTGATCACCTTCTCGGCCTTGCCCGCCGCCACCTTGGCAATCACCCCCCGCAGCAACTCGATATCTTCGATCTCAAACGGCAGATCCGACAGCCGCGCGCCCTCGCCCAAACCAAAAGCCACCGCCGCAGGCCGGTTATGCCCCGCCAGCACCGCCCCGCCATCGCTGAGGAACGCCGCCGAGCGGGGAATATCCTCCAGAACCGAGCGATAGCCGCCATCATCCCGCGTCGCTTCAAAGCGATCCAGAAACACCGAGGCCCGCGCCATATGCGCTTCAATCTCGGGATCCTCCAGCTGCACCGGATCATCCCCCGGCCCCGCGCGCAACGGCGCAATCCGGCCTTCCCAGACATCCACCAGATCTTCCAGCCGGATCGGGTCAAGCGCGACTTCATAGAGCCGATCAACAATCTCGGCTCTGTGTTCGCGCGTAGGGGTCTGCGCGGCGTCAGCTGGGGACTTCGGCTCTGGCATATCTCTGTGGTGGCGCATGGATGCCGTTACGGCAAGTAAAATCCTGCCGCAGCAGTGTCGCACCCAGCGCAAAACTTCCATTTTTCCAAGACCACGCCGCGCCCCCCTTTCCGCCGCCCGCGAGATTGCCTAAATATGCTGCGAACGTGCTGTCGAAAGGCCCAGTCCATGATCACGCTTTACGGTGTCTACCGCTCGCGCGCCTCGCGCCCCCTGTGGCTTTTGGGCGAGCTTGGCCTGCCCTTCACCCATGTTCCGGTGATTCAGGCCTACCGGTTGAAATCCGACCCGACCGCCGCCGACGCGCCGCTGAACACCACCACGCCCAGCTTTCTCGCCGTCAACCCGCAGGGCCAGATCCCCGCCTATGCCGAAGACGGATTGGTGCTGACCGAAAGCCTTGCGATCACCCTGCATATCGCGCGTTGCCACGGCGGTGTGCTCGGCCCGCAATCCAATGCGGAATCCGCGCTGATGGAGCAATGGTCGCTGTTTGCCGCCACCTCGGTAGAGACCCCGGCGCTAGAAATCCTCTACATCATCGGCGATGGCGGCGACAAAACCCCCGAGGGCCAGGCCAGCATCGCGGTGAATGCCGAGAAACTCCGCCGCCCGCTCGCCCGCTTGGCTGCGCATCTGGCGGCCCATGACTGGCTGGTCGGTGACCGCTTCACCGCCGCCGATATCAACGTGGCCGAGGTCGTCCGCTACGCCCAAAGCCACCCGACATTGCTGGCCGAATTCCCCGCCGTGAAAGCCTGGCTGGAGCGCTGCCAATCCCGCCCTGCGTTCCAAACCATGTGGCAAGCCCGCGCAGCAGAACCCGCGTAGCCCAACTGGTAGGGTGCGTGCTTGCACGCACCAAACTTGCCCAATCCCACCACAGGGCAGCGCCCGTCCGCCGGGCTGGCGCTGCAACGCCGGTTCTAGGCAATTTATGCTTCAACAAATCCCCCAGCAGTTCTGCTGGTGACACAACAAAGCGCCCGCCCGAGGGGGCGGACGGGCGCTGCCCGGCGGCGCTAAAGCGCCTTGATTCCGGGCTTAGACAGCGCTTGATGACCAAGCGGGACAATCCCCCGCTCTAATGCTAAACCCACACCAACACCCCCAATCTTGGACCCCATCGCCATGACCATCACCCACGAGGATGAGCTCGACGGCCTGAAAACCATCGGCCGCATCGTCGCCAACACCATGCACGCCATGGCCAAAGCGATGGAACCGGGCATGACCACCCGCGAACTCGATGACATTGGCCGCGCGCTGCTCGACCAAGCCGGCGCCATCTCCGCCCCCGAAGCCAGCTATGACTTCCCCGGCACCACCTGCATCAGCGTCAATGAGGAAATCGCCCACGGCATCCCCGGCCCCCGCATCCTTGCCGCCGGGGATCTCGTCAACATCGACGTCTCGGCCTCCAAAAACGGCTACTACGCCGATACCGGTGCCAGCTTCCGCCTCGGCCAAGTCACCCCCGCCGTCGATCAGTTGTGCCGCGACGGCAAACGCGCCATGCAGATCGGCATCGCCGAAGTCAGCGCCAACAAACCTCTGGCCAATATCGGCAATGCCATCGGAAAATTCGCACGCAAACGCGGCTACACCCTGATCCGCAACCTCGCCAGCCACGGTGTCGGCCGCGCCCTACACGAATACCCCGAAGAAATCGCCACCTGGCCTAACCGCGACACCCGCCGCATCCACAACGGCCTCGTGCTGACCGTCGAGCCCTTCCTGTCACGCGGCGGCCATTTCGCCAACCAAGCCCGCGACGGCTGGACCCTTCACGCCGACCCCACAGCCCCCGTCGTGCAGTACGAACACACCGTCGTCGCCACACATCGCGGCCCGATCATCGTGACGCTGCCGGGCTGACCCCCGTCACGGCCCGATAAACGTCCAATCCACCAAGACCGACTCTGGCGCGCAATACAGCCGCAGCATCTCTTGTTCGCCCTTGTCGCTTTCAAACGCCTTGAGGCTGTCGAAGACATGCAGTTGCGCGGCTTGGATCGAGCTGCCGAAAACACCGGTGATGTAGAAGGCATAGACATAGCCCTCATGCGGCAATCCAAAACCCACAGTCTCGCGCGACGCATCGCCACCGCGATAATATTTGGTCGAAAAACGGTTGTCATCCGAGATGAAATACAACTCTGACATCGCCGCACCTGCCGCGAAATTATAGCTGTAGCGATCTGGAATCCCGTTTGCGTCCGGTTCGGATTGGCAAAACTCCACCCGCTGATCGCTGTCCAGAATGTCACAAGCGAACAGGGTGGCATAAGGCGGCACGCAGTTTGCCCAAGCCGCAAAGCTGCTGCCGCAAAAGGCCAGCGCGCCGATGACAAAGCGGTAAGCTTGAGTGTTCATCAGACGCCCCTCAACCCGGCCCAAAAGCATTGTTGTCGATATCAATGCTGGGCGGGTAGCACACCCGGCGCGCGATAAAGCCATCTTTCGCCTGATCGTTCAGCGCGGTCTCACTGGGATAAACCTGCACCACCGCTGGCGTGGACGAGCGGCTGCCACGGGGCGCGCGCTCCGAAAACATCAGGGCTTCATCAACATAAATCGCATAAAACGTGCCGCCATTCGAGGCCGCCATGCCATATGCCGCACCATTGATCCCCTGAACGTTCTCTCGCACCACTCCGTAGGCCGTCGCACTGACAAACTGCAATTCGGTTTTCTCGCTGGTCCAATAGCTATACTGCAACGCACCACTACCGCCATCGCGGCAAAGCTCAATCACCGCATCACGCTCTGGAATAGCGCAGCGGAACAGCAAGGCAAACGCATCTTGGCAATCCGCCCAAAGCGGCGAAGCCGCCGTTATTGCAAAGCTGGCCAGAAGGGCTGCGACACCGGTTTTCATCAGGCACTCCACACCAATTGAAACGCCGCCCTGCACCCGTTTCCTGTCGCCGTCTTAGCCAAAACGGCACAAGATTGCAAACCGCAGCCATGCAGATTTTGCCCCGATGCAGAACATTGGCAAACCCGCGCGGCCGACGGCGCATAGACATCACCCTTCGCTGGAAGCGTCGCTAGTTTGATCCTTAACAACCCCTTACCACACCCGCACAACCCATTGATCCCAAAGTAATCTATCCCATGTCCACGCGTGGACACGAGCCCCTCACACCGTCGGATCATCCACATAGTTCCGCCAATTGTGCTGCTCCTTGAACCCGAGAACCTCCCGTACCTTCCGGTTCGACAGCAAGCTTTCCTGCGCCCCCACCGGGCGGCTCAACGGCACTTTCGGGAAGAACCGCGCCAGCAATTCCTGATTGCTCTGACAGACCGAATTGGTGTCATTGCAGGCGTTGAACACCTGAAACCCCAACCCGTCCTTCTTCAGCGCCAGATCAACAATCTGCCCCAGATCCCGCGCATCCATATAGCTGAAAGTGATCCGCCGCCGCTGTCCCGGATCGACAAAAAACCCCGGAAACCGCGTCTTATACTCCTGCGGCTCGATCACATTGCCAATCCGAAGCGCATAAATATCATTGCCGAACCGCCGCTGAAAACTCCGCGCCGTGGCCTCGTTGACCTTCTTTGACATGCCATAGCTGTCCATCGGATCAATATCGTAATCCTCCTCCAGCGGCAAAACCTTGGGGTCGACAATCCCATTCGAAAAACAAACCCCATAGGTCGTCTCCGAACTGGCAATGATCACCTTCGGAATGCCCAGCTTGCAGGCCGCCTCCAGCACATTATAAGTGCCCATCACATTGACGCGGTAAGTCTCGTTCTCGGCCTGCAACATCAGCGCAGGCACCGCCGCAAAATGCACCACCGCATCAAACTTCGGCGCCGCCCCCGCGTCCAACTCAGCCCCATCCATATGCGCCGCCATCGCGTTGAACATCTGCCCTGAATCACAAATATCCGCGTTCAGGTCCGCCACACCGGGATGCCGCAACGCCACCCGGTCCACGTTCAACACCTTGTGCCCCGCCGCCGCCAAATACGCGACCACATGCCGCCCCGCCTTGCCTGACCCGCCTGTCACCATCACCCGCATCGCAGTCTCCTTCGGTTTTCTGCAGCCTACCCCCCGTATCGTCATCCAGCAACACCCCCACATCTTGCGCCCCTCCCCTCCGATCTGTGATAATCCCCGCCAAAGCCGCATAACAAGAATCGAGCACGCATGGCCAACGACCTTCTCTCCGGCACGCCCGACACCTACGACGCCTCTTCGATTGAGGTGCTGGAGCCGCTCGAGGCCGTCCGCCTCCGCCCCGGCATGTATATCGGCGGCATTGACGAACGCGCCTACCACCACCTCGCCGCCGAGATCATCGACAACGCGATGGACGAAGCCGTCGCAGGCCATGCCAACCGCATCGAGGTCGAACTCCACGCCGACGGCGCGCTCACCGTGCGCGACAATGGCCGCGGTATCCCGATTGATCCGCACCCGAAATTCCCCGACAAATCCGCGCTGGAAGTCATCCTCTGCACCCTGCATTCCGGCGGAAAATTCAACGGCAAAGCCTATGAGACCTCCGGCGGCCTGCATGGCGTCGGCTCCTCGGTGGTCAACGCGCTGTCGGACCACCTCTATGTCGAGGTCGCCCGCAACAAGGAACTCTACGCGCAAAGCTTCTCACGCGGCACCCCGCTTGGCCCGATCCAGAAGATCGGTGCCGCCCCCAACCGCCGCGGCACCGCCTTCACCTTCCACCCCGATCCGCAAATCTTCGGCTCACACCACTTCCGCCCCTCGCGCCTGCTGCGCATGGTCCGCTCGAAAGCCTACCTGTTTTCCGGCGTCGAAATCCGCTGGAAATCCGCCATCCCCGACGGCGACACCCCGATGGAGGCCACCTTCCACTTCCCCGGCGGCCTCGCCGATTACCTCTCCGATACGCTCGAGAAAACAACCACCTACGCCGACCGCCCCTTCGCCGGGAAAGTCTCATTCCAAGAGAAATTCCAGGTCCCCGGCTCGGTCGAATGGGCGATCAACTGGTCGCCTGTGCGCGACGGCTTCCTACAATCTTATTGCAACACCGTCCCCACCCCCGAGGGCGGCACCCATGAATTCGGCTTCTGGTCCGCCATCCTGAAAGGCATCCGCGCCTACGGCGACCTCACCAAAAACCGCAAAGCCGAATTGATCACCCGCGACGATATGCTCGCCGGAGGCTGCGCGCTGATCTCGGTTTTCATCCGCGAACCGCAATTCGTCGGCCAGACCAAAGACCGCTTGGCCACCGAAGAAGCCACCCGCTACGTTGAAAACGCCGTGCGCGATCACTTTGACAACTGGCTGGTGTCGGATTCCAAATCCGCAGGCGCGATCATGGATTTCCTGATCCTGCGCGCCGAAGAACGCCTGAAACGCAAGCAAGAGAAAGAAACCCAGCGCAAGACCGCCACCAAAAAACTGCGCCTGCCGGGAAAACTCACCGATTGCTCCAGCAAAACCCGCGACAATACCGAATTGTTCATTGTCGAGGGTGACTCGGCGGGTGGCTCGGCCAAGGGCGCGCGCGATCGTGAAACCCAAGCCATCATGCCGCTAAAGGGTAAAATCCTCAACGTGCTGGGCGCGGCTTCCGGGAAACTCAACGACAACTCCGAAATCCGCGACATTTGCGAGGCGCTTGGCGTGCAAATGGGCAGCCGCTTCAAAGTTGACGACCTGCGCTACGATAAAATCGTCATCATGACCGACGCCGACGTTGACGGCGCCCATATCGCCAGCTTGCTGATGACCTTCTTTTTCACCCAGATGCGCCCGCTGATCGACAAAGGCCACCTCTATCTCGCCTGCCCGCCGCTCTATCGCCTGACCCAAGGCGCGCGCCGCCTCTATGTCGCCGACGATGCCGAGAAAGAGCTTTGGCTGGCCAAGGGCTTGGGTGGCAAGGGTAAAATCGACGTGCAGCGCTTCAAGGGTTTGGGCGAGATGGACGCCAAAGACCTGAAAGACACCACCATGAACCCCGCCACCCGCAAACTGATCCGCGTCACGATTGACGAAGACGCACCGGGCGAAACCGGGGATCTGGTGGAGCGCCTGATGGGCAAGAAGCCGGAATTGCGCTTCCAGTACATTCAGGAAAATGCGCGGTTTGTGGAAGAGTTGGATGTTTAGCAATGGTACAAATTTTACACCCGCGTTTGACATTGTGAGACGTCGCCTTTTACCTTTTAACAATCAAACTGGGAGAGATGCGAAGATTTCCTTAAAGAATTATATAGCGGTATTTGGATTTTTTGCATTTCTTTTATCATCAGGACAAATTAAGGCAGACGACCATATAGCTCCAGCCGAAATTGAGGGGATTAACACTGGGGAGCGATTTTCAATATTATCTGATAGCGAGGCCAAGATATTCACGAAAACCTGCACATCGCTTTCGGGTGCAATAGCAGCAGATGAAGCTTTCGAAATTGAGTTTCACTATATATTTAGGGACACATCTGTTTGTGATAATAATGGTGTTCATCGACTTTGTCGGGCGTTTGTAGTTAAGAAAAATTCTACTTTTTGTACTGAAATTCCAAAGTTAAATGGGACGTTGCGGGGTGTCCCGTATGTGGTGGTGGAAACACTTGTTGATCTAACCGAATCTTTAAGAGGCAATAGCGACATTGCCAATCTCCTTGCAAGTCCACACCGATCTAGAGTGGCGATGGCTGGCTATTCCGAGGCTGGAGAGATGCTTATTCTTGAATCGCGAGATGTCATTATCTTTGCCCCCACAGGCGAATAACCCATGTGCTAGGCGTGGATATAACTCCGGCTGTGCGGTTCTTTTCACCCTTCCTTAACCATCCCTCCCCTATCCTCACCCTTGCATTTCCCCTTAATGTATGCATATAAATGTGGGATTGGGACGAGCCAAAGCGCCAAGCGACGCTGCTTCTTCGGGGGCTGGATTTTGCTATGGTCGAAAGCCTTGACCTCGACTTGGCCGAGATCAGCATTGACGACCGAAAGGACTATGGTGAGGTTCGACTTCAAGCGAGGGGGCTTATCGACGGTCGGCTTTACGTTATTGCCTTCACCCAGCGCGGTGAAAACTTGCGGCTGATCAGTTTGCGAAAGGCCAACAAAAGGGAACAGGTGCTATGGGAAAATCGCTGAGAGAGTCTGAACCAGACGAAGAAAACCCGGAATGGACAGCCGAAACCTCGGCCCGCGCCAAGCCCGTCTGGGCCTTCCCCGAACTCGTCGCCGTGCTGCAACACCACGGAAAACTCGGTCGCCCGCCGTTAGCCGACGCAGAGAAAAAACAGCGCGTCACGCTCTACCTTGACCCCGATGTGCTGGCGAACCTGAAACAAGGGGGCAAAGGCTGGCAAACCCGCGCCAATGCTGCGCTCCGCAAAGCCTTGGGACTATAGGCGGCACGGGGTCGCCCCCACGTCAAACGTTAACAAATCCTTAAATTCACACCATTAACTCATTGAAATAAAAAAACAAAAATGGTCCCGAGTTGGGACCACCCAAAACCTACCCCCGCCGCAGCAAATAAATATCCATAATCCACCCATGCGCCGCCCGCGCCTTTTCCCGCAGGCTCACAATCCGCGCCCCCACCTCGGCCAGCGGGCCCTCCACAATAATCTCTTCCTTCATCCCCACATAGCCCCCCCACCAGATACGCACCCCAGCCGGGTCGATACTCTGAAACGAACACTCCCCATCCAGCATCACCACCGCCGTATCGACGCCCAAAGGAAACCCCTCCTCCCGCAACCTTCTTCCGGTCGTCACGATGAATGGCTCGCCAATCTCATTCAAAGCCACCCCATGCGCCGCGGTGAGGGCATGAATAGACGTCACCCCCGGCACCACATGCACGCGATCCGCAGGGACCAACCGCGCCGCAATCCTGAGCGTGGAATCATACAGGCTCGGGTCGCCCCAAACCAACAGCGCCACCTGCGCTGACTCCCCAATCGCAGCCTTCCAAACACCCGCGATCCGGTCGTGCCAATCCTCCACCCGCGCTTTATAATCCGCGATGGTTTCGTCCCGGACCGGCAGATCAAACTCGACAATGCGCGTCACAGGATTGGTCAGCACATCGCGACAGATCGCCAACCGAAGCTCGGCCAGATCGGCCTTGCCCGCGCCCTTGCGGGGAATCAGGATCAGATCGGCCGCGTTGATCGCCTTGATGGCTTGCAGGGTCAGATGGTCGGGATTGCCCGTGCCGATGCCAATGAGCGTGAGGTCGAACATAGCGAGCCTTTCAAAGCGGGTCGCCGGAGGATCCGGCATCGCGGCACGAAAAAACAGCCCCGGAGGGCTGTTTTCTTTAGACTGTCAGTAAATTATGCGCCAGCGTGCAGGCGCGGCGTGGTCAGGCTGGAGGCGCGGCCCAGTTTTGCCAGCGCCAGAACACCAAGGTCAACCACAGGCTCGACCAGAAGCACCAGCATATAGGCCAGCCCAAAGCTGCCGACCGATGCCAGATTGGCCGCGCCAAAACCCTGACCATAGATCGCCCAGAACGCAACCCATGCCACAATGCCGCCCTGATAGGCGGTGGAAAGCGCCAGAGCCTGGCTGTATTTCAGATCAACATAGGCCATTTTCGGCGGGATCAGCTTGGTGGCCAGCAATTGCAGGCCGAACAGCGGCACCAGCAGGGTGGTGACGTTCATGCCATATTGCGGCACGTCTTGCGGCGCGAAGAACAGGCCTTGCGTCAACAGGCCCAACATCAGCCCCAAAGCCGCAGGTGCTGCGCCAAGGATCAGAAACAGGGTTGACCCAAGGATCAGGTGAACCTCGGAGACACCGACCGGAAAATGCGGCAGCACCTCAAAGAACAGAAACACCGCGACAGCCGCGATGCCAGTGCGCGCGGCCAGCGCGGGCAGGCCGTTTGTCTTGATATCATCTAGGGCGAGTTTGCCCGCATAGGCGGCTGAGGCCGCAGCCGTAGCGTAGGACAGCACCAATTTTGCCTCGGATACGAGGCCCGGTTCGATATGCATTTACGTCTCCATTCCGTCACACCCGACGGGGTTAACATTGCGCGGCACGGCCGGTTTCCTGACTCGCGGGTCGACGCTGCCCTTCGCCTTCCCAACCGTTACGGTCAGTGGCAGATGAAAGGCCGCTCGCCGCTTACAGTCGCGGGGGCGGTTGAGGCTGGGGTGCCGATTGGGTCCACCCTTCCCCATTCCCGATTAAGCCCGGGCGCTTTGCGCTGATCGGACACCGTGCCACCGCACTATCGAACCAGTGCTATGCCAGAGCAAGGCAGGAAACGCCGTTTGGGCGCGGCGGGCGACATTTATTGCGGAATTGCGTGCAGGCGTATGGCGGGCTGGCGTTGCCCGCCCGTCGCGTCAGGCCGAAAACTCAGCCAGCGGGCCGTAGAAGATCAGCGCCGGATGCGGGCTGGTTGCAGTTTGCAGATGGGTGGCGAGGCTGGCGATGGTGTGGCGGGTGATCTTCTGGTCTGGCGTTGAGACCGCCTCGGCCAGCAGCGCAGGCGTCTCGGCAGGCAAGCCATGGGCGATCAGCCGGGCGGCGAGCCCCGCAAAGGTGCGGCGGCCCATGTAGACCACGGTGGTCGCCTGCGGGTCGGCGAGGGCGGCCATATTGGTGCTTTCCGGCAGGCTTCCGGTGACATCCGCCCCGGTGATGAATTGCACACGGCGCGCGGTCAGGCGGCGGGTCAGCGGGATGCCAGCGGCGGCAGCGGCGGCAGAGGCCGAAGTGACACCGGGGATGATTTCGTAAGCAATGCCAGCGGCTTGCAGGGCGACAATTTCCTCTTCCAGCCGCCCGAACATACCACAATCGCCGGATTTCAACCGCACAACCCGCTGGCCCGCCAAAGCGTGATCGACCAGCAGGCGGCTGACGTGATCTTGTTTCGGCGAGGGTCGCCCTGCCCTTTTGCCCACCGCGATCAGATCGGCTTGGACGGCATGGCCAAGGATCGGGCCAGAGGACAGATCATCAAACAGCACGACTTCGGCGGCGGCCAACCGTTGCACGGCCTTGACCGTCAGCAGATCGGGGTCGCCGGGGCCGGAGGATACGAAGGAAACAAAGCCAGTCATGTCGCCTCTGCGATCAAATGGAAGAACGTGCCCGAAGATTGCCCACCACCCGCATGAATGCGGAGCGAGCCGGTTTCAGGCACTATGGTATCGGTCGCATCGGTGACACGCGCAAGGGCTGCGTCGGGCTGGGCAAGGATTGTGGCATAGTGAAACTCATGGCCGCGCAGCCGGGTATTGGCCGGATGGCCCGCCAGCGGCGCATGGGTTTCGGCCAGCCGGTAGCCCAGATGCATCCGGCGCTTGGCAAAGCTGGTCTCTAGCCCCAGCAGCCCTGCCATCTGGTGTCGCTGGCCCTGTGCATCCACCAGCCCCGCGCCCATCGCCATATAGCCACCGCATTCGCCGTGCACAGGTTTGGTTTCGGCAAAGCGCTGCAATGATTGGCGGAAATGTGCGTTGGCGGCGAGTTTTCCGGCATGCAGTTCAGGGTAGCCGCCGGGCAGCCAGCAGGTCTCGGCTGTCGGATCCGGGGCTTCGTCAGCCAACGGCGAGAACGGCAGGATCGTGGCCCCCGCCGCGCGCCACCCGGCCAGAAGATGCGGATAGACGAAGGAAAACGCGGCATCGCGGGCCAAGGCGATGCGGCCTGCTGGGGGGATAATTTTCAGCGGTTGGGCAGGCGGCAAATGGCCACGGGCGGCAGCGCGCAGGGTGTCGAGGTTCAGATGCTCGGCAATAAACGCCCCGGCTTCGGTCAGCAGGGCCTGCAGATGCGGCTGTTCCTCGGCTTGCACAAGGCCCAAATGGCGTTCGGGCAGTTCGATTGAGGCACGGCGCGGCAGCGCGCCCAGCACCGGTATGCCTGCGGCCTCCATCCCCGCGCGCACCAGCGCTTCGTGGCGCGGCGAGGCGACGCGGTTCAGCACGACCCCAGCAAAGGGCATCTCGGGGCGCAGCAGCTGGAAGCCCTTGGCGACCGCGGCGGCGGATTGGGCTTGGCCCGAGACATCCAGCACCAAGATGACTGGCCAGCCCATCATCACCGCGATATCGGCGCTGGCCCCAGAGCCGAATTCTCCCGGTTTGGCGACGCCATCGAACAGGCCCATCGAGCCTTCGGCCAAGATCAGATCGGCATCCTGCGCGACCGAGGCGAGGC
Source organism: Cypionkella sp. (assembly GCF_034376685.1). Classification (GTDB taxonomy): domain Bacteria; phylum Pseudomonadota; class Alphaproteobacteria; order Rhodobacterales; family Rhodobacteraceae; genus Cypionkella. Next base: position 41,044 of record NZ_JAXMJJ010000054.1, read on the forward strand.
CCGCGATCCGCGCGGGGGTCATCGCCCAGCTGTCAAGATTGACCGAGGCACGGCCAGAGGCCGCAGCGTGAAAAGCAGGGTCGATATAGTCAGGACCGGATTTGAACGGCTGCACCTTCAGGCCTTGTGCGCGGAAGGCGGCGAGCAGGCCCAGCATCAGCGTGGTCTTGCCGGTGCCCGATGCTGGGGCTGATATGAGCAATCCGGGGGGAGTCATTTGGCGTCCGGGAAGCGGGGTTCGGTGCCAACCGGGCGGAAGCGGCGGTCGTAGTCGCCTGCATAAAGGCGGCTTTCCTCGAAGCCTTCGCCAGCCAGAGCGGGGCCAACAAGGATCAGCGCCGTGCGCTCCATTTCCGCACCGATGGCGGTTTGCAGGGTGGCAAGCGTGGCGCGGACGATACGCTCATCCGGCCAGGTGGCGCGCCAGACCACAGCGACCGGGCAATCTGGGCCGTAGTGGGGGGTGAGGTCTGCGACAACCTTTTCAAGCACATGCACCGAAAGGTGGATGGCAAGGGTGGCACCGGTGGCGGCGAAGGCGGGCAGGTTTTCGGCTTCCGGCATCGCGGTTGCGCGGCCAGAGGTGCGGGTCAGCACTACCGATTGCGTCAGGCCCGGTAGGGTCAGTTCGGTCGCCAAGGCCGCAGCGGCGGCGGCGAAGGACGGCACGCCGGGGGTGACATCGTAGGGGATGTTTAAGCTGCGCAGGCGGCGGAGTTGCTCGCCCATCGCCGACCACACCGACAGATCGCCGGAATGCAACCGGGCGACGTCTTGGCCTGCGGCATGGGCGGTGGCGAGTTCAGCGATGATCTCATCCAGAGACAAGGGGGCGGTGTTGATGATCTTCGCGCCGGGGGGGCAATGTGCCAGCAGTGCTTGCGGCACCAGCGATCCGGCATACAGGCAGACCGGAGAGGCGGCGATCAGATCGCGCCCCCGCAGGGTGATCAGATCGGGGGCGCCGGGGCCTGCGCCGATGAAATGGACGGTCATGAGGAGCTTCTTTCGGCAAGGGCTGCGGTGGCGCGGCCGTCTTGGGATGTGACGCGCGGGCCTAGCAGCCGTGCGCCGGGGCCAGCGGCGGCGAGAGCTGCGGCTTCAGCAAGGCTGCCTGTGCCGTAGCGCGCTTGAACGCGGGCGGATTGGGTCAGAGTGGGTTGATTGCGCAGGCTTTCCACGGGGATGGCGTGCAACGGCAAGGCCAGTTCAGCGGCAAGGGCCTGAATGACAGCGGCAGCTGCCTTGTCCTCGGCGGTGGCAAGGGCATGGGCATTGTCGCCCCCAGCCGCGCGCAGGGCGTCGCGGAGGCTTTCAATCCCGGCATCTTTGCGAAAGCCCAAGCCTGCAACGATCATCGGATGACGCTCCACTGCACGACGGGGCGGGCGGCATCCCAGCCGCGCATCCGGCCTAGGGGGGCGGCTTGCGCGAGATCAATGCGCAGAAGCGAGCCGCCGCGTTGGGCGTGTTGCGCGGCCAGCAGGCTTTCGGTTTCCAAAGTCACGCCATTGGCGACGATGCGGCTGCCTGCGGGCAGGATTTGCCAAAGCTGATCATAAAGCGCCGCATTGCCGCCGCCGCCGATGAACACGGCATCAGGCAGGGGGTGGCCGACAAGGCTCTCAGCAGCAGAGCCTTCGATGCAGGTCAGGCGGTGGTCGATGCCGAAACTGGCGGCATTGGTGCGGATGTTTACGGCGCGGTCGGGGCGGAGTTCAAACGCCAAAGCACGGCCCCCGGCAAGGCACCATTCGACCGAGATTGAACCCGAACCTGCGCCGATATCCCACAGCACTTCGCCAGCGCGCGGGGCAAGCGCCGAGAGGGTCAGCGCGCGCACTGGGCGTTTGGTGATCTGGCCGTCATTTGCGAACAGGGCGTCGTCGAGGCCTGAGGCACGGGGGAGGCCCTTGCCTGCGGTGATCTCAAACGCCACCGCGACGGGGGCTTTGATGCCGGTCAGCGCGAAGGCGCCAGTGGTGGTCTGGCGGATGCGTTGGTTTGGGCCGCCGAGGCACTCCAAAACAGTCAGATTGGCGGCGAAGCCTTGATCGGTCAGCCAAGCGGCAAGGGCTTGCGGGGCGTCGCCGTCGCGCAGCAGGCAAATCGCCCGCGCGCCTTTGGTCAGCACGGGCCGCAGGCGGGCAAACGGGGCGGCGTGCAAGCCGTGGCAGATGATATCCTCCATTCGCCAGCCGAGCTGGGCTGCGGCAAGCTGAAAGCTGGAAGGCGCGGGATAGGCCTGCCATTCGTCGCGTTGCAGATGCGCTGTCAGGCTGCTGCCCGCGCCAAACCAGAACGGGTCGCCCGAGGCAAGGATCGCGACGTTTTGGCCTTTGCACGCCAGCACAGGAGCCACCGAAAACGGCACGGGCCAAGCGCGCCCCTTGTCGCCTGCCCCCACCAAGGCGAGATGGCGCGGGCCGCCGAAGATGATTTCGGCACGGTCCAAAGCTTCACGGCTTGCATCTGACAGGCCAGCCAAGCCATCTTCACCCAGACCGATGATCGCAACCCAAGGCTTACCCATGACTCGCATCCTTCTGCTGGGCGGCACCACCGAGGCCAGTCTTTTGGCGCGGGCATTGGCAGCTGCAGGCAAGGATGCGGTGTTCTCTTACGCCGGGCGCACCGATAACCCAGTGGCGCAACCGCTGCCGATGCGGGTCGGCGGCTTTGGTGGCGTGGCGGGGCTGGTGGACTATCTGCGCGGCGAAAAGATTGGCGCTGTGGTCGATGCCACCCATCCCTTCGCGGCCCAGATGAGCCGCAATGCGATTGAGGCTTGCCGCTTGGCCGGGGTGCCGCTGATTGGTCTGGAGCGCGCGCCTTGGGTGGCGGCGGAGGGCGACCATTGGGTGCATGTTGGGAATATGGAAGCCGCTGTTGCGGCCCTGCCAGACACCCCCGCACGGGTGTTTCTCGCGATCGGCAAGCAGAATTTGGCGGGCTTCGCGGCCAAGCCGCACCATTATCTGTTGCGCTTGGTCGATGCGCCCGAAGGCCAACCCTTGCCCGATTGCACGATTGTGCTGGCGCGGGGACCGTTTGAGGCAGAGGGCGACAAGGCTTTGATGTTGCACCACAACATCAGCCATATCGTCGCCAAGAACGCCGGTGGCGCTGGGGCCGAGGCCAAGTTGATCGCCGCCCGCGCCTTGGGTCTTCCGGTGATCCTGATCGACCGCCCCGCTCTGCCTAAGCGCGAGGTGGTGGCCACGATCCCAGAAGTGATGGCATGGCTGTCTCATGCGGAGCGCGGGGTGTAGACAAAGCGGCCAACCCGGCGGGTGGCGGAGTTGCCGACGATCACGATGGTGCGCATGTCGGCCATCTCGGGGGTGGCTTCACCGAGGGTGACGGTCTGGATGCGTTCCTCTGGGGTGCTGACAGCGCGGGCGAAGGTGATCAGGCGATCCGGGCCACATTCTTCCAGCAATATCTCCAGCGCACGGGCGAATTGGTGCGGACGGCTGGCGGAACGTGGGTTGTAGAAGCCCATCGCGAAATCGGCTTGGGCGGCAAGGCGCAGGCGGTGTTCCACCAGCGGCCAAGGTTTCAGGTTATCGCTGAGGTTGATCGCGCAGAAATCATGGCCCAACGGCGCGCCGGCATGGGCGGCGGCCGCGAGCATCGCGGTGATGCCGGGCAGAATGCGAATATCCAAGCCGTGCAGATCTGGGTGCTTTTCCAACGCCTCAAACAATGCCGAGGCCATCGCAAACACGCCGGGATCACCCGACGAGACGATCACCACCTTTGCGCCCTCGGACGCAAGGCGCAGGGCATGGTCGGCGCGGTCAATCTCAACCCGGTTGTCCGATCCGTGCAAGTTCAGACCAGGGCGCGGCGCAATGCGGGCAACGTAGGGGAAATAGCCGATCACATCGGTGGCCTCAGCCAAAGCCGCGCGGACTTCGGGGGTCACCATGTTCTCAGCGCCGGGGCCAAGGCCCGCAACTGCCAACCAACCGCTCATTCCATGCCCGCCATTTCCGGGCGACGGCCTTGGCCATGCACCAGCACGATGGCGAAATACGGGCAATCGGCAGCATCGACATCCGCCAGCCGCGCGATGCGTTGGGTCGGCATGGTGCCACGCTCGACCAGCCAAGCATCGCTCAGCCGCCCGCTGGCCTGCAACGCGGCCCGAACTTTCGGCAGGTTGCGCCCGGTTTTCATGATCACCATCGCGTCAGAGCGCTGCATATGGGAGATCAGATCGGCCTCAGGCAGCGTCGCCATCAGCACCGACAGCACATCATCGCCCCACGTGAACGGCGTGCCAACCGCATTCCAGCAGCCTGTCATGCCGGTGATGCCGGGGATCACCTCGACCTCGGCACGCCCCTCAAGACGGGTGTGCAGATGCATGAAAGAGCCGTAGAAGAACGGGTCGCCCTCGCAGAGCACGATCACATCGGCGGTTTGCGCGACCAAGGCCAAACGGTTGGCCCAATCATCATAAAACTGCGCCAGCGCGTTATTATATTCGGGGCTGTCAAACGGCATCTCCGTCGTCACCGGATATTCCATCGCATATTCGGTCACACCCGCCGCCAGCATCCCCTGCACGATCTGCCGCGCCTGCCCTGCCCGCCCCGCCTTGCGGAAATAGGCGACATGTGCCGCCGCCCGGATCAAGCGATCAGATTTCACCGAGATCAGATCGGGGTCGCCGGGGCCAAGGCCCGTGCAGATGATCTTGCCCATGCTATTCCTTCCGACTGGCCAGCGCGTTGATCGCGGCCACAGTGATCGCCGAGCCGCCCAGCCGCCCGCGCACGATCAACGACGGCACCGGCAGCACTTCCATCAAGGCGGCTTTCGATTCCGCCGCCCCGATGAAACCGACCGGGCAGCCGATGATCGCGGCAGGGCGCGGGCATGCGGGGTCTTCCAGCATGTTGAGCAGGTGGAACAGCGCGGTGGGGGCATTGCCGATGGCAACAACCGCGCCTTCCAGATGCGGACGCCAAAGCTCCAGCGCGGCGGCAGAGCGGGTGTTGGCCATTTCTTTCGCCAGCGGGATCACCGCAGGGTCATGCAGCGTGCAGATCACCTGATTGCCCGCGGGCATCCGGCCCCGCGTCACACCTTCCGACACCATCCGCGCATCGCACAGGATCGGCGCGCCTGCCTCAAGCGCCGCCCGCGCCGCAATCGCCATGCCCTCGGAGAATTCGATATAAGCCTCAAGCCCGACCATCCCGGCGGCATGGATCATCCGCACCGCGACGATTTCTTCTTCCGGCGTGAAGCGACCGAGATCCGCCTCGGCCCGGATCATCGCGAAGGACTGGCGGTAAATCTCGGCGCCATCGGTGATGTAGCTATGGGGCATCAGGGGATCTCGGTCAGGATAGGGGTTTCGGTCAGGTCTGTCGCGGATAGCCCTTCGCGCAGCGGAGTGCCAGAGGCGGTGCCATCGCGGATCAGGGCAAAGCCGCCGGGCGTGGCGGTCAGCGTCAGCGGGGCTGCGGTGGGATGCGCGCAGCCTTTGGCACAGCCCGAGACATGCAGGGTTTCGGTCAGCTGCGGCGCAAGCGCGCGGGCAAGCGGGCGCGTGGCAGCATGGGCTTGCAAGCAGCCTGGGGCACCTGTGCAGGCGATCACCCGCAGCATCGGATCATCGGCGCGGGTGATCAGGCCGGGGATGGGTGGTGCCTCGGCTAGCCCCTCGATCAGCAGCATCCGCCAAGGTGTCACGCGCAAGGGGCCAAGATCAGCGAGGGCGGCCAGCGTGTCCGCCTGCATTTGGCCAAACTCGAAGCCCACCAATTGGCCTTGCGGCTGCATACCGGGCGTGGGCTGTGCGGTTGCAGGCAGGCGCGGGGTGGTGAAACCTTCGGGCAAGGGCTGGTGTTTCAGCAGGCTTGCCATCCGCCCCCTGCCCTCTGTCACGCCACCTTGGGCGATGAACCAATGCGCCAAGGCAATCGCCTCAGCCACGGCGTTTTCAGGGGTGACAGGCTTGGCGAGCGGGCCCTGGGTGGCCAGCAGCAAGTTTTCGCCCCCGGTTTCCAACCAGATATCGGCAGAGACATCGCGCAATACGGGATGGGCGGCAGTATCCAGCACAAAGCCGAATTTGCCGGGCAGATCGGGGGCATCGGCGGCGGCAAGGGCCGCGGTCAGCTCTGCCGCAAGGCGTTGGGTTGGGTCAGTTTCTGCCCAGAGTGGCGTCACGATGATGTTGCGGCGGGCTTCAGCCTCGGCGCTGGCGTCGATCAGACCAAGCCCGCGCAGCCCGTCGATCAGGGCGGGGTGGCTGGCCTCGGTGACGCCGCGCAGTTGCACGTTGGCGCGCGAGGATAGATCAATCAACCCGTTGCCATGCAGGGCTGCAAGCTGGGCGATGCCGCGCGCCTGATCGGGAGTCAGACGTCCCGCGCGGGGGCGGACACGCACCACCAAGCCATCGCCGGATTGCATTGGCCGCAAGGCGCCGGGGCACCAGCCTTGGACGATGGGAGACTGAAAATTGGTCATTCCCCTGCCCCCATCATTGCCGCGATGGAATTGCGGCGGGTGATCCACAGGCCCGCATCCTGCAACGCCTGAAAACGGGCGCGCAGGGCGGCGAGGGCGGCGGGGTTTTCGGCCTCCATAAAGGCCACCAGATCGGCGCGGCCCAAAGTGGCTTCGTGATACAAATCAAACAGATGCGCAGGCACAGCGCGGGTCAGATGCGCGTAGGCGGCAAGGTTATCCAGCGTCGCCGTCACCTCTGCTGCCCCCCGAAAACCATGCCGCATCATGCCCGTCGCCCAATCGGGATTGGCAGCACGGGCGCGCACGACGCGACCGATTTCCTCGGCCACCAGCCGGGCTTTCGGCGCGTCCGGGCGGGTGGCGTCGATGTGATAGAGCGCGGGCTCAGCCGCCCCGATGGCAGCCATTGCAGCGGCAAACCCGCCTTCGTGTGACGCATAGTCGGGGGCAAGCAGGATATCGGTTTCCACCAGATCCTGCACATGGGCATAACCGTCAGCGCCACGCAGACGATCCTCCAACGCCGCGCGGTTGTGCTGGCTTTGGCCCTTGGCGTCGATGCTCCAATCCGATCCCGAAAGCCACGCCTCGCCTGCCGCCGCACGACCTTCGGCAGAGTAGTCTTCCAAAGCAGGCTCCATCCCCATGCCGTAAAGCCCCGGCTTCGGGCCAAACACCCGTGGGCCTGCGGTGATATAGGGGTTCATGTCCGGGGCCTCGTCGCGCGCAGCCAAAGCAGTCGCAGCGGCGTCGAACAGTTGCGTCAGACCGCCGAACACATCGCGGAACAGGCCCGAGACGCGCAAGGTCACGTCGATTCGGGGGCGGTCCAGCAGGGCCAGCGGCACGATCTCAAAGCCGGAAACCCGCTCTGACCCGTCATCCCATTTCGGCGCTACCCCGGCCAGATGCATCGCCATCGCCAGTTCCTCGCCCGCCGTCCGCATGGTGGCCGAGCCCCAAAGGTCGATCACCAGCCCCTTCGGCCAATCGCCCTTATCCTGCAAATGCCGGCGCAAAAGCTCCTCGGCCAGCTTAACGCCTTGGGCATGGGCGGCGCGCGACGGCACAGCGCGGGGGTCAACAGAATAGAGGTTGCGACCGGTGGGCAGCACATCGCTCCGACCGCGCCAAGGCGAGCCAGAAGGGCCAGCACTGACGCGACGGCCCGCAAGCGCGGTCAGCAGGCCCTCGGTTTCCCCCGGCGCTTGGCCGTAGATATGCAAGCCATCCCCGAACTGGCTTTCCTTGATATCGCAGACAAATCGGTCAATGCGGGTGATCGCCTCGGCGGGGCTGGCAGTCTGATCCAGACCCAAATCGGCTTCCACGCCCGAAGCCTGCGCCTCATCCCGTATGGTGGCAATCAAGCGGTTGCGGCGCGATGGATCGAGACCGTCTGCGGTGGAATATTCATCCAGCAGCCGCTCCAGCCGCAGCAGGTTTTCCGGCACAGCGCTTTGCGCCAAGGGCGGCGGAACGTGGCCCAAAGTCACCGCCCCGATGCGGCGTTTGGCTTGGGCGGCCTCGCCGGGATCGTTGACGATGAACGGGTAGATCACCGGCAGCGAGCCCGTCAGCGCCTCGGGCCAGCAATCGGCGGAAAGGGCGACCGATTTCCCCGGCAACCACTCCAGCGTGCCATGCGCGCCAATATGGATCAGCGCGTGCAGACCTTGGGCGCGCAACCACAGATAGAAGGCGACATAGGCATGGCGTGGCGTGCGGGATAGATCGTGGTAATCGGTTTCGCGGTGCTGAACGGTGCCGCGTTCGGGTTGCAGGGCGATCAGGGCAGCACCCGCACGGAAGGCAGAAAAATGGAACTGGCCGTCTTGTGCGGCGGGGTCGGCTTCAGGCGCACCCCAAGCTTCGGCAAGCGCGATTTGCAACGGGTCTGGCAGGGTGGTGAGGGCGGCTTTGTACGCGTCCAGTGGCCAACACAGGGTTTCGGTTGTCAGAGCTTTCGCAAGGTTCGCTCGCGGCTCTACCCCGTAGCCTTCGGCGGCCAACGTTTGTGTTAAAGCCTCCACCGACGCAAGGGCATCCAACCCGACAGCATGAGCAATCTGATCCGGCCTGCCCGGATAGGTTGACAGGATCACCGCCAGTTTGCGCTCGGCGGTGGGGCTGGTGGTAAGGCGGTGCCAGCCAAGCACACGCTCCACCACGGCATTGATCCGGCCCGGATCGGCACGGTGCGCAAAGCGCGAGAATTGCAGATCGGGGTCGCGCTTGCCCGGCGATTTGAAGCTGACCACGCCCGCAAAGACGCGGCCATCGACCTCGGGCAGCACAACATGCATCGCCAGATCAGCGGGAGACAGTCCGCGTTCGGCCGCGGTCCAGTCGCGCTTGCGGGCGGTCGAAAGTGCGACCTGAAACACCGGGCAGCCCGTCGCATCCAACGGCGTGGCACCATCGCTGCCTCGGGCCGAGAAAGCCGTGGCGTTGATGATCGCGACCGGGTTCAGGTAGGCGAGGGCTTCCCGCAGGAACGTGTCGGCTCCGGGAGCTTTGAGCGAAGGGGCAAACAATCCGTAGGCAGCAAAACCCTTGGCGCGGAAAGCACGGATCAGCGCATCCACCGGGTCTGTGTCGGCAGCGGTGACGTAAGAGCGGTAGAAGGTCACGGCAACGGCCGCGTCAGTAGCCTCGGGTTGCGGAATCACCCCCCGCTCGGGGCAATACCAGCCGCAATCCGGCACGGTTTTGTCGCCCAGCACAGGCCCCGCGTAAAGCCCCGCCGCCAAAGTCAGTTGCGCCAACGCAGCTTGCGCGGCCACAGCCCCCCCGGCATCACACAGCGCAGACAAGCGGCGCAAAGTGCTGATCGGCAAGGTGGAATAGCCATCCAGTGCCGCATCTTCGCGGCCATCGGCAGGCAGCACCGCCAAAGCGATGCCCTGACGCCGCGCCAGATCCTGCAACTGCATCAACCCGTAGGGCCAGTAATTCTCGCCGCCGATCAGCCGCACAAGGATACCTTTGACACCAGGTAGGGTTTGCTGGACATAGGTATCTACCGACATCGGATGTTGCAGCGCCACCAGATTGGCAAGCCGCAGCGTCGGCAGTTTGGCCGCGCCTTGGTTAGCCCTGTGCCATCCCGCCGCGAAAGCGCCAAGGTCACTGTCGGAAAACGACAAAACCACCAATTCGGCCGGGGTCTGACCCAGATCGAACGGGGTTTGCGTATCCTCCAGCCCATGGCTTTCGCGGAAGACGACATGCATGGTTCAGGCCCCCAAAACCGCGCGGATCGCGGCAAGATCAACGTGGTGATGCTCGGCAATCACCACCAACTGGCCTTGGCGCGGGCTCGCCCCCCACGGGCGGTCAAACTGATGCCGCACCCGCGCGCCCACCGCTTGCACCAACAGCCGCATCGGCTTGCCAGTGACGGCGACATAGCCTTTGACGCGCAGGATATGCTGTTCCTCGGCGAGGCGCTGGATCGCAGTGACCAAAGCGTCAACATCGCTGATCTCAGGCAGATCAATCACCACAGTGTCGAAATCATCATGCTCGTGATCGTCATGGCCATCATGATGCGAGGGACGCGCGGCCAGATCATCTTCGGCCTTCGCGTTCAGGCCAAGGATCAGCGCCGGGTCAATGATGCCCTCGGACATCGCCAGAATTGGGATCGGGCGCGGAGATTCTGCGGTGATTACTGCGCGCGCGGCAGCAAGGCCAGCCTCGCCCGCCAGATCGGCCTTCGACATCAGGATAATGTCAGCGCAGGCGATTTGATCCTCGAACACCTCGGACAGCGGGGTTTCGTGATCCAATGACGGATCAGCCATGCGCTGCGCATCCACCGCCTCGACATTCGGCGCAAAACGGCCCGCAGCGACAGCCTCGGCATCGGCCAAAGCAATGACGCCATCAACGGTGATTTTCGAGCGGATCGCAGGCCAGTCGAACGCCTTCAACAGCGGCTTCGGCAAAGCCAGACCCGAGGTCTCAATGATGATGTGATCGGGCCGCACCGGCAGCGCCATCAGAGCCTCAATCGTCGGGATGAAATCATCGGCCACGGTGCAGCAGATGCAGCCGTTGGCCAACTCAACAATATTCTCCACCGGGCAATTATCATCGGCACAGGATTTCAGAATGTCGCCATCCACCCCGACCGTGCCAAATTCATTGACCAAGATCGCCAGACGCTTGCCCTGTGGGTTCTGCATCAGATGCCGGATCAGCGTGGTTTTGCCCGCACCGAGAAAACCGGTGATCACAGTGACGGGGATTTTTGCGAGGTCAGTCATGGGGAAGCTCCAAAGGGGGAATGCGGGCAAGGCTTTGCTTGCGGAAAATCACCGGGCGGGCACGCCACGGCACGATGCCATCGGGGGCATCCAGATAGGCGGCAGCACCCAGCAGAATATCGGGCGCATCAGCCTCGGTCAGACGACCATAAACATACGACCAGCGACCGGGCGCCGAAAGCGCCACCGCCGCACCCGAATTGCAGGCAGACAGGCACTCGACCCCGACAATGCGCAGGCCATTGGGGATCTCCCCGGCCAAAAGCGCCGCATGCAGCCGTGCGCCGGGCAGCGCTTCGCCGTCTTCCACGACCTCTCCAGCCTTACAGGTGGTGCAGACATGCAGCGTTACAGTCATCGGCCTATCCATGCTTGGCAATGGGATGGCCAGAAAGGCACGGCCCATCGGCCTTGCCTGCTGGTTGCGAAACACCCCGTTCGCCCGTTCAGTCTTGCGCTGGCAGGTCTCCCGGCTTGCGGATACGGGGTTGCCCCCACGGCGGCCCGCCTTCCCGGATTGCTCCAGTGGCCTCGGGCAACCTCTCCGGTCACGGTCGCGGGGGCGGCAGCTTTTGGGGTCGCCCCCTTTCGCATTCCCTCTTCGCCTGTCATAAACAGGAACCAGCGCATGCCCACCTCATGGCACAACCGCGTCCCTTGTCAAGCAACGGAAAACACCTGATGGCCGACCCAGAGCTGCCCGTGATTGAACCCGCCACCGATACCGACACTTTGGGCGACGAAAACGCCCGTCATGCGCGGAAAATGGCGAAGAAGAAGGCCGCGCGCGACAAGATCATGGCGGGGAAAGCGGGCGATAAAGGCCTGCTGATCGTGCATACCGGGGCGGGCAAGGGCAAATCCTCCAGCGGTTTCGGCATGATTCTGCGCTGCATCGCGCATGAGATGCCCTGTGCTGTTGTGCAATTCATCAAAGGCGCCTGGGATACCGGCGAGCGTCGGATAATTGAAACGCATTTCGCCGACCTCTGCGAGTTCCACGCCATGGGCGAGGGCTTCACTTGGGAAACCCAAGACCGCGCCCGTGACATCGCGATGGCCGCGAAGGGCTGGGAGAAGGCGAAAGAGCTGATCCGCGATCCCGGCAACCGGCTGGTGCTGCTGGATGAGATCAACATCGCCCTGCGCTATGATTATCTCGATATCGCCGAAGTGCTGGCGTTTCTGGCGGCCGAAAAGCCACCCCTGACCCATGTGGTGATGACGGGCCGCAACGCGAAACCCGAGTTGATCGAGGCCGCCGATCTGGTCACCGAGATGACGCTGGTGAAGCATCCGTTCCGATCCGGCATCAAAGCCCAGCCGGGGGTGGAGTTTTGATCGGTTGCGCTTGTTGACAGAATAGATTGGGGGCCAGCCCCTTGGTTTGTGTTTTCCGTTGGAAAACACAAACTTACTCCCGGAGTATTTTCCACCAGTATGAAAGCAACGAAATGTTAACCTTCTGGTGCCAAAACGGTGGAGCGGTACAGGGGGGAGCCCCGATGATCGCCCAGTGTGAAAGCGCAGCATCTCCCCCGCGCAATCGGCCCGAGATGCTGCGCCCACCTTTGGCTTTCATACTGGAAGAAAATACTCCCGCCGGAGGCTCCCGCAATCTCAACCCAAGCGCCGCCGGATGCCTGCAATGAAAGCCCTGATGATCCAAGGTGCGGGCTCCAATGTCGGCAAATCTCTGCTGGTGGCAGGCCTGTGCCGAGCAGCAAAGTTGCGCGGGCTGTCGGTCGCGCCGTTCAAGCCGCAGAACATGTCGAACAATGCAGCTGTAACGGCGGATGGTGGTGAGATTGGCCGCGCCCAAGCCTTGCAGGCGATGGCCTGTGGGCTGGAGCCGCATACCGATATGAACCCGGTGTTGCTGAAGCCGGAATCCGAGACGGGAAGCCAGGTTGTCGTGCAGGGCAAGCGCATCGCCACGGTGAAGGCGCGGGACTATGCGGCTTTGAAGCCATCATTGATGGCACCGGTGCTGGACAGCTTCAACCGGTTGAAATCGCAACATGATCTGGTGATCGTGGAAGGTGCGGGCTCTCCGGCCGAGGTCAATCTGCGCTCGGGGGATATTGCCAATATGGGCTTTGCGCGGGCGGCGGAATGTCCGGTAATCCTGACCGGAGATATTGATCGCGGCGGGGTGATAGCGCAGATTGTCGGCACACAGGCGGTGCTGGACCCTGCGGATAACGCAATGATCGCAGGCTTCCTGATCAACAAGTTTCGCGGCGATCCGCGGTTGTTCGACGATGGCTATCGCTTGATTGCCGCGCGCACCGGCTGGCGTGGCTATGGCGTGGTGCCGTTTTTCACCGATGCCTCCAAGCTGCCCGCCGAAGACGCGCTCGACTTGCCGAAAGGTGGTGGCGCGGGTGGTTACAAGATCGCAGCGCTGACGCTTTCGCGGATCGCCAATTTTGACGATCTCGACCCCTTGGCGCAGGAACCCGGCGTCAGCTTGCAGATGGTGCGGGCGGGCGAGGCGATTGCGGGGGATACCGATCTGGTGATCATTCCCGGCTCGAAATCTACGCGCGGCGATCTCGCTTATCTGCGCGCGCAGGGTTGGGATGTCGATTTGGCCGCGCATCTGCGGCGGGGCGGTCGGGTGCTGGGGATCTGTGGCGGCTATCAGATGCTGGGCCAGATCGTGCGCGATCCCGCTGGCATCGAAGGTCCGGCGGGCGAGACCATTGGTCTAGGCGCCTTGGCGGTGGACACCGTGATGACGCCCGACAAGCGGCTGACCCGCACCGAGGCCGTTCACGCGGCAACCAATTTGGCGATGCAGGGCTATGAGATTCACATCGGCCGCACCGATGGCCCTGATCGCGCCCGCCCCTTTGCCTATGTCGATGGCCAGCCGGAGGGTGCCGTTTCGGCCAATGGCCGGGTGATGGGCAGCTATCTGCATGGCATGTTTGCCAACGACGCCTTTCGCGCCGGATTTCTGCACCAGATCGGCGCGGCAGCCTCGGGGCTGACCTATGGCGCGGGGGTTGAAGCGGTGCTGGATGCGCTTGCCGCGCATCTGGAAACCCATGTCCATGTTGCGGCCCTGCTGGCGCTGGCGCGCTAGCGGCGCGGCCATTCGGTCTGAGTGTTTTCCTGCCAGCCGGTGCGATGCAGCAGCGGAGTGTCATCCATGAACTCGGGATGACCGATGCAAAGATAGGCGGCGAACTCCCAACCTGCGGGCACGCCAAGCAGCGCCTCAATGTCATGTGGCTCAAGGATCGACACCATGCCGAGCCCCAGATTCTCGGCCCGCGCCGCCAGCCACAGAGTATGGATCGCCATCGCCGTCGACTGGCGCAGGGTTTCGGGCAGAGTCTGCCGTCCCAGCCCATGCCCCGCCTCTGGGTCCATCACGTTGAACACCGCCAGTTGCACCGGCGCCACTTCAAGCCCCGCCAGTTTCAGCGCCAGATATTCGGCGTGCTTGTCGCCAGTGTAAAGCTTGGCCGCCTCGGCGTTGCAGCGCATGAAATTCGCGCGCACAGCCTTGCGCAATCCTGCATCCTCCACCCGGATCACCCGCCAAGGCCGCGCATTGCCGACCGAGGGGGCGCAATCCATCGTGGCGCGCAGACGCTCCAGCACCGCCTCATCCACCGGATCGGGGCGGAAATGCCGCACGTCGCGGCGCCATTGCAGGATGCGCAGCAGGGTGGCGGATTCGTCTGCCGTGAACTGCATCAGACCTCCAAGGCACGGGTCAACCGCGCCCATTCGGCGGGCGTGCCGGGCAGGCCGATCCGCAGCCAACGGTTTGAATAGGGAAAGATTCGGCTCCATATCTGCTGTTTTGTCAGCCGGATTTGTGCGGTTTCTGCATCGGGCGTCTCGTAGGTGCGGAACAATTCGCAGCCGCCAACCAGTTGCCAACCTGCGGCCAAAGCCAAAGCATCGGCCTGCACGGTCTCTGACCGCAGGCGTTGCACTGTGGCTTCGGCCCAAGCTTGATCCGCCAAAGCCGCAGCGCCGATCCGCAACGCCGCGCCATTGACGGGCCAAGGGCCAGACATTTCCTGCAGCGCCGCTATATCCTCGGCACAGCCGATCACAAAGCCCAAACGCACGCCCGCCAGCCCGTAGAATTTGCCAAAGGACCGCAGCACCAGCAGACCCGCCTGCCCGGCTTGCGGCAGCAGCGACAATTCCGGCTGCGCATCAGCGAAGCTTTCATCCACCACCAGCCGCCCGACTTGCCCCGCCAAAGCCAGCAGATCGGCGGGCGCATAGCTACGGCCATCGGGATTATTCGGGTTCACCACCACGGCAAGATCAGCGCCGCCAAGTTGGCCGAACTGGCTGACCTGGTCGACCCTCCAGCCCGCGGCGCGCAAGGCGGCTGCATGTTCGTTATAGGTCGGCCCCAGCACGCGAGCCTTTCCCGGTTTCGCCAGTCGCGGAATCATCTGGATCGCCGCCTGCGCGCCTGCGACGGCCAGCATCGGGGCGGTACACTGGTAGGCTTGTGCGACTACATCCAGCAGGGCTTGCTTAGCACTTTGCGTCGGCAGCATCGTCCAATCTTCGGGCTGCAGCAGCGGGATCGGATAGGGCACGCGGTTGATGCCGGTGGACAGATCAATCCAATCCGCGCCGCCAAAGCGTGCGATGGCCCCGTCAATGTTCCCGCCGTGATCGCGCATCTGCCCCCTCAGACCAGCGCCAGAACCAATAGCGCTGCGCCCAGCACAAACATCGCCCGGACATAAAGCGCAAGACCTCGTTGCAGATCACCCGCAGTGGGATCGGCAGCCCCCGCGTTGACCCAAGGCTCCTCCGCCACCCTGTCGGCATAAACGCGCGGCCCGGACAACCGCACACCAAGCCCTGCGGCCATCGCAGCTTCCGGCCAGCCAGCATTGGGCGAGCGGTGCAAACCGGCATCGCGCCA
Organism: Cypionkella sp.; assembly: GCF_034376685.1. Taxonomy (GTDB): domain Bacteria; phylum Pseudomonadota; class Alphaproteobacteria; order Rhodobacterales; family Rhodobacteraceae; genus Cypionkella. Next base: position 56,737 of record NZ_JAXMJJ010000054.1, read on the forward strand.
CATCACCGCCACTGCCCGGCGCGGCGCGGTTGAGACCAGCGCAAACACCAGCCCCGTCAGCCGCGCCGGGATCAGATTGACCACATCATCAATCCGCGCCGAAGCCCAGCCAAACGCCTCAAACCGTGGTGTGCGGTGGCCAATCATCGAATCCAGCGTGTTGATCGCCTTGTAGGCGGCAATCCCAGGCAGGCCCAAAACCGCTCCCCAGAACAGCGGCGCCACAATGCCATCCGAGGTATTTTCCGCCAGACTTTCCATCGCCGCCCGTGCCACGCCTGCCTGATCCAGCACAGCCACATTGCGCCCCACGATCATCGACACCGCAAAGCGCGCCTGTTCCAGATCGTTGTTTTGCAACGGTAAAACCACCGCCGCGACATGAGCATACATCGAACGCAGCGCCAGCAGCGGCCAAGCCAGAACACCGCCGATCAGGATGCCCGACCAGCCCGCAGGCAGCGCGCATTGCAGCGCCCACGCCACGCCCCCCGTGACGCCAATCACCGCCACCGCCGTCGCCACCCCGGCGATCCGACGCGAGACATCAGGCGCTGCATCGCGGTTCAGCGACAGGTCCAGCCAGCGGATCAACGCGCCGATCCATGTCACCGGATGGCCGATTGCGGCATAAAGCCGTGCGGGCCAGCCGATTGCGCTGTCCAACACCATCGCCACCAGCATCATCGCGGCAAAACTCATCGGTCCCCTCCGGCGCGAAACTGCACCACTCCGCGCAAGCCCGCCTGTTGCAAGCGTTGCCGCGCCGCTGTTGGCACCGCTCCCGGCGCAAAGATCAACCCGCGCGCGGCCCCGGTATGCGCAATGACATAGCCAAGCGCACCCAGATCGGCTGCAAGCGACCAGATCGGATCACTTCCCGCCCCACGGCACTCCATCGTTCGGCGGGCCGAAATGCTGGCAAGTGCTGCAAGCGCGGCAAGGTCTTGCGCCAAGGCTGCGGCAGTCCAGTCCGGCAGCAGGTCGGAAATATCAGGGAAATCACTGTCGGCAGGGTTGGTGCGTTTCGGCGGTCCGTAAAAGCCGCCGATTACCTCAAAGACGGGCAATGCGGGCAACTGCGCCAAGGTTTCACCAATGCGCGAGGCCCAAAGCCGGGTCTCGGGCCGCACAAACATCAGTGGGTCCGAAGCCCCCTCCACCGCCACACAGGCCCGCGCCAGCAGATCGGGCGGCCCTTGCCATCCCGCCAACTGCGCCAGCGCAACCAATGAGGCTGTCGACACCCCTGCCCCCCCGCCCGCTGGCATCTCGGCACGCAGAACAAACCGCCCGTTCACCGGCAGCCGCAGCTTCTCCAGCAGCGCCCGCGCCCGCTGTGGCGACAGCAACCGCTGCCCCGCCCCGTGCAGGCTTAGACCCGTGGCCGCACATCGCCGCGCCACAACCCCCAGCGCCGGGCACGGCAATGTCACCAGCGCCACCGGGCCATCGCGCCCGATCCGGCCCTGCAACAACTCGCCAAAATGCCCCGCAACGCGGAGGGACTGCGGCCTCATCGCCGCATCCGATTGACGCCCGCAATCGAGAACGCCCCGCCCGGCAGCGCCACAATCGTGGTCAGCGACAAGGGTGCTACCTGAAACGCCAGCCCCGACTCTGCGGCCCCCAGCGCAAGCCCCAAGGCGGCGCGGATCACCCCGGCATGGGCCACGATCGCAACGCGCCCGCCCAGGGCACGGACCTCCTGCAAGACAGGCATAACACGCGCGTAAACATCCAGAAAACTCTCGCCCTGCGGCGGGCGATGCGCAGCTAGTTCCGCCGTCGACAGCAGCCCCAGATCGGGCAGATCCGCAAACGGAACCCCCTCCCATGCGCCGAAATCCTGTTCCCACAACCGCGCGTCCGGCGTGGGCGCAACGTCAGGCCACAACGCCGCCGCCGTCTGCACACAGCGCCGCGCCGGGCTGATCCGGCAATGATCCGACGCCCCCACAGCGCCCCGCAATGCTGCAAAGGCGAAAGCATCACTGCAATCCGCCGCCACATCGCGCCGCCCGGCCATACGCCCCTCGGTCAGCGCGGGGGCGTGACGGATCAGCAGGATCTCGGTCTGATCAAGTGTCGGGGCATCGGCAGGCACGGTCGCATTTCTCCTTTCGCGCTGGCCCCGTTTCTGCTTTGACAACGACCAAGGGGCAAGGGCTGATATGCACAAAACCATTCTGATCACTGGCGGCGCGCGCTCTGGCAAAAGCCGGATCGCCGAGGGCTTGGTTTTGCAGATGGGCCAGCCCGCGCATTACATCGCCACAGCGCAGGCGTGGGATGACGAGATGCGCGCCCGCATCGCCGAACATCAGGCGCGGCGCGGCGCAGAGTGGATCACCCATGCCGAGCCGCTGGATTTAATCGCAGCCCTCACCGCCACCAATGGCAAAGGCCCGCGCTTGGTGGATTGCCTGACCCTGTGGCTGACGAACCTGATGCTGGGCGACCACGATTGGCGCGCGGCGGGGCAGGCTTTGCTGGCCGCCCTGCCCGTGCAATCCAGCCCAGTGGTGTTTGTCACCAATGAAGTCGGCATGGGCATCGTGCCGGAAAACGCCCTTGCCCGCGCGTTTCGCGATGCGGCGGGCACGCTCAACCAATGGATCGCAGCCGAGGCGGATGAGGTGATCCTTGCCGTCTCAGGCCTGCCAATGAAGGTGAAATGATGAAACTGACCTCTCTCGCCGCCGTGGCCGATCTGGCGACAAGCCTGCCGCAAGCCGATAGCGCAGCCGCCGCAGCAGCTCTTGCGCGGCAAAACAGCCTGACCAAACCGCCGGGGTCCTTGGGGCGGCTCGAGGAGTTGGCAGTGTTCATGGCAGGCTGGCGCGGCACGGCGCGGCCCCAGATCACCCGCGCGCAAGCGATTGTTTTTGCAGGAAACCACGGCATCTGCGCGCAGGGGGTGAACCCCTTTCCGCAAGCGGTGACGGCGCAGATGGTTGGCAACTTTCAGGTCGGCGGCGCTGCGATCAACCAACTCTGCCACGCCAATGGGGCCGATCTGTCGGTGATCGCTTTGGAGCTTGACCGCCCCACTGCCGACTTCACCCAAGGCCCCGCGATGACCGAGGCCGAGACTTTGGCCGCGATGCAGGCCGGGGCGGATGCGGTTGATGTGACCGCCGATGTGCTGATCTTGGGCGAAATGGGCATCGGTAATTCCACCGTGGCGGCCGCGATGACTTCGGCCCTGTTTGGCGGCGATGTGGCGGATTGGGTTGGCGCGGGCACTGGATCGGACAGCGACGGCATCAAGCGTAAGATCGCGGCGATTGAGGCGGGGCTTGCGCGCCACAAAGGTCTCAGCGCGATGGGCATTCTGGCGGCCTTGGGCGGGCGCGAGCAAGCGGCGATTTGCGGTGCTGTGTTGGCGGCGCGGGCAGCTAGGATTCCGGTGATCCTCGATGGCTTCATCTGCACAGCTGCGGCTTCGGCTTTGTATGCCGCCGATCCGGCCCTGCTCGATCATTGCCTCGTCGGCCACCAAAGCGCCGAGCCGGGCCACCGCAAGCTGTTGGCCGCGCTGAATAAACGCGCCGTGCTGGAGTTTGACATGCGCTTGGGCGAAGGCTCAGGTGCGGCATTGGCCCTTGGCATCCTGCGCAGCGCGCTCGCTTGTCACAACGGCATGGCCACCTTCGGCGAGGCCGGAGTTTCCGAAGCATGACCTCCTTTCGCACCCGTCTGGCAGAGGTGCAGCTGGCGGTGATGCTGCTGACCCGCCTGCCTGCGGTGCGAATGGCCGAGGCCCCCGCGATTGGCGCTGCGGTTTGGGCATTTCCACTGGTTGGGACGCTGGTCGGCGCGATTGGTGCGACGGTTTTGGGCGGGGCCTTGGCGCTTGGCATCGCTCCACCGCTGGCGGCGGGGCTTGCCTTGGCGGCAGGCATTTTGACCACGGGAGGCCTGCACGAAGACGGCCTCGCCGATGTCGCCGATGGCTTCGGCGGTGGCCGTGACCGCGCCCGCAAACTGGAAATCATGCGCGACAGCCGGATCGGCAGTTATGGCGGCGTGGCGCTGATCCTGTCGCTAGGGCTGCGCTGGCAGGCTTTGGCGATTTTGGTGGGGCATGATCCAAAGCTTGCGGCTTGCGCCTTGATTGCACTGGCAATTTCCAGCCGCGCTGGCTTGGCTTTCGCGCTGCTCTGGATGCCCGCCGCCCGTGCCGATGGCATGGGAAAATCCGCCACAGGCACCACGCTGGCCCGCGCTCTGGCAGGGTTCGCGCTTGCTGTTCTGGGCATGGCGGTGCTGATAGGCCCACAAGCCGCCGTCTTGGTGTTCTCCACACAAATCGTGGTTCAGCTGATCTTCGCCCGCATCGCCCTGCGCCAGATCGGCGGGCAAAGCGGGGATGTTTTGGGCGCAATGCAACAGTTGGCGGAAATCGCAGGCTGGCTGGTTTTGGCGCGCTGAGCAGGCGGAGAAGCGGGGGCTAGCCCCCGCACCCCCAGAATATTTAGACCAGTATGAAAGCCTTAGAGGCTTGGCCGCTTTTGCAGCAAAGGCATAACGTCCGCCATCTCTGGCCCAGCATCCAGACCCGTGACAGCACGGCGCAGCGGGCGGAATAGGGTTTTGCCCTTGCGCCCCGTCGCCTCTTTCACCGCATTGGTCCATTCGCCCCAAGTCGCGGTGGTCCAAGGACCTTCCGGCAGCATATCAAAGGCTTGCGCCACAAACTCGCGGTCTTCCTCATCCACCAGCGGCACAGCGCCATCGCGGAACAGCGTCCACCAGCCTTCCAGATCGGCCAACACGGTGATGTTGGCTTTGGCGACGTTCCAGAACAATTCCGCCTTGTCGGCAGGCACGCCCAGCATCGCGATCTTTTCGGCCACATTCGCAAGCGGCAGGCTTTGCACATGCGCACGGGTCAGCGGGAACAGGTCTTCCGCATCGAATTTGGTCGGCGCCGCACCAAAGCTGCCAATGTCAAACCCGTCGATCAGATCCTGCATCGACGTGGCCAGTTCCACCGGCTTCGATGACCCGAGCCGCGCCATCAGCGACAGCAGCGCCATCGGTTCCACCCCCCGCGCGCGCAGATCGCGCAAGGACAACGTGCCCAAACGCTTGGAGAGTTCCTCGCCCTTTGGCCCAGTCAGCAGCGAATGGTGAGAGAAATTCGGCGGCGTGCCACCCATCGCCTGCATGATCTGGATCTGCGTCGCGGTGTTGGTGACATGATCCGCCCCCCGCACGATCGAAGTCACACCCATATCAATGTCATCCACCGACGAGGCAAAGGTATAAAGAATCTGGCCATCCGCCCGGATCAGCACCGGATCCGACACCGAAGCCGCATCAATCGAGATCGGCCCAAGGATGCCATCGGTCCACTCAATGCGCTGTTGGTCGAGCAGGAAGCGCCAATAGCCCGCACGACCCTCTTCCCGCGCCTTGGCCTTTTCGTCTTCCGTCATCCGCAGCGACGCGCGGTCATAGACCGGCGGCTTGTGCATGTTCAGCTGCTTCTTGCGCTTCAGATCCAACTCGACCGGCGACTCGAAACACTCATAAAACCGCCCCGCCGCGCGCAACTGATCTGCAGCCTCGCGGTAGCGATCAAACCGCAACGATTGCTGTTCCACCCGATCCCAATGCAGACCCAGCCAATCGAGATCGAACAGCAATCCGTCAATATATTCCTGCTTCGAGCGTTCCTGATCGGTGTCATCCAACCGCAGAATAAACGTGCCCCCAGCCTTGCGGGTGATCAGATAGTTCATCAGCGCCGTGCGCAGATTGCCGACATGGATATAGCCGGTGGGCGACGGGGCAAAGCGGGTAATCGTGGAACGATCGGTCATTTCGGCTCTCCTGCAATCGGCCTTCCCTGTCATATGGCCCGCCGTTTGTCCAGTTATCGCCTTGCAGCTTTCCGCCTTGGGGCTAGGCTGCTGCCATGACCACGCCCCATGCCACCCTCACGGCCCCCGACGCCGCGCAGATCGAAGCACTTGCGCTTGCGGCCATTGCCGATTTGCCGCTGCCCTACCGAGAAGCCGCCCAGCACGTCGTGCTGCGCATCGAAGATTTCGCCAGCGATGACATGCTGGCCGAGCTTGGCGTTGAAAGCCCGTTCGAGCTGACGGGCCTTTACGAAGGCATTCCGCTGACCGAGAAATCCGTCTCAGATCAACCGCTTCAGCCCGATATGATCTGGTTGTTCCGCCGCCCGATTCTGGATGAATGGCTTGAGCGCGGCAATGTCACCCTACAAGAGCTGGTCACCCATGTCTTGGTGCACGAACTTGCGCATCACTTCGGCTGGAGCGATGCCGAGATCGGCGCGATTGATCCGTGGTGGGAATAAAACAATCCCGTCCCGATGGCGGTTGTCGCTTGGACAGGGCGCAAGAATCTTTCTATTGTGATGAGATGCTGCAACCCGAGGAGCCATCTTTCGTGTTAAAACAAGCCTGCGCCATCTCCACCATCCTGTTGGGCGCGCTCTTTGTCACGCCGCTCAGCGCCGGGCCAATCGTGGATATGGCGACAGAGATCGAAGCTCAGATAGCCGATAATGACAGCACCGCCGCGCTGGACAGTGCGGGTGCGCTTTTGGGCACTGTCTGGGACAACGGCTCCGACATCATCATCCGCGACGCGGCACTGGTGGATGCACCCGTCACCATGCTGGGCATCTACAATCCGCGGCAGGACGACAAATATCAAATTGGCGCCCCGATCCTGATCTATGCCGAGCCCGTAGGTTATGGCTTTGGCTCGGGCGGCGAGGGCCTGCATTCCTTCGGCTTCATCGTCGATCTGAAGGTGATGACTGAAGCGGGCGAAATGCTGGGCGAATTGCCCTCGGTCGCTATGCTCGATGTGACCTCACGATCGCAGAACCGCGAGTTTCCCGCCAATCTAACCTATACGCTGACGGGGCTCGCCCCCGGCCGTTATATCTTGGAAACCACGCTGCGCGATAAGAACTCGCAAAAAGCAGGCACCTTCCGCAACAGCATCGAAATCGTCGCGGACCCGGCAGCAACGCCAGACCAAGCCCCGGCCAATGCCGCGCAGCCTGAAGTCAGCGAAGCCCCTACAGTCACCGAAGAAAAGGTCGAATAGCGCGGCCATGTCCCAGCAAACCCCGATCCTGACCCTGACGCTGAACCCCGCGCTGGATATGGCGACGGGGGTGGCGGAGTTGCTGCCAGATCACAAACTGCGCTGTTCCGAGCCGCTGCTGGATCCCGGCGGTGGCGGCTTGAACGTCAGCCGCGCGATTGCAACGCTGGGCGGCGAAAGTCTGGCGCTGGTCGCTTTGGGCGGGCTGACGGGGGATCGTCTGGCGGGGTTGATCCGGCAAGAATCCGTGCCGTTTCTGGCCCTGACCGCCCCCGGTGAAACCCGGCAAAGCCTGACCGTCACCGAAGCCAAAACCGGCAGGCAATATCGCTTCATGTTGCCGGGGCCGGTGTGGTCAGAGGCGGATCAGGATCGCGTATTCCTGCTGCTGCGCGCCTCGGCGCGACCGGGGGCGATTGGGGTGATTTCCGGCAGCCAGCCACCCGGCGTTCCGGTGGATTTCCCCGCGCGTCTGGCGCGCTCGATGCCCGGATTGAACGTGGTGCTGGATACCTCGGGGGCACCGCTGCGTGAAGCGGTCAGCCATCCGATTCCGGGGTTGTTCGTGCTGCGGATGGACGGCGAGGAAGCCGAAAGCATCGTCGGACATAAGCTAGAGACACGCACGCAAAGCGCTGATTTTGCCTCTGATCTGGTCAAGCGCGGCGTGGCGCAGCGGGTGATTGTGGCGCGCGGCGCAGATGGATCAGTGATGGCCGAAGCCGGGCGACGGGTGTTTGCCAAGGCGGCAAAGGTGCAGGTGGTCAGCACGGTCGGCGCAGGCGACAGCTTTGTCGCAGGCTTTGTGCTCAGCCTTGCGCGGGGCGTGGAGTCTGCGCGCGCGCTGGCCTATGGCGCGGCGGCGGCCAGTGCGGCGGTGACGACGGATGCAACGCAGCTCTGTCGCTTGCAAGATGTCGAGCGGCTGTTGCCGGAATGCGAAATCAGCGAGATTTAGCCCCGCGGCGCCCACAAGATCAGCGCAGCCCCTGCCAGAGCCAGAGCCGCGCCCACAAAATCAGCCCAATCGGGCCGACTGCCCTCAACCAGCCAAAGCCATACAAGCGAAGCGGCGATATAGACCCCGCCATAAGCCGCATAACTGCGCCCCGCATGTGTAGGCGGCGTCAGCGCCAGCAGATAGGCAAAGCCCGCCAAAGCCAAGGCTCCAGGGATCAGCCACAGCGCCGAGGCCCCGCGCCACCAGCTCCAGACCGCGAAACAGCCCGCGATTTCAAGCAAAGCCGCGAAGGCATAGAGCGGCATCAGGCGTTGTCGCGCCAACGGTTGGCGATGGGATAGCGGCGGTCGCCCGCAAAGGCGCGGCGGGTCAGCCTTGTGCCGGGGGCGGATTGGTAGCGTTTGTATTCGCTGATATACAGCAGATGCTCGACCTTCTTCACCGTGGCGCGATCAAACCCCTTCGCGACCAGATCGGCCACCGACAATTCCTGCTCCACCAACCCATCCAAGATAGCATCCAGAACCGGATAGGGCGGCAAGCTGTCCTCATCTTTCTGATCGGGGCGCAGCTCCGCACTCGGCGGCTTATCAATCACCCGCGGCGGAACAACCTGCCCCGCAGGCGCCAGCATCCAAGGCCGGTGATTGTCATTCCTCCAGCGGCAAGTGTCGAACACACGGGTTTTATACAGGTCTTTCAGCGGGTTATAACCGCCGTTCATATCGCCATAGATCGTGCAATAGCCCACCGCCATCTCGGATTTATTGCCCGTGGTCAGCAGCATCTCGCCAAACTTGTTCGACATCGCCATCAACAACAGCCCGCGCAACCGCGACTGCACGTTTTCCTCGGTCACCCCCGGTTGGGTGCCCTCAAACAAATGCGCCAAAGCCTCGCCCACCGCATCCTGAGCGCCCGTGATCGACACCGTATCCAACCGACACCCCAAAGCCTGCGCCACCTGCGCCGCATCCTCCAGTGAATGCGCCGAGGTATAGCGCGATGGCAGCATCACGCAGCGCACATTCTCCGGCCCAATCGCATCGGCGGCCACCGCCGCGACTATGGCGCTATCAATCCCCCCCGACAGCCCCAGCAGCACCTTCTTGAACCCGGTCTTGCCAAGATAATCCTTCAAAGACATCACCATGGCCCGGTAATCCGCCTCATAGGAAATCGGCATCTTCTCCATGATGCCCGGCAAGGCCCGCCAGCCCTCGGCCGTCTCAACAAAATCCACATGCGTCACGCAGGCATCAAACTGCGGCAGTTGCGCCACCAATGCGCCACCGGGGTTCAGCACAAACGATGCCCCGTCAAACACCTGATCATCCTGCCCGCCGATCATGTTCAGATAGACCAACGGCAGCCCGGTCTCGACCACCCGCGCCACCATCAGATTGGTCCGCACCGAAGGCTTGCCGCGATGATAGGGCGAGCCATTCGGCACCAGCAAAATCTGCGCCCCGGTCTCGGCCAAGGTCTCACACACGTCCGAATGCCAGGCATCTTCACAAATCGGCGAGCCAATCCGCAATGGCCCGACCCGATACGGCCCCTGTGGCGGGGCCGAAGCGAACACCCGCTTTTCATCGAACACATCATTGTTCGGCAGTTCGTGCTTCAGCACCGTGGCCACAATCTTGCCGCCCTCAAGGATGTAATAGGCGTTGTAAAGCTGCCCATCCCGCGCACATGGCCCGCCAATCCCCAGCGCCGGACCATCGACGATCCGCAACGCCAAAGCCTCTATCGCTTGCACCGCAGCCGTATGAAACGCCGGTTTCATCACCAGATCCTGAGTCTGATATCCGGTGATGAACATCTCGGTCAGCGCCACCATCTGCGCCCCTGCATCGCGGCCCTGCACCCACGCCTCATAAGCCAGCGTCGCATTGGCCTCGATCGCGCCCAACGTCGGGTTCAACTGTGCCAAAGTCAGGCGGAACGTCGCGGCCATGATATGCTCCGGGTTAGGGTTTTCCCGGTTCTATCAGGTTCAGAGCCGAGGGAAAGGCCAAGCGGGTGCCTTGTCAGCAGGGCGCGGGCTCGGCTAGGGTGCGGCGCGACACAGAGGATGATGATGATGCGCAACCTAAGCTTGGCGGCGGTGATGGTGTTGGCACTGGCGGGAACCGCTGCGGCGCAAGACTCCGGCGAGATCATCAGCAAACAGTATGACGACGGCTCGGTCTACGAGGGCACCTTCGTCAACGGCTTGCAGGACGGCAAGGGCACCTACCGCCTGCCCAACGGCTATGAATACAGCGGCGACTGGGTCAGCGGCGAGATCCGCGGCAGCGGCATTGCGCGCTATCCGAATGGCTCGGTCTATGAGGGCCGCTTCGCCGCCGGCAAGCCCGAGGGCAAGGGCAAGATCACCTTCGCCGATGGTGGCACCTATGAGGGCGACTGGCGCGGCGGCAAGATGACCGGCCAAGGCCGCGCGTCCTATGCCAATGGCTCGGTTTATGTCGGGGCTCTGACCGATGGCAAGCATGACGGGCAAGGCAAGCTGACCGATGCCAATGGCTACAGCTATGCGGGCAACTGGCAGCTTGGTGAAAAGCAGGGCGAAGGCGTCATCCGTTATCCCGATGGCACCACCTACACCGGCACGCTGGTGAAAGGCGCGCGGCAAGGCACCGGCACGCTGACCATGCCGAACAAGCTGGTCTATGTCGGCGCGTGGAAAGCTGGCCAGATCAATGGCTTGGGCAAACTGACCCAACCGAATGGCGATATCTACGAGGGCGATTTCGTCGAAGGCCTGCGCATGTGCAAAGGCACCGAGACCTATGCCAATGGCGACATCTACAAGGGTGGCTTCA
>NZ_JAXMJJ010000055.1:0-57992 GCF_034376685.1 Cypionkella sp.
CTTGATTTCCCCGACTTTCAGGACGAGCTGCCACAAATCATCGCCCGCGCGCATGAGGCAGGGGTGTCCCGCATGGTGACGATCTGCACCAAGCTGCACAATCTGCCGAACGTGCGGGCGATTGTGGCGGCCTATCCTTCGGTGTTTTATGCGGCAGGTATCCACCCGATGAGTGCGGCGGAACATCCTCCGGTGAGCGTGGAGGATTTGGTGGCGCTGGCTGACGATCCGAAGTTTGTCGGCATCGGCGAGACAGGACTGGATTATCACTACACCGCCGAGACGGCGGAGATTCAGCAACGATCTTTGCGCATCCATATTGAAGCGGCGCAAGAAACCGGGTTGCCGCTGATCATCCATTCCCGCGCGGCGGACGAGGATATGACGCGGATTTTGGCAGATGGTATGGCCGTAAAACCCTATTCCTGCGTCATGCACTGCTTTTCTTCGGGTGAGGCTTTGGGGCAAGCGGCGCTGGAGATGGGGTTTTATCTGTCGATGTCGGGGGTGGCGACTTTTCCGAAGTCACAGGAATTGCGCGATATTTTTGCCCGCGCGCCGTTGGACCGGATTTTGTTGGAGACCGACAGCCCCTATCTTGCCCCCCCGCCCTACCGCGGGCGGCGCAATGAGCCGGCTTATACCGCCTTCACCGCAAAGGTCGGTGCATCTGTGTTTGGCATCGGCGAAGCGGAATTTGCCGCCGCCACCACCGCGAATTTTGACCGCCTGTTCCCCCGCGCAGCCCGCAAAGCGCAGGCGGCATAATGGCGACGATGCGATTTACCATTCTGGGGTGCGGCTCGTCTGGTGGCGTGCCTCGGCTGGGCGGTGATTGGGGCGATTGTGATCCGTTGAACCGCAAGAACCGCCGTCGCCGCTGCTCTTTGCTGGTGGAGCGGCTGTCAGGCGATGCGATCACGCGGGTGCTGATCGACACCTCACCGGACATGCGCGATCAGTTGCTGGACGCCGGGATTGGTACGCTGGATGGCGTGGTGTTCACCCATTCGCATGCCGACCATACCCACGGCATTGATGATCTGCGCCAAATTGTTTTCAACATGCGGCAGCGGCTGTCGGTCTGGGCCGATCATCCGACGCAGGGGGCGCTGCTCGCGCGATTTGCCTATGCGTTTGTGCAGCCCGAAGGCTCGCCCTATCCACCGATCCTTGATCTGCACACCATTGGGCATGGGCCGTTTGAAGTGCCGGGACCAGCGGGGCCGATCAGCTTCACGCCGATGGTGGTGGATCATGGCTCGATGGAGGCCTTGGGATTTCGGATCGGGGGATTGGCTTATATCCCCGATGTGGTGACGATCCCTGAGGCTGTCTGGACGCAACTTGAACACCTTGACTGCTGGATCATCGACGCTTTGCGCCGCAAACCGCATCCGACCCATGCGCATCTGGCGCTGACGCTGGAGTGGATCAACCGGGCGCGCCCGGCGCAATCGGTGATCACCAACATGCATCTGGATATGGATTATGACACCTTGACCGCAGAGCTGCCAAAGTGCGTGCAACCTGCCTTCGATGGCATGGTGCTGACGTTTGAGAATGTCGCATGAGCGCGTTGCTTGACGTTATTCTGCCGGTGTTTTTGCTGATTGGCTTTGGCTATGTGGCCGCGCGCGCGAAACTTTTCAGCGAAAGTGCCGTCGATGGGGTGATGCGCTATGCGCAAAGCTTTGCGTTGCCGGTGCTGCTGTTCAAGAATGTAGCGACGCTGGATTTGAGTACCGCCTTTGCCCCCGGCCTGCTGATATCCTTCTACACCGGGGCGGCGGTTTGCTATGCTTTCGGGTTCTGCGTGGCCCGGTTTGGCTTTGGCCGCCCGCTGACGGATGCGGTGGCGATTGGTTTTGCCTGCACGTTTTCCAACTCTTTGCTGCTGGGTGTGCCGATCACCGAGCGCGCCTATGGGACCGAAGCGCTGGCCGGCAACTTCGCGATCATCTCGATCCATGCGCCGCTGATTTACACCTTCGGCATCGTGTTCATGGAATGGGCGCGCTCACGCGAGGCCGAGACCCGCAGTCACGCTGATCTGGCGCGGCAGGTGTTGCGCGGTATGTTTACCCAGCCGCTGGTGATCGGGTTGATGATCGGTTTCGCGGTGAATCTGACGGGGGTGCCGCAGCCGGGATTCTTCACGGCAGCAATTGACATGATGGCGCGCTCTGGCCTGCCAGCCGCGCTGTTTGGCTTGGGCGGCGTGCTGCTGCGCTATCATCCCGAGGGTGACAAAGCGCTGATCGCAATGGTGTGTTTTGCCTCGCTGCTGCTGCATCCGGCGATTGCCTATGGTTTGGGGCGCTTTGTATTTAACCTTGATGTCAATGGTTTGCGCTCGGTCACTGTCACCTCGGCCATGGCACCGGGGGTGAATGCTTACATGTTCGCCAGTATGTATGGCGTGGGCAAGCGGATCAGCGCGACGGCGGTGCTGGTGGCGACCGGATTGTCGATTTTCACCAGCTGGGGTTGGCTGCACATTCTGCCGTGACGCCGATTTCCGCAGCGGAAATCGGCTTACCTCACGCCACGCGTGTGGAAAATGAAGCCAAGGAAGTTCAACAGGATTTGCGCCGCGAGAATGCTGGTTGATTGTGTCGGGTCATAATCCGGGGCGACCTCGACCAGATCCATGCCGACCACTTCGTGATTTTTGGCAATCGCCTGCAGCATTTCCAGCACTTCGTAATAGAGAAACCCACCATGGCTGGGCGTGCCGGTGCCCGGGGCAATCGACGGGCAGAATCCGTCGATATCCAACGTCACATAAACCCGCGCGCCTTTCGGGATGCGGGCGACCACGCCTTCTGCGCCCAAAGCGCGGGCTTGACGCACCGAGAGAATATCGGTGCCCATCGCGCGCGCCGCCTCATACCCCTCACGCGAGGTGGAGGAGACGTTGCGGATACCGACTTGTGTGAGCCCCGTGACATAGGGCTTTTCCGCCGCGCGGCGCATCGGTGAGCCGTGGCCAACCTTCACGCCATGGCGTTCATCGACGAAATCCAGATGCGCGTCGATCTGGAAGATGTGGATATCGCCGTGACCCTCAAACGCTTGAATACAGGGAATGTTCACCGAATGATCGCCGCCGATCACCACGGGCAAGGCCCCTGCAGCCAGTATCGCCTGCACACCCGTGCGGATGTTGTCGTGGCTGCGGGTGGTGTCGGTATGGATGATGTCGGCATCGCCAATATCGACGATCCGCACGGCGGCTGGCAGATAGGTGCAGTCATCCTCGTGATCATAGGCTCCGGCATGGCCGAAGCTGAACAGGGTGGACGCCTCGCGCACCGAGCGCGGACCAAAGCGCGCGCCCGCCCGGAACTGCGTGCCGAAGTCGAACGGCGCGCCCATCACGGCCACATCGGCGTCGATCTTGGACCAATCCTCGACGTACGGGCGTTTGCCGAAAGTCGAAATGCCGACGAATGGCAGGTTCAGCCGCCCGGTGTCATAGGTGTTGGCCATGATGGCTCCTAGTGCGGGGTGACGCCGCGCAGGCGTTCCGAGCGGCGGCGCAGGAGTTCGACGGTGGCGAGCATACAGACCGACAGGATCACCAAGATCGTCGCCACCGCCAGAATCGCCGGGCTGATGGCCTCGCGGATGCCATTGAACATCTGGCGCGGAATGGTTTGCTGTTCGGGGCCCGCGATGAACAGCACCGCGACCACTTCGTCAAACGAGGTCACGAAGGCGAACAGCGCGCCCGAAATCACGCCGGGCAGGATTAGCGGCATAATCACTTTGAAGAAGGTGACGCGCGGATTGGCCCCCAGAGAATGCGCCGCCCGGATCAGCGATTGATCAAAGCCCGACAGTGTCGCCGTCACGGTGATGATTACAAAGGGAATGCCCAAGATCGCATGGGCGACAATCACCCCCAGATGCGAGTTGGCCAGACAGCCCTTGTTCGATAGAAACACCCCAAAAATCTCGCCCATTGCGCTGTCCGGCGCGACACAGGCTTTGGCGTAGAAAAAGCTCATCCCCACAGCGATGATGATGATGGGCACGATCATCGGCGAGATCAGCGTCGCCATGATCAGGCGGCGATAGGGCATCTCGGGGCGCGACAAGCCAAGCGCTGCCAAGGTGCCCAGACTGGTGGCGAGGATGGTTGCCCACAACCCGACCCAAAGCGAGTTTTTCGCCGCCTGAATCCAGGTGGCGTGCCGCCATGCCAGCCGCCACCATTCACCGTCACGCGGACCTTCGGGTGCGGGATGGCCCAATGTCAGCAGCGTATCATACCAACGCACCGAGTAGCCCTCGGGATCAAACGACAGCATCTTTGAGCTGAAGGTGAAGTATGCCTCGGCGTTGAAGGACAGAGGCATCACGATCAGGATCGGCGCGATCAGAAACAGGAAGATCACGGCGCAGATCACCTTGTAGGTCAGGTGCCAAGCCTTCTCGAGCGGCGATGCGTAGATTGGTAGTGCCATGATTTCACCCGAGTTTCAGGCGGTCGATGCCGACCAGCCGGTCATAGACCCAATACAGAAGCAGGATTGCTCCCAGCAGCATCGCAGCAATCGCAGCGGCCAGTGACCAGTTCGATTTGCTCATGTGGAAGCTGATCAGGTTCGAGATCAGCTGGCCATCTGCGCCACCGACCAAGGCCGGGGTGATGTAGTACCCGACGGCAAGAATGAACACCAACAACGAGCCCGCAGCGATCCCCGGCAAGGTTTGCGGCAGATAGACCCGGCGGAAAGTCGTCCAGCTGGTGGCACCCAAGCTGCGCGCGGCGCGGGCGTAAGATGGCGGGATGGTTTTCATCACTGAATAGAGCGGCAGGATCATGAAGGGCAGCAGCACATGTGTCATCGCCACAATGGTGCCTGTCATATTATACATCATTCTCATGCGGTTATCGTCGCCCAAGAGACCAATGCCAACCAGCATGTCATTGACCACACCCTGCTCTTGCAGCAGCGCGATCCAAGCCGTGGTGCGGACAAGCAGAGATGTCCAGAAGGGCAGCAGCACCAGAATCATCAGCAACGATGCCTTCGCCATCGGCAAAGTCGCCAACAAATGCGCCACGGGGAACGCCAGAAGCAGGCACAGGATGGTGATGATCCCTGAGACAATGAAGGTTTTGAAGAACAGATACAGATAGATGCGTTCCTTATCGCCACCTTGCTCCCAGCCATCGTTAGTCAGCTTGCGGTCCGCAGCGACCAGATAGAACTCGGGCGTGTAGGGGTTGGAGGCGGACCGCATTGCGGCCCAAAGCCGCGGCTCGGCCCATTCCGGGTCTTGTGCCAGCAGGGACTCTTTGAACGGGGCGGTCAGATTGGCGGCTTCGCGCGCACCTGCCTTGAACAGGCTGATGGTGCCCGGCACAGTATAGTTGATCCGGGAGCCCGCCATGCCGCTGGATCTGTCGGTCTGCATCTGTGCCAGATCTTTGACCAGCGCAGCATAGGCGGCTTCGGGAACATCATGGGTGCCCACATCCGGGTTGGCAGCAAACCAAGCTGAAACGCTGGGGGCAGAGCTGGAAAAGCCATCATGCTCGACCGAACGCTTCAACATATAGCCGATCGGGATCAGAAAGCTGAGCAGCACGAAAATCAGCAGCGGCAACACCAAAAAGAAGGCGCGGCGCTTGGCGCGGGATTGGGCGGTTGCCAAGGCGGCCTTCAACGGACGGCCATCGGCGGTGGTCAACAATATCGTGGTGGCGTCGGCCATCCCGTCATCCCTTCTGGCAGAGGCCGGGCGCGAACGGTGATCCGCGCCCGGTTTTGATCAAGCCCGGCCCAAAATCGGGCCATCGCTTTTGCTTACTGCGCCAGCCAAGCCTGGAAACGCTCGTTCAGTTCTGCGTCATGGTCGACCCAGAACGTCGCCGAGGTTTCCAGGGCGTTGGTCATGTTTTCCGGGGCGGTCGGCAAATGCGGTGCCATCACGGTCTTGCCGTCTTTGAAGATGATCTCGGTGGCCATCGACGATTTACGCGCCGGGCCGTACGAGATTTGCTGCGCCGATGCGCGCAGACCTTCGGTCGAGGTGGCGAACTTGATGAATTCCATCGCATCAGCCATGTTCGGTGCGCCCTTCGGCACGACGAACATTTCGTTCTCATAGATCTGACCATCCCAGACGATCTGGAAGGGTTTGCCTTCGTTCATCGCCGCGGCAAAGATCCGGCCGTTATAGGCGGTGGTCATCGCGACTTCGCCATCAGCCAGAAGCTGCGGTGCCTGCGAGCCTGCTTCCCACCAGACAACGTCTTTCTTGATGGTGTCGAGTTTGGCAAACGCGCGGTCAACGCCTTCGGGGGTGCCCAGAACAGCGTAAACTTCGGCAGCCGGAACGCCGTCACCCAGCAAAGCCAGTTCGAGAACGGCTTTGGCGCCCTTGCGCAGGCCACGCTTGCCGGGGAACTTGGTCAGGTCGAAGAAGTCAGCGACGGCCGTCGGGCCTTCGGGGAACTTGGTGGTGTCATAGGCGAAGACGTTCGACCAGATGTCGGTCGACACGGCACATTCGGTCACGGCACCAGCGATAAAGTCTTCAGCAGCCGGGGTGCCGTCAGCACCAGCGGGCAACGAAGCCGCGTCGATTGGCTCCAACACGCCTTCGTCGCACAGACGGATACCGTCTGCATATTCAACCGATGCCACGTCAACGGTCACGTTGCCAGCTTCGACCATGGCCTTCAGCGCCGGAGCGGGGTTATCGCTGTCGGTCATGATGGTGGGTTTGCCGGTGGCCGCGATGAACGGCTTCACAAAGGCTTCGGTCTGGGCTTCGCCATAAGCGCCGCCCCACGACATCACCGTCAGGTCAGCATGAGCCGCAAAGGCCATGCTGGACAGAGCGGTGGACAGAACGAGAAGTTTCTTCATTGAGGTCTCCCAGGTTGGATAAGGACGTTTGTTAAGAGGCCGCGTCCCTGCGGCTGCCCCTTTTGCAGGGGATCACATTGGATCAAGGGCGCGGGCGTCTTGCGGTGCCCAGCCGATCTTGATCTTCTCACCCGGAGCCAGCATGCGCTGACCCAGGGTATTTCGCGATTTGATCACGAATTCATCCGATCCGGCAACGCGCAAACGCGTGCGGAACATGTCGCCCATGTAAATAAATTCCATCACTTCGGCGTCGATGGTATGCGCGCCTTCCGGCATCGCTTCGGGTTTGTATTCGACACGCTCGGGGCGGATCGACACCAGGGTTTTCGCACCCTTGGTCGAGACGTTGACCGGGGTTGCGTCAATCACTTCGCCGGTTTCCAAGCGCACGGTGCATTTGCCGTCACCGATGGATTCGATGGTGCCGGGCAGTTTGTTATTCTCACCGATGAACTGCGCGACGAAGCTGTTTTCCGGGCGTTCATAGAGATCAGAGGGCGGAGCAAGCTGCTGGATGCGGCCATCGTTGAACACCGCAACTCGGTCAGACATCGTCAAGGCTTCGCCCTGATCATGGGTCACATAGACCACGGTGATGCCAAGGCTTTCATGCAAGTGTTTGATTTCAAACTGCATATGCTCGCGCAGCTGTTTATCCAAAGCGCCCAAGGGTTCGTCCATCAGCACGAGGCTGGGATCAAACACCAAGGCCCGCGCCAAAGCGATGCGTTGTTGCTGACCGCCGGAAAGCTGTGCGGGGCGGCGATTGATGAAACTGTACATCTGCACCATGTCGAGGGCGCGTTTGACCTTGGCCTCACGCTCGGACTTGCCCATGCCGCGCACTTCCAGCGGGAATGACAGGTTTTCGCCCACGGTCATATGCGGGAACAAAGCGTAGTTCTGGAACACCATGCCGATGCCGCGTTTGTGCGGCGGCACCTCGTTGATATTGGTGCCGTCCAGCATGATCCGGCCATGCGTCGCGGTTTCAAACCCCGCCAGCATCATCAGACACGTGGTCTTGCCCGAGCCGGATGGCCCCAACATCGTCAGAAACTCACCTTTGCCAATCGAAAGGTTCAGGTCTTTGACGACCAATGACACGCCATCATAGCTTTTCTGAACGTGCTCAAAAGCGACGAAAGCGTCGTTCGGGCTGGTTGCAACCACGCCAATCTCCCCATGTGTCCGGCAGTTTTCCTGCGCTTGTCCTATACGCTTACGGCAATGGCCTACCGAATGGCAATTCCCGATTACGCAGCAGGAAGGTTGCACGGCCAAACTGGTTCAATCGGGCATTTTGCGCCCTGTTTGCCGCTTAGAACGGCAGTTGATGAACCAAGTGGCAGTCGGATCGGCTGCAAGTCGGTGAAGGCAGCCGGGGCAGCACCCGGTTTCAGTCCATCCGCTTAGCGCTAACTGATTCCAATCTGGTCTGCAGAAACGGGTTGCCGACAAGCGAGCTGACTTTTCACGCACAAAGCACCGCTAGGCGCGCAGCACAGCTCATGAACCTTGCGCCGTAGAATGTGCCAATACCAGCAGCTGGCCGTATTGCGCGTTAAGAATTGCCGCCGGGGTATTGTGAGGATTTTTATGGTCTGGCGAGCCAGAGGGCTCAAACCACCTTGCCGGATTGGTGCGGATGAAAAGACTCGAACTTTCACTCCGATTAAAGAACAGCGACCTCAACGCTGCGCGTCTACCAATTCCGCCACATCCGCACTGATCCGGCAAGGTGGCGGCTATGTAGCCGCACAACGCCGCGATGAAAAGGGGGATTCTGCACAGGCGGCGCTTTGTGGTCACCGCAGTTGCATTCCGCCGCAGCCCGCGCCATCTCTGACACGACGTCAACGGAGAGAGCTGATGAATCCTGTGCAGTGGCAGCATCTTCCGGGGCTTGCGCCCTATGCTGAAACCCTTGCCGCGATGGAGGCCCGCGCGGCAGCGATTGCTGCAGGCGACGCACCCGAGGCGATCTGGCTACTGGAACATCCACCGCTTTACACGGCCGGCACCTCGGCCATACCGGCCGATCTGACCGACCCTGACCGCTTTCCGGTGTTTCAGGCCGGGCGCGGCGGGCAATATACCTATCACGGCCCCGGCCAGCGCGTGGCCTATGCCATGCTTGATCTGAACCAACGCGGCCGGGATGTGCGCAAATTCGTCTGCGCTCTGGAAAGTTGGGTGATCGCAACACTGGCGGAATTCAACGTCAAGGGCGAGCGGCGCACAGGTCGGGTTGGCGTCTGGGTGGTGCGGCCTGATCTGCCCGCCAACCCGGATGGCAGCCCGCGCGAGGACAAGATCGCAGCCATCGGGGTGAAGCTGCGGCGCTGGGTGTCGTTTCACGGCATTTCCATCAACGTTGAGCCGGATCTTTCGCATTTCTCTGGCATCGTGCCCTGCGGCATCCGCGCGCATGGGGTGACCAGCCTTGTTGATCTGGGCCTGCCGGTCGGCATGGCCGATCTGGATGCGGCCCTTCTGAAAACCTTCCCGCGATTCTTCCCGTAACGCCCGCAAGTTAATGGCCACAACCGAATTGCGATAACCCCGCAAAACAGTCAGTCATTTCCCGCGGTTTTTCTGCACCAACCCTGTCGCATCCTCGCGCAACTGTGGGAAAATTTGACTCAGATCAAACTCTGACATTGCCCTGCCTTCGCCTGCAATCTAGATACATCTTGTAATCCGGCGTGGGCCTCCCATGCGCGGGCAAGAATGCAATGACAACGGGAGACGCCAATGGCCGACGCAGCCATCCATGGCCACGACCATGACCAACGCGGCTTTTTCACGCGCTGGTTCATGTCGACGAACCATAAGGATATCGGGATCCTCTATCTGTTCACCTCGGGCCTTGTCGGCCTGATCTCGGTGATCTTCACAGTCTATATGCGGCTCGAATTGATGGAGCCGGGTGTGCAGTATATGTGCATGGAGGGGATGCGCTTTGTCGCGGATGCCGCCCGTGAATGCACACCGAACGGCCATGTCTGGAACGCCACGGTTACCGCGCACGGTATCTTGATGATGTTCTTCGTGGTGATCCCGGCGCTGTTTGGCGGTTTTGGCAACTACTTCATGCCGCTGCAAATCGGCGCGCCGGATATGGCGTTCCCCCGGATGAACAACCTGTCCTACTGGATGTATGTCGCAGGCACCTCGCTGGCGGTGGCATCCTTGTTCGCACCGGGCGGGGAAGACCAGTTGGGCGCGGGCGTGGGCTGGGTGCTATATCCGCCGCTGTCGACCCGTGAAACCGGCTACTCGATGGACCTTGCGATCTTCGCGGTTCACCTGTCGGGCGCCTCGTCGATTCTGGGCGCGATCAACATGATCACCACCTTCCTGAACATGCGCACGCCGGGGATGACCCTGCATAAAGTGCCGCTGTTCGGCTGGTCGATCTTCGTCACGGCCTGGCTGATCCTGCTGTCGCTGCCAGTTCTGGCCGGCGCAATCACCATGCTGCTGACCGACCGCAACTTCGGCACCACCTTCTTCGACCCCTCGGGCGGCGGTGACCCCATTCTGTATCAGCACATCCTGTGGTTCTTCGGCCACCCGGAAGTGTATATCATCGTGATCCCTGCATTCGGCATCATCAGCCAAGTGATCTCGACCTTCTCGCGCAAACCTATCTTCGGCTATCTGCCGATGGTTTACGCAATGGTCGCGATCGGCGTGCTGGGCTTCGTCGTGTGGGCGCACCACATGTATACGGTCGGCATGTCGCTGAGCCAGCAAAGCTATTTCATGCTGGCCACGATGGTGATCGCGGTGCCGACAGGTATTAAGATCTTCTCGTGGATCGCCACGATGTGGGGCGGCTCGATTGAATTCAAAACCCCGATGCTCTGGGCGTTTGGTTTCTTGTTCCTGTTCACCGTCGGTGGTGTGACGGGCATCGTGCTCAGCCAGGCTCCGGTCGACCGCGCCTATCACGACACCTACTATGTCATCGCGCACTTCCACTATGTGATGTCTTTGGGTGCGGTGTTCGGCATCTTTGCGGGTATCTACTTCTGGTTCGGCAAAATGTCGGGCCGTCACTATCCGGAATGGGCAGGCCATGTGCACTTCTGGATGATGTTCATTGGCGCAAACATCACCTTCTTCCCGCAGCACTTCCTGGGTCGCCAAGGTATGCCGCGCCGCTACATCGATTATCCCGAGGCCTATGAATACTGGAACTATGTCTCGTCGCTGGGGGCATTCCTGTCCTTCGCGTCGTTCGTGTTCTTCATCGGCATCGTGTTCTATTCGTTGATCTGGGGCAAGAAAGTCACCGAGAACAATTACTGGAACGAATACGCCGACACGCTGGAATGGACCCTGCCCTGCCCGCCGCCCGAACACACGTTCGAGCAGCTTCCCAAGCAGAGCGACTGGGACCACAACCGCGGCCACTGAAGCTCGGTTTGAAATCAAAGAAGCCCCGGAGCGATCCGGGGCTTTTTTTGTTGCAGGCTGGGTGCGATCTATCGTTGCGTTCAGCCTAACTATTCAAAGCCCCAAAGTGCTGCTTCCGCAATCTCAACCGAGTTACCTGCTGGATCGCGCACATAGACCGAGTGGGTTCCGTTCGGCCAGACATGGTGATGCTCGACCGCGACCCCCATCGCCACGAAGTGATCGCGCCACGCTTCTACCTCGGCCCGGTCCTTGGCGTAAAAGCAGAAATGCCCCGCACCCTCGGCCCCGTGGCGAGGGATGCCAATCTCGGGATCGTTTTCGCGCGATTTCTCGGGGTTGAACAACAACAGCATGTGCTGGCCGCATTTCAGGAACACCAGCCGGTCTGGCACTTTGCTGACCAGCTCCAGATCAAAGATATCGCGATAGAACGCCTCAGCGGCGTCAAGATCGCGGGCGTAGATCACCGTTTCCATAATCCCGGAAGCCATTTTCATCTGCGCACTTCCCCATTCTGCACATGCTGATGTGCGTCTCGGGTTGGATTTTGCCGCCGCATCGGCGGAAAGTAAACGCACGGCTTTGTGCCGACTTCCCTTTCCTGCGCTGCGTATTATCTTGCGCCCCATGCCCTACGAATGGCTCCCCTCTTCTGGCGACAACACCCAACGCCTGCACCTGTGGCCCTACCGATCCTTGCCGCGGCGCGGGATGGTTTGGTTCCTTGGTGGCACGGCGGCGCTGATCGCCCTGCCGCTTCTGGTGCTGATCGGTTCGCCTGTCTTGTGGGGTCTGCTGCCCTTCCTGCTGGCGGCTGTCGCGGGCATCTGGTTGGCGTTGAACCGCAGCTACAAAGATGGCGAGATCCTTGAAGACCTCAGCCTCACCGCCACCGAGATCAGCCTCACCCGCCACGGGCCGCGTGGAAAACGGCAGGACTGGCGGGCCAATCCGCATTGGGTGCGCGTCACTTTGCACAAAACCAGTGGCCCGGTGCCAGATTACCTGACCTTAACGGGCAACGGGCGCGAGGTAGAGCTTGGGGCGTTTCTGCCGCCTGAAGACCGCCTAATCCTTGAGGCCGATCTGCGCAAACGGCTGGCAGAGTTGCGCTGAATTTGGCCGAAAGCTTCAACCGGTCGTACAGCTTCTGTTAAACCCAAACCCTGCGCAGAAAGGCCAAGTCATGATTTACCGCTACACTATTCTCTACGTCGCCTCGGTGCCCACAACGCTGAAATTCTATGAAGCCGCTTTCGGCCTTCAGACCGGCTTTCTGCACGAATCTGGCGACTACGGCGAAATGCTGACGGGCGGGACCAAACTCGCTTTTTCCTCTCATGCCCTGATGGCGCAAATTGGCAAGGATGTCGCCACCGAGCCACCCGCTAAACCCAGCTATGAACTGGCCTTTGAAACCGAGGACGTCGCTGCCGCCCTTGCGCGCGCCACTGCTGCTGGGGCGATCCTGGTCAAGCCGGTTACTGAAATGCCTTGGGGCCAGACCATCGCCTATGTCCGCACCCCCGAAGGCACCTTGGTCGAGCTTTGCACCAAAGTCAGCTGATGCATGCCGCGAAAGCGGTTCGAATCTCAGGCAAGCTACGTATCGGCAGATGCGCTCAAGGGCAGCGCATAGCGCATTCCGTTTCTGTCTAATCCTGAACCGCTCTTGATTCCAAAGCCTCGGGCCAACCGCCGCCACAACACAGTGAAACGATGATCGGTCGTTGTTCAGCCCAACTGCGCTTTGATCACAGCACCCACCGCGCCAAAATCCATCATTCCGGTGTACTTGGCTTTCAACACCGCCATCACCCGGCCCATGTCCTTGATGCTGGCGGCCCCAGTTTCAGCGATGGCCGCCGCAATCGCGGCTTCAAGATCAGCGCCGGTCACCTGCTGCGGCAGAAAATCATTGATCACATTGATTTCGTTCAGCTCTTTGGCTTCCAGTTCAGGCCGTCCGCCCGAAGCATAGGCTTTGGCAGATTCCTGACGCTGCTTCACCATCTTGCCCAACAGCGCCAGAATGTCGTTCTCGCCAACCTCGGTCCCTTCACCGCGCGCCGCAATCTCGCGGTCTTTGATCGCCGAAGACACCATGCGCAGCGTCGACAGCCGCTCGGCTTGCTTCGCTTTCATCGCTTCTTTTACCGCCGCTTGCAGACGCTCGCGCAACTCCATCTTCTCACTCCTTGAAACGTTGCCGCGACCATACACCCCCACCCGATTTGGCGCAACCGCAGGCCAAAACCACAAGCCATTGATCTAACGACAGAATCCTTTTCCGTCATACCCTTGACCCTGCAAGCCCCTGCCACTAGTGTCCGCCAGATTTTGCCGACAGGAGCCTGACCATGTCCACCGCCTCCGAATCTCACCACGCATCGCGTCCTACCGCCTGTATCGCGCTATCGGATGGTTCGGTGTTCTACGGCCACGGCTTTGGCGCGGTGGGGGAAACGGTGGCGGAACTGGTGTTCAACACCGCGATGACCGGCTATCAGGAAATCATGACCGACCCGTCTTATGCCAGTCAGGTCGTCACCTTCACCTTCCCGCATATCGGCAATACTGGCGTGAATGTCGAAGATGACGAGACCGCCACTCCGGTTGCTGCTGGCATGGTGGTGAAATGGGACCCGACCGAGCCGTCGAACTGGCGCTCCACCGCTGATCTGCAAGCATGGCTGGCGCAGAAAGGCCGCATTGGCATCGGCGGCATCGACACCCGCCGCCTGACCCGTGCCATTCGCCAACAAGGCGCGCCACACGTGACTTTGGCGCATGACCCCGAGGGTAAATTTGACATCGGCGCGCTGGTCGCCAAGGCCCGGGCGTGGAAGGGTCTGGTCGGATTGGACCTTGCGAAAGACGTGTCCTGCACCCAATCCTACCGCTGGGACGAGCAGCTTTGGGCTTGGCCGGAAGGCTACACCAAACGTGCGGGCGCAGGCCTGCGTGTCGTCGCCATCGACTACGGTGCCAAGCGTAACATCCTGCGTTGTCTCGCTTCGGCTGGTTGCGAAGTGACAGTGCTGCCTGCGACTGCGACGGCTGAAGACGTGCTGGCGCTGAACCCCGAAGGTGTGTTCCTGTCCAACGGCCCCGGCGATCCGGCGGCGACGGGCAAATATGCCGTGCCGATGATTCAGGGCGTGCTTGCAAAAGACCTGCCGCTGTTTGGGATTTGCCTTGGCCATCAGATGCTTGCGCTGGCTTTGGGCGCGATCACCGTCAAGATGAACCACGGCCACCATGGCGCCAACCATCCGGTGAAAGACCTGACCACTGGCAAGGTTGAGATCACCTCGATGAACCACGGCTTCACGGTGGATAGCCAAACGCTGCCAAAAGGCGTGTCGGAAACCCATGTGTCGCTGTTTGATGGCTCGAACTGTGGCATCGCGGTGGATGGCAAACCGATCTTCTCGGTGCAATACCACCCCGAGGCCTCACCCGGCCCGCAAGACAGCTATTATCTGTTCGAGCGCTTTGCCGAGGCGATCCGCGCCCGCCGGGCCGTTTAAACCTCCGGCTTTCGGGCACTGTTAACCCACCATTAATTCTTCCGGTGCAATCTTGCGAGATTGCCCGGAGGCATGATGTCCGTCACACCGCTACGTCCAATCCATCGCTTCCAGCCCGGTATCGCTGCGCCGAGCCCAGTAGTGTTGCCACGAACGACCATGCAATCGCTGGCGGCCAAGCTGATACAAGACAGGCTGGTGCCGCCGCATATCATGCTGCAGGTGCTGGCCCATCACGGGGCCCACCACAGGCATCTGGCAGATATGCTGCTGGCCCGCCGCGCGGTCTCAGCCGAGTTGCTCTATGACGCCATCGCCGAGCATTGGGAGGTTGGCCGCGTCGATTTGGTGGCACTTCCCCCTGACCCGCGCCTGACGGCACAATTCAACCATGTCACGGCGCTGCGGGATGGTCTGCTGCCTTGGCGCAAGGTTGGTCAGGCCACGGTCATCGTCACCGCCTATCCCGATCTTTTCACGCGCCACCGCGCTTGGTTGGAAGAAAGCTTTGGTCCTGTCGCAATGGCTGTCGCGCCCTTGCCGCATATCGAAACTGCCCTGCTTGCCGCGCATGGAACGCAGCTTGCACAGGCGGCGGAAACCCGCGTCCCCGCGTTGGAAAGCTGCCGCGCCTATCACAGCACCACCTTGCAGCGTCCGGCAGCAATCCTCGCCGCCATCATCGGAATTTTCGCGCTGTTTCAACCTGTCGCGGCACTGGTTGTGCTATTTGCCGTGGCACTGACGGCCATGTTTTCCGCCAATGTGATGAAGTTGATTGCCCTGATTCTGATGCACCGGCCCACATCAGAGTCGCGCAACTCGGCCACGATCGCGCAGCTGCCGATGGTGTCGGTGATGGTGGCGCTTTACCGCGAAAGCAACATCGCCACAAAGCTGGCCGCACGGCTTGATCGGCTGGAGTATCCACGCGACTTGCTGGATATTCTGCTGGTGGTCGAGCAAGAAGACCAGATGACCCGCAACGCGCTTGACACCAGTGATCTGCCGGGGTGGATGCGGGTCATTGTGGTGCCGGATGGCACAGTCAAAACCAAACCCAGGGCTCTGAACTACGCGCTGGATCATTGTCGCGGCTCGATTGTCGGAATTTATGACGCTGAAGACGCGCCAGAACCCGACCAAATCCGCAAGATCGTTGAGCGTTTTAGGCAATGCGGGCCAGAGGTAGTTTGCCTGCAAGGTCAGCTTGATTACTACAACCCACGCAGCAACTGGCTTTCGCGCTGCTTCACCATCGAATATGCGTCATGGTTCCGCATGTTCCTGCCGGGGATCGCGCGGATGGGCATGGCTATTCCCCTTGGCGGCACCACCCTGTTCTTTCGCCGCACAGCGCTGGAAGAGTTGGGCGGCTGGGATGCACAGAACGTCACCGAAGACGCAGACCTTGGCTTGCGCCTGTTCCGCCACGGCTACAGAACTGAATTGATCAACACCACCACGTTTGAGGAAGCCAACTGCCGGTCATTCCCTTGGGTCAAGCAGCGCTCTCGCTGGATCAAGGGCTACATGATGACCTGGATCACCCATATGCGGGATCCGGGTTTGTTGTGGCAGCAACTTGGACCGCGCTGTTTCATCGGCTTTCAGGTGCAGTTCCTTGGCTCGATCCTGCAAACGCTGATGGCACCCCTGCTGTGGTCGCTTTGGATGATCCCACTGGGGCTTCACCACCCTCTGCCCGTGGTAATCGGCACCACGGGCTTCAACCTGCTTTATTTTGCCATGTTGGCCACAACAGTGCTGACCATCGGTTTTGACATCGCGGGGATGCGCCGCACCCGGCACGGGCTGAACCCGCTTTGGGCAGTAACCTTGATGCTATATCACCCTCTTGCAACCCTCGCCGCCTACAAAGCCTTGTGGGAGTTGATGACGAAGCCCTTTTATTGGGACAAAACCAGCCACGGCCACTTTGACGCTTAGCAACTGATTTCAAATCACTATCTGGTTTTCAACTCGCCAGAATCCACCCGAAGCCGCGTCTCGAATGCTTTTGAGATATGCGATTTCAGCGCCTGATATGCGGCCTCGCCATCGTGCATCTCAATCGCGCGGGCAATCTGATCATGCTCGGCCAAAGCCACCTCATCGCGCCCCGCAGCTGCAAAGGTTGTGGTCGCCATCAGCGCCATCGAGCGGTGCACCAGATCCAACTGCTGCACCAGAAACCGATTGTGACTGGCCAGATGGATCAAGCGATGAAACCGCTTGTTGGCGCGGCTCAGCGCGCGCGGATCGCCACCCAACAGCGCGCGATCCTCTTCCACCATGCCGCGCAGCACCCTGATTTCTTCGTCCGAAGCATGTCGCGCCGCCAATCGCGCCGCCAGACCCTCCAACTCGGTGCGCACAGTGTAGAGTTCCGCCAGCTGGTTGTGATCCAAAGAGGCGACGATCAGGCTGCGGCCATCCCGCGTCAGCATGCCTTGTGTTTCCAACCGTTGCAGCGCCTCTCGCACAGGTGTGCGCGACACGCCAAGCCGCTCGGCCAGCTCCGATTCGACAAGCCGATCTCCGGGCTTGTGAACTCCGGCCTCGATCGACTCGAGGATCAATGTGTAAGCATCCTTCTGCACGTCCGGTCTCCTCTTGTCGCGCGACACTAACCACCCGCGCCGCAGGATCAAGCGATTGCTGTGGCCAAAGCTTCGCGCTATTTGTGCATTATGGTAAAACAGCAGTTCCAACACGTCACAACTTGGGTCTTCGACCTCGACAACACACTTTACCCACCACAATTCCGCCTGTTCGATCAGATCGAAGTGCGGATGACGGCTTGGGTGATGAACGCGCTTGGCGTTGGCAAGTCCGAGGCGGATCGGCTGCGTCAGCATTACTGGGACAGCTATGGCACCACCCTCGCAGGACTGATGCGCGAACATGACATCGACCCGGCCCCCTATTTGGCCGATGTGCATGACATTGATTTCACGCTGCTTCCTGCCGACCTGGATCTTGCCGCCCGCATTCGCGCCCTGCCCGGCCGCCGTATCGTTTACACCAATGCCTGCGCGCCCTACGCCTATCGTGTGTTGGAAGCCCGTGGTCTGTCTGGCCTGTTTGATGCCGTCTATGGTGTCGAACACGCAGGGTTCCGGCCAAAGCCCGAACGTGCGGCCTTTGAAACCATCTTTAGCCAAGACGGCATTGATCCCGCGAAAGCCGCGATGTTTGAAGACGATCCCCGCAACCTGATGGCTCCGCATCAGATGGGGATGAAAACAGTGCATGTCGCACCCAAAGCGCTGAAAGCCTTGCATATTCAACACCACACCGATGATCTGACACGCTTTCTGGCGGCCCTGATCTAGCCCAGACCGAGACGCTATGTCGCTTCGCTTTCGGCGGAGATCGCGCTAAATTCACTGGTAAAGGGGCGGCTATGACACGGATTTCCACAGACATTCTGATTTCCGGTGGCGGCGTCGCGGGCCTCGCAGCCGCCGCCGCATTCGGCAGTGCAGGCTTCTCGGTGATCTGCGCCGATCCCAGCCCTCCCGTCACCTCTGCCGAAGCCGAAGGCGCCGACTTGCGCACCACGGCGTTTTTGCAGCCGTCTATTCCCGTGCTGCAAGCCGCTGGCCTGTGGGCGCGACTTGAGCCTTTTGCAGCCGCCTTGCAAATCATGCGCATCATCGACGCGGGGGGAGAAGTCGCGGAACCGCGCGTTGTCAAAGACTTTGACGCAGCCGATCTATCCGATGCCCCCTTTGGCTGGAACCTGCCAAACTGGCTGCTGCGACGGGAAATGGTGGCCCGGTTGCGCGATCTGCCCAACGTCACTTTTCTGCCCGGCATCGCCACCAGCGGCCTGTTGACCCGGGAGTCCGAGGCTTTGGTCACCCTGTCCAATGGCCGCAAGATCTGCGCCAAACTGGTGATCGCCGCCGATGGTCGTCAGTCCACCATGCGAGAAGCGCTTGGAATCCCGGTCAAAACCACCCGCTACGGCCAAAAGGCGCTGGCCTTTGCCGTCACCCACCCGATCCCGCACAACAATGTCTCGACCGAAATTCACCGCACCGGCGGCCCTTTCACCTTGGTGCCGCTACCGGACAGAGATGGCCTGCCCTGTTCGGCGGTCGTCTGGATGGAGACCGGGCCAGAGGTGCAGCGCCTCGCGGCCCTGCCAATCCGTGAATTTGAGGCAGCACTCGACACCCGCTCTTGCCAAATCCTTGGGTCGCTTACCCTCGCCTCACGCCTCACGGTTTGGCCGATTATCAGCCAAATCGCCGCACACATGGCGGGTGAACGCGTGGCCCTGATGGCCGAGGCCGCACATGTCGTGCCGCCGATTGGCGCGCAGGGGTTGAACATGAGCCTCGCCGATCTGGCCTGTCTGTTAGAACTTGCCCAAGCTGATCCCGCCTGCCTCGGCTCTGCCAAGATGCTCGACGCCTATCACCGCCGTCGTCATCTTGACGTGCAGGCCCGCGTGACAGGCATCGACGCGTTGAACCGGGCTTCGATGATTAAGGGCCAGTTCCTGCGCGATCTGCGCGCGGGCGCGCTGAATACGTTTTACTCAGTCACGCCGGTGCGAAAATCGCTGATGAAAGCCGGGCTCGGGATTCGTTAACGGCTGTTGAATTTGCCCTTCAACGCGTCGGCAAAGGCATTGCCACCCCCCGCATTTCCCGCCTGACTCGGCAAGGGCTTGTTCCGCTGCGGTTGCGGCGCCCGGTCCTGTTGGCGTTCGCGCACTTGCTCGCGCGCCTCACCGCTGTCGGATTTCATCGTGAGACCAATGCGCTTGCGTGGCACATCAACCTCGACCACACGCACTTTCACCACATCGCCCGCCTTGACCACTTCATGCGGGTCCTTGACGAATTTATCGGCCAGTTGGCTGACATGGACCAAACCGTCCTGATGCACACCAATATCCACAAACGCACCAAAAGCTGCGACGTTGGTGACTGTGCCTTCCAGCATCATGCCCGGTTTCAGATCCTTGATGTCTTCAATGCCATCGGCAAACGTTGCCGTCTTGAAGCTGGGCCGCGGATCTCGACCGGGCTTTTCCAACTCGGCCAGAATGTCCTTCACTGTCGGCAGACCGAATTTTGCATCGACAAAGCTGCGTGGATCGAGGCCCTTCAGCGCAGAAGGGTCCGCCATCAAAGCGCGAATGTCCCGCCCACAAGCCGTGACAATTTTGCGCGCCACATCATAGGCTTCCGGGTGGACCGAGCTTGCATCCAGCGGTTCCTTCCCGCCCGAAATCCGCAAGAAGCCCGCAGCTTGTTCAAAGGCTTTCGGGCCCAAGCGTGCCACTTTCAGCAATTCACGCCGGGTGGCAAACGGGCCATTGGCATCGCGATGGCTGACAATCGCCTCAGCCAGCCCCGGCCCCACGCCCGACACCCGCGCAAGCAAGGGCGCCGACGCCGTGTTCAGATCAACCCCAACGGCATTCACAGCATCCTCAACCACGGCCTCCAGACTGCGACCCAAACGATGCTGGTCGACGTCGTGCTGATACTGGCCGACGCCAATCGCTTTCGGCTCGATCTTGACCAATTCGGCCAATGGGTCCTGCAAACGCCGCGCAATCGACACTGCTCCACGCAAGGATACATCCAGCCCCGGAAACTCCTTGGCCGCCAATTCACTGGCCGAATATACCGAAGCCCCGGCTTCAGAGACGATCACCTTGACCGGCTTTTCCGCCCCCGGCAGCACCGCCAGTAAATCGGCCACCATCTTTTCGGTTTCTCGGCTGGCCGTGCCATTGCCAATCGAGATCAGCTTGACACCGTGCTTGGCAATCAGCTGCGCAATCGCCACCTGCGCGCCGCGCAGATCGTTTTTCGGCTGGAACGGATAAACCGTATCTGTCGCCAGAACCTTGCCCGTGCCATCTACCACGGCGACCTTCACCCCGGTGCGGATGCCGGGATCAAGCCCCATCGTGGCCTTCCCCCCCGCCGGAGCGGCAAGCAGCAAGTCCTTCAAGTTGCGCGCAAAAACCGCAATCGCCTCGGCTTCGGCCCGCTCGCGCAACTCGGACATCAGATCTAGGGTCAGCGAGGTTTTCAGCTTCACGCGCCAGCCCCAAGCCGCCGCCTCTCGCAACCAAGCATCGCCCAAACCACGCCCCCAGGCATTCAACGCCGCGGCACAGGCCCGCTCTGCCGGGCTGTCGCCTTTGGGTGCATCGGGATCAATCTCCAGGTCAACTGTCAGGAAGCCTTCATTCTGCCCGCGCAGCATCGCCAGAACCCGGTGGCTTGGTGCACCCGCCCAAGTTTCGTTGTGGGCGAAATAATCCGAAAACTTCGCGCCTTCGATCTCTTTTCCCGCAACGCCTTTGGCTTGCAGTCTGCCGACCTGCTTCATATGGCCACGCAGGCGCCCCAGCAGCGCGGCATCCTCAGAAAGCCCCTCGGCGACGATATCTCGCACGCCTTCCAGTGCGACCTTCACATCCGGCACAGCTTCGCTGACAAATCCCTTTGCCAAAACCACAGGATCAGCCGCCCGGTCTGCCAGAATCGCCTCGGCCAGCGGCGCCAGCCCGTTTTCGCGGGCAATCATCGCGCGGGTGCGGCGTTTTGGCTTGTAGGGCAGATAGATGTCTTCCAACTCCGCCTTGGTCGTGGCCTTCGCCAAGGCCCCGGACAGCGCATCGGTCAGCTTGCCCTGATCGGAAATCGAGCCCAGAATCGCCGCGCGCCGCGCCTCAAACTCGCGCAGATACACCAGCCGCTCGGCCAGATTGCGCAATTGGGTGTCATCCAGACCGCCCGTCACCTCTTTGCGATAGCGCGCGATGAAGGGCACCGTCGAGCCTTCGTCCAAAAGCGTGATCGCAGAGCTCACCTGCGCCGCAGTCGCGCCAATTTCTGCTGCAATAACAAGAGGGATACGGCGGGCGGCTTCTGGTGTCATCGGGCATTCCTTCACTTGGAAGACCGACCATACAGGCCGAATTCGCCGGGGCCAAGACCCACAACAGCAGCCAAGCGGGCTTTGACCTGATCATGCAAGGGAAAGGTGGTACCACGTCCCCGGCTCGAACGGGGGACCCCTAGATCCACAATCTAGTGCTCTAACCAACTGAGCTAACGCGGCACGCAAGCGGGGATTTAACGCCGCCCTCGCCGGATTGCAAGGGCAGGATTGCCAAAGTTTACCGCTCTTGTTACCCCAGTGCAAAGATAAAGGAGCCGCAAGATGGGCATCGACAAGCAAAGCGACATCGCCGCCAATATCCAGATCGGCCCGACCGAGCTGGGCATGGTGCGAATCTACATCGAAGCCGATGGCGGCATTGAACTGCCGCTCGATTTTGACGCCGACGAGGCCGAGGAGATCGCCGAAGAGCTGATGTCTGCCGCAGAAGCCGCGCGCGCGATCGCAGGCGGCGCTAAACCGAAGAAAAAACGCTGACACCGGGATCACGGTAGGCTTGCAGCCGCAAAGCGGCATGGCGGGCGAATTTTTGCAACATCACTTTGCGGCGAGCCGCCGGCAGCGGTGTTTCTGGCCCCATCCGCAAAATCGCTGCATCATAGGCGTCTGCGATGATCAAACCTGATGCCTCTGGCAGCAACTGGGTGGGGAAGTCACCGTCCACGGCCCAGAAAAACCGGTCACACCATTCCAGATAACTCTGCCATTTTTGATCCGCCACATAATCGGCGCGGCTGGATTTGCATTCGATGATCCATATTTCACCCTTCGGACCCAGCGCCATCACATCGACCCGCAGGCCGGACGTTGGCACCAATTCTTCCACCGTGACGAAATCAAACTGTCGCATCGCCCGGCACACCCCGCGCGCAAGGCGCTGGCCGGGCATCCCAGGCAAGAGGTTTTCCATATCCATTGGTAAAATATGAACCAAAGGTGAACATGCTGCAAGCCCATCTAGGCCCTTGTCACGCCCCTTGCTATCACACCCCGCCGGGCCTACATTCAGCCTTGGCGGGTTCTGCTCTTCTCGTGTATGGCCCTTTTCCAGTGGCCGATAAGCATCTCCGAGGGAGCTGGCTCTGGCAAGATCCTGGTCTTGCTACCTGGCGACCAACCTGAACACTCAGGCTCTCGGGAAATTCACGCCGTCACGGCCGCTGCGGGCCCGCCACCTGCAACCTCTGCCGCGCCGAAACCAGAATCGGAAAATGAAAAAGGGGACAGCATGCTGTCCCCTTTTCCGTATGTATTCTGATCAGATCAGAAGCCGTAAACCAGCGAAACGCCCAGCTTGTTGTCCGCACGGATGGTGCGGCTGTCGTTATAGTCGGTCAAGTAGCTGACACGGGTCGAGAACGCATCGGTTACCTTGAAGCTCACACCGAGATCGTTGCCGATGCGCAGCGCGGAGTCCGATTTCAAGACGTCGGTATCCATGCTGGCGAAGACATTGTCGTTGAACTTGTAGAAGAAGCGCGACGAGACGATGCCAGCGGATTCGGTGGTACTGTTGTCATCACCATATTCAAGGTAGCTGATACCAACACCAGCCTGCACGCGCCAAGCGATGTTCTCGTTGTTCACGATGCGGTAACCCGGACCAAAGCCCAAAAATGCATCCTTGGCCAAAGAGTTTGCAGGATCAACCGCATCTTGCGCCAGGCCGTCCGAGGCAATGCGGCCCAGAACAAAGCCGTAAACCTTGTCGGTGAAGTAGTAGTTGGCGTCATAGACGCCCAACACGTCTTCTTTTGACTTCACGCCGTCAGCTTCCGCGTAATCAATCACGAAGCTCAGCGTTTGCACGAAGCGGTCTTGGCCATAGCGAAGACGCGCGCCTGCCGAGAATTCCTGCGATTCATTGTTGCCGGTTTTGCCGCTGTAGCCCAGCGACGCCGACCCCGAGATGCCATCGCGCATCTCTTGGTTACCAAAGCGCAGATCGTCATTGCCACGCGCCATGTCACGATTGGCTTGAATAGCCAGATCGTCCACCTGATCGTTCACCGCAGACGACCCCAGCAGCGTTGTCTGTGCCACGGCGGGCAGCGACCCAACAGCCAGAGCGAATGCGGATACTGCCGCGATACGAGTTACGTTCTTCATGATCCGTCCTTTCAACATCTATCCCTGACGCCGAAGTTTTCCGGCGTTGAAGTGCAGATGTTTCATCGGACGGCTTGGTTCAAGGGTTGAAGGCAACAGGATGATTTTACGTCATTTTTCCGCTGATTTCACAAAATTTGCGGCAAGAACTGGCGCAAACTTTGTAACATTTCCAGTGTTGCAGAAACGTGATGGAACCACCACAAGGCTTCGCGTGGAGTTGGTTAACTCTGCTGAAACTCGGAGGTTTTCATCTCCGCGGAAGCGGCAACAATGCGCCACTGTTGCGCGAACGTCGCAGAAAGCCCCTGTCAATACGCGTGATCAGTCCCGCGTCAGGTGCCCGCGTTCCACGCGGCGGCTCATCCGGGTCTTCCGCCAACCGCATCACCGCAATGCCAAATTGCACCCCGGCAAACACCACCCCGTTCATCACAATCATCATGAAAGCCGCGATCCAGCCGACATCCGACCCCAAGATCAACTGCCGCAAGCCCGCTACGTCCTGCCACAACAGCAAACCCAGAAACACCACAGACAGCCCAAAACCATAGGCGACATTGACGATGTAAAGCTTGATCAGTTTCGGCATGCTAGCCTCCGGTTTGGAAGAGCGTAACACGCAATCGCCAAACCGGAAGCCCGCGTTTTGCCGCAGGCTAGTTTTGCAGCGGCACAAACACCATTTGATGCCCCGCCCCGCTCAGCGTCAGTTTTCCAGACGCTTCATCGGCGGTCTCGATGCCCTGCAGGGTCTGGAAGAAGTCGGCCTCCCCCTTGATCTGCAGACAGGCCATCCGCGTCGCCCCGATCATGCCCAGCTTAAAGCTGGAGCCATCGCGCGACAGATCGGCAAAATAGCGGTTGCACGGGGCTTGGCCTGTCACCCGTCCCGGTTCGGTAAGGCTGAGCGTCGCGGTGTAATCCACTGCCTGCCCATCCACCAAAGACAGCATCCAATCCGGTCCCGCCGCTTTGTCTTCCTCGACACAAGCCGCCAATGCCAACGCAGCCACCCAAAGATATTTCATCGCAGATCCCTTTCCCAACCAGATAGGGCTTTGACGCGCGCCAAAGCCCTATCCTTGGAAATTAAAATGCCTCGGGCTTGGCCTCACGCGCCATGTGGTCCAGCACCGCGTTGACAAATTTCGACTCTTTCCCCTCGGGGAAAAACGCCTTGGCTACGTCGACATACTCGTTGATCGACACTTTCGGCGGCGTGATCATCTGCGTCAACTCGGCCCCAGCGGCACGAAACAAGGCGCGGATCACCGGATCAATCCGGTCAATCGGCCATTTTGCCACCAAAGCCCGGTCGGTCATCTGGTCGATCATCGCCTGAAAGTTCACCGCATGATCGACGACAGCGCGAAAGTGATCGACATCGCCCTCGGCCATCTCGTCACCATCATAGACAGCGCCGAAGCGATGGGTTTCAAACTCGCGCCGGATCGACTCGACGGTCTGCCCCGAGGCCTCCATCTGAAACAACGCCTGCACGGCATAAAGCCGAGCGGCTGATTTCATCTGCTTCTTGTCAGGCTTAGTCATGGACGAAAACCGATCCCCTTGGTGTCGGTCGCCCATTTGCGCGATAAGGCGATCAGGTGCAAGGCCGCAGCGGCCGCTCCGCCACCTTTGTTTTGTCCGGCAGCCTCGGCACGGACTTCCGCCTGCTTGCGGTTTTCCACGGTCAGGATGCCGTTTCCGATCGCAGCACCCTGCAACCCCAGCATGGTGATCGCGCGGGAACTGTCATTGCAGACGGTATCATAATGCGTCGTCTCGCCACGGATCACGCAACCCAAGGCAACATAGCCGTCAAACTTCGCCATCCGTTCGGCCAACGCAATCGCCGAAGGCACTTCCAGCGCTCCGGGCACTTCGACCACCTCGGTCACAGCACCGCAAGCTGCAGCCACTGCCTGCGCACCTGCCACCAACTGATCGGTGATGTCCTTATAATAAGGCGCCACCACGATCAGCAACTTCACCTCAGCCTTAAATTTCGGCAGCGGCAGGGTGTAATGTGTTTCACTGGCAGCCATGATCTACTCCGAAATCGCGCGGGTGCCGGCAATCGACAACCCATAAGCCTCAAGGCCCACCACTTTCGGCGCCTTGGAGTTTGTCACAAGCGTAATCGCACTCAGACCCAGCGCCGACAGAATCTGCGCGCCCAAACCATATTGCCGCAGCGTATGCGGGCTGACCTCACCTGCCTCGATCTTCATCGAGGTGTCGCGCAACAGTACAATCGCGCCACGGCCTTCGGCAGCAATCACCCGCATGGCACCCTGCAAATCGCCGACGTGATCGTCCCCAATGCCCAGCACATCCTCCAGCGGGTTCAGTGTATGCACCCGCGCCAGAACCGGAGCATCGCCCGACAAATCGCCCTTGGTCAGCACGACATGTTCATCGCCATGCGTCTCATCCGCGAATATCCGCATCAGCCAATCGCCACCATGCACCGATTGCACTCGCTTAACCGAGCACTCCTTGATCAGATTGTCATGCCGCCGCCGATACGCGATCAGATCGGAAATCGTGCCGATCTTCAGGTTATGCTTTTGCGCGAAGGCCACCAGATCGGGCAGCCGCGCCATGGTGCCGTCGTCCTTCATGATCTCACAGATCACGCCCGACGGATTCAGGCCGGCCAACCGCGAGATATCGGTCGCAGCTTCGGTATGGCCTGCGCGCACCAGCACGCCGCCATCCCGCGCCCGCAGCGGGAACACATGCCCCGGCGTCGCCAGATCGGCAGGCCCGGTTTTCGGATCAATCGCCGCTGCAATGGTGATCGCGCGATCTTTGGCGGAAATTCCGGTCTCCACTCCCTCCCGCGCCTCGATCGACACGGTAAACGCGGTCTCATGACGGCTGGAATTCTTCGAGGCCATCAGCGGCAGCCCAAGTGTATCAATCCGCGCCCCGGTCAGCGTCAGGCAAATCAGCCCGCGGCCGTGTGTCGCCATGAAGTTCACTGCCTCAGCCGTCGCCATTTCAGCTGGGATCACCAGATCGCCTTCGTTTTCGCGGTCTTCGTGGTCAACCAGTATGAACATGCGGCCATTGCGGGCATCTTCGATGATCTCTTCGACGGACGAGATCGCGTCCGAATATTCGGTGCGTGTGGTCATGGTTTGGCTTCCTGCAACTCTCTCTTTGCCCATAGCGCCAACGGGGCGCAAAAGCCAGAGCCGCGCGGTTTGCTTTGCTGAACAGATGTTGTGCGAGGCCTATGCCCCTGCGAAGAACCGTTCTGCTGGCAGATAGCCCGCAAGCCGCCCCGCAGCACACCAGTCGCGCTCCAAAGCCAGATCGCCCACCAGCAGCACCCGATCCCCCGGCACCTTGCCCAAAGCCAGCCGGATCGCCGCCCGCGCCTCGGCAAATTTCGCCAGAGCAAAGGGGGCCACATGGGCCTGATCAATCTGCGGATTCACCAGCATGGCCTGTGGCGACAGCGGCGCCACCGCAAGCGCGATCCGGGCGCAATTCATCGCATCCAGTTTGTCCGCCCGGTCCAGTGGCAGTGCCTCGCGCCCCCGCACCAAGCGCAACGCGTTCGATGAAAACAGAAAGGCGATCAGGTCATGCCCCGTCGCCGCCCGAACCGAGGCATAGGTCTTATACTCCAGCCCCAAATCGCGCGCCCGCTTTACCCGCAAACGCACCACTTCAATCGGCAGGGTCGGCAGCAACTGTTCACGCGCGGCCCGCCAGCAATGCGCCCGCCACGCTACGCCAGGCTGCATCGAAGGCCCGCCGTTGTGGCCCAAGCCCGCCACAGCCTACGCCCACTCGCGCAGCCGCGCCACGTAGCGCGCCATGGTGTCGACCTCCAAGTTCACCTTATCGCCAAGCTTGACCTCACCCCAGGTCGTCACCGCTTGGGTATGCGGGATGAAATTGATGCCGAAATCGCAGCCATCCACCTCATTCACCGTCAGCGACGTGCCATTCAACGCGACAGAGCCTTTTGAGGCGATAAACTTCGCCAAAGTCTCTGGCGCGCGGAAGGTCACCCGCACGGACTCACCCTCGGGCACGATCCGCACCACCTCGGCCACTCCATCGACATGGCCCGAGACAATATGCCCGCCCAACTCATCGCCTACCTTCAGCGCCCGCTCTAGGTTCAACCGTTTGCCGATCTTCCACTCCGCCAGATTGGTCTTTGAGACCGATTCCGCTGAAATCTGCACGTCAAACCAGTTGCACGGACTTGTTCCCAGTGCCACCACAGTCAGGCAAACCCCTTCGCAAGAGATCGACGCCCCAATATCCACCCGCGACACATCATAGGCCGTGCCAATCCGTGCCCGCAAATCGCCGCGCTGCTCCAGTTCCAGCACTTCGCCCATATCGGTGACAATTCCGGTAAACATCGCATAGCCCTCATGATTTGCGCCAAAGCTACCGCTTGCGCCGCACCTGTGCAATCGCCTCAAATTCGCCGCGCTTATGCTATAGCGGTTCACAAAGCCGAAATTATCCCCTTCTATATTGGGCACCATCGGCGCATGCAGACTAAAAAGCGCGAGTAATATGTCAGGTTCAGGTCAAGGTCGCCGATTTCTCTTCCTGCAGGGTCCGCACGGGCCCTATTTTCATCGACTGGGCAAAATGCTGACTGCGGCAGGCGCGCAGGTCTGGCGGGTTGGTTTCAACCGCGGCGACCGCGCTTTCTGGCCCTCTGAAGACAGCTACATTGCCTTCAAAGCTACTCTGCAAGACTGGCCGCTCGCCTTCCGCACGGTGATTGAGCAAAAGCAGATCACCGACATTGTACTTTATGGCGACACCCGGCCCATCCACGCCACCGCCGTTGCCGCCGCCCGCGCGGCAGGCATCACAGTGCATGTTTTTGAGGAAGGCTATCTGCGCCCCTATTGGATCAGCTACGAACGCGGTGGCTCCAATGGCAATTCCCGGCTGATGCAAATGTCAGTGCCGCAAATGCAAACGGCGCTGGCGTCTCTGGACATGGAACTCCCCGACGCCCCCGCCCGCTGGGGTGACATGCGCCAGCACATGTTCTGGGGCGCGCTCTATCATTGGTTTGTGATGACCGGATTCTGGGATTATCGCAATTTCAGACCGCATCGTGCCTTGACTGTGCGGCAGGAATTCTGGCTTTATGTCAAACGTCTGGTTCTGCTACCCATCCATCGGTGGGAGCGTATTGCCGCCACGTTCCGCATCAAGCACGGTGGTTTCCCCTATCATCTGGTGCTGTTGCAGTTGGAACATGATGCAAGCTTCCAGATGCATTCACCGTTCAAGACCATGTCCGAATTTCTGGCACTGGTGATGGAGGGCTTTGCCAAAGGTGCAGCCCCCCATCACCATATTGTCTTCAAAGCTCATCCACTGGAAGATGGTCGCGTCCCCGTTGCCCATGAAATCAAGCGCTTGGCGAAGGTTCATGGTGTCGAGACCCGCGTGCATTTTGTGCGTGGCGGCAAACTGGCCGCCCTGCTCAACCACGCCCGCAGCGCGGTCACGGTGAACTCCACCGCTGCCCAACAAGTCTTGTGGCGCGGATTGCCGCTGAAAACCTTCGGTGCGGCGGTCTATGCCAAGCCCGAATTCGTCTCGACCCAAAGCCTGAAAGACTTCTTCACTCTGCCAACCCGCCCTGACAGCCGCGCTTACCGCGACTATCGCCACTATTTGCTGGAAACCAGTCAGGTCCCCGGCGGCTTCTACAGTTCGCGGGGACGGCGTGAATTGCTGCGACAAGTGGTAGATATGATGCTGCAATCTGAAGATCCCTACGACGCGCTGACTTCAGGCAAAGCGGCACCACGGCAACAGTTGCGCGTCGTTAAGTGAACAAAGAAAGCAAGACTGGCATTTTGTTTCGTCTTTCTGTAGCCTTACAGGCAAAACTTGAGGCAAATCCAGTTAAAGGAGCCCGGGCAGTGAAAATTACCGGATCAAGGGGGGCGAAGGCCCTTGCCCTTGTGGCGCTTGTCAGTGCGGTCGGGGCCTGTGGCCTGCCGCGCTCTGGGCCCAACAAGGCAGAAATCTTCAAGGGGTCGGTCCTCAAAGAGGGCGACGCCTTTATCGTGACGGTGAACTCTCGGGTCACCCGCGCCACGGCAGTGACGCCCGCACTGGGGTTCAGCTCGGCCTTCCGCAATGCGGGGGTGGTCGGGTCCGATCAAATTTCGCCCGGTGATGTGCTGGGGTTGACGATCTATGAAAACGTCAAGGATGATCCGCTGCTTGGCAACACCGGCCAGCGCGTTTCGGCCCTGACAGAAATTCAGGTCGATGGTGCGGGTTTTATCTTCGTGCCGTATGCCGGGAAAATCAAAGCGGCGGGCCAGTCGCCTGATGGCTTGCGTGATATCATCACCAAGAAACTCGACACCCAGACCCCGGATCCGCAAGTCTCCGTTCAGCGTCTCGCAGGGGACGGCGCAACCGTTTCGGTGTCTGGTTTTGCAGGGGCCAACGGCGTCTTCCCGATCGAGCGGCCCACGCGCACCCTCTCGGCCATGCTCTCGAAGGCCGGTGGCGTGACGATTGAACCCACTGTCGCCATCGTGCGGGTCACGCGCGGCAGCCAAACCGGCAGAATCTGGCTGGAGGATTTGTTCTCCAACCCTGGCCTCGACATCGCCCTGCGTCCCGGCGACAAGATCACCGTCGAGAAAGACACCCGCTCTTTCGTCGCGATGGGGGCCACGGGGTCGCAGACCAAAGTGCCGTTTGAAACTCAAACCCTCTCGGCGATTGAGGCTTTGGCCACCGTTGGCGGTCTGAACACCAGCACCGCAGACCCGACTGGCGTCTTCGTGTTCCGCAACGAACCTGCCGAGGTTGCCAATTCCGTGCTGGGTCGTCGTGACCTCAAAGGCGATCAGCGCATGGTCTATGTGCTTGATCTGACACAACCAACCGGCATGTTTGAGGCCCGCGATTTCCTGGTCCGCGACGGCGACACCGTTTACGTCACCGAAGCACCCTTCGTGCAGTGGACCAAAACCCTGTCGGCGATTTCGGGCTCGACCACCGCCGCCGACAACATTGCCACCGTGGGGCAATGAGGCGGTCTTGTCCGTAGCCGGAGCCAATACCCAAGCCGCCGGGGCCATCCCCCGGCGGCTTTTTTACTACAACGCCGGGTTTCTGCGCCAAGCCGATTTGCGCCGGATGCTGGCGCTTGCCGGGCACAAGCTGCGCCTTGGTCTGCCCGGACCCGAAGACGGCGTAGTGGTTTGGGGCCGTTCGCCCTATGCGCAGCGCGGTGACGCTATTGCCGCGCGCTACAATGTGCCTTTGATCCGCATAGAGGATGCTTTCCTGCGTTCGATCCGTCCGGGTCGGATGGGCGACCGGCCGCTCGGTTTGCTCATTGACGGCCAAGGAGTGCATTTCGACAGCGCCACACCCTCGACGCTAGAGGCGATCCTCTCAAAACACCCCCTGGATGATTCGAACCTTCTGACTCGCTCACGCGATGGAATTGCCCGGATTCGCGCGCTCGATTTGTCAAAATACAACCTTCATCACATTGACGCCCCCTTACCCACCCCCGGCTATGTGCTGGTGGTGGATCAAACTGTGGGCGATGCCTCGATCCGTCACTCCGGCGCCAATGTCGCACGTTTTGCCGAGATGCTGGCCACTGCGCAAATCGAACACCCCGGCGCCCGCATCGTGATCAAGTCCCATCCCGAGACCCAACTCGGCCTGCGACACGGCCACTACACCACCGCCGACCAAACCGACCTCATCCAGCTTTTGACCACCCCTGTCTCACCTTGGGCGTTGCTGGAAGGCGCCATCGCGGTTTACACCGTATCCTCACAACTGGGGTTTGAGGCGATCCTTGCCGGCCATCGCCCCCGCGTCTTTGGCCAACCGTTCTATGCCGGATGGGGTTTGACCTCTGACGCCTTCCCCATCGACCGTCGCAAACGCAACCTGACAAAAACGCAACTTTTCGCCGCTGCGATGATCCTCGCTCCCACATGGGTTGATCCTTGCCGCAACCGGCTGTGCAGCTTTGAAGAAGCTGTCGATCAACTGGAGGCCGAGGCCCGCGCCTATCGCGAGGATCGTTTCGGTCATGTCGCCATAGGGATGCGCGTCTGGAAGCGCTCGCGCCTACAAGCCGTCTTTGGTCGCGAAAGATCACTGATTTTTCAAGATAATCCAGCCCGCGCCATTGCCAAAGCCCGCGCGACGGACCGCAGTGTTCTGGTCTGGGCAGGCAAAGAACCCGCCGATTTGCCTGCGAACCTGACGATTCACCGCGTCGAAGATGGCTTCCTACGGTCGCGGGGGTTGGGGGCCGAACTGGTGCCCCCCCTCAGCCTCGTCACAGATGACCTTGGGATTTACTACGACCCCACACGCGAAAGTCGTCTTGAACGGCTGATCCAAACCCCGCTGGCTCCTGATGCGGCCCGCCGCACCGAAAAGCTGATCGCGACACTGATCACCGCCCGCCTGTCGAAGTACAACCTTCCCGGCAACCTGCCCGATCTGCCGGAAGGCCTGCGCGTTCTCGTGCCCGGTCAGGTCGAGGATGATGCTTCGATCCGT
This sequence comes from Cypionkella sp., assembly GCF_034376685.1. Lineage (GTDB taxonomy): Bacteria > Pseudomonadota > Alphaproteobacteria > Rhodobacterales > Rhodobacteraceae > Cypionkella. Next base: position 32,495 of record NZ_JAXMJJ010000055.1, read on the forward strand.
GTCGGCGCAGGTGACATCCGCACCAATCTCGGCTTGCTGCAAGCAGCCCGTAGCGCGTATCCCGATGCCACACTGATCTACAAACCGCATCCCGATGTTGAAGCAGGTCTGCGCCCTGGTGCGATCCCCGAAATCGCCCTGCGCGGTCTGGCTGACATCATCGCCCACCACGCTGATCCGATCCAACTGATCGAAGCTTGCGATGCGGTCGTCACCATGACCTCGCTTCTTGGGTTCGAGGCCCTGCTGCGCGGCAAGCGCGTTACTTGCCTTGGCGCACCGTTCTATGCCGGTTGGGGGTTGACCCAAGATCTCGGCCCCATTCCAACCAGACGTCAGCGCGCCGCCGATGGCCATCCGCTGCCCCGCCCAAACCTGCTTGCCCTCGCCCATGCCGCCCTGATCGCCTATCCGCGCTATTTTGACCCTGTCAGCCGCAAGCCCTGCCCGCCAGAAGTGGTCGTGCACCGTCTTGCAACAGGCACTGATTCAGCGACAGGATTGGGACTTCGGCTTCTGGCAAAGTTGCAGGGGCGCTTTGCCACTTATTCCCGGTTCTGGCGCTAACCGCAGGTCTTAATAAATATACCGAATCTGCTCTGTCCAATACCGCTCCATCCGCTTCAGCGACTGGTTCATGTTTTCCATGTTATTGGCATCGACCAAGCCCCGCTTCGCCAGCCCCTCGGCATGGCGCTGGAACAGATCGGTCAGCATCCCGCGCACGCGGCGGCCCTTTTCCGTCAAACGCACCCGCACCGAGCGGCGATCAATTTCCGAACGCTGATGGTGCATGTAGCCCAATTCGACCAGTTTTTTCAAATTGTAGGACACGTTGGAGCCTTGGTAATAGCCGCGCGATTTCAACTCGCCTGCCGTCACCTCATTCTCGCCGATGTTGAACAACAACAAAGCCTGAACCGAGTTGATCTCAAGCACCGCCACCCGTTCAAACTCATCTTTGATCACGTCCAAAAGCAGCCGATGCAGTCGCTCCAACAACGCCAGATTGTCGAGATAGCCCGCCATCAACAGCTTTTGCGAGCCGTCCAGCAGGGGGTCATGTAAACTCATTTGTTAACTCCGCGAGCGATGGCACCTGCGGATAGAATCGGCACAAAACAAAAACATATCGTAAACTCGCCTCGATTTTGGCGAAAAGTCACTTCGCTGCTAGGCGCTCCCGAGCATAGACCCCAATTTCAGCAATCAAATCCGTCAGATAGGCTGGCACTGGGTTCTGCCCCAAGATCCAAGGCAGCAGATCCTGATCGTTCTCTTCTAAAAGTTTATCGAAAATAATCAGCCGATCTTTCGACATCGTGGCCAAATGTGCGTCCGCGTAAGGACCCAGAATCAGATCCATCTCTTTCATTCCACGCCGCCAGCTTCGCATGGCCATCCGTTTCAGTTGGGCTTCTTGCGTCTCGCTCATTGTGTCATCCCGCGCAATTCGACTGTCAGTTTCTGCTCGGCTTGCATCAGTTCAACGCCCAATGCCTGCATTTGTCGACGCAAGCGCGCAATATCGGCCAATGCACTGCGTGCGGGCAAGGCGATCGGATCGCGCGCGTCCGGCGCAGCCACGCCTTCTCCCCGCCCCGAAAGTAGCCACATCAGCGAGACATTCAACATCCCCGCCAGCATCTGCAACCGATTGCCGCGCGGCTCCCATTCATCGGCCTCCCAGCTTTTGATTGTGGTGTCGCGCACGCCCAGCCGCTGCGCCAGTTCTGTCTGGCTCATCGCGCAGGATTCGCGCGCGGCCTCCAGCCGGTCGCCAAAGGTTGCGGTGCTTTCGCTATACCAGTCGTCATTGCTGATTTGTGCCATCTTGCCTCTCCGTAAGGTGATATCGCTTGATTGCGTAGGGGGGCCACCATATGGCAGGGAGGCGAAAATTGCAAACCAGCCCTGTGGAGCCCGCCGTATGGCCTTCCTGTCCGACACCCTTGCCCGCGTCAAACCCTCGCCCACCATCGCCGTCACCACCAAAGCACAAGAGCTGAAAGCAGCTGGCCGCGACGTGATCGGCCTTGGTGCAGGCGAGCCGGATTTTGATACGCCCGAGAACATCCGCAACGCCGCCAAGCGCGCCATTGATGCAGGCAAAACCCGCTATACGGCGGTCGATGGCATCCCAGAGCTGAAAAAGGCGATCTGTGAGAAATTCGCCCGCGAGAACGACCTGACCTATGCGCCCAATCAGATCACCGTCGGCACAGGTGGCAAGCAGACGCTGTATAATGCGCTGATGGCGACCTGTAATACCGGCGATGAGGTAATCATTCCCGCGCCCTATTGGGTGTCCTACCCCGATATGGTGCTGCTGGCAGGCGGTACGCCGGTTCCGGTTGTGGCCACAATCGACACTGATTTCAAACTGACCCCGGCGCAGCTAGATGCCGCGATCACCCCCAAAACCAAGTGGTTCATCTTCAACTCGCCTTCGAACCCGACTGGCGCTGGCTATACCCGCGCCGAGTTGCGCGCGCTTTGTGATGTGCTGCTGAAGCACCCGCATGTCTGGATCATGTCCGACGATATGTATGAGCACCTCGTGTTCGACGATTTCGAATTCACTTCCCCGGCGCAGATCGAACCCAAGCTGTACGACCGCACGCTGACCTGCAACGGCGTGTCGAAATCCTACGCGATGACCGGCTGGCGCATTGGCTATGCCGCTGGCCCCGCGCATCTGATCAAGGCCATGGGCACCATCCAGTCGCAATCCACCTCGAACCCCTGCTCGGTCAGCCAATACGCAGCCTTGGAGGCGCTCACCGGCCCGCAAGATTTCCTTGCCCCCAACCGCAAGATCTTTCAGCGCCGCCGCGATCTGGTGGTGTCGATGCTGAACGACGCGAAGGGCATCAAATGCCCGAAACCAGAGGGCGCTTTCTACGTCTATCCCGACATTTCAGGCTGCATCGGCAAAACCAGCCCCGCGGGCACCAAGATCAGCAATGATGAGATCTTTGCAACAGCCCTGCTGGAAGAAACCGGCGTTGCCGTGGTGTTTGGTGCTGCCTTCGGTCTATCGCCAAACTTCCGCGTCAGCTACGCTACCGCTGACGAGGTTCTGCGTGAGGCTTGCACCCGCATCCAGACCTTCTGCGCCTCTTTGACCTGAAGGATCTCATGGCCGACCGGATCACCGCCAATCTGCCAAGCCGCGATTTCGCAGCGACCGAGGCGTTTTATACCCGCCTCGGCTTTCGTACCACTTTCCGCGATGATGGCTGGATGATCCTGCAACGTGGTGGCTTGGTGCTGGAATTCTTCCCGCATCCTGATGTCGACAAATGGTCCAGTTGGTTCTCGGCCTGTGTCCGTGTTGATGACGTGGCAAGCTTGCTCGCTGAATGGCAGCAAGTCGGATTGCCTACCGACCACAAAGCCATCCCGCGCCTCACAGGCATTTTCAAACCCGGCAAGGCCCCCCGGATGTTCGCGCTGGTCGATGAAGATGGCTCGCTTCTGCGCGTGATCGACAACCGTGACGCTGGCGAGGCCGCCTGAATGTCCTCCGATCTGCCAGAATTCTACTTCCGCATACGCGACAACGGTGCTGCCGTGTTCCGCGTAGATACTGAAAACCGGCAGCGCCGCATCGACATGGACGAGATCGCCTTGGTCAACGTCAAGAACGGCAACATCAAGCCGCATGGCGACCACAAACTGACGCGCGAAGAAGTTGCCGTGATCGGACAATGGGTTGCCAAGAGGCAAGCCCTACTGGCCGCCCGCGACGTCGATGACATTCTGCGCGCTGTGGATCACATGAACCTGACGACGCAATGGGTGCAATCCAAGGCCACCGAGGCGCAGCTAGAGGAGGTCACAGACCTGCTGCTGCTGGCGATGCACGACTTGCGCTCGGTTCTGGTGCGCAAGAAGGCCGAGCGTTTGATGAAGGGTGAGGCCGCCGAGTAAGCAGAGGCAACACTCAGCGACGCACCCGGTGCCAAAATCGCCACATCATTGTCACCGCCGCAAACAGCAGCCCAATCACCAGCCCCAGCCACAACCCGATGCCCCCCATCCCGGCGTGGAACGCCAGATAATAGCCGGACGGAATCCCGATCCCCCAATAGCTGATCGCCGCCGCAATCATCGGCACCCGCGTGTCCTTGATCGCGCGCAAAAGCCCCAGCGCCATCACCTGCATCGCATCCGCCATTTGAAACAAGGCGGCCATTGCCAGCAGAGTGACACCGAAGGCAATGATTTCAGCGCTTTGTGGTTTCGTCTCATCCAGAAACAGCGAAATAATCGCCACGGGCAGGCTGAGAAACAGCACGACCATTGCCACACCAAAGCCGAACGACAAGGCAATCGCCACCTTGGCCGCATCACGCAAGCCTTGGGTGTCGCCCGCGCCATCCGCCCGCCCGGCCCGCACTGTCGCGGCATTCGACAGCCCCAGATGCACCATGAACGACAAAGCCGCGACCTCCATGGTGATGCCATGCGCCGCGAGTTCCACCGTACCGATCCAACCCATCATCAGTGCCGTCGCCTGAAACAACCCGCTTTCCGCCAGCGAGGTCACGCCAATCGGCCAGCCCAAGCGGAACACCTGATGCAGCGCCTGCCAATCAGGCCGCCAGAACCGCTGGAACAGCCGAAAATGCCGCAACTCGGGCAACCAGCCCGCGTAAATCGCCAGCAACACGAAGGTCAGCGTCTGCACAAATACCGATGCAATCGCCGCCCCGCGCACACCCAACTCCGGCGCGCCCCAATAGCCAAAGATCAGCATATAGGCCAACACCAGATTGACCCCCACCGCCGCCAGCGTCACCCACAGCACCACCTGCGTGCGCTCCAACGCGGCCAGATAGTTCTTCAACACCATCACCAACAGCGCCGGGATCATCCCCAGCCCCGCGATGCGCAGAAAATCCTGTCCCAGAATCGAGACCTCAGGCCGCTGCCCCAACGACAGTAGCAGCGCCTCAGACCACCAGAAGATCGGATAGCTCAGCAGGCCAAAGCCGATGGAAAGCCACAGCCCCATCCGGGTATCCCGCCGCACTTGGCCTTCGTCTCCGCGCCCCAAGGCCGAGGCGACCATCGGCAGCACCGCCTGCGCAAACCCCGCGCCCAGGATGAAAATCACGAAAAACGTCGAGGTTGCCAGCACCACCGCCGCCAACTCGTTCACCCCATACCAGCCCAAAAGCACGGTATCGGTGACATGCAGCGCCATTTGCGCCAGATGGCTGCCCACCAGCGGCAGGCCCAAAGCCAGCGTCGCGCGGGCATGTGAAAGGTAGGACATTCTTTTGATCATATGCCTGTCCTACAAGCGCAAGATGACCGGAGCAAGACACCCAATCCGCCGCAGCGCAGCGCCAAAGCCTTATGCAAGCACAGCAATTTGCAGTCGCGGTATGGCCAGAAACACCACCCCACCCAGCGAGCTCGCCATCGCCGCCTGCGCCAAAGTTGCGATGATCAGCTCAGATGAGCCCGCAACAGCCCTGCGCTGCCACCGTCTCGACCGTCGAGAACGCCGGAAAGCCCTATTCGGGAATGCGCTCAGACGCATGTCGGCTTTCGCGCTCGGTGGCGGGAAATCGGCATTTACAATGCCGCTTCATAGCCCCTATCCCTAAAGCAAGCCAAGCGCCCGGTCAGCCCAATACCTCATCGCAAGGGGCCACAGATGTTCCCGATCCAGCTCTGCCGCGCTCATGACATCCGCGCTGGAACCGCCACCGTCGGCGCCCGCTTGCTGGTCGACCGCCTCTGGCCGCGCGGCATTGCAAAATCCGATCTGAAGCTTGACGCGTGGCTGAAATCTGCCACCCCCAGCCCAAATCTGCGCGCATGGTTCTGCCACGACCCCGCCAAATGGGCCGATTTCACCACCCATTACCGCGCCGAACTCACCGCCACGCCTGAGCCACTGTCCGAGGCGCTGGAGTGGTGCCGCAAAGGCCCCGTCACCCTGATCTACGCCGCCCGTGACACCGAACACACCCATGCCCTGATCCTGCGGGATGTGCTGATTGAAATCCTAACCTATGAGGCTTCGGATGCCTAACCCCCGGCCCCCGCATCAAAACCTGCGCACCCCCGTCTGCGATCTGCTCGGCTGCGAGCACCCTATCCTGCTCGCGGGCATGGGCGGTGTTGCAAGATCAGAACTTGCCGCGGCTGTTGCAGAGGCAGGTGGCTATGGCATCCTCGGCATGGTTCGCGAATCCCCGAAACTGATCTCGCAGGAAATCGACGCCGTCCGCGCCCGCACCACAAAACCCTTCGCCGTCAACCTGATCCCGGCCGCCACCGCCCCCGTCCTGCTTGCCCGTCTTGTGGGTCCACGCCGATGACCGACAAACCCTATGCCTCGCCCGCCTGCCTTGCGCAGGAATTCGACCCCACCCATGTCGACCCGCAACAAGCCAGCGACGTCGCCCACTGGCGTCGCGCCGCGCGTATCCGCCTGCTGGCCGACCGTGCCGCCCTGCCCGTCGTCACCCGTCAGACAGCCGCCCAATCCATCGCCAGCCATCTCGACCGCCTGCTTGGCCAGCGCTTTGCCAGCCTTGAGGGCCTGATCATCTCTGCCTGGTGGCCGATCAAGGCGGAACTGGACCTGCGCTTCTGGCTTGCCACCCTAGCCGCCAAGGGTGCCACCGCAGCGCTCCCCGTCATTCTTACTCCCAAAGCCCCTCTCGCATTTCGCGCCTGGACGCCCGAAACCCGGATGGAGCGTGGTTTCTGGAACATCCCGACCCCGGCCGACGGCCCCGAGATCACCCCGCACATCACCCTCTCGCCGCTTGTCGGTTGGGATAGTGCCGGTTATCGACTGGGCTACGGCGGCGGCTATTTTGACCGCACGCTTGCCAGCCTTATCCCTTCCCCCATCGCCATCGGCATCGGTCTAACCGCGGCCCACCTGCCGACAATCTTCCCGCAACCCCATGATATCCCCATGGATTACATCCTTACCGAAACCGGCCCACAGCCGCTTCACCCCTGAGACGCAAAGCCACAGCGCGCCCTGCGTGAAACGCGCTATACTGCCGCCATGACCGATGAAACCCGCGTCCTTTACAATGAAACCTGCCCGGTCTGCCGGTTTGAAATTGGCCATTACCGCAAAGCCGCGCTTGCCGAAGACCTGCCGCTGCGCTTCGACGATCTGACTCAAGCAAACGCATGGGGTGTCCCGCCCGAGGCGGCCGCCAAGCGCCTGCATGTGATGCACCAAGGCCAATTGCTCTCGGGCATTCCCGCCTTTCAGATCCTCTGGGCGCAACTGCCGCGCTGGCGCTGGGTCGCCCGCCTGACCGCGCTGCCGCTGATCCATCCTCTCGCCTGTGCGTTCTACGATTATCTAATGGCTCCGATCCTCTACCGCGCCCACAAGCGCCGCGAAGCCGCCAAACACTTGCCGCAATGATCGGACATCCTGCGTTTGCATCGGACCCTGAGCGGCTTTCCGAAATCCGGCCTGATCACCTATGCCGATCAAAGATGCAGGAACTCTGATCGCCCTAGCCGATCAGAATAACCACCCAAGCCACCCCGCCCGCAATTGCCGTCAGCGCCACCGCCGCCGATCCGCAATCCTTCGCCTTTTTGGCGCGGGGATCTTCAGCCTTGGAGATGTAATCCACAACTTCTTCCAGCCCGGTGTTCATCAATTCCGCCGCCAACACCAACAGTCCAAGCGCCAAAATCAAACCGCGCTCGGCGGTCGACAGATCCAATGAAAACGACAACCCCGCCGACAGCACATTCACCACCGTCCATTGCCGCAAAGTCTTTTCCGTGGCCCAGGCCGCCCGCCACCCGTCCCACGACCAGATCACCGTATTGGCAAAACGCAGCGCCTCCGCCTTTAAAATATCCCGCATGGCTCCCCCCATTCAGGGCCCCATCCAAGCGCAAGCCCCCGATTTTAGCAAGCATCACGCCGAGGCGCGCGCCTCAAGATAGGCCCGTACCGCAGTCACCACATGCGCAAAGCGATCCCCGCCCAGATGCACCCCGCCATACCAGCGGGTCACCACCACGATATGGTCGCGCAGCTCCGCCCGCTCCAGCATCTTCATGATCACAGCACCTGCGCCTGCCTCACCATCATCGCCCTTCACAGGCCCTTCGTCCGACAGCACGCAAGCCCAGGTGTTGTGCGTCGCCCTGGCGAATTTCTTGGCGCGCTTCAACTCGGCTAGAAATGCCTCAACCCCGGCGCGGCCCACAACAGACCCGCCTGACACCGCATAGCGCGAGCCACGGTCGCGCAAAACATCGACGATCTGCAACATGCGGTCCTGTTATCCTCTGTGGAAACCCCCGGCAAACCGGAATGGATTCATTCCGGCCCGGATATTTGAGCCAAGATGAAATAGCAAAGCCAATGGGCTTGGGCTTGACTTCACCCGGTCGGCAGAGTGTATCGGGCAAAACCGATCCAGCCTCCGTGAAGGGGAAGTCCATGCACGCCTATCGCAGCCATACTTGCGCCGATCTGAACAAATCTCATGTGGGCAATGACGTCCGCCTTGCGGGCTGGGTGCATCGGGTGCGCGATCACGGCGGGGTGTTGTTCATCGACCTGCGCGACCACTACGGCATCACCCAGGTGATCGCCGACAGCGACAGTCCTGCCTTTGCCGATATGGACAAAGTCCGCGCCGAGTGGGTCGTGCGGATTGATGGCCGGGTGAAGGGCCGCGATGCGTCGCTGGTCAACGCCAAGCTGCCAACGGGTGAGATTGAGGTCTATGCGACTGGCCTGACCGTGCTGGGCGCCGCCGACGATCTGCCGATGCCGGTGTTCGGCGATGTCGACTATCCCGAAGAAACCCGCCTCACCTACCGCTTCCTTGATCTGCGCCGCGAAAAGCTGCACCGCAATATGATGCTGCGCTCGAACGTGGTGCGCTCGATGCGCAACCGGATGTGGGATCAGGGCTTCAACGAATTCCAGACCCCGATCATCACAGCATCTTCGCCTGAAGGTGCGCGCGACTTTCTGGTGCCGTCGCGCCTGCATCCCGGCAAGTTCTACGCCCTGCCGCAAGCGCCGCAGCAGTTCAAACAGCTGATCATGGTGGCGGGGTTTGACCGCTACTTCCAGATCGCGCCCTGCTTCCGCGATGAAGATCCCCGCGCGGATCGCTCGCCGACCGACTTCTATCAGCTTGATATTGAAATGTCTTTTGTCGAACAGGAAGACGTCTTCGCAGCGGTGCAACCGGTTGTGCAGGGCATCTTTGAAGAATTCGCCCCGCACAAGAAAACCTATTCCGACTGGACCAAGATCGCCTACCGCGACAGCCTGAAATGGTATGGCTCGGACAAGCCCGACCTGCGCAACCCGATCAAGATGCAGGACGTGTCGGAGCATTTCGCAGGCTCGGGCTTTGCGATCTTCGCCAAACTTCTGGAGCAGGCAGGCAATGAGGTTCGCGCTATTCCGGCACCGAAAGGGCCAAGCGGCGAGCCGGTAGGGCGTAAATTCTGCGACCGCATGAACGCCTTCGCGCAAAAGGAAGGCCTGCCGGGCATGGGCTATATCTTCTGGCGCGAAGCTGAAGATGGCTCGGGCATGGAAGCCGCCGGCCCCTTGGCGAAAAACATCGGCCCCGAGCGCACCGAAGCCATCCGCGTGCAACTTGGCCTGAACAAGGGCGACGCTGCCTTCTTCCTCGGCGGCAAACCGGAAACCTTTGAAGCCATCGCAGGCCGTGCCCGCAATGAAATCGGCCGCGAGCTTGGCCTGACCGAGCAGAACTGCTTCAAATTCGCCTGGATCGTCGATTTCCCGATGTATGAGAAGACCGACGACGGCAAGATTGATTTCAGCCACAACCCGTTCTCGATGCCGCAAGGCGGGCTTGAGGCGCTGAACGGCGACCCGCTGGAAGTCTATGCTTATCAATACGATCTGGCCTGCAACGGCTACGAATTGATCTCGGGCGGCATCCGCAACCACCGCCCTGAAATCATGTTCAAGGCCTTTGAACTGGCAGGCTACCCGAACTCGGAAGTGGAAAAACGCTTCGGCGGCATGGTCAAAGCCTTCAAATACGGCGCCCCGCCCCACGGCGGTTGCGCCGCTGGCATCGACCGTATTGTCATGCTGTTGGCGGATGAGCCGAACATCCGCGAAGTCATCATGTTCCCGATGAACCAGCGCGCCGAAGATATGCTGATGGGGGCGCCGTCCGAGCCGACCAACGCCCAGATGCGCGAGCTTTCCCTGCGTGTGACGCCGAAAGAGTAACCGCTGAAGCGTGATCTGGATGGCCTGCCCGCGCAGGCCATCCGGCACATAGCGCAGCCTTACAAGCGGCTTTCCGCCCCGTTTTGAGCAAACATCGGCCATCCCGTGCCAACGCAGCATTTTTGACACCAAAACGGTGGTATTCTGCCCGCACATGCCTATTTCATCCCAAAGGCAGGCCTTGGCCGCGTGAATCGGAGTGCGAGAACGATGTCAAAGCTAACGACCCTTGCTGCGATACGTTTTGGCTATGGCCTGCCGCAGGCAAAGGGCGCGCCAGACACACCGGACGCGATTCTGGCAATGTTGGCCGGGCCAGATCGCGCCATGCAAAGCTTGCCGATCCGCGCCTCTGCGGATTTGATCCCGAATATTCAGGAACTACGTCAGATCCAGAAGGCCGGCAAGAAAGCGACCGCCAAAAACCCCAAGCGCGATGCGCTGCTACAGGATTTCACAGTCGCGGCACAACAGGCCACCGTGGTAACCTTCGCCCGCGCGCTGGACAGCGCCGATGGTTTTCGCGAACGCCTGACCACGTTTTGGGCCGATCATTTCTCGGTCATCGCCAAACGCCAACTCGAAGCCCTTTTCCCCTATGCCTTGGTCGACGATGCCATCCGCCCGCATCTGACCGGTAATTTTGCCGATATGCTGACGGCGGCCACGTTGCATCCGGCGATGCTCAGCTATCTGGACCAATCCAGCTCGGTCGGACCGAATTCTCACTTTGGCAAAAACCAGCGCAAAGGCCTGAACGAAAACCTTGCCCGCGAAGTGATCGAGTTGCACAGCATGGGTGTTGGCGCAAAATACAGCCAAACCGATGTCACCGAGATGGCGAAAATCCTTGCAGGTCTGACGATGAATGCCGATTTGCTGATGGAGTTTCAGCCTCGGCGGGCCGAGCCCGGTCCACGCGAATTGCTGGGAAAAACCTATGACGCGGTCGGGCTGGACAACATCCACGCGGCCCTGCGCGATCTGGCCCTCCAGCCCGCAACCGGTCAACATCTGGCGCGCAAACTGGCGGTGCATTTCGTCTCCGACAGCCCCGATGCCAGTCTCGTCAAAGCGATTGCCACAGCCTACAATGGTTCCGGCGGCGATCTTATGGCGACCTATACCGCCATGCTCAATCACCCCGCGGCTTGGGCCGAGGTGACCGAAAAAGCGCGACAACCGTTTGATTTCATGGTCGCCTCTCTGCGCGCTTTGGGTATCAATGGCCAACAGCTTCAAAAAATGCCCTACAAGCAGTTCCGAGGCCAAGTGCTGGCGCCAATGGTGGGCATGGGCCAACCGTTCAAACGCCCCGGCGGGCCGAACGGCTTTGATGAGGCCGCAGAGGAATGGATCACCCCGCAGGGTCTTGCCCGCCGGATCACTTGGGCAATGCGGGTGCCGCCCAGGCTGGTCGAACCTTTGCCTGATCCCGTCACGCTGGCCCAAACCTGCCTTGCTGATCGCGCCAGCGAAGCCCTGCTCTGGGGTGCCGCCCGCGCTGAAGACATCACGCAAGGCGTTGGGCTGGTGTTGGCTTCCGCCGAATTCAACCGCAGATGAGGGCCGCCATGACAGCTTCGATGGACAGACGGAAATTTCTGCGCGGGATGGGGGGTGTTCTGGGTTGCTCGATCGCGGCGCATCCAATGCTCACAACCGTGACGATGGCAGGTGCCAATGGCGGGAAGCCGCTGGGCGATCATCGGTTGATCGTCATCATCCTGCGCGGCGCGATGGACGGCTTGGATGTGGTCCAGCCGCAAGGGGATGCCGACTACGCCGCCCTGCGCCCCACACTTCTGAACCCACAAGCCGCTGACCTCGATGGATTTTTCCGCCTGCACCCGGCCTTTGGCGACCTGATGCCCCTGTGGGGTGCCGGCCAGTTGGGCTTTGTCCATGCCACTTCCACGCCTTACCGTGACAAGCGCAGCCATTTTGTCGGTCAGGACATGCTCGAGGCCGGAACTGGCATGGATGTACCGCTCAATCAGGTCAAGGACGGCTGGCTGAACCGTTTGTTGCAAACCCAAAAAGGCCTGACCTCGGAAACCGCTTATTCCATTGGCCAGATCGCGATGCCGCTGCTGGAAGGCCCCGCCGAGGTGCGCAATTGGTCGCCCGAGACCACGCTGCTGCTGACGCCCCAAGCGCGGCTGTTGTTTGATCGGGTCTACGAATCCGATCCCTTGTTCCATGCCGCATCGCAAGAGGCGATGGAACTGGCAGACGCGGGCAACGGCGACATGGCAATGGCGGCAGACCCGTCGCAGACGCCCGGCCTGAAGGTGCAGGATGTCGAGCAACTGGTGGATTACGCTGCCGGAAAACTGCGGCAAGATGCGCGAATTGCCGCATTCTCGATGTCCGGCTGGGACACCCATCGCGGTCAGGCGGGCGGCCTCTCCAAATCACTGGCCCGGTTGCAATACGCGATCCTGCGGCTTCAAACCGGACTGGGAGAGCAAGTCTGGGGCAAAACCGTGCTGCTGGCGATGACCGAATTTGGTCGCACCGCGCGGGAAAACGGCACAGCGGGCACCGATCACGGCACTGGTGGCGTGATGGTGATGGCGGGTGGGGCGCTGAACGGCGGCAAGGTGTTTGGTGAATGGCCGGGGCTGTCCGAGGCCAATCTTTACGAACGCCGCGATCTGATGCCGACGTCGGACGTGCGGGCCTGGGCCGCCCATGCGATCCAAGGGCTTTATGGCATTGACCAGACCGTGCTGGAAAACACGGTGTTTCCGGGCCTGCAAATGGGCAAAGACCCCCGGATTTTGCTGTAATCAAGCCATAAATCTCGGCCGCGTCTCGACGATCGCGGCCAGTGCAGGGCCTGACTGCGTCACGCAGACTCGGGTTTGGCTGCGAAAGCTGTGGCCAGACTGGCGACATCCAGCCTTTTGTCAATCAAGCCGCGCAGCAGCATCAGATCACCACTGTCTGGCGTGCCCGCATCGCGCGCGGCACGGGCCAAGGCGTTGTCATGGGCGTGACGCGCCACCCCCAGCAGAAACCCCGCCAGATAGCGCCGCCCTGCCGCATCCGGCTCGGTTGAAAGCGCTGCCGCCGCGCGCGAAAGATCATCTTGCAGCGCCAATGGGTCTGGATGAATCGCCGCGTCTTCGATCAGGGCAGGCGCCAGCCCCGGCAGATACCGCCGCAATACGGTGCAAAATGCGGCAAAGCTTTCCAACGGTTTTTCAAGAAACCCCTCCGCCCCCGCAGCCAAAGCCGATCCTCGCCCGTCTGGATTGCCCGAGGTGCCAAGCACCGCCAACGGTCGCTGTCGCGCCATGGCCAACTCTCGGATCAACCCCTCACCCCGGCCATCCGGCAAACCGAGGTCGATAATCACCACATCGGGGCGGTAGACCCGCAAATGCGCCCGCGCGCGCGCCAGCGTATCGGCCCTTCGCAGCCGCGCACCGGCACGCTGGCACATCAACCGCAGCGCCTCGCACGCGTAGCGACTGTCCTCCACCGCCAGAATGGTGACGCCTTGCAACGGCAGCTCTGCCCCCGTTGCAAGGTTTGGCAAGACAAAACCGGGCGGCAGCGGTGGATCATGGGTCAGTGGGCTGGGCATGGCAGACCTGCGGCAAATGCGACCCCGCCATTCATCCACGACTTTGGTTCATAAATCGTAAACACCAAAGCCACCGGAAAGATTTTGAACAAGGCTGTATCTGGCAGGCCTGCGACCGCGCGCCCCCTTGCCCGAACGCCTCCCTGTCGCCATAAGGCCACCATCAGCCTTGCAAGGAGCCTTGCCGATGATTGGCCGCCTGAACCATGTCGCGATTGCCGTGCCGGATTTGACCGCCGCGGCGGATCAATACCGCAACACCTTGGGGGCCAAAGTCGGCGCCCCGCAAGATGAGCCCGATCACGGCGTCACGGTGATCTTCATCGAGTTGCCAAACACCAAGATCGAACTGCTCTACCCCTTGGGTGATGCCAGCCCGATCAAAGGTTTCCTTGAGAAGAACCCCGCAGGCGGCATCCATCATATTTGCTATGAGGTAGATGACATTCTGGCCGCAAGGGACCATCTTCAAGCCAGTGGTGCGCGGGTTCTGGGGTCAGGAGAGCCGAAAATCGGCGCGCATGGCAAGCCGGTGCTGTTCCTGCATCCCAAGGATTTCAACGGCTGTTTGGTGGAACTGGAGCAAACATGACGATCACTGCCGCACTGGTGCTGTTTTCGGTCACCTGGTTCATGGTGTTTTTCTGCGTGCTGCCGATGCGCTTCAAAAGCCAGGCGCAGATGGGTGAGGTTGAGCCCGGCACGCCGCGCTCAGCACCCGCCGAAGCCATGATCAAACCCAAGGCTAAACTGACCACGCTGATTGCGCTTGTGGTGTTTGCCGTGCTCTATTTGCTGATCACCTCGGGCCGCTGGGGCATCGCTGATCTGGATGTGTTCGGGCTTTGGGCCAACCGTTACTGACGGCTCAGTCGATGGAACATATGAGTGAATGTGGCGACGCCAAGCACCGGGATCGCAAGGTTAATCAGCGGGATAGATAAGGGGGCCGCCATCAGAACCCCCGCCATCCAGATCCGCAAACTATAAGCCTTTCGCATTGCGCGTGCGCCCTCCCGCCCCAATCGGCGGGTGGCGACAAGGGTGAAATACTCCCGCCCCAGCAGATAGCCATTCATCCCCCAGAACAGCAGCGGGCTGAACGGCCCCACAAACGGGTAAAGCAGCAGCGCCAACGTGTTCAGCGCCAGCAGAAGGCCGATGAAATTGGCGGTGTCGATCAGTGTATCGCCAAAGCGAGGCCGCGCCACGGGTGGCAGGCTGGGATAGTGCTGATCCTCCACCGCTTGTGCGACATCCTCCAGAAACAGCCCCGAAAACGCCGAGGCGACCGGGATCATCAGAAACACCGACAGCACCGCCATCAGCAGAATCGACCCCCAGCTGAGCAGGGTATCCAAGCCGCCAACCGGGCCGACGAAGGGAATGTCGATGCTGCCGGGGGTGAAGGTCTCGATCACCCACAACAGCGCCGCATAGGCCCCGGTCAGCAGCGCCGCCGCAAGCGCCACCCCCAGCAGCATCACGCGCATGAATCGGCCATCCCCAAGCTGGCTCAATGCCTTGGCGAAATCACTGAAGATCATGCTCTGACACCTCCGGCCGTCCGGCCGCCCATCAGGCCCATGTGATCAGCTTCGCCAGATCGGGGCGCGGGCGATCCGAAATCGGCGTCACAACCGTGCCGATATGCACGATTCCCGCAACCGTTTCATCCCCCACACAGCCAAACGCCTGCGCGGCAAATACCGGGTCATGCGAGGGCCAACCCGACAACCAGTTCGCCCCCCAGCCCTTCGCCAAAGCCGCATTGAGCACGCCAAAGCACAAAGCCCCCGCCGAAAGCATCTGCTCGGACTGTGGAATCTTGTCGCTCGCCTTCGGTGATGAAACCACCACCACCGCCAACTGCCCAAGATCAAACTGCCCGCGCCCCTTGGCGATCTTTTCGTCATCCGCTCCGATGGCCCGCGCCCGCGCTTCGGCCAGATCGGCCAGCCGCAGCATGGCCGCACGATCCAACACCACCAGCCGCCACGGCTCCAACTTGCCATGATCAGGCACACGGGTGGCGGCTGCCAAAATCTCCAGCAGTTCGGCACGCTCTGGCACCGCACCTTTGAACAGCTTGGCCGGGTGCGATTGCCGGGTTTGCAGAAAAGTGAAGGCGTCTTGCGTCAAAGCGTCTTGGGTCAATGTGAAAGCTTCTTGGGTCATAAGGAACTCCTTTGCGCCAGAGGTGGCGCTGTGTGCGCCCCGCGTCAAGTGGGCTTGCCCTTGGCGAGCGCCTTCTGCACTCTGCACTCCATGCAAAAAGGCGCGTGGGCAGAGTTGGCGGTTTCAGGGGCAGAGTTTTCCTGCAAGGTCACACCGCGGGCGCGCCGCAGCACCATCACCCGCGACGGCAGCATGATCAAAATCAGCGTCACCGCGCCACCCGAGGACGGCAAAGCCACCGCCGCCGTGGCCGAGGCGCTGGCGCATGCCCTGGGTGTCGCGAAAACCCGCCTGACCCTGTTGCGCGGCGCAATCTCCCGCGAAAAGGTGTTCCGGCTGGATTAGGGCTGCTTCGGCTCGATCCGGTAGCTGCCCTCCGGCAGATCCAGCGCGGCTGCAAGGTCGCGCAACTGCGCGATGGAAAGCGTGATCGCGACCTCTTCGTCGGTCATCTGATCCATCTGCCGCAACACCACACATTCGGCATAGGCCTCAATGGTGATATCTTCCTGCAACGGGGTATCAGGTTCGCCCTCGTCGACCAGCGTGATCACGGTGGCGTCGAATTCATGCTCGATGGTGAACATCGCAAGGCTCCTCTGCCGGATCAACTTTTGCTCAGATGAGCCCGCATTCCGGTCAGGGTCAAGCATCCGCGCCACATCAAGCGAAAGTGCAGCCAGATCGGGCACAGATGGGGCTATGAAACAGCAACGGGTTTGATATGGGCTGTCTCAGGGCAGTGGTGAAGGCGACAGTGATGAAGCGGCAAGCAGGATGGGTTTTGGTGACGGCGCTGCTGGCGGGCTGCGTACAGCCGGGGATCACCCCGATCCCACCCACCGACAGCGCCGCACAGGTGCTGACCGATGCCTCGCAGACCGGCGGCACGTTGACGTCTCGGGCGGCGGCGGTGAATTTTCTGACCGTGGTGCAGCGGGTGGAACCGGTGGCCGAGGCGTTTTGCCGCTCGAAACATATCGGGCAGCGCTGCGATTTTCAGATCGTGATCGACGACCGGCCCGGCCAGCCCGCCAACGCTTTCCAAACCATCGACAAGGCCGGCAGGCCGATCATCGCTTTTTCGCTGGCGTTGATCGCGGACGCCCGCAACGCCGATGAGATCGCTTTCGTGATGGGCCACGAGGCGGCGCATCACATTCTGGGTCACATTCCCAAGCAGCAGCAATCGGCGCTGTCCGGCGCGATGATGGCGGGGATTTTGGCGGCGGCTTCGGGGGCCGGGCAGGATGAGGTTCAGCAGGCCCAGAAGCTGGGTGCGGGGCTTGCGACGCGGCAATTCTCGAAGGAATATGAGCTGGAGGCCGACGCAATCGGGGCCGAGATTACCTTCCATGCGGGCTATGATCCGGTCATCGGCACCGGCTTTTTTGATCGGCTTCCCGATCCTGGCGATCATTTTCTGGGCACCCACCCCGCCAATCGGCAGCGCAAGGCTTTGGTGGCCGCTGTGGTCGCAAAACTGCGCGGCGTCTAGGCTGTCCACGCGTGGCGCATGATCCGCACCACGCAAGATCAATGGCTTAACGGACATCCGTTCAGGTTTGATTAACCTTTCCGTTGGAGCGTCAACGGTCACACAAGCACGACTCTGCCCGCGTGGCGCTGACGGCAGGACTGGGCAGAAGCCAAAGTTTTCGAGCGGCGCCCACAGGTCCGCGAACGACAATCCCCGGACACGCTTGGCCGCGATGCTGACGTGTGTACCTTTGGATACCGCCAAGGCAACGGAATGTGATAGGATCGGAACCGGACTTGGGCTGGTTCGCTGAAAAACGCTCAAATCTGTCTTTGCCAATGCGCCCCATGGGCGGTTTCGCTCCCGCATCTGGCTGGGACCATTGATGTGCCAAATCTACGCTACCGGTGCAAAAAGGGTATGACCATGTGGACGACTATTCTGAATAGAATGTTGGCTCAGTTGATCCGGCGCGGCACGCTGATCCTGCATTTTCCAGACGGCACAACCCACCGTCATGGCAACGGCAATCGGCCTGCGGTGACGGTGCGGCTGACTGACCCTGCGGTGATCGCGCGTTTGGTGCGCAATCCTGATCTGGCGTTGGGCGAGGCCTATGTTGCGGGCCACCTGACCATCGACGCGGATGATCTGCGCGGCTTGTTGGCACTGGTGATTGCCAACACCAAAGGCGGTGGCCCGCTGGTCTGGTGGCGGCGGATACAGGATGCGGTGCGGGTGATGCTGCGCGGAGCGGCGCAATTCAACAGCGCCAACCGATCTGCCGCCAATGTCGAACACCATTATGATCTGTCGGGCGCGCTCTACGATTTGTTTCTGGATGCCGACAGGCAGTATTCTTGCGGCTATTTCATCCAACCCGATGACACGCTGGAACAGGCGCAGCAGCAAAAGAAGGCGCATATTGCGGCAAAGCTGTGCCTGCAACCGGGCATGACGGTGCTGGATATCGGCTCGGGCTGGGGCGGCATGGCCCTGACGCTGGCGCGGGATTACGGCGCAAAGGTGCTGGGGGTGACGCTGTCGCAAGAGCAATACAAGCGATCAATGCAGCGCGCCGCCGAGGCTGGGCTGTCTGATCGGGTGTCGTTTCAACTGATGGATTATCGCCATCTGACTGGCACATTCGATCGCATCGTCTCGGTTGGGATGTTCGAGCATGTCGGCGTGCCGCATTATCCGGCATATTTTGCGCAAGTGAGAAACCTGCTTGGCCCTGATGGCATCGCGCTGATCCATACGATTGGACGTGCCGCACCGCCGAGTTCGACAAATCCGTGGATCGCAAAATACATCTTCCCCGGCGGCTATGTGCCTGCGCTGTCAGAAATTGCAGTGGCGATGGAAAAATCCGGGCTGTGGCCGACGGATATTGAGGTCTGGCGGCTGCATTACGCGATGACTTTGGCGCATTGGCTACAGCGTTTTGACGCCAATATCGAGAAGATCCGCGCGATTTACGATGATCGGTTCTGCCGGATGTGGCGGTATTATCTGATCGCCTCCGAGATGACCTTCCGGGAAGGCCGGCAATGCGTGTTCCAGATCCAGCTTGCCAGACGACAGGATGCGGTGCCGCTGACCCGCGATTATATCACCGAGACATCACGCCCCGATCTTCTGCACAAACAACGCTGGAATGAGGCCGCGCAGTGAATTGCCCAGCCAAAGCCGGACATTTTCAAGATCGTCGGCCCGCAAAACCGCCTCGCGCACGGCACCCGCCGCCAGCATCTCGGCGCGCAGCACACCCGGAAGCAATCCGCAGCTGAGCGGCGGCGTGCAAAGCCCGTCGCCTTGGTCGAAAAACACGGTGGTGATCGAGGCATCGCAGACCTCGCCGCGTTCATTGCGGAAGATCACTTCGTCCAGCCCATCCGGCAGGTTGGCCCGCGCCGCATCATAGGCTGCGCGGTTTGTTGATTTGACGGTGAGCCAAGGATCGTCTGAGGTCAGCCGCGTGGTCGCCAGACCCACCCGCCATTCCGGCTTGCCCGCAGGCAAAGCCGCCGCCTGCACTTCAAACCGGCCCTCAGACTCCAGCGTCAACCGCATCCGCGCGGCCCCCACAGGCACCGCTGCCATCAGCGCTGCCTCAACCGCCGACAGATCACAGCCCCAGCCCAGCGCCTGCGCGGAACGCCGCAGCCGCGCCAGATGCAGGGGCAAGCGCACCAGTGCTGCGCCATCCCAAGCCAACGTCTCGATCAGCTTCAGCCCTGCCGCACCAGCCCCTGCAAGTAACGCGCTTTCCACAAAGCCTCCTCCCACTCGCCATCGGGGGTGCTGTCTTGCACCACGCCGCCGCCGACATTCAACTCTATCGCGCCACCCGCAAACACCGACAACGTGCGGATCGCCACGTTGAACGACGACGCGCCATCCGGGGCCATCCAGCCAATCGCACCACAATAGACGCCACGCGGGAAGGGTTCGACCTCGTGGATGATCTGCATCGCGCGGATCTTTGGGGCCCCAGTGATCGAGCCGCAGGGGAACAACGCGGGCATCAGCGCGGCCATGCTGGGGGGGGCCACCAGTTGCCCGACCACGCGGCTGACCATCTGATGCACGGTTGCATAGTGTTCCACCGCGAAAAGTTCCGGCACCTTGACCGAGCCTATCTGCGCCACCCGGCTGATATCATTGCGCAACAGGTCCACAATCATCAGGTTTTCCGCCTGATCCTTGGGGGAGCCGCGCAAAGCCTCGGCCAGTTCCGCATCGCGCACGGGGTCGGCATCGCGCGGGGCGGTGCCTTTCATCGGCCGCGCCTCAATCCGCCCTGCCGCGGTGGTGCGCAGAAAGAGCTCAGGGCTGCGCGAGACCAGCACCGGCCCGACGCCGAGATCGAGGAACGCGCCATGCCCCACGGCCTGCCGCGCCCGTAGCGCGCCGTAAAGCCCGAGGGGTGTGCCTTGTAGCAGCCTTGTGCGCAGTGGAAAGGTCAGGTTGATCTGATAGCAGTCACCCGCGCCGATATAGGCCATCACGCGATCCATCGCAGCCCCATAGTCGGCGCGGCTGATCGCAGGCTGTAGCGCCGCCACGGCGACGCCGCGCGCCTCAGTTTTCGCCTCTGCCAACACCTGCGCCGGATCGGCTGGCCCGGTGAACACCCCGAACACCAGCAAAGGCCGCTCCGGATCAGTCGGAGGCATCAGCCCCGCCAGCTTCGGCTCTAGCGCATAGCCTGCTTCATAGCTGATGTATCCCGCGACCCATTTGCCCTGCGCGCGGGCGGCGTCCAGTTGGGCCAAAGCCGGAGCCAGCTCATCCGCATGCTGCGCCACGATCAACGTCTCTGCGCCGTCAAACAACGCAGGCTGCCCAAAAGGTCCGTCTTCGATCAGGATCACGCCCGCGCCCCTTGTTTGCCTGCCTGACATCTAAGCCAGCCCCACCACCTAGGCCAGCCCTGCCCGCAAATCCAGTCCAAGCTTTTTTCTGAATCGGGGCCGCCCGTCTTTTGCGCATTTGCGACGCGAAAATGTCCGTCTTGAACTGCACAGCCGTCGGCCCAGTGCTGTTTTCTGTAAATATCTATTCAGTGCTTGCCAGACTGAAAAATCCGCGCTTCCTTGGCGGAAGGGACGGCAAAATGTCGCACCTCTCACAATAATAACGACCAATCAAACGGTTCGGAGGGTAACTGAATGGCATCGGACGACTATACCGACAAAGATGCACATGAGGACATCAAAGTCCTGCATGGCATGGGCTACGCGCAAGAGCTTTCGCGCTCTATGTCGAAATTTTCCAACTTCGCAATCTCGTTCTCGATCATCTGCATCCTGTCGGGCGGCATCAACTCTTTCGCCCAAGCGATCTCATCCATCGGCGGCGCGGGCGCTGGCCTTGGCTGGATCACCGGCTGCATCATTTCGGGCATGTTCGCTTTGGCGATGGCGCAGATCGCCTCGGCCTTCCCAACCGCGGGTGGGCTTTACCACTGGGGCTCTATCCTGGGGGGCAGGTTCTGGGGCTGGCTGACCGCTTGGCTGAACCTTTTGGGTCTGATCACCGTGTTGGGCGCGATCAACATCGGCACCGCCTATTATTTCACCGGCACCTTCGGATATCTGATCAACTTTGGCGGCAGCGACACGGAAATCGTGCTGTTCGTCGCCGTGATCACCGCTGTTCAGGCGCTGTTCAACCACCTTGGCATCAAGGTCACCACCTTCCTGACCGACATTTCGGGCTACATCATCTTCGCCACCACCGCCGTGCTGGTGGTGGCCTGCCTGTATTATGCCCCCAGCCTGGAATTCTCGCGGCTGTGGACCTTCACCAACTATTCGGGTGACGCGGGCAATGGCACCTTCCCGCAATCCGACAACATGGCCTACCTGTTCCTGCTTTGCCTGTTGTTGCCGGTTTACACCATCACCGGCTATGACGCCTCGGCCCATACCTCTGAGGAAACCAAGAACGCCGCCACTTCGGTGCCAAAAGGTATCGTTTCGGCGGTGATCTGGTCGTCGCTGATCGGCTGGATCATGATCTGCGCCATCATGCTGGCGGTGCCGAACATGAACGAGGGGGCCGCACAAGGCTTCAACGTGTTCTTCTGGACGATGGATCAGATCCTGCCGACGGGTCTGAAAACCGTGATCTACGTTGGGATCCTGATCGCGCAGTTCCTCTGCGGTCTGGCCACGGTGACCTCGGCCAGCCGGATGTTGTTTGCCTTCGCACGCGATGACGGGATGCCGGCTGGCTCCAAGGCGCTGTCCACCGTGTCGCCGAAATACCGCACCCCGGTCAACGCGATCTGGACGGCGACGGTGCTCTGCATCCTTTACGTTCTGCTGGCGATGTCGATCAAGGTCGGCGAGACTTCGATCTACGTCATCGTGGTGAACTCGACGCTGGTATTCCTGTTCTTGTCTTTCACCATTCCGCTGGTGGCCGGGCTGTTCGCCTATGGCACCGCCAAATGGCCGAACCCCGGCCCTTGGGCAATGTCGGCGGGCCTTTACAAACTGGTGACGGTGCTTTCGGTGATCGGCATGGCGGTGATCTTGTTCATCGCCGTCGCCCCGCCGAACGAGCGTGTGCTGTACGTCGTGCTGGGCTTTATCGCCTTGGCACTGGTGCTGTGGGTGACAGTCGAAAACCGTCGTTTTGAAGGCCCACCGACCGGGGATCGCATCGCCGCCCGCAAGGCCGTGATTGCGGCTGCCGAAGCGGCTGTCGGCCAAAAGGCCTGATCTGCTGATCTGAACTCAAAGGCGGCCGGGGAGACCTGGCCGCCTTTCCCATCGGTAAAACGCCGCAACCGAGGCCCAAATGAACGACCGCCAAAAAGCCACCGCCCAAACCTGCCTGACCGCCGCCGAAACTGACGCGATGGCCTTTCCGCAGATCGTGGGCGCGCTGAACGAGGCCGGGTTCGAAAGTTACACCGTCGATTTGCGCCGCAGCACCGCGACCTATTTTCTGCCGGATGGCGATCGTGTGGAACTGGCCGCCCACAAGATCACCACCGCTATTGCAGACCATTTCGACGCAGCAAAGATGCAGGCCGCGATCCGCGAGGCCCAGCAACAGGTGGCGGGCTACACCTACAAAGGCTTTTGCGAAAAGGCCGCCGCTGCCGGATGCGCCAGTTACATCGTCTCGTTCTTGGGCCGCCGCGCGCTTTACATCGGCCGCAGCGGCGAAACCCATACCGAGCATTTCCCGGACTGAGCCTGCACCTTCGGCGGCCCCCGCAAACCGATTTCTTCAAAGAAAGCGGGCACGGATCTTTGCCGCAAAAATCGCCCCCCCGGCACGAGGCCGGATAAGCGGCCAAATGCCCCTTGCGCCCCGGCGTCGCATGGCTATAACCCGCAAAGTTTTGCGCATTGGGGGCCGATATGCCGAAAAGAACCGACATCAAATCCATCATGATCATCGGTGCAGGCCCCATCGTCATCGGTCAGGCCTGCGAGTTCGACTATTCCGGCGCACAAGCCTGCAAGGCTTTGCGCGAAGAAGGCTACCGGGTGATCCTGGTCAACTCGAACCCCGCCACGATCATGACCGACCCCGGCCTTGCGGATGCGACCTATATCGAGCCGATCACCCCCGAAGTTGTCGCCAAGATCATCGAGAAAGAGCGCCCCGATGCGCTGCTGCCGACGATGGGCGGCCAGACCGGTCTGAACACCGCTTTGGCGCTGGCTGACCTTGGTGTGCTTGAGAAATTCGGCGTCGAGCTGATCGGTGCCAAACGCCCGGCGATTGAGATGGCCGAAGACCGCAAGCTGTTCCGCGAGGCGATGGACCGCATCGGGCTGGAAAACCCGAAAGCCACCATCATCGCCGCGCCGAAACTGGCCTCGGGAAAGTATGACATTTCGGCAGGCGTTGCCGAATGTATGGCTGCGATTGAATATGTCGGACTGCCCGCGATCATCCGTCCCGCCTTCACTTTGGGCGGCACTGGTGGCGGTGTGGCTTACAACCGCGACGACTATGAAGCGATCTGCCGTTCAGGGTTGGAAGCCAGCCCGATGGCACAAATCCTGATCGACGAATCGCTGCTGGGTTGGAAAGAATTTGAGATGGAGGTGGTGCGCGACACCGCCGACAACGCCATCATCATCTGCGCGATTGAAAACATCGACCCGATGGGCGTGCATACCGGGGATTCTATCACTGTCGCCCCTGCCCTGACCCTGACCGATAAAGAATACCAGATCATGCGCAACGGCTCGATTGCCGTGCTGCGCGAGATTGGCGTCGAAACTGGCGGTTCCAACGTGCAATGGGCGATCAACCCGGCGGATGGCCGCATGGTGGTGATCGAGATGAACCCGCGGGTATCGCGCTCTTCGGCTTTGGCGTCGAAAGCCACGGGTTTTCCGATTGCGAAGGTCGCGGCCAAGCTGGCGGTCGGCTACACTCTGGACGAGCTCGACAATGATATCACCAAGGTGACACCCGCGTCGTTCGAGCCTTCCATCGACTACGTTGTCACCAAGATCCCGCGCTTTGCATTTGAGAAATTCCCCGGCAGCGAGCCGAACCTCACCACCGCGATGAAATCGGTCGGTGAAGTGATGGCGATTGGCCGCACCATCCACGAGTCGATGCAAAAGGCGCTGGCGTCTTTGGAGACCGGGCTTTGCGGCTTTGACGAAATCGAGATCCCCGGCGCGCCGGACAAGGTTGCGATCACCTTGGCGCTGTCGAAAGCCACCCCCGACCGTATCCGCGTCATCGCCCAAGCCATGCGCCACGGGTTGTCGGATGATGAGATTAACGCGATCACCTCTTTCGACCCGTGGTTCCTTGCCCGCATCCGCGAAATCATCGAGGCCGAGGCGGTCGTCCGCGCCAAAGGCCTGCCTTTGGACGCCACGGGCATCCGCAAGCTGAAAATGATGGGCTTCACCGACGCCCGCTTGGCCATGCTGACAGGCCGGGATGAAGCGCAAATCCGCCGCGCCCGCCGCAACCTTGGCGTCAACGC
The DNA here is from genome assembly GCF_034376685.1 of Cypionkella sp. Classification (GTDB taxonomy): domain Bacteria; phylum Pseudomonadota; class Alphaproteobacteria; order Rhodobacterales; family Rhodobacteraceae; genus Cypionkella. The sequence goes on from NZ_JAXMJJ010000055.1 coordinate 57,498, forward strand.
GGTGTTCAAACGCATCGACACCTGTGCCGCCGAGTTTGAGGCGCAGACCCCCTACATGTATTCCACCTACGAGGCCCCCGCGATGGGCGATGTGGAATGCGAAGCGCGGCCCTCGGCTGCGAAAAAGGTCGTCATCCTCGGTGGTGGCCCGAACCGCATCGGCCAAGGCATCGAGTTCGATTATTGCTGCTGCCATGCCTGCTATGCTTTGACCGCTGCGGGCTACGAGACCATCATGGTCAACTGCAACCCAGAAACCGTTTCGACCGACTACGACACCTCGGATCGTCTGTATTTCGAGCCGCTGACGCTGGAGCATGTGCTGGAAATCCTGCGGGTGGAGCAGGAAAATGGCAGCCTGCACGGCGTCATCGTGCAATTCGGCGGCCAAACGCCGTTGAAGCTGGCCAATGCCCTGCACGCCGAAGGTATCCCGATCCTGGGCACCACGCGCGCTACAAAGGGTTGTGCTGCCAGAAATTCCACCACTTTTTC
>NZ_JAXMJJ010000056.1:0-18137 GCF_034376685.1 Cypionkella sp.
ATTCACTGAGCTGATTGATTGCGATCTTGTGCTGCTGTCGGTGTTTGTGACCTTGATTGTCTGCGTGACCGTTCCGGCATCAGCCGTAGAATTTGAAATGCTGGTCACATCAGAAACAATGGTTTCCCAAATGCCGTCACCGTCTGCGTCCTCTCGGGAGGTGATACCCAGACCATTGGCAGTCGTAGAGATTTCCCGCGCAGATGCGAGGCTGCCATTGGTGGGAGTCTCAGGATTACCATTGGCGAAAAAGCTCTGTTGCAAAACAACTTTTGAGCCGTCAGTTGCGGTTGTCGAGGTGATCCTCTGGTCCAAATGACCATCGCCATTGCTGTCAATTTCAGTCGTCTGCCCAAGGCGGTTTGCATTCGTGTCGACGATGGTTTTGCCAAGCAAAGTTACGCCGTTTCCTGCGTAGCTGCTCACAATATGCAGCGTGGAGCCGTCTTCCTCTGCGACCCAGAGATCGGTGACTTTGCTCTCAATCGCGTCAGTTCCGCCGAGATCGGTGGTCGTGATCGTCATTAGGCCGTCAGAACTTGTCGAGATGATGGACTTGCTGACAATAGTGGCACTCGTTCCGGCAAACTGGGTGATCGTTTGCGTCGTACTTTGGTCGCCCGCGACCACTGTGACATCCTTGATCGTCCTATCCAGATCGCCGTCGCCATCCAAATCGACTGTCCGATCGGTGGAAAGCCCATTCGCGCTCGTCTTGTCGATGATCTGCGACTTGAGGGAGCCATCGGGATTGCGATCAGAAGTCGTGGTGGTCCTATCTTGGGTTTCCGCATCGACGACGACGGATTTCACGACCTCATTTGCTAAAAACACCCCGTCTTGATTGAGATCGACCCAAGTCTTCGATGTGACCTTGTCGGCTCCCAATACGGTCTTGATCATTTCGAAAATTGGAGGGGGCGCATTGCCATCGCCTGCCGCGATGTGCTTGACGGTATTGGTCCGGGTACCGTCGGCTGCGATCACTGTCGTATCGATGATGGTTCGCTCGTACACATCATCAGCGTCGATGCTCAAATGCGTCGTTGTAACCAAACCATTTCCCGACACCGTCGTTTCCACCTTGGAAAGCACCGTGTCATTCTGGCTCGTCGTCGTCATCACAGACGTGGTATCGCCGTTTGAGGATTGATGTGTGGTTTCGGACTGGACAATGTCATCTCCGCCCACACCATCGAGATTGCGCCCGACGATCTTGGTAATGTCATGTGTCAGCGCATTTGTGGTGATAGTGGTGGTTTGGGTCTCGCGCAGCATGTCATTGCCGATACTGGTGTCGTTATAGATCTGGATCGTTTCTGTGCGCACGCCAGTGGTGTTTGAAATGCTCTCAACCGTGATGGTGTCATTGTCGCCATCACCATCAATATCGATACTGGATGTCCGGCTCAGACCCGAAGCGCTCAGCGTTTCTGTCACGGTTTGAAGGGCGGTGCCGTTCTGTGCCAGATTTTTGGTGATATGCTCGCGTGTACCATTCGCAAAGGTCACGAAAGTTTCGATCTGATCGTACCAGCCACCCCCGGTATGATCAGTTTTGATTGTGACCGACTTGCCATCTGAGCTGCGCTCCGTAACGGTCTTGCTCAGCAGCACGCCCGTCTCTGCGGTGGCACCCCGATAATTTGTCACGGTTTCAGTTTTGCCCGTCGATGTCGTCACCGTCGTGATGGTCTGCAGTTGGTCCACGACACCATCGCCGTTCACATCGTATAAATTTGTGACTTCGGAACCGTTTGTTGCGGTCATGGAAGTGATCACGAAGGCCTTGTCGCCATTGGCCGCATAGCCCGTTTGCACCACCGTCCGCACGCCGCCGCTGGTGGAGACAGCCTCCACCACCCGATAGCCTTGCGCATCGGTCGCCAGCGTCACATTGCCTGCAATGTGGGTGACCCCGTTCATCACGAACGTGCTTTGCCCGGTGATCGCAGAGCCATCCGGCAGCAGGATCTTCGTGGCATCTGGGGTCAGGTTGATTTCGGTGATTGTGATATCGTCGGCATCACTGGCCAGTGTTTTCACGGTCGTAGAGCCGTCGGCGTTGGTGACCATCACTTTGAATTCATCAAAGCGCTCGTCCGCGGAGGTCAGTTTGCCGTCACCATTGGTATCAAAGGCCCGCCGTATGGCCTCCATGTCGTCCGCAGCGCCGGGGCTCCACTCAGTGAAAACATATTCTCGCTTATCGGAAATCTTTCCGTCGTCATCAGCGTCGATGAACAGCACACCGTCACCAGCGGCAGCCCAAGCCGTGCGATGTTGCAGGCCGTCGTCGCCGGATTCAATGAACCGTGTCGAAGTCCGTGAGTCGTCAATATCGATCCCATTGCCGTTTAGGTCGAGAATAACTGGGCGGCGGTCTTCAGTGGCGGTATGATCACGGTTGGCGGCCTGTCCACTATCAGCTCCACCGCCCCCCGACCCCGAGCTCGCACTGCTACTGGTACTGCCGCCCGCCGGTCCTGAGGGCGACCGACCGGGACCCGCGCCAGCATCAGGGCGGCCGCCGCCACTTCCCGCCTGACTGCTGTCACGCCCCCCGCCGCCATACTCGTGAGAACCGTAACCGTAGCCAGTGCCACTATGTGACCCCACGCTGCCATGTCTGCCTGACTCAGGTCCTTCAACGTCGTTTACCCCCCGTGAAGCATAGCCTGTCTCTGACGGCAACGAAAATCCCGGCCGTGTCTCATTCACTGCCGAACCAATTGGCCTTACCGATGAAAGCGGATCTGGATGAATTGCCCCAGGGCGGCTCGGCGCATTCGAGTATCCTGTGGAGGGCTCAACCCCGGACCATACCTCTCTCCAAAACTCTGGATTCGGCGCGGGAGTCGTGACTTGAATCCCACGCTGGTAATTTATCTCGGAAATGGCATCGAGTGTATTAAACTCATTGCCAACCGGAACTCCTTGGCCACGCCCCGCGGTTCCAAAGCTCTCCAAAACTCTTTCTAGCACATCCGCTGGTAGCGTTTGACCATAGCCGTTATGGCCAATACCTATCAAGCCCCTTCCGTTATAGCCGCCGTCTGGGTCCTCCAGCTCAATAAAGCCGTCAACGATGCGACCAATTGCTGAGCCAACAGCCCCAACCACGGCTGAGCCAGCCATCGCTGCGAGGAGCCCCCCCGCCATCAAACCAATCGCTGGAGCAGAGCTCGCCGCTACCAAACCAATCGCAGTTGATCCAAGAAGACCACCAACTAGTGATCCAACGCCACTTCCCACAGCTTCCCCAACACCGCCATTCCTCGATTCAACACCGATTATTCCACCGGTTGTCACCGCTGCTACCGTCAAGCCAATTGACTCGACAGTCCTCTTGGCTGCGGCAAGCGGGCGAGTAACTGGGTGATTCGAAATCGCTAGGCCAAGAGCCGCTTCGGCAAGTGTAGCCATGTTGGATAAAGCATCTACTCCTGGTGTTTCCGGTTCAAAAGACGAAAAAGCAGGGTTATCATATTCTGACATGTCAGTTTCCTTTATATCTATGCATCGTTTCGGCCATAGAGTATTCAAAAACAAGCACTGCGAATGCAAAGATGGTTGCAACAACAGCATGCTTCCCAAACACAGCGATTGGCCAGTCTAGAAATGATGCGAAAACTAGAGATGCCACTCCAAAAATTATTAGTAAAGTATTAACAAAATACAGGTAGATTTCTCCTGATTTATTCGGTGCTCGACGTTTAATCTTCTCATTCAACTTGCCAAAGTTTACCCATTCGAACCTTTGAAAAATCCAAGGAAGCCACGCTGGTACACCAACGCTGACAGCAAGTGACGCGAGTCTCACTTGGGCGTTGGAGATTTCCCAAAAGCACGTGAAAAGAAAATAACCTAGGAAGCAATAAAAAATGGCTACCGCAATCCTTGGGAACGCTTCCGATACAGAAATAAAAAACATAAGTATAACCTCTCATTGGATTGACGATGATGCGCTATAAATCTAACCTGAAACTAAAATAACACGTCAGAAAATTGCCGAGGCAGCCTATCAAGTTTGGCGCTCTCTGATTGAAATAAATGCAATCTATTTACCCTTTTATCCTATGATAGCGACATCGTTGCGTGGTTAAATCAGTTTCCCGCCGACCGCCGTGTCGGATCAGTCGCTTCCACCGCGAGACACAGATTCGATACCCCAAATTGGTTCTGTTTCTAGATGGCATAAGCAACATCGGTCCGCAGTCCCAATGCGCTAATCTCAATGCAATGGATGAACTCGTGTGGAGCGAAGGCAATGCGTCAGTCGACAACGTTCTACTGCTCCGATGTTTCGCCCCCAACTCCCTCGACGGATACGACCCCGCCCACCGCTCTTGCAACAAACCCCAACTCCAAGACCAACCCAAGTGAAAATAGGTTAGCGCAGCTGTCCCTTTAGTCTAGTCTCTTTTCGATGCATGCGTCGGATTTGTTGCGCACTCTAACAAGACGGCATTGGCCTAACGCTTGCAAGGGCAGTGTCTTCGTGCGCACCCAACGATGCGGTCGAGGCTGTTCGGTCTCGGTGGGCGGTGGGGTAAACAGCGCCTGATAACCTCCCCAAGCGATCTTGGAGCCAGCTGAGTATTTCTGCCTCCACCCATTCGGCCCGGTTGGGTCCGAGGGTTATCCGCTTGGGGCATGCCCCAGCCTATTCCAGCCTCGCAACATGCTGCGGCGAATACAAAACCAACTCCTTAAGCTTGCCCATGCAGACCACCAGTCATGTTGTCGACAGCCCGGCATCGTCCAACCCCTCTTGGTCCGGCAGATCGCGCAGGGATTCCATTCCAAAGGCCGCGAGGAAGACGTCGGTAGTGACAAACGTATATGGCGCACCGCGGCGGGGTTCGCGGGGGCCGGTGCCGATCAGGTCGCGCTCGGCCAGCCGCCCGATCAGGTCGCGGCTGATCTCCCGCCCAAAAATATCCTTTAACCCGTCGCGACTGATCGGCTGGTGATAGGCAATCGCGGCCAGCACGGCGAGATCAAAGTCGTGCAGGTCCAGCGTCTGCCGGCTCACGTCTGCGGCGGCCCTGATCGCAGCGGCATAGGCTGCCTTGGTGCGCAACATCCAGCCAGAACCCAACTGAGCGATCTCATAGGGGCGCCCCTCCAAATCTACCACGAGATCCTCGATCAGCAGATCGACCGCAGCCCCCTGCCCCACCACACGCGCCAGATCGTCGCGCGCAACCGGCGTGGCAGACGCAAACAGCACCGCTTCGATCCGCTGCATCCATTCCCGCCAGCGCAGCTCCGGCGATAGATCTTCCAGTTCGCGGTCCAGACCCTGTGCCTCGCGCTTGTCGCGTGCCACGGTCAGACCCCATACAGACGGAACGAGTCCCGCCCGGTCAACTCGCGGACGGCGCCCAAGTCCACCAGCCGATCGCAGAGCCGCCGGGCGGCGCGATCCGACATGAACCCGACCAATGCTCCCGGTGCCAGCACATCGCGCGTGAGAAACAGATCGACCGCCCGATCTGCTCCCTTGGCCCTGAGCTTCGGCACGACCGCTTGCAGTCGCGCTGCCCGCCGGATCAGATCGGCGGCCAGGGACACCGCTTGCGCTGCCCCCGCCACGACCGCTCGGTGGCAAGCCAACCGCAAGGCATCCCCCCGCAACCGCAGCTCGCGCGGCTTCAAGCCAAGCGAGATCAGGGGCAGGATGTGTTCCCTGGCCACGGATTTTGCCAACACAGCATCCGCCAGGATCAGCGCAACCGTCTCGGCGCGCGGAAGGTCCGCCAGTACCGCCTCGATCACCCCAGCTGCCCTGTCAACAGGGTTGCTGCCCATGGCATCGAGGCAAAGTGCTATCCGTTCGGCGGACACCCCGTGCATCGCCTTGCCAAGTGCCGCCACCGAGATCGGCCGCGCAACCGCGCGGGACCATTGCCCGAAGATCGCCCCAGCCGGCCCTGGATGATCGCCCGGACGCGTCAGATGCAGCGCATCGCGCAAAGCGCGGCCGCCCTCGCGCCGGCCCGAAAATCCCACACAAACCTCGGCCGCGGCCAGCGCCAGCCGGTCGCGCCAGAGCGCCTGTGGCACAGCTTCCTGCCCTGATATCATGTGCAAATAGGCCAATGCCGCCCCGGAGCGAAACGCCGCGTCCTCTAAGTTCTCTGCAGGCCCGGTTGTGATCCAGCCCGGCAAGGGGCCAAGCAGGATCGGGGCGTCGGATGTGTCGGGGCGGATTTTCATCATGTGCAAAGGCTAAATCATGACGGCGCTTTTTGCCAGAAAATTACGCAATTAGCGCCGCCCTACTGCGATCGCTTCTATGTCCAATAAGATTGCATTATCGGACACAAAGACGCTATGCTCAGCATCATGCAAGAAACACCCGAGACATCAGCTTCAGACAGCTCAATTCGCCCCGATCCCCACGAAGGCGACGAGAGCATGCGCTTGGGCGATCGCCAGATTGCTCTGCCCTCTGCTGTCGCGGGCTCCGGCACCCTCGACCGGCTGGTGGAGACCGCGCGGGACTACGCCCGTCAGGCCGTTTCGGAAAATACCCTGAGGGCCTATGCCAAAGACTGGGCGCAGTTTGCCCGTTGGTGCAGGATGCGGGGCGCTGACCCCCTGCCCGCCTCCCCCGAGCTGATCGGGCTTTACATCGCCGATCTGGCGGCGCCGCAGGGCAAGGCTCAATCGCCGTCGGCCTTCCGACCACCGTCGGTGTTCCGACCGCAGTCGGCGGCCCGACCCCTGTCGGTTGCGTCCATCGAACGCCGCCTCTCGGGCCTTGGCTGGGGCTACGCACAACGCGGACAACAGCTTGACCGCAAGGACCGCCACATTGCCAGCGTGCTGGCCGGCATCCGCCGCAAGCACGCGCGGCCGCCGGTGCAGAAGGAAGCGATCCTGCCCGAAGACATCCGCGACATGCTGGCCACCCTGCCCCACGACCTTCGCGGGTTGCGCGATCGGGCGATCCTGCTGATCGGGTTTGCGGGGGGATTGCGGCGATCAGAAATCGTCAGCCTTGATCACGGTCGCGACGACACGCCCGACAGCGGTGGCTGGGTCGAAATCCTCGACAACGGAGCCTTGATCACGCTGCGCGGCAAGACGGGCTGGCGCGAGGTTGAAATCGGTCGCGGCTCCTCTGACCAGACCTGCCCGGTGCATGCCCTGACGCAATGGCTGTACTACGCCAAAATCGACTTCGGCCCCCTCTTCGTCGCTGTCTCGCGCAATGGATTGAAGGCAACGCAGGACCGGCTCAGCGACAAGCACGTCGCGCGCCTGATCAAGCAGACGGTCCGGGAAGCGGGCATCCGTCCGGACCTGCCAGAGGCGGAGCGGATCAAGCTCTACTCCGGCCACAGCTTGCGCGCGGGTCTGGCATCCTCTGCAGAGGTGGAAGAGCGCTATGTCCAGAAGCAACTTGGTCACGCCTCCGCCGAAATGACCCGCAGGTATCAGCGCAGGCGGGACAGATTCCGGGTCAATCTGACAAAGGCGGCGGGGTTATGACGCTGCATGCTGCACGCCCACAGCAAAGCGCGACAGCAAAATTCAGAAGGTCAGATTATACCTTGCCGCTTCAATGGAAGCTTGAAACTAATCGCTACACAGTCCCGACGATCTCCTTGATGGTGCTGCCGATGTTTTTAGCGCTGAGAACACCGACACACATAGGTCAGACTCTTGCCTAATATTCCAAATGTCATCTGGGGGGCATCATCGCCCTGCCCTGCGTCGCGCCAGTTACCGTAGCGACCACATTTCGTCGCAATCATCGCATTTTAGTCCACCAGGTTATGATTCTGTCGGCGGTGGAACAGATCAGCTTTCCCACCTGCGCCATTGCAGCATCATCTCCAGCGCCATCTCAGTTGCGAATGGCGCTCTCCGCCGCCTCGATGAGGCGGTCTCTTTCGACAAGAAGAAGCGCCCGATGATCAACACTTTCGACCCCGAAACTCCGATGCCGATCATTCTGGACGGCACATCCCTGACCTGCGCACAACTGATCGAAGCCGCCGCGCGCAAGCGCCAGGTGGCTCTGGCCGAGGGCGCTGATCTGCGCATTCGCCGGGGCCGCGGCGTTGTCGAGGAAATCGTCAGCAGCGGCGTCAAAGGCTATGGCATCACGACCGGGGTTGGCTCGCAAAAGGAATTCGCGGTGCCGCCCGAAGGTATGCGCGATTACAACCGTCGTCTGGCCCGCGCCCATTCCACCCACATGGGCGGTGCCGTCTTGCCGGAGCGCCGGGTGCGGGCGGCGCTGATCATTCTGGCAAATGAGTTTTCGCTCGGGTTGTCCGGGGTCTCGGCCCCCTTGGTGCAATTGATCATTGCGCAAATCAATTCGGGTGAGATGCCGCAGGTCTCCTCCTATGGCACCGTCGGTGCTGCCGACCTGATCCCGATGGCCCAGATTGCCGACTGGTTGCAAAGTCAGCCCGAGGCACTGGCGCGTGGAATTCCGGGACCGAAGGAAACGCTGTCGCTGATCAATACCAATGCGGTGACGCTGGCCACCGGAGCCGAGGCGCTGATCGAGGCGCAAGCCATCTTGCGGCTGGGAAACCTGTCTTTGGCCCTGTCGTTGGAAGCCTTTCGCGGCAACCTCAATGCGATCAGCGAAAAGGTCAATCAGGCGCACCAGCGCAGCGGTCAGGCGGTGGTCAGTGCCGAGATCCGGGATCTGTTGAAGAACAGCCAACTTTGGCAGGAGGGTGCCGCCCGCCGCATCCAGGATCCCCTGAGTTTTCGGTGTGGCACACAAATCCATGGCGCACTGCAAGAACTGCTGGTGCGCGCCATCGCGGTCTGGGACGAGGAACTGAACTCCGTCACCGACAATCCGATTGTAGACAGCGACGACCGCTCGGTGCGATCGCATGGCAATATGGATTCGACGCGGATGACGCTGGCCATCGACGGACTGCGTCAGGCCTTTGCCAAAGCGGCCGATATTGCCGGTGAGCGGCTGCACAAACAGCAATGGACCGAGTTTTCCGGCCTGCCAACCGGATTTTCGGATGAAAACAGCCCGCTCGGCGGGGTGCAATTCCTCAACCTTGGTCATCTGGCCGCCTCGCTGATCACTTCGATCAAGATCTGGGCGGCGCCGTCCTTGTTGTTGTCAGTCGGTCAGATTGCCGATGGCGTGGAAGACACCGCGGGCCACGCCTTGCATTCGGTCGCCGATTTCGAGCGCATCCTTGAGGCTTTACGTCTGGTGTTCTCCATCGAGATCATCGTCTCAATCTGGGCGATTCAGAAAAGAGGGTTGCAAACCGACAGTTTGGGCGAAGGCCTGCGGTCCTGTGTGGCGATGATCACGCCGGAATTGCCGATCGGCCGTGAAGGGCTGGAGGTGTTTTCCATTGAGCCAATCGTGGCAATGCTGCGAAACTTGGCCGCCTGAAGTCGGGGCAAGGCGCCCGCACCGCATGGGTCGGCGCGCCACGGCGGGCAAACTGGCGACGGCTTCCTACCAAACACCATTTTGGGCCGGGCAGGACGGCGAGAAAAGTACGCCCGCTTGCCAGCAACCGTAGCCGCATCAATAGCGCGAATCCGAACATCACCTTCCACACAATTTGCGAGCGATTACAGTCCATGCGCGAACAGACAACGCGAGGTCGCACAAGTTGGCAGCACTCGTCGATCAAGATGTTGTTGGAGCGGGCCGAAAGGCCCGGTTTGCTCTGACAAGCAATTTAACCTTGCAAATCATCCATACGGTGGAGTATTTGCAAGGTATGTACGCACGCAAGACCAATCAGATCGTTCTCTCCGCCCTTGATGAGCAAGCAGCGGTGGTCCTTTTGGGCCCTCGGCAAGTTGGCAAGACCACGCTTGCACTCGAAATTGCAGCGCACCGCCCGTCAGTCTACCTTGACCTCGAGCGGGTGGCAGACAGACAGATTCTAGCCGAGCCAGACCTTTATCTGGACGAGCAGGCCGGAACGCTGGTGGTCCTCGACGAGGTTCAGCAGATGCCGGACCTGTTTTCAAGCCTGCGCGGACAGATTGACATGCGACGACGCAAGGGCTTGCGCACAGGACAGTTCCTGTTGCTGGGATCTGCGTCAAACGTGCTTCTGCACCAATCAGCAGAGTCTCTTGCCGGTCGTGTCCGTTACATCGAAATGCCGCCGCTGCTTCTGGAAGAAGTGGGCAACAACCGACTGAACGAGCTTTGGCTGCGCGGCGGTTTTCCCGACAGCTTTCAGGCGGCCAACGATCAAGTCAGTCTGGCATGGCGCGAAGATTTCCTGCGCACCTACCTCGAACGTGACATCCCTGCCCTCGGCCCGCGTATTCCCGCCACCACCTTGCGTCGTTTCTGGACGATGCTGGCCCATGCACAAGGCGGTTTGCTGAATGCAGCTGCTTTGGCCGAAGGGTTGGGCGTGTCTGGCCAGACAATTGGTCGCTACCTCGATCTGCTTGTCGATCTTATGCTGGTGAGGCGGCTGATGCCATGGCATGAAAATGTCGGCAAACGCCTAGTCAAATCACCCAAGGTCTATGTCCGCGACAGCGGCCTGCTGCACGCATTGCTTGGCCTCGGTTCATTGGAAAGTTTGCTGGGTCATCCGGTGGTCGGAGGCAGTTGGGAGGGATTCTGCCTTGAAAACTTGATCGCCGCAGCGCCCGCTGGCACGGAAACCTTCTTTTACAGGACATCGGCAGGGGCTGAACTTGACCTTGTCCTTCGCCTTTCCGGCGGCGAGACTTGGGCAATCGAGATCAAGCGCACGACCGCCCCAAAAGTCTCGCGCGGCTTTCACCTTGCCATAGCAGACATCAACGCTGATCGGCGCATCTTGATCTATGCCGGAGAGCGTGAGGTTCCCCTCGGAGATGCATTGCGCGCCATGCCACTTGATGTAGCCGTGGAGCAGCTGCGCCACCAAACTTGAGCCCAGCCCATGGAGCGGAGGCACAATTAATGTTGCTGACCCTTCCGTCGACGCACTTCGAATCGAAAGCACGCCGGGATCAGACTTTCGCCAATCCCCTCACCTAACCCATGAAGCCGAAGATCTGGCTACAAGATGTTGATGGCCCGAATATTCGACGCCTCAAGTTTAATTACTTTATTTCAGTAGGTTAAGACTACAATTCTTCCGACTACGCTGCCAGCCGTACAATTGGCCTGCGTCTATCAGTAGAATTTTCTTGCGCGAATGAAAAAGTTGGCGCATTTCTACCCGTAGCGCGAAAAGGTGAGAATTTCAGGTTTCTGCGCTACAAAAGAAAAGCTCGAAAAGAGCGCGCTGCGTGTACCTCGGTTGCGACAGCACAAAACATGAGGGCAGTATGTCAGCAGAGCGAGTATTTGCCGAGCTTCAAACCGACGCGTCTACGCTGCACGCGTCCATTCGTTTGCATCTGGAGCGCAATTTTGCGCCTGATGCGAGAAAGTACCTAAGAACTTTTTCGTCCACCGAGGCCGCTGACTTCTTGGGGCTCGCGCCCGGGCACCTGCGCAAACTGCATGCCGAAAACAAGATTCCGGAAGTTTCTTTGGACGAGAGAGGCCGCAAGTTCTATTCCGCCGAAGACTTGGGGCAGATCAGACTGGCGCTCGCACGCAACACGAGGGATCCGTCGCTTTACCTGCGTGGGCGGGTCGGGCAAGAACCGCTCCAAATTATCTCCTGCGTCTCGTTCAAGGGCGGCTCGGCAAAGACCACAACGGCGGCATATCTCAGCCAATGGTACGCCCTTCATGGCTACCGCGTCCTAGTGGTCGATATGGACCCGCAGGCGTCGTTGTCCTCGATGACAGGCCTGCGTCCTGAGATCGACTTCACGCACAAAGGGACCATCTACGACGCGATCCGCTATGACGACCCGCTGCCGATGAGCGAGGTCATCCGAAAGACCTACTTTCACGGCCTCGATATCGCTGCAGGCGGTCTGATCCTGTCCGAATATGAAACGGAAACGCCCTACGCGCTGCGCCGCGGCGCTGAGCCGCCCTTCTACTTGCGTCTGCGCGAGGCAATCCAGTCAGTGGAAGCAAACTATGATCTTGTTTTCATTGATTGTCCGCCGCAACTTGGCTTTCTGACTTTGTCTTCTTTGGTCGCATCAACTTCAATTATCATCCCAGTCGTGCCCAATTTCATCGATGTAGCTTCGTTGGCGCAGTTCTTGACCATGACATCATCTCTGCTCGACACGATCCGAGACGCCGGAATGACCCTAGACTACGACTTTCTACGTTACCTCGTCTCACGGTTCGAGCCATCCGACGGCCCTCAGGCGCAGGTCGCAGGCCTTCTTCGCGCAAACTTCGGCAAACGAGTGATGACAGAGACGTTCTTAAAATCAACGGCCATTTCGGACGCCGGCCTGACCCATCAAACCCTGTTCGAGGTCGGGCGCGGCAGTATGAACCGAAACACCTACGACCGCGCGATGGAATCAGTGAACGCAGTCGCGCGCGAGCTCGAACAAGAGATCCATAAAGCTTGGGGAAGGCTCTGATATGGCCCGTAAGAACATGTTCCAAGGCATTACTCCGGCTCTGCGACCCGACGACGCGGAAATGCCTACTCAGCCCCGCAGCGCACCGAAAATGCCCGAGGTATTTCAAACAGGTGGCCCAATAGCCGCGATCCGCAATGATCTGCGCAGTCTGAGCAGCCGTTCAGTTCAGGAAATTGACCCGGAGATGATCGAGGACACCGGTCTCAAAGACCGACTGGGCAGTCTTGATGACGATGTCGTGGAACTGCGAGATAGCATCGCAAAGCACGGCCAAGTGGTGCCCATTCTCCTACGCCCCCACCCAACGCTCAGCGGTCGCTACCAGGTCATCTACGGGCGCAGGCGCCTTGCAGCTATTCGTGGATTGAAAACACCTGTCAAAGCCCTCATCCGAACCTTGTCTGATAAGGAAGCAGTCCTTGCACAAGGACAGGAGAATAACTTTCGGAAGGACCCCTCCTTTATCGAGAAGGCGCTTTTTGCGGGTGATCTTGAGGAAGCAGGTTACGATGCGAAGGTTGTGCAAGAAGCGCTGAACGTTAATCGAAGCCATACCTCCCATATGCGAAAGGTCCGGGAGGCCTTCCCACGTGACGTCATCGAGCGCATCGGCGCTGCGCCATCAATCGGCTGGAAGCGCTGGTACGAATTGGCCTCCCGCATTCAGGACGAAAAGATAGACGCAACCTCCGTGCACCCTGCCCCGTTCCCGGCGAGCCTGACTTCTGATCAAAGGTTTGAGGCTTGGTCGAGGTCGGCGCTGACCACCGGAAAGAAAAGCACGAGCAGCAAGGAGCAGCAGACCCAGGCCGTATCGATCAAGGCGCAAGATGGTTCTGTCATTGGCACTATTGCGCTGCAGAAGGACAAACTGAGCTTTCAAGCGACATCCGACGGTATTCCGTTCACGGCATGGCTGCATGAGAACGCCGCTGCGTTATTCCCTCGGCTCCATGAAGAATTCCTCGCGCGCTCCGTCAAGTCGGAGTGAGCAAGCGATGCAACGAAAACAACAGAGGAGCAGTGTCGGAAAAGAATAGGCCTCCCGAATGGAAACCACCCGGAAGGCCCGCGCAAAACACAGGGCGCCAACCCTGAGAATGCTCATCTCTAGCAAGAGCAAGTTAGCGCAGGCCCGAATCGCAAGCAACATCGCATCGCGGTGATCTGATATCTTTTATCCTTTTTCTGGACAAAAGACCGAGAACACCTGCGGAAATCTGCGCAAAACGGTCCTCATTCGGACAGCCCTGAACGTTCCGCGTGAATAAATCATGGAACAGATCACATCCACGCCCATGCTTCGGCATGCCCGGCGCCCCAATTTTTCGTCTCAAAAACCTCAGGTGCGGACCACTCCAGCCGAGAAGGACAGGCGTTGGCACATCCTTGATCTGGCAAAAACATGCCGCCAGCGTCTGAAGCTGCGTGATCGCGACATCGCCGTCCTGCGAGGACTCCTGTCCCTCCTACCCCCGCAGGCACGGCCTGATCAAATGGTGGTCTTTGCATCCAATCGGGTTCTGATTGATCGCTGCGATGGCATCGACGAGCGCACTCTGCGTCGACGGATTGCTCACCTGCAAACCTCCGGAATGCTGACGCGCCGGACGAGCCCCAACGGCAAACGATATCAAGTGCGCAACGAACATCAGGACGCGCTGCTGACCTATGGTATCGATCTCGCTCCATTGTTCCATATCCAAAGCCATCTGGAAGCCCTCGCAGAGAACTGCCGCCACGAAGCCGTAAGGATCAAAGTGCTTCGCTCCATGATCCGCGACGTTTTGTTCAACACACCGTCACATCAAACCACCGACGTTCAAAACGAAGCTCAACGCGCACTTCGCAGGGTGCTTGATAGCGAACAGCTACGGCAAATCCTGTCGCAACTTGAAGAAGCGGCACCCATTGATAGACCTCAATTGACTGACATCTCGTCGCTGCCGACAACACATCAGTCCGTCAGCGACGGTCAAAATGACCGGCATATTCAGAGTTCGTATAAAGAAAACTTAGAATCTGAAAAGGCCGAGAGCCAAACCATGCGCAAACCGGCCCATCATAAAAAAACCCCAACCATGGATGAGGCCGACATCACCATCGATGAATGCATAGAACTTGCCACGACTGCAAAAGCGATGGCCCCGAAACAACCACAATGCTGGGAAGATCTGATTGATCTTTCAGCAAGCCTTGCCCCTGCAATAGGCCTTCAGCGTGCTGTGGTCCATGAAACCGAGAAACACTTGGGTAGGCATGGCTGCGCCTTGGCTATTCTTGGTCTTGTCGAAGCGTTTGGCAGAATTCGCAACCCAGAAGCCTATCTCACCGCTCTTGTGCAGCGTCGTCTAACGCAAGGCCTAGATCTTGTGCGGATGTTTCGATCCCTTGTTCGGCCCATTAGTCCAACGGCAGCCCTAGTTTAGAAAAAGAATGTTTACCCGGGTAAACATTACTGTTGGGAGTGCTCTGCTGGGGTCAAGGCGCCCATGTATACCGGGGTAAACATGAAGAGGCGGCTTCGCGCCTCAGAGAGTTTGAGAATGGTTGGTTTGAGGGTGGCGGGAAGTGAGATCGGGAGAGTGGCTCCCGGCGCCCGTCGTGGAGAAAAACTGATGGCCCAAGCTGCCCAGAAGATCACCCTGTCGTCCTCACGGGACATCCCCTTTGACAAGCTGGTGCTGAGCCAGTCCAACGTCCGGCGTATCAAGGCCGGGGTGTCGGTTGAAGAATTGGCCGAGGACATCGCCCGTCGTGGCTTGTTGCAAGGCCTGAGCGTGCGGCCTGTGTTGGATGCCGATGGCGTCGAGACCGGCAAGTTTGAGATCCCGGCTGGCGGTCGGCGCTTCCAAGCGCTGTCGCTGCTGGTGAAGCAGAATCGCCTCGCCAAGACCGCGGCTGTGCCTTGCGTGTTGCGTGATGTGACATCAGATATTCTGGCTGAGGACGACTCCTTGGCTGAGAACATGCAGCGCGTTGCCCTGCACCCGCTCGATCAATTCCGTGCCTTTGCTGTCTTGCGGGAGAAAGGTCAGGGCGATGAGGCGATCGCGGCGGCCTTCTTCGTGACGCCGCAGATCGTGAAGCAGCGCTTGAAACTCGCATCCGTGGCCCCTGCCCTTCTGGATGTCTACGCCGAGGATGGCATGACGCTGGAACAGCTGATGGCCTTCACGGTGAACCCCGATCACGTGCGCCAGGTGCAGGTCTGGGATGCAGTGAAGAATTCCTGGAACAAAGAGCCCTATTCGATCCGTCGCATGTTGACTGAGACCTCTGTGCGGGCCTCCGATCGGCGCGCAGTGTTTGTCGGCGTTGATGCCTATGAGGCGGCGGGTGGCGTTGTCCTGTGTGATCTCTTCCAACGCGATGATGGCGGCTGGTTGGAGGACCCTGCCCTGCTCGACCGATTGGTCGCGGACAAGCTGCAAGCCGATGCGCAAGCAATCGCCGCTGAGGGTTGGAAGTGGATCGAGGTGGCCACTGACCTACCCTACGGCTACAGCCACGGTCTGCGGCGTCTGGTTGGCGATCCCTCACCGCTGAGTGCTGACGAACCTGCGGAGTACGCCAAGCTGCTCACCGAGTACCGTGCGCTGGAAGGGGAATACTCTGGTCAGGACGAATACCCCGAGGAGATCGACACCCGGCTTGGCGCGCTCGAAGATGCGATGGAAGCCTTCGAGCAGCGTCCGCTGTTCTTTGATGCAGCCGAGGTAGGTCGCGCCGGCGTATTCGTGACGCTGGATCAGGACGGCAACCTTGCTGTCTATCGCGGCTATGTCCGGCCGGAGGACGAGCCTCGCGAAGAGACCATGGCCAACTTCGGCGATGAACTGGACAAGGAAGGGCAGGGGGCTGATGGCAGTGTCTCCGCCTATCAGCTTCCCTCTGGCACATCTGCGGCCACCGTCATCACTTCTGGGGGTCACCCGTTCAGTACCGGTCTGCCAGACGATGAGGATGATGGCGCATTGAAGCCTTTGCCGGAGCGTCTGGTCATGCAGCTGACCGCGCATCGCACCCTCGCGTTGCGGGAGGCGATTGGGCGTTCGCCCGACACCGCCCTAACCCTTCTGCTGATGAAGCTGGTCAATGACACCTTCCGCGGTTCCGGCGCATCGGGCAGTTGTTTGGAGGCATCTGTGCGCCCCGTCTATATGTCCGCTCAGGCCCCAGATCTGAAGGACAGTCCGGTGGCCAAGGCCGTCGAGGATCGTCATGCTGTCTGGGAGGCCGATCTGCCGCTTGGCGACGATGCCGTGCTTTGGGACTATCTCTCGGCCCTCGATCAGGCCAGCCGATTGGAGCTGCTGGCGCATTGCCTGAGCTTTGGGCTCAACGCGCTCCACGAGAAGGTCAACCCTTACGGCGCGGGCATCTCGGCAAGCGGGCTGACCCGCCGCATGGCGCAGTCGGAGATCGTGGCCCAAGCCGTCGATCTCGACATGGTCGCGGCAGGTTGGGAGCCGACGGCGGACACCTACCTGAACCGGGTGCCCAAGGCGCGTATCCTTGAGGCCGTGCGTGAGGCGAAGGGGGAGGGCACCGCACAGCTGCTCGACCATCTGAAGAAGGGCGAAATGGCGACGGAAGCCGAGCGCTTACTCAAGGGCTGCGGTTGGTTGCCGGAGGTTCTGCGGCGCAGTGATCTTGCCGCTCTGGACGGGGATGCCGCAGCAAAAGGGCAGGGGGTTTTGAATGAAGAACCCTTGGGCGCTGCTGACATTGACGCTGAGATCGACTTGCCCGCCTTCCTGATGGCCGATCTTCCCGTGGAAAGCACCGCGATGATGGCTGCTGAGTGATCTGAGCCCCCGAGGGCGGGGAAACCCGCCCTCATGCACCACAAAACACAACAATATCAATATGATGAGTGCGAGTTCTCGCATTCAGGATGAGGAATCATGTCCGCAATCACAATAATCGATCAAGCGCCCTTGGGCGCGCTCATTCGTTACACTGACGGCAGTCCAAAGCCGCCTGCACGCTTCACCAAAAAGCTGGCGGCGTGGGAAAGGTCCAACGGTGTTGGCCGTCTGGTGAAGAAGGAACTGCCGCGGCCTTATCCGACTTGGACGGCTCCGGCGTCCTTCACGCTGCATGAGGGCAACTTCTCCTCGGACGGGGTCATTCTCGTCACCATCATGCGCAGCCATTCGGCCGACAGCCAGCTCAGCTTTGAGGTGGTCGAGGAGCCAAAGGTGGGGCAGGTCCGGGTGCTCTTGGATTTCGGGGGCAGTACCGAGCTTTTGCATCTGGCGTCATCCGTCACAGCGGCGGAGCTTTGGATTGCCAAAGAGGGCTATCGCAACGCCCGGCTGCAAATCGTCGGCGGCGAAGGCGATAGTGCTGGGGAGGCAGGTATCGCTGCCTGAGCCCTAAAAGAAACCAAAGGGGCCCGCCGCACGCGGGCCTCTCATCCTGCACCAACCTCTCCCGCGCATCTGCGCGGGGCACCAAAGGCTCCAACCCCAGCAATTCCTCGGTCAACCACAAGCATGTCCGCAAGGCTGGCGGAGTGAGCATCAGCGGGACACTTCGGCACCTGTCGTCAAGGCACGATCCCCCGCTTGCCAGTCCCTTCCTTGGCCCAAAGCCGGTCTTCGAGATCAACCCGCGAGGGGTCGGACTACGGGGCG
>NZ_JAXMJJ010000057.1:0-49734 GCF_034376685.1 Cypionkella sp.
GGCGGGCGGCCTCGCGCGGGCCGCCGATCTGATGAACATGACGCAATCGGCGCTGAGCCATCAGGTCGCGGGGCTTGAGGCGCAGGTCGGCATGGAGCTGTTCGTGCGACGTTCAAAGCCGATGACGCTGTCCGCCGCAGGTATCCGCATGTTGCGCGCAGCCGAGCGTATCCTGCCCGAAATCACCGCGCTGGAGGAAGAATTCCGCGCGTTGCAGGCGGGCAAAACCGGCCGTTTGCACATCGCCATCCAGTGCCACGCCTGTTTCGACTGGCTGTTTCCGGTGCTGGAACTGTTCCGCCATGCCTGGCCCGAGGTCGATGTCGACATCCGCGCCGGGCTGGCGTTTGACAGCTTCCCGGCGCTTTTGCGCGAAGAGGTCGATCTGGTGATTTCCTCCAACCCCGAGCCGCTACCCGGTATCAGCTTCAACCCGCTGTTTGATTATCACCCGATGTTCATCGCCTCCTCGCAAAACCCGCTGGCCGCCAAGGCGATGATCGAGGCCGAAGATTTCCGCGATCAGACCCTGATCACCTACCCGGTGCCGCGCGACAAGCTGGATATCTTCACCGAACTTTTGACCGCCGCCCGCATTGAGCCGCGTGCTCAACGCCCAGTCGAGCTGACGGCGGTGATCCTGATGCTGGTGGGCTCCAATCGCGGCGTGGCGGTGCTGCCCGATTGGGTGCTGCGCGATGTGAAGTCCAACGCGGATTACATCACCCGGCCCTTGGGTCCGGGCAGCATCACCAAACGTCTTTACGCCGCCACGCGCGAGGAAGATGCCGCAAAACCCTATATCGGCCATTTCCTGAAACTAGGGCGCTCGGAGGCGGTCAAGCTGCAACGCAGCTAAAGCGCGAGCCGCAAGCCAGCCATGCAGGATTTGCATTGGAATAGTAAGCACGCTTATTATATCTATGCCTAATGAATTTTGCACAAGATCAGCTTGGCCCCCTGCTGCACGACGCCTCCCGTCTGGTGCGCAAACGCTTTTCGCAGCGGGCGTCGGAATATGGCCTGTCCTCGGCGCAATGGCGGCTTCTGGCCGTGGTGCTGCGCGAAGGCCGCGCCAGCCAAGCCCGCATCGCTGACAAGCTGGAGATCGAGCCGATCTCGGTTTCCCGCCTTGTCGACAGGATGGAGCAGGCCGGTTGGGTCGCCCGCGAACCCGATCCCGATGATCGCCGCGTGCGGGTCATCGTGCCAACCGCCTCCACGCTGCTGATCCGCAATGATCTGAAGGCAATGGCAGATTCTGTCTTTGCCGAAGCGCTGTCGGGCCTTGCGCCCGAGGCGCGTGCCGCTTTGATCGCCGGGCTTGCCTCGGTGACCGCAACCCTGTCTCAGGCCGTGTGCGATGCAGCGGCTGACGTTAAGGACACCTGATATGACCGCCATTTCCACCAACAGCCCCGCGCCGAACCCGCCAGCAACCGTCACCCCGATCACCGCAGCCACCATCCCCGCCCCCGCCCCGCGCAAGAAACGCCGCGTGCTGATGATCGCCGGGCCTCTGGTGCTGCTGCTGGCCGCTGGCGGCTATTGGCTGATGGGCGGGCGCTATGAAGAAACCGAAAACGCCTATCTGCACCAGGCCCGCATCTCGGTGGCCTCCTCGGTGGCGGGTCGGATTGACAAGGTGCTGGTGCGCGACAACCAGACCGTCAAAGTCGGCGATGTGTTGTTTCAAGTTGATCCGGTGCCGTTCAAACTGGCGCAGGCCGAGGCCGAAACCGCCGTCAATGCCGCCCGCATCACCGTTGAGCAGTTGAAGCTGGCCTACGGCACCGCCCAAGCCAATCTGCAACTGGCCGAGGATGAAGCCGCCTATCAAACTGTTGAGCGCCAGCGGCAGGAAAGCCTTGGCGCGAAAGGTGTGGCCAGCGACTCCAACCTGATCGACGCCCGCCATGACGAACGCACCGCGCAGGATCAGCGTGATCTGGCCAAGCAGGCTGTGGCCTCAGCCCTCGCGGCTTTGGGCGGCGATCCGCAGATGCCAACCGACAATCATCCCGCCGTCCGCGCCGCCGTGATTGCCCGCGAGCAAGCCGCCTACAACTATGCCAATGCCGTGGTCAAAGCCCCCGCTGATGGCGTGATCTACCAAGCCTCATCGTTCAAACCGGGCCAGATGGTAAGCGCTGGGCAGAGCCTGTTCGCGCTGGTGCAGACCGATGACGTCTGGGTCGACGCCAATTTCAAGGAAACCCAACTGGCGGGCATCACCGTAGGCTCTCCGGCTGAGCTGAGTTTCGACGTCGATCCAAACCGCAAGATCGAAGCGGTTGTCGCCGCCATCGGCGCAGGCACGGGATCGGAATTCGCGCTGCTGCCCGCGCAGAATGCCACCGGCAACTGGGTGAAAGTCACCCAGCGCGTCCCCGTCATCCTGCGTCTGGTCAACCCTGACGATGCCAAAGGCCTGTCCTCGGGGGTCAGCGCGTCTGTGTCGGTGGATACCGGGCGTCACCGCAGCCTGTCAGACCTGATCCCCGGCTTTCTGAAGTAACCCGCCATGAGCACCGCCTCCACCGAAGTCCCGCACAAGGGCTTGATCACGCTGTCGATCATGCTGGCGACGATCATGCAGGTGCTGGATACCACCATTGCCAACGTGGCACTTCCCACCATGACGGGCGATCTGGGTGCAAGCCAAGACACCATCACCTGGGTGCTGACCAGCTACATCGTGGCCGCCGCCATCATGACACCGGCGACGGGGTGGATATCCGACCGCATCGGCAAGCGTGAGTTTTTCCTGATCGCCATCGCAGGCTTCGTCGCCAGTTCCATCGCCTGTGGTCTGGCGTGGAGCCTGCCGTCGATGGTGCTGTTCCGTCTGCTGCAAGGCGTGTTTGGCGCGGCCATCGTGCCTTTGTCGCAAACCTTCCTGCTCGACATCAACCCACGCGAAAAGGCGGGGCAAGCGATGGCGCTTTGGGGCGCGGGCATCATGGTCGGCCCGATCATCGGCCCCACCTTGGGCGGCTGGCTGACCGAAAGCTTCAACTGGCGCTGGGTGTTCTTTGTCAACCTGCCGATTGGCATCATCGCCTTCCTCGGTTGCGCTGCCTACCTGCCAAAATCCATCACCCGCCCGCGCCGCTTTGACTTCTTCGGTTTCGCCATGCTGTCCTTGGGCATCGGCGCGTTGCAACTGATGCTGGATCGCGGCGGCGAGGTCGACTGGTTCTCGTCCACCGAGATCTGGCTCTATTTGTTCCTGACCTTGACCGGGATGTGGGTGTTCATCATTCATATCTTGGGGGCCGATAAACCCTTCCTTGATCCCCGCATGTTCCTTGACCGCAACTTTGCCACTGGCCTTGTGTTCATCTTCATCATCGGCATCATCCTGTTGGCTTCGCTTGCCTTGCTGCCGCCGATGCTGTCAAAAATCTTCGGCTATCCCACCATCACCACCGGCATGGTGATGGCCCCGCGCGGGGTGGGGACGATGATTTCGATGATCGTGGTGGGGCGCTTGGTGCAAAGGGTCGATGCGCGCCTGTTGGTCTCGGTCGGGCTGATCCTGACCGCCGCCTCGCTGCACTATATGACGCAGTTTACCCCGCAGATGGATTCCGCCCCGGTGATCTGGACGGGCGTGTTGCAAGGCCTCGGCCTTGGTCTGGTGTTCGTGCCACTGTCGACCATCGCCTTCGCGACCATTGATCCGGCCTTCCGCGCCGATGCCACCAGCCTGTTTTCTCTGGTGCGCAACATCGGCTCGTCGATCGGGATTTCGATGGTCACCCTGATGCTGACCCGCAATGTGCAGGTCAACCATGCCGATCTGTCGGTGTCGATCTCGTCGTACAACCCCAACTTCAACATGGTGGTGCCGCCCGGCACGCTGACCGCCGCCACTCTGCAACAGATGGAGGGGCTCGTTTCAACCCAAGCCCTGATGATCAGCTACATAGACGATTTCTATCTGATGATGGTGATTACGCTCTGCGCTTTGCCCTTGGCTTGGCTGTTGAAAAAGGCGCAGCCGCGCGTGATGGCCCCCGGCGAAGCCCCGGTTGCACATGATTGATTTCCGTTTGGACAGCCGCTACCCTACGCAAGCACACAAGCCACAGGAGGGGTGCATGAACTTGATCTGCCACCCACGCACCTATGGCCCTGCATCGGCCCTGCCTTTGTCGCAGGGCTGACCAGACCCGCATCGCAGGTTCCACCTGATCAGGTTTCGGTCCGCCCCCTGGGCGCCTCGGCGCTTCTTCTGGCGCTTTTGCGCTATTTCATCGCGGATAGAATCATGACCCTGCTTGCCACCAAATCCTTGGCCCTCACCCTTGGCCAAACCCTGTTCACCGATCTGAGCTTCTCTCTCGAGCCCGGCGACCGCCTTGGCCTGATCGCCGCCAACGGCCGCGGCAAATCCTCGCTTTTGCGCTGCTTGGCCGGAACGCTGGGGGCAACCTCTGGCGAAGTCACCCGCGCCCGCGGCCTGAAAGCCGCGCTGGTTGATCAAAACGTGCCCGCCAGCCTGCTGACCCTGACCTTCCGCGAGGCCACGCTCAAAGCCCTGCCCGCCGACCAAGCCGACTACGAAAGCTGGCGGGCCGAGATTGTCCTGGATGACCTGTCGATCCCTGAAGCCCTGCGCGACACCCCGCTATCTGCCCTCTCCGGCGGCTGGCAACGCACCGCCCTCTTGGCCCGCGCCGCCATCCATGAGCCTGACCTTTATCTGCTCGACGAGCCGACCAACCACCTTGATCTGTCGCGCATCGGCATCCTGCAACGCTGGCTGACGGCGCTGCCGCGCGACACCGCCGTGATCACCACCAGCCACGACCGCGCCTTCCTTGATGCAGCAACCACCCGCAGCCTGTTCCTGCGCGCCACCGCAAGTCGGATCTTCGCGCTGCCC
This sequence comes from Cypionkella sp., assembly GCF_034376685.1. Classification (GTDB taxonomy): domain Bacteria; phylum Pseudomonadota; class Alphaproteobacteria; order Rhodobacterales; family Rhodobacteraceae; genus Cypionkella. The sequence continues at coordinate 4,895 of NZ_JAXMJJ010000057.1, forward strand.
TATTCCCGCGCCCGCGCCGCCTTGGAGGAATCCGATGCCGCCGATAGTCGCCGCTTTGAGAACGATCTGAACAAAGCCGATCAACTCCGCCGCCAAGCCGCCAAGTTGAAGAACATCGGCATCAACTCCGGCTCGGATCTGCTGATCACCAAGACCAAACAACTGAAAGACCGCGCCGAAAAGCTCGAAGCTGCCGCCCGCCCCGCCCACCGCGAAACCTCGTCCGGCGCGATCAGACTGGCGAATTCCGGCACCCATGCCAAAGCCCTGATCACCCTGAGCGACGCGGCCATCACCACCCCCGACGCCCGCCCGCTGTTTCATACCGGCCAGAAATGGATCGAACGCGGCGACCGCGTGGTGATCTTGGGCGCGAATGGCACCGGAAAATCGCAACTGATCCGCGCCGTACTCGCCGCGATCCAAGGCCAGCCCAGCGCGATCAAAGCCGTGCCGACCCTTGTGCTGGGCTATTCCGACCAAAACCTCGCGCAGCTGCCCGACACGCTGACACCGCAAGCCCTGATCAGCCAACATGCCAATGACCAGACCACCAAAACCCTGCTCGCCGGCGCTGGCATCAAGCCCGATTGGCAGGTCCGGCCTTTGGGTAAACTGTCCGGTGGCCAAAAAGCCCGCCTCGCGATGCTTCTGCTGCGCCTGTCCAACCCCAATTTCTACCTGCTGGACGAGCCCACCAACCATCTCGACATCGAAGGCCAAGAGGCGCTGGAATCCGAATTGCTGACCCAAGGTGCCACTTGCCTGTTGGTCAGCCACGACCGCGATTTCATCCGCGCCGTGGGCAGTCGCTTCTGGCAGGTTGAAAAGCGCAAACTGATCGAGGTCGACAGCCCCGAGCCGTTCTTCGCAACCGAACTGAACCGCTGATCCCCCCCTTTCCTTATTTGCCTCACCCGTGTATGCCCCCCAGCTTACACAGACCGGAGTCCGCCCATGCAAGGCAGTGCCAACCTCAACCTGATGATCAAGGCCGCCCGCCGCGCTGGCAAAGCGCTGGTGAAAGACTTCCGCGAGGTCGAGAACCTGCAAGTCTCGACCAAAGGCCCCGGTGATTTTGTCACCAAGGCCGACCGCGAAGCCGAGCGGATCATCAAAGAGGATCTGATGGGCGCGCGCCCGACCTATGGCTGGCTGGGCGAGGAAACCGGCGAGCAAGATGGCCAGGACCCCACCCGCCGCTGGATCGTTGATCCGTTGGATGGCACCACCAATTTCCTGCACGGCATGCCGCATTGGGCGATTTCCATCGCACTGGAACACAAGGGCGAGATTGTGTCCGCCGTGGTGTTCGATGCCGCCAAGGATGAGATGTTCTGGGCCGAAAAAGGTTCGGGCGCATGGATGAACGACCGCCGCCTGCGGGTTTCCGGCCGCCGCGCCATGCACGAGGCGGTGTTCGCCACGGGTGTGCCGTTCAGCACCAAGAAGACCCTGCCCGCCACTTTGGCCGACCTTGCCCGCCTGATGCCCGCCTGCGCTGGGATGCGCCGCTGGGGTGTCGCCTCGCTGGACCTCGCCTATGTCGCCGCTGGCCGCTTTGATGGCTATTGGGAGCGCGAGTTGCAGCAATGGGACATCGCCGCGGGTATCCTGCTGGTGAAAGAAGCCGGCGGTCTGATCGGCCCAGTGCGCGAAGGCTATGACATATTGGAAAAGGGCGCGTTGATCTGCGCAAATGAGGCGCTGTTCGCCCCCCTGACCAAAATCATCCGCGACGCATAAGCGCTGCTAAGCGAAACCGATTTTTGAGAAAAATCGTGGCCCCGGTCCTGCAGCCTAGCGCCTTGGCACGCGCGGGATGCGGCTGGGTGTCACCGGATATTCTGCTGCCGGATGCGGTGGCTTGCCCTGATTCCGCGCCCAAAACCCCGCGCCGCCGCGCCGCATCAGCACGGGCAGCACCAGAACCGCCCCGGCGATAAACCCGCCGATATGCGCGAGGTAAGCCACGCCATCATCGGTTGCGGCATAGCCGTTAAAGCTTTGCACCGCGAACCAAATTCCCAGCACGATCCAGGCCGAGATCGAAAACACCCGGAAAAAGATCACGAAGATGAACAAAACGTCGACTTTGGCGCGCGGGAACAGCACCAGATAGCCCCCCAGAACCCCGGCAATCGCCCCCGAAGCCCCGATCAGCGGCCCATCAAAACTCGGATCGCCCGCCACCTGCAACAAAGCCGCCAGCACCCCACAGGCAAGATAGAACAGCAGATAGCCGACATGACCCATCTGGTCTTCCAGATTGTCGCCAAATATCCACAAAAACAACATGTTGCCCGCCAGGTGCATCCAGCCGCCATGCAGGAACATATGGGTGATCAGGCCGGAATACCCCTCGCCCTGCATCAGCCAAGCGGGCACCACACCCCAAGTGTAATAGAACTTCGCCAGAGCAAAATCACTTGGCAGACTGAACCAATAGAACAAGAACACCGCTATGTTCACCGCAAGCAACGTGTAGGTCACATAGGGCACGCGGCCCGAAGGGTTATGATCGCGGATTGGAAACATCTGGCCTGACTTTCGGAGAACCTCGAAATCCTAAGGCCTGCGCCCCCAGATGCAAGAGCCCGCCCGCATCCGGGGCAGGCTCCGCAGCAAATCAGTTTATTCCATCGCCTTGATCAGTTGATCAACCGCGTCACAGGCCTTGGCCGGATCATTGGCGACGCCCGACAAATCACTTTGCAACTCTTGCGCCTTTTTGCCCAAAGCTTCCATTTTTTCCGGGTGGTTGGTGGCGACATCCTGCATCTTGGTCATCATCTCGGTGACCTTCTTTTGCGCCTCTTCCTGAGTGCAGACAGCTTTTTCTTCTTTGCAAGCCGACAGGCTCAGCACGGTGGCAAGCACCGCGAAGGGGGCGATCAAACGCATCGTAAAACTCCACATTAACCCGAGCAAAACGCTCTCAGACGACCTAGCATTGCCGTGAAATCCTGCCAAGGCCGCCCAAAAGACTAGCGCGTTTATCCGCCCGAGACTTCAGCCAGCAGTTGCGCATTGCCACCCGAGGCCGTGGTATCAATGCAGACATGCCGCTCCAGCATCACATGCGCCACATCCGGCATATCGCCGATCAGCGGCAGAATTGGCCCCTTGCGCGCGGCCAAAGCCTGCGCCCGCGCCCGACCCTGCGCAGCGTCTCCCCACCACAAGGCACCGGAAAACCCCTGCAACCGGGTCAGCGCCAGCGGAGCAAGCCCATCGGCCAGCACCGCCTGACCGCCCAAAGCCCGCACCGCCTGCGCCTGGGCCTCAGCCGCCTGCGCCCCCGGCCCAAGGCACAGAAGCGGTGCGCGCGGGCTGGCAGTCAGCCGGTTCGACTCACCCGTCGGCCCCGGCAACACCCGCGCATGGGCAGCGTCTTGCGCTGCGGGCAGTTTTTGCAGTGCCTTTGTCACCTCGGCCTCGGGCAAATCCGGGCTGGTCGCATCCGACGCCGCAGCCGCCATCACCGTGAAGCGGTGCAGATACTCTGGCCCACCCGCTTTCGGCCCGGTGCCAGAAAGTCCTTCACCGCCAAAGGGTTGACTTCCCACCACTGCACCGATCTGGTTGCGGTTGACGTAAAGGTTGCCGACATGCAGCGCCTCTGTCACCGCCTGCACCCGGTCATCAATCCGCGTGTGCAAGCCAAAGGTCAGCCCATAGCCAGTGGCATTGACCGCCTGCACGACCTGATCCACCTCGCCCGCCTTGAAGGTGGCGATATGCAGCACCGGCCCGAAAATCTCCCGCGGCATCGCGTCGATCCCCGGCACTTTGATCACCGTGGGCGCAATGAACGTGCCCTGCGCCGGAGCGGTCATTTCGCGCAACACCCGGCCTTCCGCCCGCGCCGCTGCGATGTAATCGCGGATACCGCCCTGCGCTTGCGCATCAATCACCGGGCCGACATCGGTTGCCAGATCCAAAGGATCGCCCAACAGCAATTCATCCATCGCGCCAAACAGCATTTCCTGCACCACATGCGCCACATCTTCCTGCACATACAGGCAGCGCAACGCCGAGCAACGCTGCCCCGCCGATTGGAAGCTTGAGGCCAGAATATCGCGCACCGCCTGCTCCGGCAGCGCCGTGCTGTCGACCAACATCGCGTTCAACCCGCCAGTTTCCGCGATCAACGGGGCGGTTGGGTCTATAAATTCCGCCATCGAACGGCGGATTTTCAGCGCCGTCTCAGTCGATCCCGTAAACGCCACCCCCTTCACCCGCGCATCGCGCGTGATCAGCCCACCCACCGCGCCATCGCCCGGCAGCAGTTGCAACGCGCTGGCCGGAACCCCGGCTTGCCACAGCAGATCCACCGCGAGGGCCGCAATCAACGGCGTCTGCGGCGCAGGTTTCGCCAGCACCGCATTGCCCGCCGCAAGCGCCGCGCCAATCTGCCCCGAGAAGATCGCGAGCGGGAAATTCCACGGGCTGATGCAGGCAAACACCCCACGCGCAGGGGCGGTCAGACCTACTGCTCCATCGGCATAATAGCGCAGAAAATCAACCGCTTCACGCAATTCAGACACCGCATCGGCCAAGGATTTCCCGGCCTCGCGCGCCAGCAGCGCAAAGATCGCGCCGCACGAAGCTTCATACAAATCCGCCGCCCGCCGCAACACAGCCGCACGGGTTTCCGCATCCGCCGCCCAAGGCTCTGCCAGCCGCAAAGCGGTGTCCACATCCGCCTCTGACGCGTTCAGCACATGCCCCACCAACGCGCCCGTCGCGGGGTTACGCACCTCTTGCCGCAAGCCGCCGACGCTATGGCCCGCCAGCATCGGTCGCGCCTCAAACAGCGTCGCCTCATGCGGCCCGCGCGCCGCCGCAATCGCCGCCAGATCGCCCGCATCGGTCAAATCCCAGCCCTTGGCATTCTTCCGCGCGCCAAACAGCCCCGGCCCCGTCGCAATCGCAGGCGAAGCCACTGGCACCATCGCCTCCATCGCCGATATCGGACAAGCCGCCACGGTTTCCGGGCTGACCTCTTCATTGACAATCTGGTTCACGAAGCTGGAGTTCGCACCATTCTCCAAAAGCCGCCGCACCAGATACGCCAGCAAATCGCGATGCGCGCCCACCGGCGCATAAATCCGGCAGCGCGTGGCATTGTCGGTCAGAACGATCTCGTGCAACCGCTCGCCCATGCCGTGCAAGCGCTGGAACTCAAAGGCTTTCTTATCGTCCGCCATCTCCAGAATAGCCGCCACCGTATGCGCGTTATGGGTGGCAAACTGCGGATAAATCCGGTCGGTCATGCCCAACAACTTGCGCGCATTGGCGATGTAGCTGACATCCGTCGCCTGTTTGCGGGTGAAGACCGGAAACGACGCCAGCCCCAAAACCTGCGCCCGCTTCACCTCGGCGTCCCAATAGGCGCCCTTCACCAACCGCACCATGATGCGGCGATCCAAGCGCTGCGACAGCGCATAAAGCCAGTCGATCACCGCCCCCGCACGCCGCCCATAAGCCTGCACCACCACGCCAAAACCATCCCACCCGCGCAAGGCCGGATCGGACAGCACCGCCTCGATCACCTCCAGCGACAGCGCCAGCCGATCCGCCTCCTCGGCGTCGATGTTGAACCCCAGCCCCGCCGCTTTCGCCAGCCCCGCCAAGGCCCGCACCCGCGGCACCAATTCCTCCATCACCCGCGCCCGCTTGGCGACCTCATAGCGCGGATGCAGCGCAGACAGTTTCACCGAAATCCCCGGATTGCTGCGGATGTCGCCAGTGGTCGCCGCTTTCGCAATCGCGGTGATCGCCGCCGAATACGACAGATGATAGCGCCGCGCGTCGGCTTCCGTCCGCGCCGCTTCCCCCAGCATATCATAGCTGTAGGTATAGCCCTGCCCTTCCAGCACGGTGGCGCGTTTCATCGCCTTTTCAATGGTTTCGCCAAGCACAAAGTTGCGCCCCATCTCCTTCATCGCCCGCGTCACCGCGCCACGGATCACCGGCTCGCCCAAGCGTTTCACCGCCGCTTTCAGATGGCCCACCACGCCGGGCTCGCGCTCATCCAGCACCTTTCCGGTCAGCATCAACGCCCAGGTCGAGGCATTCACCAGCGACGACGCCGATTTTCCCAGATGCCGCCCCCAATCGCTCGGCGCGATTTTATCCTCGATCAACGCATCCATCGTCTCGGCATCCGGCACCCGCAACAGCGCCTCTGCCAGACACATCAGCGCAATGCCCTCATCGGTCGAAAGACCATATTCCGCGAGGAAAACCTCCATCAGCCCCGGCTTGGCGCTGCCTCGGATCCGGCGCACAAAATCCGCGCCCAAAGCCGTCACCCGCGCGCGCTGAGCGCCGTCCATCCCCGCCTCGGCGATCAGGCCCTGCACCAGCGCCGCCTCGTCACGCAGAGAATCACGCTCAATCACAGTCCACGCATCGCTCATGTCGGCCCCCTAAAGATTTCGCCCATGATAGCGCAGGTTTGACAGGCTGTTTCCCTCATTATACAAAGAATCTCAGCCGAAACGCCGTAAAAGGATCACCGCGCCATGCCAATCGACCGGGCCGAGCTAGACCGTTTCGACCATGCCATCCTGCGCGAACTCAGCATGGATGGCCGGATCAGCGCCACCGAACTCGGCCGCCGCATCGGTCTGTCGAAATCTCCCACCCAGGCCCGAATGAAACGGCTGGAAGATGGCGGCGTGATCACCGGCTACCGCGCCAATCTTGACCCGATCCGCATGGGCCAAGCCCATGTGGCTTTTGTCGAGGTTCGGCTGTCCGACACGCGTGAAGCCGCCTTGCAAGCCTTCAACAAGGCTGTGCTGGCGGTGCCAGAGGTCGAACAGGCGCATATGATCGCCAGCCGCTTCGATTATCTTTTGAAAGTCCGCACCACCGATATTCAGGATTACCGCCGTGTGCTGGCCGAGCGCATCTCGGCCCTGCCACATGTCGCGTCAACTTCGACCTATGTGGCGATGGAAGCGGTTAAGGAGTTGTTCTAAAAAAGCATTACAACATTATTGCTGCCCGCAGTCGTTGGTAACGCATTGAAGATTAGGCAGGCTTTTCCATGATCACGTGCAGGCCGATCATCGCAAAGCTCAACGGTCTGGGGTTTACCGATAGCTCGCACAAAGACGACGCTTGATTGGACGACGCTTGATTGCGACCTAAGCCTTGCTGAAAAGTCAAAGTGTCTACTATGCGCAACGCCGCTTCGCCCAGGATGACCGCCCCCCCCTTCTGGGGCTTGGCATTGATCGGCTTCTTGCGTCCATGTGCTCGGCACAAGCCAGCCGCAATCGTTCACCTCCCTTTGCGTTTGCGCGTGGCGAGATGGGAGTAACCGCCGTAGGCATCGATCTGGATCGTGCCGTTGAAGCTGTCGAGGATTTCGGCAGCGTATTGGCCGGAGCGATAGCGGTCCCCTCGCGGCACGACACCGTTACAGCCTCGATCAGCGCGCCGAATGGCCCAGAGATCGCCAGTCTTCCTCTTGCCGCGTTTAGGTTCCAACGTCGGCGCAGTCGTTTCATCGACATAGAGCCGTGCGCATTCTGACATCAGGCGCTTACTCCTGTGTTCAACCACCGGGATGATCAGCGAGCCCGTCCCCATCCAGTCGGTCAAAACCATACGGTCAATCGGCACGCCATACCGCGCAATGACCGTAAGCTATATTCTGCGGCATCTGCTCGGAATACTTGGACGCAGCGATCTGGACCAGAAGTGCCTCGTTGCCGTCCCAGATCAAAATCCTCAACCTGTCACCATGCTTCGATCGGAAGATCACCCTCACCGCGGAATGTAGATCCTGCTTCCGCTCGGACTGCACCAATACCGCAGGGCCAGATGGCCCAGCGGAAGTTCACTGACCCTGTCGCGATCAGGATTGGCAGGCGTTGGCCTACCACAATCGGGCCGCCCCCAAGAGCACGCGAACCACAGCACCAGCTCGGACCACCAAAACATCACTAGGCACCCACAGCACGAGATCAGCGCCAATCACCAGTGTCATAACCGCACACTTCTCGGCCATTTTCAAAGCCGCCGACTCCTCCGGTGTCGCTGACAAGCAGGCCCCACCCACCATCGGCACGAAGGGCGCCTTGCAGGGCAGTGGAGCGGTTTCCAGCAGATCAGCCAGCAGACCCATGCGCGCAGGCCGACGCCAATCCGTAAGCTGCAGCGGAATAAGACTATGTCTCCGGGTGGCATCCAGCGCCCGTTTGGCTCCTGTCTACCAATTTGATCGACTTATGAGGGTTCTCTGCTCCACGCTTGTGCCCCTGAATCCCGTCGGTGCTCACCCGAACCCATCTTTAGCGCCGCAGAATTGCTGCCGACACGAGAAGCAGACTGCCGGGCACTAAAAACCGCGTCCATTTCGCATACTGAGACAAACATAGAAGTGTTCAGCTTGGATGGCATACCGCACCAAAAACACTTGCGCAAAACCACTATAAAGTTCGGCGCCCGAGGACTGTGTTTTGCACGGCAATTCGGTGACCTCAGATCAGTCTCAGCCTTAGGTGGCTTCGGCGGTGCCAAACTTTGCCTGGATCTTCGCCAAATGCTCGCGCAAGCCCTGTTGAGCGCCTCGGATATGCGCGACGGTCAGATCGGCAGCGGCATTGGCATCGCCCCGCGCGCAAGCGTCCAGGATCTCCAGATGCTCGGCATTGGCGCGGGCATGGCCTTCGGTCAGCAAAAGCTGCGCGCGCACATAGCGGTCCAATCTGTCCATCGCGTTGGTGAGCGTGCCCAGATGGAATGGCAAATTGCTGGCCTGATACAATGTCAGATGAAACGCACGGTTCAGATTGCCCCAGTGCATGGGGTCGCCACTGCTGGCAAAGGCGGCACAGATCGCGCGCGCCTCGGCAATCAGCGCAGGCGTCATATGCGGCACCGCAGCACGGATCACATGCGAATCGATGTTACAACGGAAATCAAAGATCTCGCTCGCCTCTGTGATGGACAGGCCGACCACGACCGCCCCTTTGAAGCGATGGTTTTTCACCAGGCCCTGCTGCTCCAGCATGGTGATCGCCTCGCGCACGGGAATCCGGCTGGTGTGGAACAGACGCGCGATCTCGTCCTGACGCAGCGGGTCGCCATCTTTCAGCTCGCCTTCTATGATGGCCCGGCGCAGGGCCTCAAAAACCAGCCCACCTGCCGAGACCATCTTGGAAACGTCCACACCCTTTAGCGCCATAGTGCCCCCCGCATTTATTGAACGGTCTACCCACTCGCCTTCAAATCGGGAAGAACTTTAATATTGTATATCGGATCCAATCCGGGGTAGTTGAAAAATGCGTCGGTGGGGAGCTCGGCGCAAAGCTCGGCTGCGCGGGACGAGGTCGCTTGCCAATGCCTGCCCCTGTATAGCGTCGCAAACAGACAGTGGAAGTTTCATGACCGATTTTGCGACCGCCCTTACCGCCTTCCGTCGCGTCACAGCCCAGCCGATTGCACTGGCCGAGTTGCAGGCACGGCTTGCGGGGCTACAGGCTCGGATGCTGCGGGAGGGTGTGAAAGCGGTCTGGCTGGATGCCTCATCCTCGCTGACGTATTACACCGGGCTGCGGCTGGACCTGTCAGAACGGATTCACGGCGCGTTGGTGCCATCTTCTGGGCCGCTGATCTATGTCTCGCCGCAGTTTGAGGTGCCCAAATTGCGCGCCATGCTGCGGGTTGATGGCAATGTGGCGGCTTGGGAGGAACATGAGGACCCTTATGCGCTGATTGCGGCGGAACTGGCGGCGATGGATGCGCCGGGTGCGGGACTGGCGCTTGATCCGGCAACGCCGTTTGCCTTTGCCTCGGCGCTGATGATGCGGGTTGCGGGGCCGATCATTTCAGCACAAGCCATGATTGAGGCGCAGCGGCAATGCAAATCCGCCGCCGAGATTGCGCTGATCCAGACCGCGATGGATGCCAGTTTTTCGGTGCAGAAGGCAGTGCATGCCGGGCTGCGCGTGGGGATTTCCACCACTGAAGTCACCGATTTCATCCTTGCGGCGCATGTGGCACTTGGCCTGAAACCCTTGTTTGCCGCCGCGCAGTTCGGTGAGGCCACAGCTTACCCGCATGGTGTGCCGGACACGCAACATCTGCAACAAGGCGATATGGTGCTGGTGGATATGGGAGGCACGCTGCACGGCTATGCCTCGGATATCACCCGCACTTATGTCTATGGCACCCCCAGCCTCCGGCAACGTCAGTTGTGGGAACTGGAGCGTCAGGCGCAAAGCGCGGCCTTTGCAGCAGCGCAGATCGGCGTGACCTGCGGCGCGGTCGATGATGCGGCGCGCAGCGTGCTGACCGCTGCGGGCTTTGGTCCCGGCTACCGCGTCCCCGGCCTGCCTCACCGCACCGGTCATGGCCTTGGCCTCGATATTCACGAAGCGCCCTATATCGTGGCTGGCAATAACACAGCCTTGACCGAGGGCATGTGCTTTTCCATCGAACCGATGCTTTGCGTGTACGGCGAATGCGGCGTGCGGCTGGAAGATATTGTTTATATGACACAATCCGGCCCGCGCTGGTTTGTGCCCCCTGCCGAGCGGCTGGATGATCCGTTCGGAAACCCCACGACCTGAGGCGCAGCCGCGACTGTGCCCGTGAAGAAAACCGGCCCGCCTGAATGGGCCGGACAGTGCTTAACAGAGAGTGAAAGGACCAAGACATGAAAATGCTTTCCCGTATCCTTATCGCGGCATCCGCATTGGCGATGACCACCGCCATGCCTGCGCTTGCCAAAACCTTCGTCTACTGCTCGGAAGCCTCGCCCGAGGGCTTTGATCCGGCACCCTATACCGCTGGCGGCACCTTTGATGCCTCGGCCCACCCGATCTACAACCGTCTGGTTGAGTTCAAAAAGGGCACCACCGAAGTCGAGCCTGCGCTGGCTGAATCGTGGGAAGTTTCGGCTGATGGGATGGAATACACCTTCAAGCTGCGTCAGGGCGTGAAGTGGCACTCCAACGAAGTTTTCACCCCGTCGCGCGATTTCAACGCCGATGACGTGATCTTCAGCTATCAACGTCAAGCTGCGGCAGATCACCCGTGGAACCAATACATCGCGGGCATCACCTATGAGTATTACAACTCGATGGAAATGCCGTCGCTGATCAAGGACATCGTCAAGGTTGACGATTACACCGTGAAATTCGTGCTGACCCGCCCGGAAGCACCGTTCCTGGCGAATATCGCGATGCCGTTCGCCTCGATCGTTTCGGCGGAATATGCAAGCGTGCTGGAAACCGCTGGCACCAAGGAAGATCTGAACAACGCGCCAATCGGCACCGGCCCGTTCAAATTCGTAGCTTATCAAAAAGACGCGGTGATTCGTTACGCCAAAAACGCCGACTACTGGGGCCCGGCCCCGAAGATCGATGATCTGGTGTTTGCGATCACCCCGGATGCGGCGGTGCGCCTGCAAAAGCTGAAAGCTGGCGAATGCCAACTGATGCCGTACCCGGCTCCGGCCGATCTGGCGGCGATCAAGGAAGATCCGAACCTGAAAGTTGAAGAGCAGGCTGGCCTGAACGTCGGCTACCTCGCCTATAACACCACGCAAGCGCCGTTCGACAATCCGAAGGTGCGTAAAGCGCTGAACATGGCGATGAACAAGCAAGCCATCATTGACGCGGTGTTCCAGGGCGCTGGCCAAGTCGCCAAAAACCCGATCCCGCCAACGATGTGGTCGTATAACGATGCCATCGCGGACGACGTCTATGATCCGGTTGCCGCCAAAGCAGCGCTGGAAGCCGAAGGCGTCAAGGATCTGTCGATGAAGATCTGGGCGATGCCGGTGCAGCGCCCCTACATGCCGAACGCGCGGCGTGCAGCGGAACTGATGCAGGAAGACTTTGCCAAAGTCGGCGTCACGGTGGAAATCGTGTCCTACGAATGGGGCGAATATCTTGATAAGTCGATGGAAGCGGGCCGTGATGGTGCCGTGATCCTGGGCTGGACCGGCGACAATGGCGATCCGGATAACTTCATGGGCGTGCTGTTGTCTTGCGCTTCTGCGCAGCCGGGCGGTGCAAACCGCGCGTTCTGGTGCAACGAAGAGTTCTCGGCGCTGCTGGCAACCGCCAAACAGACCGCAGACGTGGCAGAGCGCACCAAGCTCTATGAACAAGCGCAGGTGATCTTTAAGGATCAAGCGCCTTGGGCAACCTTGGACCATTCGACGCAATATGTGCCGATGGCTAAGAACGTCACCGGCTTTGTGATGAGCCCGCTGGGCGATTTCACCTTCGACACCGTCGATCTGACCGAATAAGTCAGCCCTTCTCACCGGATGCGCGGGGACCATTCCCGCGCATCCGACATTTTGGCCAAGTGTTGGCCTAAGGATCCCCCATGATCAGATTCATTCTCAGCAAACTGCTGTATCTGGTGCCGACGTTTCTGGGCATCACCCTTATTGCGTTCAGTTTTGTCCGCATCCTGCCCGGCGACCCGGTGTTGCTGATGGCAGGCGAGCGTGGCATCTCACCCGAGCGTCACGCCATCCTGTCCGAACAGCTTGGCTTTGACCGCCCGATCTGGGTGCAATATTTCGATTTTCTCGGACGGCTGTTCCAAGGCGATCTTGGCAACTCGCTGGTCACCAAAAAGCCGGTGATGGCCGAATTCCTGACCCTGTTCCCGGCGACGGTTGAATTGGGTCTGGTCGCCATCTTGATTGCCACCCTGATTGGCGTGCCGGTCGGCGTGATGGCGGCGATCAAGCGCGGATCGTGGTTTGATCAGGTATCGATGACCGCCGCTTTGGTCGGATTTTCGATGCCGATCTTCTGGTGGGGCCTGCTGCTGATCATCTTCTTTTCCGGCATTCTGGGCTGGACTCCGGTGTCTGGCCGCATCTCGCTGATGTATTTCTTCCCCGATGTGACGGGTTTCATGCTGATCGACAGCTTGATTTCGGGGCAGAAGGGCGCGTTCACATCGGCAATCTCGCACCTGATCCTGCCTTCCGTCGTGCTGGCCACCATCCCCTTGGCGGTGATCGCGCGGCAAACCCGCTCGGCCATGCTGGAAGTGATGGGCGAAGACTATGTCCGCACCGCCCGGGCCAAGGGCATGTCGCCGTCGCGGGTGATCGGCGTGCATGCGCTGCGCAACGCGATGATTCCGGTGATCACCACCATTGGCCTGCAAATCGGCGTGCTGATGGCCGGAGCCATTCTGACTGAGACGATTTTCTCATGGCCCGGCATCGGCAAGTGGATGATTGATTCGATTTCGCGCCGTGACTATCCGGTCGTGCAAAGCGGTCTACTGCTGATTGCCGGGCTGGTGATGGTCGTCAATCTGCTGGTCGATCTGACCTACGGCCTGATCAATCCAAGGATCCGTCACAAATGAGCGATACAACAATCAAACTCAGCGATGCCGCGATCCGCCGTCAGATGTTGGCCGATTTCTGGTTTTACTTCCGGCAAAACCGCGGTGCTGTTGTCGGTATGTGGGTGTTCATCGGCTTGGTGATCTTGGCCATTTTCGCCCAAGTCATCGCCCCGCATGATCCAACGCAACAATACCGCGACGCGCTGTTGGCCCCGCCGTTCTGGCAAGAGGGTGGGCGGGCTGACTTCCTGCTTGGCACCGATGCCGTGGGTCGCGATATGCTGTCGCGGCTGATTTATGGTGCACAGTACTCGCTGTTCATCGGCGTGGTTGTGGTCGCCATTGCGCTGATCGGTGGCATCTTCGTCGGCCTGCTGGCGGGGTTCTTCGGCGGTTGGGTCGATACTGTGATCATGCGGGTGATGGATGTGATCCTCGCCTTCCCGTCGCTGCTGCTGGCCTTGGTGCTGGTGGCGGTACTGGGGCCGGGCCTGACCAATGCGATGATCGCCATTGCGATCGTCTATCAACCGCATTTCGCCCGTCTGACCCGCGCCGCCGTGATGGGCGAGAAGGAGCGCGAGTATGTCACCGCTGCCCGCGTCGCAGGCGCAGGCACCATGCGGCTGATGTTCAAAACCATCCTGCCGAACTGCCTCGCCCCCTTGATCGTGCAAGCTACCTTGTCGTTCTCGTCCGCCGTGCTCGATTCCGCCGCCTTGGGCTTTCTGGGCATGGGGGCGCAACCGCCGTCCTCGGAATGGGGCACCATGCTGGCAGAAGCGCGCGAGTTCATCCTGCGCGCGTGGTGGGTCGTCACCTTGCCCGGCCTAGCCATCCTGATCTCGGTGCTGGCGATCAACCTGATGGGCGATGGCTTGCGTGATGCCCTCGATCCCAAGCTGAAGCGGAGCTGAGCGATGGACACCAAAACCGGGGCCCTTCTGAACATCAAAAACCTCACCGTGCGCTTTGCGACTTCAACCGGAGCGTTCACCGCAGTTGACGGCGTCGACGTCTCGGTCAGCCCCCGCGAAGTGCTGGCGATTGTCGGCGAAAGCGGCTCTGGCAAATCGGTGTCGATGCTGGCGGTGATGGGCCTTTTGCCCGACACCGCCACCGTCACTGCCGATGAGATGACCTATGACGGCCGCGATCTGCTGAAGATGAGCGCGGCCGAGCGCCGCAAGCTGATCGGGCGCGAGATCACCATGATCTTTCAGGAACCCGTGGCCTCGCTCAACCCCTCGTTCACCGTGGGCTTCCAGATCGAGGAAGTCTTGCGCTTCAACCTTGGCATGAACCGCAAAGCTGCCCGCGCGCGGGCGGTGGAGTTATTCAATGCCGTGGGCATCCCTGAACCTGAAACCAAGCTGAACGCCTACCCGCATCAGATGTCGGGCGGGCAGTGCCAGCGCGTCATGATCGCGATTGCGATTGCCAGCAATCCGCGTCTGCTGATCGCGGATGAACCGACGACCGCGCTGGACGTGACGATCCAGAAGCAGATTCTTGATCTGTTGATGGATTTGCAAGAAAAACACGGCATGGCGCTGATCCTGATCACCCATGACATGGGCGTTGTGGCCGAAACCGCCGACCGGGTGATCGTGCAATACAAGGGCCGCAAGATGGAAGAAGCCGATGTGCTAAGCCTGTTCGAAAACCCGCAGAATTCCTACACCCGTGCGCTGTTGTCGGCCTTGCCCGAGAATGCCAAAGGCGATCGTTTGCCCACTGTCGCCGATTTCATGGCAGCGGAGGCAAAGCTATGAGCCAAGACTCTAAGGTTGTGATCGAAGGCAAGGCGCTGACGCAGGATTATCTGGTCAGCAGCGGCATGTTCGCAGGCTCCAAACATGTGCGCGCCGTGAAAGGCGTGGATTTTACGGTGGAGAAGGGCAAGACCCTCGCCATCGTCGGCGAAAGTGGCTCTGGCAAATCGACGCTGGCGCGGATCATCGCGCTGATTGATGCGCCCTCGGGTGGGGTGTTGAAGATCGACGGGCAGCCTGTGGATATTGGCCGTAAACGCCTGACGCCCGAGATGCGATCCAAGGTGCAGATGGTGTTTCAGAACCCCTATGGCAGCCTCAACCCACGCCAGAAGGTCGGCGATGTGCTGATGGAGCCGCTGCTGATCAACACCACAATGCCCGCAGCGGAGCGCCGAGAAAAGGCCGAAGCGATGCTGGCAAAAGTCGGTCTCGCGCCCGAGCATTTCAACCGCTACCCCCACATGTTCTCGGGCGGTCAGCGACAGCGGATCGCGATTGCACGGGCCTTGATGCTCAATCCGGCCTTGCTGGTGCTGGATGAGCCGGTCTCTGCGCTGGACTTGTCGGTGCAGGCGCAGGTGCTGAACCTGCTGGCCGATCTGCAGGACGAATTCAACCTGACCTATGTCTTCGTCAGCCATGACCTTTCCGTGGTGCGCTACATCGCTGACGACGTGCTGGTGCTCAGCAAGGGTGTGGCGGTGGAACAGGGTAGCCGCGAGGCGCTGTTCGCCAATCCGCAGCATCCCTACACCCAGCAGTTGTTCGCCGCGACCCCGGTGACAGACGTCGCCGCAATCCGTGCAAGGGTAGAGCGTCGCAGGCTGGCGCGGGCAGAGGTCTGATACCGGACAAACAAACCGGGCCGCCGATGCGCGGTGCGGGGGGTAGGATAGTGCAGATCCTCCACGATCCCGACGCGCTGCCATCCAATGGATCAGGCAGCGTCACCCCTTTGTCGTGACAAAGCCTCGCACCTGCGGCACGCCCACAGCGTCCTTCAAGCCCGCCTCGCTGGATATCTTGCCGCATGCAGACCAAGCGCACGCGCGGTTGCCACATCGGCCAAAAGATTCCGCTGGGCGGCCGCGAACAGATCATCCAGATCTTCGATCAAAAAATAGACCGGCTGCAAAATGTCGATCCGGTATGGCATACGCAGAATGTCGATCACATCGAAAGGCCGCAGTTCCGGCTTGTCCGATATCGCCCACTGCAACTCAGCTATCGATGACGCCAAGCCAGAGCCAAGCCCTTTGATCTCTCCATTTTCCCGTGTCAGACCAAACTCGATCGAGAACCAGTAAAGCCGAATCAACCACACATAATCGGTCTTTTCAGCCTGCATTCCCGCCTGCCCGATGGCATGGCTGAAAGCGGCAAAGCGCGCATCGGTCAAGAGGGGAGCATGGCCAAAAATTTCGTGGAAAATGTCCGGCTCTTCGATGTAATCGAAATGCTCGCGCCGACGAATGAACGAAGCCGCCGGGAAACATCGATCCGCCAAAAGCGAGAAAAACCGTCCAAAAGGGATCAACGCAGGCACAGGCTCGACCCGCCAACCCGTCGTGGCACCAAGGGTTTGAGACACCTCCTTACACTGCGCTACGCGGTCGCTTGGCAAATCCAGCAGTGCCAAACCTTCGAGATACGGTGTCGCCATCCGCTCCTCCACTGAGGGCATCTGCCGCATCATCAGATCGTGCCAAACACTGTCTTCGGCGCTGTCATAGAGGATGCGTCCGGCCGCGTCTGGTTGTTTTGCAACGTAATCGGTGGATTTCGGCATTGGATTGCCCCCTTTGATCTAAGCTCTAACAGCTTTGCCCGGCTTCGTAGAAATTTCTTGCCTGATTTCGGTATCAGCGGCAGTTTCATGAAATCAAATTCTCCAAGTATGCCAAAATAGGAAATGTTATGCCTGAATTTGAAATAACTGAGGCAGATCGCCGACTGCTGCGGCTCTTGCAAAGGGATGGTCGCGCCTCGACTCAGGAACTAGCCGAGGCGGCAGGCCTGTCGTCGTCCCCCGCGTGGCGGCGGCTGAAACGATTGGAAGATCTGGAGGTGATCAGGGGTTATGTGGCGCTGCTTGATCAACGCAAACTTGGCCTGGGTGCTGTGGCCTACATCCAAGTCTCTCTGACCGAACATACAGAGGCCACCGTGGCGCAGTTCGACGGCTTCGTGAAGGGACAGACCCGCATCACGGACTGCGCCCGTGTGACAGGCGGTTTCGACTATATCCTGAAAGTCGTGACGCGCGATGCAGAGGATCTGGAAGGCTTCTTGATGCACCACCTGCTTTCGCGTGGCATCGTGCACACGGCGTCGACCAGTTTCGTGCTGCGACAAATCAAATCTACTACCGAACTGCCGCTGGACTAGCAACTGTCTGTATCAGCGTGCCGGCGCATTTAAGATCGCACGCGCAACCTCCATGTGTCGCCGGTCGAGTTGATCGCAAGTGTACATCCTAGGTGTTTGATCCCCCGGTTTGATGGTGCGATCCTTTTCTCAGGAATGGAAGGAAGCTATATGGGACAGGTCCGTCACGGGAGCGCCACGACCACGCACGCCGTCAGAGCAGCAATACAGCGATCGCAAGCTTCGCTCACGCAGCTGAGCCGGGAACTGGGCATCAACCCCAAGACGGTGGCGAAGTGGCGGAAACGCGCGGCGGTCGAGGATATGAAGACTGGGCCGTCGGAACCGCGATCTACGGTGTTGACCGAGGCCGAAGAAGCGATGGTGGTCGTATTCCGGCGCCACACGTTGCTGTCACTGAATGACTGCCTCTATGCACTGCAACCGTCGATCGCGCACCTGACGCGGTCAGCGCTGCATCGGTGCCTGCAACGACACGGCATCTCGCATTTGCCGGATGTCGAAGGGGACAAGCCCAAGCGCCAGAAGTTCAAGCGCTATCCTATCCATTGGCCAGCAGGCGATGCGTGCATCGCCGAGAGGCGGCTTCTTTCATATCGACATCGCCGAAGTGCAGATGGCTGAAGGCAAACTCTACGTTTTCGTTGGCATCGACCGAACTGCCAAGTTCGCCGTCTCTCAACTCGTTGAAACGGCTGACAGACGCACCGCGTGGGAGTTTTTGCAGCACATGCTCGAAACCGTCCCCCTACCAAGTCCGCACCATTCTCACCGACAACGGCATTCAGTTCGCCAAGCAGCCCCGGAACAGGAACACCGTCTATTCCCAGCCTAGACCTGTTTCGATATCCGGTCCATGTGGATCTTCAGCCGGGCATGGAAAAGCCGATCACCGATAACATGTAGATGGTTGGTCCCGGGTATGATCTCCGCCGCACTTGCGCGCGGCGACAGGCGACGCCAATCCACCAGATTGAGGCCCCGGCTCAGGCTGTCGCCCGCGCTGAACGAGGCAACCGGCACATCAAGCGGCGCAAGGCTGTGGCGGCGGAACACCAACGCATTGTCGATCAGTACCCAGAACGTGTGCTCGCGACTTGATACTTCGGGCCCGTCCGTTGGCAGCGGATCAGCCTCATTGCCGATAAAGCGCAGGAACTGCGCGTAGCATTCGCCGTCCATCGCGCCAATCAGCCGATCCCATTCGCTGCGCATCTGGCTGTGCGACAGCCAATCATCCAGCTCTACCTGCAGACGTGCGCGCTCGCCGGGGGCAAAGCGCGGCACAGCGCCGGGGGCGAAGTCGCTGCCCAGATCGCAGACATCAACCTGCGCGATCAACCGGATATCGACATCGTTTGCCAACTGCCGTGCGGCTTCCCAAGCCAGCAGCCCGCCCCAAGACCAACCCAGCAAAGCGCAAGGGGTCCCGCGTGATTCCGCGCGGATATGGTCGACATATTCCGCCACCACATCCTGCACCGAGACATTCATCGCTTTGGCTTCATTTAATGAATGGCACAGAAACCCTGTCACCGGCTGATCTGACCCCAGATAATCCGTCAGGCGCAGATATTCGCGGGTCGAGACCAAGAGGCCGGGAAAGCAATACAGCCGGGGATTGGAGCCGCTGGCGCGCAGGGTGATCGCACTGCGTCCGGTGGCATTGCCCGCGCTTATCCGCGCCGCCAGTTCGCGCACTGTGGGAGCGTCAAACAAATCCGCCACAGTCAGCGCCACTTGTGGCCACAGCTTGCGCAGCCGCACCAGAACCTTCAGCGCCGTCAATGATTGCCCGCCCATCGCGAAGAAATCATCGGTGACGCCAATCTGATCATGGCCGATCTCGGCACGCCAGACCGCCAGAATATCTGTCTCGGCCTTGCCCAGCGCGGGTTCACCTTTCGCAGGGCGCTGCACGCGGCCCGGTAAAGGCAGGGCGGCGCGGTCCAGCTTGGCGTTGGGGTTGATCGGCATGCGGTCGAGCACCACCACCGCCGCAGGCAGCATATGCTTGGGCAGCTTCGCGGCCAATGAAGCCAGCAGATCCTCGCCTGCCACGCTGGACGGTGCCACGACATAGCCCACCAACCGCTTGTCGCCATCTTCGTCGCGCAGCAGCACCAAAGCCTCACTGACGTCGGGTTCGGCCAGCAAAGCGGCCTCAATCTCACCGGGCTCAATGCGGTAGCCATTCAGCTTGACCTGAAGATCGACCCGACCGAGGAATTCGATGGTGCCATCCTCGCGCCAGCGCCCCAGATCGCCCGTGCGATACAGCCGCGCCCCCGCAGGCCCACCCAGACGCGGGCCGAACGGGTCGGGGATAAAGCGATCCGCGGTGGTGCCGGGGCGGCCGACATAGCCGCGCGCCACACCGGAACCGCCAAGGTGGATTTCCCCCACCACGCCCACCGGGCATGGCATCAGATCGCAGTCGAGCACATAGGCGCGGCGATCACCAACAGCGCGGCCCAGCGGGGCATAGGTCCCGTCAAACTTGGTGCCCGCATTCACCTTCCAGACCATCGGCGTCATGATGGTTTCGGTCGGGCCGTAGCCGTTGATCAGG
The DNA here is from genome assembly GCF_034376685.1 of Cypionkella sp. Classification (GTDB taxonomy): domain Bacteria; phylum Pseudomonadota; class Alphaproteobacteria; order Rhodobacterales; family Rhodobacteraceae; genus Cypionkella. The sequence continues at coordinate 24,992 of NZ_JAXMJJ010000057.1, forward strand.
ATTTTCGCCTTCAGGGCGCGTGACAAAAGGTCAAAAGTGGTCTGCGCCAAACCCTCGCCGCCGAAGGAATACAGGCGCATCGGCGGCGCTTCCCCGGTGGTCTCCGCCCATTCCGCAAGCTGTTGCAGATAGGTCGTCGGGATCGAAGCATTGTTGCAGCCGTGCTGGCGCATCGCGGCCAAGGTCTGCTCGGGCGTCCAGAGCGGACCATCTGGGATCACCACCCCGCCGCCCATCATCATCGGCACCATCCAACGCTCGTGCCCGCCATCCGAGGAAAATGGCAGGAAGGGAAGTTCACGGCTTTCCGCACTCATCTCATAGACCCGCGCGGTGGTCTGGTTGTGCGAGGAGAGCGGGCCATGCTCCACCGCGACACCTTTGGGTTTGCCGGTCGAGCCTGAGGTATACATGATATACGCGATCTGATCGGGATGGATCGTCACCGCCGGATCGGTTTCGGGGAAATCGCCGGGTGACAGATCGTCAATGCACAGCACATGCGCCACAAGCCCGGCCGGCAGACGATCCACGAAGCGCCGCCGCGTCACCACCACCCGTACCCCGGCATCGGTCAGGATATGGTGGTTCCGGCTGGCCGGGTGATCCGGCTCGACAGGAATATAGGCCCCGCCTGCCTTCATCGCGCCAAGAATAGCGACCACGGCATCTGCCCCGCGTTCGATCAGAATGGCGACCGGCACCTCGGCTCCAACACCCAAAGCGATCAGGCTATGCGCCAGCTGGTTGGCGGCACGGTTCAACTCGGCATGGGTCAGGCGATCCTCACCGCAGATCAGTGCCAGCGTTTCGGGATGTAACTGTGCTTGGGCTGCGATGATCTCATGCGTGGCGCGGCGGTCTATCGCGGTATCATCAGGATAAGGCGCGGACAGATCGGCCAACTCGCTATCACTGAGCAGTGGCAAGGTGGCGAGGGGCTGATCTGGTTTCGCCAAAGCCACCGCGAGCAGGCGGTCAAGATGGCAGAGAAAGCGGGCGATCAGAGTGGGTTCATGCAGCCCCTCGGCGTGATCCGCCGTGAGGCTCACAATACCATCCGGGGCAACTTCGGCCAGCAGCACGCATTCACCCTGCGCTGCGGGCCGGGGGGCCAGCAGGCAAGCAACGCCTGCGGGCAAGTCTGGCGCAGGACGCACATGAAGCGTCAACGCCCCCAGCGGATGCCGATCCGCCCCAGCCTGCCGCAGCAAATCCTGCACCAACAGCTCGGACGGCAACCGATCCGCGCGGGCATCACGCATCGCTTGGGCGATCCGCCTTTGGAAGGCGGAAAAGCCTTCTGCCGGGTGATAATCGACACAAAGCGGCAACAGATCATCGCCGCGCCGCGCCGGATCAAGCGATAGCTGGCCAAAGCCAAAGCGCAACTGATCCAAGCCAGTATAGCGCGCCAGCAGCGCAGCTAAACCGGCGGTCAGCGTGGCCTCTGCATCCACGAGCGGCATCGAAAGCCGATGCGTGGTGGTCGACCGAACTGCGCCTTCGCTGCCGCCGTGGCGTTGTGGCAGGCGGGCGATGGTATGACCCGCCTCCAGCCGTGCGCGCCAGCGGTGCAGCACCTCGCGCGACACCCGCGCTTCCGGCGCTGCCAGCGGCAGAGACTGCACCTGTCTGCCCGCAAGCACGCTCAGCAGCGCCGCCTGCATCGCGTCGAGCACGCTGGCATCGCCCAGCAGCGGATGCAGCGCGATGCTCATCACATGCGTGCCGCCATAGCCCGGAAACAAATCAACCGCTGCAAGCGGGCCCTGCACCAGATCAAATCGCAAAGCCGCCAGATGCTCCGCCGCCACGGCCGCCGGGTCTACCGCCGGGCCGTGGCGATGCAAGACGCACCGTGCAGCCTCTTCCTGCACACGCCGCATCTCTCCACCCGGCAGTCTGATCAGTCGCGTGGCGAAGGCCGGATGCGTCAGGATCATCGCTTCTGCCGCCGCCGTCAGTGCCGCCCCGCTATGGGCGGGTGTAAAGCGCAGCATGAGGACGGATCGCGCGAAGGGGCCAAGCTCGCCTACCTGATCATGCGCCCAGATTTGACGCTCTACGTCGGTTAGAGGAAAGCCATCAGCCGGTTTCAGATGCAGGATTTCGTTCATTGTGTTGACTCCAACTGCATATCCATCGCCTGTTGCAAAGCAACCGGGCGCGGATCCTGCCAGAGCGCCTCGATCTCGGTCAGACAAGCGTCGCGGCTGGTGGGGCTACCGATGCGGGTCCAACCGACGGGCAGGTCGTAAAGCGCGGGCCAGACGGAATAGCGGCCCTCGGCATTGCACAAGATGCACCAATCGGCATCGGCGGTGAAAGAACGGGTCATCAGCTTTCCCTTGCACATGGCTGTTTGACCTTCAGACGCGCGGAGGCGCAAAAAATTCACCCCTCACACGCAATCCGACAAAATTTACCGGCGGGGGTGAAGTTCTCTGATCCCCACCCGTCTTCGGACTGTGACCTAACAGGGATATCCGATGCGCCCGCTTGATCTTGGCTCGCCCGATCTGACCCGCACCTTGCTGCGCGGTGGCCTTCCGGCGATGGGTGGATTGGCGTTGAATGCCGCGCATCAAAGCGTTGATGGTGCATTTCTCGGCCATCTGGGGACCGAGGCTTTGGCTGCGGTCAGCCTTGCATTGCCGCTGGCCGGGGTGACCGCAGCCTTGGGCGTCGGTCTTGGTGTCGGCACCGCCACTGCGATTGCGCGCAGGCTTGGGGCAGGTCAACTTGCCGAGGCAGGCCGCATCGCATCGGCGGCGATGGCTTTGTGTCTATGCCTATCTGTAGTGGCTATGCTTGCGCTGATGCTTGGACGCGGGGTGCTGTTGGATCTGCTTGGTGCTTCCGACGCAATCCGCGCACCAGCCGAGGCTTACCTGCTGTTGATGGCAATTTCTGCCGGGTTGGGGATCATCCAGATCCTGTGCGATTTTATCGCGATAGGTGAGGGCAATGCCCGCTTCAGCCTGATCAGCCTTGCGCTGTGTTTTGGGCTGAACATCATGCTGGACCCGTTGTTCATCTTTGGCTTTGGTTGGGGTATCGGTGGGGCGGCGGCAGCGACGATTTTGTCGCAAGTCATCACACTTGGGCTCTACACTTGGTACTTCGCCACCCGGCGCGGGCAGGTTCTGCTGCGGCCGCATTTTGACTGGCGTGGGCTTGGCCCGGTGCTGCGCGTCGGGGCTCCTGAAACCGCGACCGTGCTGGCCGCCACCGGATCGGCGCTGTTGCTGTATCGCTTGGCCGCAGGCATTAGTGGGGTCGAGGGGCTGGCCGCACTTGGCATCGTCTTGCGGCTGGTGACATTGGCCAGCCTGCCGATTGATGGGTTCTGCCTTGGCGCGCAAGCCGTGCTGGCCCATGCCGCAGGCGCGGGGGATACCGCGCGGCTGGTGCAGGCTGCGCGCAAGCTTGCGGTGTTAAGCTGTGGGGCTGCGGCGCTGGCGGCAGGGTTTGTCTTCGCGATCCCCGATCTTGCGCTGATGCTTTTTGCCGCCAGCCCGACCACGGCGGCGCTGGCCAAACCTGCACTGCTGATGATCGCCACGGTACTCCCGCTGATCGCGCTGCGCAGTGTCGCGCAAGTCACTTTGCAAGCCACCGAGCGCGCCGGAACCGCCGCCCTCCTGGGCCTCGCGCCCTCTTGCTGGTTGTTGCTGCCGCTGTTGGCGCTGTTCACCCCTGCTTATGGTTTCCAAGGGCTTGCCCTGTCGCTTTGTCTTGCCGCCGCCCTTGCCGGGATGGCGGCTGGTTTCATCCTGTGGCGCTTGCCGCACAGCCATCCAACCGGAGTTCCCGCATGACCCATCTGCCCGCCGCCCCCGATTTCCGCGCCGCCCCCGACTTCACCGAAATGCTGCTTGCCCCCGGCACAACACAGCCGCATCACGCGACTTCGGTGCCGATCTTTCAGACCTCATCCTTCCTGTTCGAGCGGTACGAAGATATGGCTGAGGTGTTCGCGGGAACTTCCGATCGCTTCATCTATACCCGCGGCAACAACCCCACGGTGGCGCAGTTGGAAAGCCTGATCGCCCGGCTGGAAGGCACCGAGGCCGCGCGCGGTTTTGCCTCGGGTATGGCGGCGGTTGCGGCGGCCATTATGCCTTTTGTGCAGGCAGGCGACCGGGTCGTCGCGGTTGAGAACCTCTATTCTGATGCGTTCCGGCTGTTCGAGGTGGTGCTGAAGAAATTCGGTGTGACCACGACCTATGTGAACGGTAGCGACACCGATGCGGTGATCGCAGCGCTTCCCGGCGCTAAGTTGGTCTATTTGGAAAGCCCGACCAGCTGGACCTTCACCTTGCAAGACCTGCCCGCGATTGCGCAGGCCGCCCGAAATCTGGGGGTGATCTCGGTGATCGACAATTCATGGGCGACGCCGCTTTACCAACGTCCAGCCGAGGCTGGAATTGATCTGATCATCCACGCAGCGTCAAAATACCTCTGCGGCCACAGTGACACCATCGCCGGACTGGTGACGGGGTCAAAGGCGCTGATGACCCGCATCAACCACGAGGCTTACCATTATCTGGGCGGCAAAATGTCGCCGTTTGACGCGTGGCTTGTGCTGCGCGGGATGCAGACGCTGAACCTGCGGATGGCGCGGCACATGGAGAACGGCTTGGCGCTGGGGCGGGCTTTGACAGACCATCCGCTGGTGGCGGCCGTCAGGCATCCCGGCTTTCACCCGCATGCCGGTCGCGCGGGGCTGTCGGGTTATGGCGGTCTGTTTGCCTTTGATCTTGACGACAGCATCGACATTCCTCGCTTTGCCAATGCGCTGCGCGTGGCCAAGATCGGCGTCAGCTGGGGTGGGCCGGAAAGCTTGATCATCCCGGCACAGGCGGCGCTTGGCCTGTCGGGCAGTGCTAATTCCTTCCAACGCTTTGGTGTCAGTGCAAGGTCGGTGCGTTTCGCGGCAGGGCTTGAGGAACCAAGCGCCTTGGTGGCAGATGTGCTGAACGCCATTGAAGAAGCGAAAAGATGACAGCAAAACTGATGGCCGAAGGCCAAGCCAACAGCGGCGGCACCCGCTGGTTCGATCTGCAAGACAGCATCAGTGGCACCCTGCGGCGGGTGTTTCTGTGGCTGCCACCGGGGGAAGCCCCTGCGGCCGGTTGGCCCTCGCTAACGATGACCGATGGCAATGCGGTGATCGGCACCGCCGTTGATATCATGCGTGCGCAGGCGAGCTATCCCACGGGCAGCAATCTAGGTTGGGGCGTGCTGATCGCGGTCGGTTATCCGACCGAGGATGCCTATGATCCACTTCAGCGCAGTTGGGATCTGGGCCCGCCACCCGGTGCGACCTACCCGCCATTCTGGCCCAGCACACCCGACGTCAGAACCGGGGGCGGTGGCGAATTGGCGCGTTTCATTCTGGAAGATATGCGCGAATTTCTGGCGGGACAGGTCAAGCTTGACCCCAACCATGCCGGGCTGTTCGGGCATTCCTTCGGCGGTTTGTTCGCGCTTTGGCTGCTGTTCACCCAACCGGGTGCGTTCAGCCATTGGATCGCCGCCAGTCCCTCGATCACATGGGAAGACAGCGCGCTGCTGGCTCATCTGAAAGATTTCGATCCGGCGGGACGCCAACTCAGCGTGCATCTGTCGGCTGGTGAGTGGGAGGGCGACCTGCTCGCTCCGTTCCAGCGCGAGGCCGAGGATGCGCCTCAGCGGTTGGCTGAAAAGGCCAAGACCCGCACGATTGCTGCGGCCCAAGATATGGCCGCGCATCTGGCAAGCCTGCCGGGCGTGACGGCCCGCTATGAAACCTATGTCAATGAAACCCATATGTCGGTGCTGCCAGTTGCGGTGAACCGGGCGCTGCATTGTGTTTTGGCGCTACGCTGATCTGAACATTTCCAAACCCAAGCATCTTCTCAGCATTTAATTTCTGGGCTGGGGTTAATTTTGACCCCAGCCCCACGTCTACCTGACAGACCCATTCAGGATGGACCGCATGAGCTTCGATCACCCCCTTCCCCACCCCGCTTCGTATCTCGCCGTACGCGATGGCGACCGCCTGCATCTGTCTGGATCGGCAGAGCAGACTCTCTCTGTGGTTGAGGAAAGCACGGGGCGCTTGCGGCTGTCTGCCCCGCAAGATGGCACAATCGCCGCCGCCTTCGCAGCATTTGAGGCTTTGAGCACGCAAGGCGATGAAGCCTTGATCCTGTTGGATGGCCCCGGCTGGCAACCGCTGATCCCCGCCCTGGTGGCCTGCGGGGCAGCTGTGGCATTCGAGGGCGGTCATGCCATCTTTCCCGCGCTGTTCTGGCAGGTGCCGGATCGCTGGTTGATAGGACCGACTCCAAGCTTCCCAACCTTGCACATCAAAGGCCCGCATGGCCGCCACCCCCTGCGCCCCGCCAAACCCGAGGGGCTGCTGTATCGCCGCTACATCCCGTGGTTGGGCCAATGGTTCAGCCTGCGCGCTCTGACGATGCAGGATCTGCCCACCTTCCACCGCTGGCAAAACGACCCGCGTGTTGCTGAATTTTTTGAGGAAACTGGCAGCCTCGATCAGCACCACGCCTATATCAAACGAATGGCCGCCGACCCGCATATGATGCAGGTGATCGGCGCGCTGGATGGCTGTGACTTTGCTTATTTTGAGCTGTATTGGGCGCGAGAAAACCGCCTTGGTGCGGTGCATGATTGCGGCGCATGGGATCGCGGCTGGCATGTCTTGATCGGTGAAGACGACGTGCGGGGTGCCGATTATGTCACTGCATGGTTGCCCTCCTTGATGCACTACATGTTCCTCAGTGAGCCGCGCACAACCGCCATTCTGGGCGAGCCACGCGCCAGCCACGCCCAACAGTTGCGCAACCTTGGCCGTGGCGGCTTTGCCCGGCTGCGCGACTTTGACTTTGCCCACAAGCGCGCAGCGCTTGTGCAGCTTGACCGCCAGCACTTTTTCGAAAGCCGCCTCTGGGCACGCCCCTCCGAAACCGATGGCCAGCCTTTGCGTCTGTCCCCCGCAACCCTGCTGTGAGGCACCCCATGTCAGACCGCATTCACGACCTGATCGGCATCGGCTTCGGCCCGTCCAACCTGGCTTTGGCGATTGCGCTGCACGAGCGCAAAAGCCCGATTGATGCACTTTTCCTAGAGACACAGCCTAGCTTTTCTTGGCATCCCGGCATGATGATGCCCGGCGCCGATATGCAAATTTCCTTCCTTAAAGATCTGGTATCGCTTCACAATCCAACCTCTGGTTTTTCCTTCCTCAGCTATCTGCACGCCAAAGGCCGGCTAGAGCGCTTCATCAACCGCAAAAGCTTTTTCCCCAGCCGGGTCGAGTTCAACGACTATCTGTCATGGGCTGCAGCCAAGCTGGGCAGTGCCTGCGCCTATGACCAGCGTGTCACCAAAGTCGAGCCCGTCGAGCAGCATGGCGAGGTGACGCATCTGCGCATCCATACCGAGGACAGCGCGGGCCGTATCACCCTCCGCCAAGCCCGCCAGATCGTGCTGGCACCGGGCGGCCAACAGCACTGGCCCGAGCTGTTCGCGCCGCTGCGGGACAGCCCTTGCATCAGCCACTCCAACGATTTCACCCAAAAGTTGTTGCCGCAGGTCAGGCCAAATCAGCGCATTGCCGTCATTGGCGGTGGCCAAAGCGCGTCAGAGATTTTCGCCACCCTCGCCAATCATCCGGCACAGTTGTCGGTGGATCTGATCCTGCGCGGCCATGCTCTGAAACCCGCTGATGACAGCCCGTTTGTGAATGAGGTATTCGACATCGCACATACCGATCTGTTGCACGCGATGCCCAGCCAGCAGCGTGACAGTTTCCTGCGCGATTTCGCCACCACGAATTATGCGGTGACCGATGGCGACCTGCTGCACCAGATCTACAGCTTGCTTTACGAGCAAGATGTTGTGGGGGAAAACCGGCATGCTTTGCTGCGCGATACTAGCCCAATCGCGGCGCGGCGCGACACTGCCACGGTCACCCTGACTCTGACAGGACCAGACGGCCGACAGGACCAGGTTTACGATCATGTGATACTTTGCACCGGCTATCGGCGCGACATCGCGGCGACCTGTTTGTCCACCCTGACGCCTTGGATGCAGTCCCCCGAACCGGATCGCCAATACCGCCTGCCGATGCGCAAGGGCTTTCATCCTGCGGTCTATGTGCAGGGCTACAGCGAGCCAACCCACGGCCTTTCCGACACTTTGCTGTCAGTTCTGGCGGCGCGCGCGCAAGAAATCGCCATCTCGGCAGAGCAGGCGCAGGCGGTCCGGCTGATCGCCGCTGAATGAGGCGGCAAACGGACCGTCATGTCTTGCGCTCACCTTTTGGTTGTGAAATGTGACGGCCATCCACCTACGTTGCACGTCGGCAGAAAGCAATCGAATTGACCCGCCCAACCGGGTACGGTCCTGCCTTGTGGAGAACTGCCGTGACCAACGGTTCGAACCGGCCTGTGCGCAAAGAGCCAGTGCCGCAACACCGCATTTGCCCGCTGCTGCAAGAGTTGATCAGCCAAAGGCAGATCCTGCTCTGCCAAGCCATCCGCATTCTTGGCGCGGCAGATCGGGCCGAGGATGTGTTGCAGGAAGCGGCGCTTCGCTGCCTCAGCCGCGAAACAGCCGCCGCCGAGATCGAGCGTCCCGCACAATTCGCACGGCGTATGGTGCGCAATCTGGCGATTGACCGCTTGCGGCGCGACCGCCACCTGATCACTGGCGATCTGCCCGATTTGCCGGTGACCAGCGACAACCCCGAGGCCAGCGTCTTCGGGCGACAGACGTTAAAAAACATCGACACTTTGTTGCAAAGCTGTCCCGACCGCGACCGAGAGATGTTCTATCAGCATCGGGTGATGGGTGAGGCGCAAAACCATCTGGCCGAACGCTTTGGATTGTCCGCCGCACGGGTCCACGCAATCATTGGGCGCGTGCATACGCAACTTGCACCGCTTTGCCTTGAGGCATTGGCACGTTAGGCAGGCACCCGGTCACAAACCTTGCGGCAATACCACAGGTTTGCCACTGCCCGGCAGCGAAAGACACTCAAAATCAATGCCAAAGGCAGCGCGCAATGGGGCTTCGGCCAATACCTCGGCTGGCGGGCCACTTGCTACCAGCTGCCCCGCCTTCAGCGCCAGCACATGATCACAAACCCGCGCTGCGATGGTCAGATCATGCAGGATCATCACCACGCTGCGCACACTGGCCAAACGGCGGAGCAGATGCACCAGCTCGGTTTGATGTGGCAGATCCAGAAAATTCAACGGCTCGTCCAACAGTACCGTGCCGGTGTCCTGCGCCAACACCAAAGCGATCCAGGCACGTTGCCGCTGTCCGCCTGACAGACTGTCGAGCGGGCGCGCGGCCAGATCGGTCATTCCTACATCCGTTAGCGCCCGAGCAACCGCCGCATGATCGCCGTGCGTCATGGGCTGAAACGGGCGCAGCCAAGGCGTGCGCCCCCGCGCCACAAGCTGCTGAACAGTTAGGCCCGCTGGAGCAAGCGCCGTTTGCGGCAGCAGGGCAATGCGACGGGCACGGGTCTTGGGGGCCAGTTGGGCTATATCGCTGCCCGCATGATAGACGCGGCCGCTCTGAGGCCGCAGAACACCGGCAAGACAGCGCAAAAGTGTGGTTTTACCGCTGCCATTTGCACCGATGATGCCGGTGATGCCGCCCTCTGGCAATCGGCAGTTGATGCCGTTCAGCACCGTCGTGTCGCCAAGGCGCAGGGTTAAGTCCTGAACATCAAAGGGCATAGCGCATCCTGTTTTTCATCACATGGTTTCGCGGCGCGCCTGCTGGCGCACGACAAAAATCAAAAGCGGCGCGCCAATCAGCGCGGTATAAAGCCCGGTCGGCAACAGCGCCGCCGGGGCGATCGAGCGGGCGAGTATATCGGCTAGTGTCACGAATGCAGCACCGACCAACCCTGCAACCAGCGGATCGGGCCGCCCGCCGCTGCACCAACGCGCCACCGGGCCTGCGGCAAGGGCGACAAACCCGAGCGGCCCACAAAGTGCTACCGCACCTGCCGCGACGAGTGCCGCGTTCAAGCCCAGCCCCGTCCGAAGAAGTCCGACCCGCAAGCCAAGTGCCCGCGCCAGATCATCGCCCAACTCCAGCCGATCCAGCACCCGCACCGCCAAGATCAACGGCAACATCAGCGGCAACAACCACAGCGCCCGACGCGCCTCGGGCCAACCCGCGCCGTTCAGCGTGCCACTCAGCCATGCCATCGCCATCGAGGCATTGCCGTCACCCGCGCGCAAGATCAGCGCCTCGGTTGCCGCACTGGCCAAAATCGCAAGACCCAATCCCTGCAACACCATGGCGCGCGGGGCCAACCCCTCTCGCGGATGCGAGGCCAGCCAGCCAAGCGCCAGAATAGCCAGCAGCCCGCCGGTCCAAGCCCCAAGCATCGGCGGCACCCCCGACAACAGCGCCGCCACAGCCCCAAGCGCCGCGCATTGCGTCAGTCCGATCACATCGGGCGAGGCCAGCGGATTGCGCAACAGCGATTGAAACACCGCCCCCGCCATGCCGAAGCCAAGGCCAGCCACCAGCCCGACGATCACCCGCGGCAGTCGCAGCGACCAGATCATCCGGCCTGCCCCGTCCGGCCCTGCAAGCATCCCTTGAATAAGCTCGACCGGGCAAAGCCAACTGCGCCCAGCCGCAAGCGCCAGCATCGTCAGCGCCAGCGTCACCAGCAGCAAGAGCCAGATCCTCATGCCTCCCCCCGCAAGATGCGACGCACCAGCCACATGAACACCGGCGCGCCGACCATCGCCAGCACGATGCCCAAAGGCAGCTCGGCGGGCCGCACCAAGCGACGCCCGACTGTATCGGCCAGCAAGGTGATGATCGCCCCCAACGGACAAGCCAGCAACACGGTCGCCGTCAATCCCGTCCCAGCGCCAACACGGCGCGCCAGGTGCGGTGCGATCAGGCCAATGAAGCCCACCGGCCCCGCAATCGCCACCGCAGCCCCCGCGCAGCAGGTGATTGCCGCCAGACCAAGGCTCATCACCCGCCCGGCATTCACGCCCAGCGCCGCCCCCAACTCGTCCCCCAGCATCAACGTCTCAACCTGCCGCGCCACCATGATCGCGATCCCGATACCGACAAGCGCCACCGGAGCCAGCCGGATCAAGCCCTCGCCATTCGCGATGGCCAAAGAGCCGACCATCCAGAACCGATAAATGTTGCGTGCCTCGGGGTTCAGCAGCACCACAAACGCCACCACGGCCATGCACAGGCTGGCAAAAGCCGCGCCAGCCAGCGGCAAACGTAGAGTGCTATCGCCCTGCCCTGCCAGCGCGCGCACCACCAGTGCCGCCACCCCTGCCCCCGTCAGCGCAAGCGCCGCCGTGCCGCCTGCCGTCAGTGGTCCGGTCAGCCAAAGCCCAGCTACCACCGCCAGCGCGGCCCCGGCGTTCACACCGGTCAACCCCGGATCAGCCAAAGGATTGCGCGCCAATGACTGCATCATCAACCCCGCGACCGCCAGCGCCGCCCCCACGACCACCGCCGCCAGCGCACGCGGCAACCGCATCTCGACCATGATGGCTTGCGCAGGATTGCTGACATCGTAGCCTCGCAGGATTTGCCACAGCAACCCCGGCCCATAATCCCGCGCGCCAAGGCAAAGCGCTGCCACAAAAGCCGACAGCACCAGCAGCCACAACAGACCAAGGCGCAGCGCGATCCGACGCGCGACACCCTCCATCATGTGGGCCGAGATAGAGGATTGGACGTGCACAGCGCAGGCTCCGAATGGAATCGGCTGGCGGCTGCTTGCCCGGCCCCTGAATGCCGGGCGCATGGGCGAAGGTCAACCCCGGTACTTGACGCCTGACTTTGATCGGGCTAGCCCGACAAAGCCAAGCCGTCTGCCAGGTGATCCGATCAGCCTTAAAGGATATCGCCATGACCGCTTGGACCCGCGCGCGCCTGCTTTGCCGAGCCCTATTCTGTGCTGCCCTTAGCTTTGGCACAGCCATGCCTTTGCCCGCTGCTGCCGAGGAGGTGCATCTGCAAAACAGCTTTGGCGAGACGGTGATCGACCCTGCCAAGGTCAAGCGCATCGTCTCGGTCGGCTATCACGAACAGGATTTCCTTTACGCGCTTGGTCTAGCACCCGTCGGTGTTCACGATTGGTTTGGCGAATACCCCTATGCCACATGGCCGTGGGCAGAAGCCGCACGCGCCGCCGTAGCCGCCACGCCCGACGTGCAAAAGGGTTTCGAGATTGATGTGGAATGGGTCTGGTCGATGCAACCCGACCTTATCGTCGCAACTTTCGCCCCGATGGATGCGCAGACCTATGCGTTGCTGTCTGAAATTGCCCCCGTCCTCGGCCCACCCAAAGGCTATCCCGCATGGGGGGCACCGTGGGAGGAAGAATTGCGTCTGATCGGCCAGGCCACCGGACGAGAGGCGAAGGCCGAAGCGGTGATCGCCCAGATCGGCGGCAAGGTTGCCCAAGCCGTCAAGGATCATTCAGAATTCAACGGTCTGACCGGGACGGCGGCCTATTTCAGCGAGGGCCAGATCATGGGTTATCGCAGCAATGATGGTGCCAATCGCCTGCTGTCGATGTTTGGCATTAAGACCCCTGTGGTGTTTGACACCATGGCCAGCCCCGGTGGCAACTTTCTGGTCAGCACGGAACGCTTCGATATGTTCGATCTGGATGTCGTGCTTTGGTTGGTCGAAGAACCGGTGCGCCCGGTGATCGAGGCTTTGCCCACATGGCGCAATCTGCGGCTTGCGCGCGAAGGTCGCGCGATCTGGTCTGACAAAGAGATGATGGGCGCGATGAGCTTTCAGTCGCCTTTGTCGATTGACTGGGCGTTGGGCCGCCTTATTCCCCTGTTGGCAGCGGCAAGCGATGGCGATCCGGCCACATCGCCCGACGCAGTGTTGCAAAGCATGCCCACAACGCCTTGACACCGCAGGTTGCGCCCCGCAAAAGCGGCGCACCTAGGCAGCATATCCATGCAACCGCGGCAGGAACCGATGTGCGCAAGCACCTCATCGAACAAACCTCGCTGCGTCCCGCCATCCTACTTTCCGGCAGACCGGATTGGATGCGGCCCCTATCAGATGGATCTGCCATGTCTTTTTGCACTGTCTTTCACCTGTGCCGACGCCCGCTTTTTGCTGTTGCTCTGACCGGTTCTGCGCTGGCCACCTTGCCACTTTTCGCGCAAGATGCCGTGGATCTCGGCACCATTGTGCTTGAAGGCACTGGCGCGTCCCCCATCTCGGGCGGCACCGGATATTCTGTCCAAACGACCGCGACGGGCATAAAATCCGGCGTTCCAGTCACCGAAGTTCCGCAAGCCACCGGGGTTGTCACCAGCCAAGAGCTTGAAGATCGCGACCCGGTGCAGATCGAAGATGCTTTGGCCTATGTGCCCGGCGTTGTCGCCTCGCCTTGGGGAGTCGATGATCGCTATGACCAATTTCTGATCCGTGGCTTTGACCTTGGCACCTCGGGCATCTACCGCGATGGTCTGCTGAACAAAGCGATGAACTTCACCGGCTTTAAGATCGACCCCTATATGGTGCAGCGCATTGACGTGCTGAAAGGCCCGTCCTCGGTGTTGTATGGCTCAAACGATGCGGCGGGGATGATCAACATCATCACCAAACGCCCCGAGTTTGAACCTTTCACCGAAGCCCGCGTCTCTTACGGCTCGCACAACACCGTCGAATTTGGTCTGGATACCGGCGGCAGCAATGCTGACAAAACACTGGCGTGGCGCTTTACCGGGCTGACCCGCAACGGCGCGAACGCGATCAAAGGCTCGCAAGACGACCGCGATCTCCTGGCGTTCGGGCTTACCTATGCGCCGACCGACCGCACCTCGATCACCTTCCTAGCGCATTGGCAGCAAGACAATCTGACCGCCAACAGCTTCATGCCCGTGGCTGGCGAAGATTATGATGCAGCACTTGGGGCGTTGCCGGACTCTTTCACCAATGCCCAACACCCTTGGAACAAATTTGCCACCAAACAGGCCTCGATCGGTTGGCAAGCTGAGCATGCGTTCAGCGACAATCTGAAGCTGCGGCAAAACTTCCGTCTGGCGCGGCAGTCGACAAGCTATGACCATCTCTATTTCAACGGCATGATCTTGCCGGATTACACCCCCTCCGCAGACAGCATGAACTTCGCGGCCTTCGCCGTAGAGGAAGTCGGGCGCACCGCAGCGCTTGATACCCAGCTTGAGTATAAATCGACTTTCGGTGAGGCCGAAAACACTGTGACCTTTGGTATCGACCTGTCGCGTCGCGAAGTGTCTGGCACGATGGGGTGGGACAACAGCTATCAAGTGCCGATCTCTGATCCAAGCTATGACTTCCCGGTGACGATGCCGGGGATATATCAGGATCAGACAACCACCATCGAAGAAAAAGGCATCTATGTGCAGGATCACCTGCGCCTGTCCAATGGCGTGACAGTGACGGCGGGTCTACGGCGGTCTTGGGTGGAAAACAGCGTCGTGGATCATCTGGCTGGCACCTCCAGCACGCAGAACGATAGCGCCACCACCGGTATGATCGGCGCGACTTGGGATCTGGGCAACGGCTTTGTGCCCTATGCCAGCTATGCCGAAAGCTTCACCACCAATATCGGGACAACCTTTGACGGGGCGCAGTATGACCCGACCAAAGGCAGCCAATATGAAATCGGCGTGCGCTATGCCCCGGTCGGCACACAGCTGCAATTCGCGGCGGCGCTGTTTGACATTACCAAGTCGAATGTGCTGACCTCGGATCCTGATCATCCGAACTTCTCGATCCAAACCGGCGAAGTGCGGCATCGCGGCTTGGAGTTGGAAGCGCGTGGCAAGCTGACCGAACAGCTTTCGCTGGTCGCTGGTTACACCCATCTCGACGCCAAGATCACCAAATCGAACGATGGCGATTCTGGCAACCGCACGCCTTTGGTGCCACGCAATCAGGCCTCGGTCTGGGCGGATTACGCCTTTGTGGGTCGCGCTGAAGGCCTGAGCCTCGGCGGCGGGCTGCGTTATGTCGGTCAATCGTGGGGCGATACCGCTAACACCCGCTCGGTTGACAGCTATCTCTTGGCTGATGTGGCGCTACGCTATGAGAAGGACGGCTATTCGACCGCATTTGGTGTGACCAATCTGTTCGACAAAGACTATGCGGCAACATGTGATGCCTCGGTCGGTTGTATTCGTGGCGAGGGCCGCGAAATCACGCTGACGCTAGCCAAAAAGTTCTAAACGGCGGTGAGTTTCATAGCCTCAATGCCTGCCACCGTGATGGAGAAATGGTGGCAGCGCTGTGGTTGCGTGCGCAACTTGCTTGAACAATGCTGGAAGTCACAATTGCCTCGAACCCAAGGTCGGCATCAAACTAACCAACCCCGCTTCCCATGGATTGGGAATAACGAAGGCGCGATCCCCGGCTGAAGGACTTTCATGCTTTAGAACTTGCGCTGTTGATTGAGCTGGTTGCCTCCGCAGTGGAGTTACGCAGCCAACATACCGAAAGAGAACATAGAAGAACACATATTCGTCCTAGTTTATGGCCAACTATCGAAATGGGCCTAAAGCCGTTGTGCAGCGGGATCTCACGACACCGCCGTACACGGCGAAGTTTAACTCTGAAGCCGAAGCCCTGCAGCTCCACCCATGTCTGTAAACTCAAATTGGAACATGGCCTCATGCTCTTTCAGAATGCCGATAATCTGGTCTTCAGGGAACCTGCTATGCTTCATCTCTGGTCCTTTCGGTTGGGTCAGAGGCAGGCTCAAACTGGATTAGGTCGAGGGGGCCACTTCATATCTCGTGGTGGTGGCTGCGATCGCCTGTCACCAGCAGATCAGTCGTGACGGGCCGAGCTCCGAAGACTAGGCGGATTACTGGCCCCTCTGATCTTATTCGCCTTCAACTCCAAGGAGAGCTCTTCTTGTCCAGAAAGGCCCTGACGCCAAGCACGGCCTCAGGGGCTTCCCAGATATCGGCCAGACGCCGGATGCTGTCGTCAATCACTTCGGCATCAATCCGGGGCCCAAGGGCGCGGGCGAGCGCCTTGGCGGCGGCCACCGCGCCAGGGGCGGTGGAGAGATAGGGCGTGACTTCGGCTTCTACGGCGGCGCCAAGGCCCTCGGCATCAATCACGCGCGAAACGATACCCAGTGTTTCGGCTTCCTCCGCGCCAAAAACACGGGCCGACATGAAGACACGTCTGGCATGACCTTCGCCCATGCGGGCCAAAACATAGGGGCCGATGGTCGCGGGGATGATCCCCAGCCGGGTTTCCGAGAAACAGAACTGCGTGCCGCGTGCCGCAACGACCACGTCACAGACGCAGGCCATGCCGATCCCACCGCCAAAGGCGCCGCCATGCAATCGACCAATCAGCGGAAACGGCAGCGTGTTCAGCGCCTGCAACATGTCGGCCAGCTTGCGGGCTTCACGCAGGCGCTGCGGGCGGTCGGCCTCGATCTGGGCTTGCATCCAAGCCAGATCTCCGCCCGCGCAAAACGTCGGGCCCGCGCCCGAAAGCACCACGGCGCGGGCCTGATCCAGCGTGCGCGCGAACTCGGTCAGCTCTGCGATCATCGCAGGGGACAGCACGTTGCGGCGTTCCGGGGTGTTCAGTGTGACATAGACCACGCCGCGCGGATCGGTGCGGATGTCGAGCGTTTGCCAGATCATGCGGGTCTCCTCAGGCTTTGGGCAAAACTGGCGGCAGCGGCCAGCCGATCAAGGTCCAGCCCGGTATCGAATCCGCAGCTGTGCAGCATTGCGGCCACGGATTCGGTAGCGACATTGCCTTTGGCGCCGGGCGCGTAAGGGCATCCCCCCAACCCGCCGACCGAACTGTCAAACACCCGCAGCCCACGGTCAAGACTGGCCGCGACGTTCAACAGCGCAAGGCCGCGCGTGTCGTGATAATGCCCCGCAAGGCGGTTGGCGGGCAGGTGCTGCAGCACGGCATCCAGCATCCGCCCGATCGCATCGGGCGTGGCCGCCCCCAACGTGTCACCAAGGCTGATCTGGTAGCAGCCCATCTGGAACAGCGCCTTGACCACCTCGGCCACGGCATCAGGCGCAATCGGCCCATCATAGGGGCAGTCGGTCACACAAGATACATAGCCCCGAACCGGGATCATCGCGGTGCGGGCGTTGCGCAGCACGGGCCGGAAACGCTCAAGGCTTTCCCGGATCGAGCAGTTGATGTTCTTTTGCGAAAAGCCTTCCGCAGCCGATGCGAAGACCGCCACTTCGTCGGCGCGGGCGGTGATCGCGCGCTCAAAGCCCTGCAGGTTGGGCGTGAGTGCTGCGTAAGACACGCCGGGTTTTCGGGTGATGCCTGCCATGACCTCGGCGGCGTCGGCCAACTGCGGCACCCATTTCGGGCTGACAAAACTGGTGACTTCGATATGGCTGAAGCCACAGTCGGAAAGCAGGTTGACCAGCGTGATCTTGTCGGCGGTGCTGATCAAGCTGGCTTCGTTCTGCAAGCCGTCGCGCGGACCCACTTCGTAGAGCGTGACAGGATCAGCCATCTTCGGGCTCCAACTGTACCAAGACGGTGCCATCGCTGACCTGATCACCGGTCGCCACCAGAACCTCGGCCACGATACCATCGCGGGGGGCGGTCAAAATGTGCTCCATCTTCATCGCTTCAAGGAAGATCAGCGCGTCGCCCTTGGTCACCCGCGCGCCGATCGTGGTGCGCAGTGAGGCCACCAGACCCGGCATCGGCGCAAGGATCGCGTCGCCGCCTGCGTGATCGTGCTCGGCAGCCCGCAGGGGATCGACGCGGGTGAAATCGTGTTTGTGGCCTGAGAGGAACAGGCTGATCCGGTCTGCGGTTGCGACCACATGCGCGACGGATTGCAGGCCATCACAGGCGAAGCGAACCGCGCCATCGCGATGATCCAGCAGGGCGAGCGTGGTGTCGAACCCGGCCCCGGTGACGCGGAACTGCCGGTTGCCGAGATGGATGACACGCAGGGCCAGCGGGCCAGCCTTGTGATCCAGCGCGGCAAAACTTTCGGCCTCTGACCAGCTGCGCCAGCCCGTCAGCTGATCCCACGGATCGGGCGCTTTGGGTGGATCGAGCAGGTTCAGCGCGGCAAGTGCCGCCAGCGCCGGGGCCTCTGCGGGCAGTGGAGTTGCAGCAGTCAGCGCATCCAGATCGCGGGCAATCAGGCCGGTATCGACTTCACCGGTGCGGAACCCGTCATGCCGGAAAAGGGCAGCGAGGAACTCCAGATTGGTGGTCGATCCGGCGATCCGGCAGTGCTCGAGTGTCGTGGACAACAGGTTCAGCGCCGCCGCGCGGTCTGGTCCATGGACCACGACCTTGGCGATCATCGGATCATACCACGGCGAAATTTCATCGCCTTGACGGATGCCACTGTCAATGCGGATCGCGCCGCGCGTGAATTCGACGCCCGGCGGGAAATGCAGATGATCCAGCGTACCAGTCGCGGGCAAAAAGCCCTTTTCCACATCTTCGGCATAGATCCGGGCCTCGAAGGCCCAGCCGTTGATTGTAAGATCCTGCTGCCGGAAGGGCAGCGGTTCGCCTGCGGCGATGCGCAATTGCAACTCAACAAAATCCAGCCCGGTGATTGCCTCGGAAACCGGATGTTCGACCTGCAGCCGGGTGTTCATCTCCATGAACCAGAACCCGTCGGGCCGCAACGGGCCGGAGCCGTCCACGATGAACTCGACGGTTCCCGCGCCCTGATAGCCGATCGCTTGTGCTGCCTCGACTGCGGCTTTGCCCATGGCGGCGCGGACCTCGGCAGGCATGCCGGGTGCGGGAGCTTCTTCGATCACCTTCTGGTGGCGACGCTGCAGGCTGCAATCGCGCTCGAACAGATGCACGACATTGCCTTGGCTGTCGCCAAAGACCTGAATCTCGATATGGCGGGGGTGGGTGATGAATTTCTCGACCAGACAGGCCGGATCGCCAAAGCTGGTGCGGGCCTCGCGTTGTGCGCTTTCCAGCGCCTGGGCAAAATCGTCGGGGTCGGTGACAAGCCGCATTCCTTTGCCACCGCCGCCAGCGCGGGCCTTGATCAGCACCGGATAGCCAATGGCGCCAGCCTCGGCGGCCAGATGGGTCGGGCCCTGACTTTCGCCATGATAGCCGGGCACGACCGGCACCCCGGCCTCGATCATCAGCGCCTTGGCAGCATCCTTCAGCCCCATGGCCCGAATGGCGCTGGCAGGGGGGCCGATAAACACCAGACCTGCCGCCTGAACTGCTTCGACAAAGCCGGGGTTTTCCGACAGGAAGCCATAGCCGGGGTGGATCGCCTCGGCCCCGGTTCGCAGCGCTGCGGCAATGATAGCGTCACCTTTCAGATAGCTTTCGGCGACGGCGGCGGGACCGATACGCACCGCCTCATCGGCCATCGCCACATGTTTGCTGGCCGCGTCAACGTCGGAATGGACAGCGACGGTGGCTATACCCATGCGACGGGCGGTGGCGATGACACGGCAGGCGATTTCGCCCCGGTTGGCAATCAGGATCTTGCGGAACATCTTGCTTGCCTCACATACGAAACACGCCAAAGCGCGTCTCTGGGATTGGAGCGTTCAGCGAAGCCGACAGCGACAGCGCCAGCACCTGTCGCGTGCGGCGGGGGTCGATGATACCATCGTCCCACAGCCGGGCGGCGGCATAAAGCGGGTGCGACTGGCGCTCAAACATCTCAACCGTGGGGCGCTTGAATGCGGCTTCTTCCTCGGCTGACCAGCTGCCGCCCTTGCGTTCAATCGCATCGCGGCGGACGGTGGCCAAGACGCCTGCCGCCTGTTCGCCGCCCATCACCGAGATGCGGCTGTTTGGCCAGGTCCATAAGAAGCGCGGGCTATAGGCGCGGCCACACATGCCATAATTGCCCGCCCCGAAGGACCCGCCGACCAAAAGTGTGATCTTTGGCACCTGACTGGTGGCAACCGCTGTCACAAGTTTGGCACCATCCTTGGCGATACCGCGGTTTTCGGCGGTGCGGCCCACCATGAAGCCCGAAATGTTCTGTAGGAAAACCAAGGGGATTTTGCGCTGCGAGCAAAGCTCGACGAAATGCGTGGCTTTCAGCGCGGCTTCCGAAAAGATCACGCCGTTGTTGCCGATGATGCCGACCGGAATGCCCATCACATGCGCAAAGCCGCAGACAATGGTGGTGCCGTAACGTGGTTTGAACTCGTCAAAGCGCGAGCCATCGACCGTGCGAGCGATCACTTCGCGGATGTCATAGGGCGTCTTCAACTCAGCCGGGACGACACCCATCACCTCGGCGGGGTCGTAAAGCGGTTCTTCAGGCGATTGCAGCACCAGTTGCGGCGGCTTTTGGCGGTTCAGGTTGGCAACGGCGCGGCGGGCAAGGGCCAGTGCGTGCAGATCGTCATGCGCCAGGAGGTCGGCCACGCCGGAAAGCCGGGTATGAACGTCACCACCGCCAAGATCTTCGGCGCTGACCACCTCGCCCGTCGCAGCCCGCACCAGAGGCGGGCCAGCGAGAAAGATCGTGCCCTGCCCCTTCACGATAATGGTGACATCCGACATCGCGGGCACATAGGCCCCGCCTGCGGTACACGACCCCATCACAACGGCGATTTGCGCGATGCCCTGCGCTGACATGTTGGCTTGGTTGAAGAAGATGCGGCCAAAGTGGTCGCGGTCGGGGAACACCTCATCCTGATTGGGCAGGTTGGCCCCGCCAGAATCCACGAGATAGACGCAGGGCAGCCGGTTTTCGGCGGCAATTTCCTGTGCGCGCAGATGCTTCTTCACCGTCATCGGATAATAGGTGCCACCCTTCACCATGGCGTCGTTGCAAATGATCATCACCTCTTGGCCTTCGACCCGACCAATCCCGGCGATCAGGCCCGCCGAGGGGCTGGCACCGTCGTACAGCCCATGCCCGGCAAATAGGCCGATCTCCAGAAAGGGCGAACCTGCATCAAGCAGGCGGTCGATGCGTTCGCGCGGCAACAGCTTGCCCCGGCTTTGGTGCAGGTCGCGCGCCTTGTCGCCGCCTGCAAACGCCAGCTCTGCCGCCGCCCGCACCGTGTCAAGCGCGGCCATGTTTGCCGCAAGGTTGGCGCGGAACGCGGCACTGCGCGGCGAGATATTCGTGGCAAGGACTGTCATGCGGTCATCGCCCCCATCAATTCGCGCCCGATCAACATACGGCGGATTTCCGAGGTGCCTGCGCCGATTTCCATCAGCTTGGCATCGCGGAAAATCCGGCTGACCGGGGTTTCGTTCATGAACCCAGCGCCACCCATAGCTTGCACCGCCTGATGCGCGACCTCCATCGCCGCTTCCGAGGCATAGAGCACGCAGGCGGCGGCATCCTGCCGGGTGACGGTGCCCCGATCACAAGCGCGGGCCACCTCGTAGACATAGGCGCGGGCCGAGTTCAGTTTGGTATACATATCGGCGATCTTGGCCTGCATCAGTTGGAAATGGCCGATGCTTTGGCCAAACTGCTTGCGGCTGACCATATAGGGCATGATCTCGTCCAGACAGGCGGCCATGATGCCGGTGCCGATGCCCGACAGCACCACGCGCTCGTAATCCAAACCTGACATCAACACCCGCACGCCCTTGCCCTCGGCACCCAGCAGGTTTTCTGCGGGCACCTCGACATTGTCGAAGATCAGTTCGGCGGTGTTCGACCCCCGCATCCCCAGCTTGTCGAAATGTGGCGAGGTGCTGAAACCTTTCATGGTCTTTTCCACGATGAAGGCAGTCATGCCCTTTGATCCGGCATCGGGATCGGTCTTGGCATAGACTACCAGAACATCGGCGTCTGGGCCGTTGGTGATCCAGCATTTCGTGCCGTTCAGCACATAGTGGTCGCCCTTCCGGTCCGCCCGCAGCTTCATGGATACAACGTCCGACCCTGCCTCTGCTTCGGACATCGCCAGCGCACCGACATTGGCACCCGAGACCAAGTTCGGCAGGTATTTCTGCCGCTGCGCCGCGCTGCCGTTCAGTCTGATCTGGTTGACGCAGAGGTTGGAATGCGCGCCATAACTCAGGGCAACCGAGGCGGATGCGCGGGCGATTTCCTCGACCGCAACCACATGAGCCAGATAGCCCATGCCGGCACCGCCATATGCGTCGGGCACCGTGATGCCCAACAGGCCAAGACTGCCCATCTCGGCCCAAAGCTCGGCGGGAAAGGCGTTGCGCTTGTCCACCTCGGCTGCGATCGGCCTCACCCGCTCTTGCGCCCAACGGTGCACCATGTCGCGCAGCGCGCCGACCTCATCGCCCAGATCGAACTGCATTGATGCCAGAAACATTCCGGTCCTCCCTATTCCGCAGCCATCGCCACGGGACTATTGCCTTGCAAGGTGGCGCGCAGATCCTCCCGCCGCGCCATCTGTTTTTGATAGGCCGCTTGCTTGACCGGACCATAGCCGCGGATCTCTAGCGGTAGCGACAGCAGGTCCCGCACCAGTTGCAGCGTATCGGCGGACAGCACCCGTTCTGCCAGTGTCAGATCGTCCTCGTACTGCGCGATCAAGTCACGCTCTAACTTGCGGTCGTGACTATGCCCGAATGGGTCCGCCCAAGTGCCGCGCAGGAATTTGAACCGCGCGAGCAGGCCAAGCACGGGCAGGATCCATGCACCGAATTCACGCTTTCTGGGCCGACCGTCAGAGGCCTTGCTGGACAGGATCGGCGGGGCGAGGTTCAGCGACAGGCGGTAAGGGCCAGAGAATTCGGCCTCAAACCCGGCGCGGAAGTCGGGTAAACTGTACAGCCGTGCCACCTCGTATTCGTCCTTGTAGGCCAGGACTTTCGCGTAGATCTGGGCCACCACAAGGGTCAGGTCATTGTCACCGACGCGTTCGGGCTGGGCGGTGGAAGCGATCCGCGCGACGCCGTCCAGATAACGCTGGGCAAGGCCGGTGTTCTGATATGCCCGCAAATGGTCGGCGCGGTTTGTGATCAGCGCGTCAAGCGGCAGGGTGTCGGGCGAGGGCGGCTCCTGCCCGATGCCAGCAAAAGTGGCCACCTTCGCCGGGTCATGCGCCAACAAGCGGCCCCAGTTGAAAGCCTCGGTGTTTGGCTTGATTGCCGTGCCGTTCAACCGGATAGCTTCAAGGATCGAGGCATTGGCCAACGGCACCATCCCGAATTGCCACGCATAGCCCAGCATCATCAGGTTCGCCCCGATCGTATCGCCGGTCAGACGGGCGGCCAGATCCGAGAAGTTCAGGAAATGCCGCGCCGAGCGCACGACCCCCGCCACGCAGGCCTCGGAGCTGGCTTCCTTAAAGTCAAAGTCGCGATTGCGGATGAAGTCCGACACCGGGGTGACGTGTGTATTCAGCACGGCCTGCGTCCGATCAGGGCTGCACACAAGGATGCAGTCCTTCGACGCGGCCACCACGGCATCCGCACCGAGCAGAAGGTCGGCTGACCCAGCCGCGATGCGGGGCGCGGCGATGGGGCGGTCAGGGCGCGAGATGCGGACATGGCTCATCACCGCACCACCTTTCTGCGCGAGGCCCGCCATGTCCAGCACCATTGGGATTTTGCCCTCTACATGGGCAGCCATGCCCAGAATGGCACTGATGGTCAGAACGCCGGTGCCACCCACACCGGCAAGGGCAAGGTTCCAAGCCCGCTCGATTTGGGGCAGCAGGGGATTGGGCAGGGCGGAAACATCCGCCCCGCTTTGGGGTTGGTTCTTGCGCAACGCCGCGCCGCGCACCGTGACAAAGGAAGGGCAAAACCCCTTGAGACAAGAATAATCCTTGTTGCAGGCCGATTGGTTGATCCGGCGCTTGCGACCTTGATCGGTCTCCAGCGGCTCAATCGCGATGCAGTTCGACTGCACCGAACAATCCCCACAGCCTTCGCAGACCGCAGGGTTGATCCAGAGCCGCATATCGGGGTCCACCGCCGTGCCCCGCTTACGCCTGCGGCGCAATTCCGCAGCGCAGGTCTGCTCAAAGACGATCACCGTGACGCCGGGCACTTCGCGCAAAGCCAGCATCACCGCGTCGATGTCGTCGCGGTGGCGGATTTCGGTGCCGGGGGCGAGGTCTGCGGCGCGGTAAACTTCGGGATGGTCAGACATCAGCACGATCCGCGCCACCCGCTCGTGATAGACCTGATGGGTGATCTGCTGGGGCGTCAACTCGCCGTCAATCGGCTGGCCTCCGGTCATCGCCACGGCATCATTGACCAGGATTTTGTAGGTCAGATTGATCCCTGCCGCGACCGACTGGCGGATCGCCAAATGGCCCGAGTGGAAATAAGTGCCATCGCCGATATTGACGAAACGGTGCTTTTCATCGGTAAAGCGGCTGATTGCCGTCCATGCCACACCCTCACCGCCCATATGGCTGAAGGTATCGGTGCGGCGATCCATCCATTGCGCCATGAAGTGGCAACCGATCCCGGCCATCGCCTTCGATCCTTCAGGCACCCGGGTAGAGGTGTTGTGCGGACAACCGGCGCAGTAATGCGGCAGGCGCAGGACGGGGGGAATATGGGCCTCGGCACGCGCCTCGATGCGATGCAGGTCTTCGACGCGGGCGGTTAGCCGGGCGGCGAGATCAGCGGGCAGATCAAGCCGCAGCAGCCGTTCTGCAATCGCCCCGGCGACGCTGCCCACGCTCAGCCCTGCGGACAGGCTGAGGAACGGCTTGCCCGCCTCATCGAACTTGCCGACGATGCGGGGC
>NZ_JAXMJJ010000058.1:0-34593 GCF_034376685.1 Cypionkella sp.
AGGCGCGGCTGCCCTCGGGCATTGCCATCACCGCATCAACCATATCCTGCACCTGCATCGCAGTGATCGGCAGTCCCGTCGCGGGGCTGAACGGGGTGCCGACGCGAGCGAACAACAGGCGCAGATAGTCATAAATCTCGGTCACCGTGCCCACGGTCGAGCGCGGGTTTTTCGAGGTGGTTTTCTGCTCGATGGAAATCGCAGGGCTGAGGCCGCTGATATGATCGACGTCAGGTTTCCCAGCCATATCAAGGAATTGCCGCGCATAGGCCGACAGGCTTTCGACATAGCGCCGCTGGCCTTCGGCATAAATGGTATCAAACGCCAGGCTGGATTTACCCGAGCCCGACAGCCCTGTGATCACCACGAACTGATCGCGTGGGATGTCCACATCGACGTTCTTCAGGTTATGCTCGCGCGCGCCGCGCACTTCGATGAACTTATGTTCGGCCATGACCCACCCCATTCGACGCCGTATAGATAGGGTGAATGCAGTGAGTCTCCAACCGAAAAATGTGAACGAAGTGTGAACGTGATGCAAAGTTGCATGATTCTGACATAGGGCAGCGTCTTTACAACCCAAACATATTCATATACCTGCATATATAAGTTGCAAAGCCAGAAAGTTGAACCATGACCAAACTGACCGCTCACGCTGCAATTGCAAAAGCTTCGATTGGCGCGATCACCCTTGTCGATGTGCGCGAGACCGCCGAAGTGAAGCAAACCGGCAAAGCCAAGGATGCGCTGCATATCCCGCTGGCACTGATTGCGCTGCAAGCTGCTGACAAAATTGATAAATCCAAACCCGTTGCGGTCTATTGTGCAGTGGGTGGCCGCGCTGGCATGGCGGTGCAGGCGCTGACCAAGCTGGGCTATGATGCGCATAGCATTGGCGGATTCGGCGATTGGGCCTCAGCCGGTGGTGCGGTCAGCCGATAACCGTCGCCGCGCTTGCACGCTGTGAATAACAATGCCAAGCGCCGAAAAACCGATCAGAAAGCCCGCAAGCCCGCTGACTCCGGCTTGCGACAACAGCCAAGCCAGCAGCGGCGTGCCGGTGGTGGTGCCAAGGTTGCCCAGTTGCGCAATCGCCCCGGCGCCGCGCGCGCGATCCTCTGCGCTGGGGTTGATCTGCGCGAGGCTGGCGAAACTTGCGCCCTGCACCACGCCCAAAGCGGCGGCCATAGCCAAGGCAAAGGCGGCTTCGGATGCGCCCTGCCCCCATGTCAGCCACAGGCCAAGGCTGGCAAGGATGGCCACGGCGAAGCCCGCCTGCACCAGCCGGAACGCCGGGATTTTTGACAGCAGCCACACCCCCAAAGACAGCGAAACCACGATGGAGACGAGGGGCATCGCAACACCAATAAACGCGCCCCAAACGGGGGTGACCGCGGCGGGCAGCAGGGTCAGCACGGCCACATATGTCACGGTGTAGCAGACGAACCCCATGGCCGGGGCGGCGATATAGGGCGAGGCATAGATCGCGATGTGTTGGGCCAGCAGATTGCCCTGCCCCGAAGTTTGGCGGTGCGCGGGATCAGGCGGCAACAGGGCAAACAAGGCCGCAAGGCACAGCAGCATCCAAAGCCCGTGCGCCTGAAACAACGCGCCCGGACCATAGCCCGCCACCAGCCCCGGCGCGAAAAAGGCCAAAGCCGCATAGGTCACCCCGAAAAACGATGACCATAGTGTCATCGCCAGGCCCTGATGCCGCTGCGACGTGACACCCGCAATCGCTGTCGGGCCGACAACCACGATGGTCAAATGCGACACGCCCTCCAACACACGGGTCAGCATCATCAGCGGATAGCTGGGAAAGCTCGACTGGATCAGACTGACGACAGCGCCCAAGGCCAAGGCCGACAGGATAGCGCGGCGCGGGCCGATTCTTGCCACCAGCAGCCCCGCCGTGGTGCCAAAGATCAGACCAACGATGCCAACGATGGACACCATCAGCCCGATACCTGCGCCCGCATGTGCGGCGTAGGTGGTCTGAAGCGTTTGATACAGAACGGAAATCTTGCCGAACTGTGCCGCTGCGCCCAGACCTGCGGCCCAAAGCGCCAGAACGGTCAAAACGCTGCGCATCGGTCATCCTTTCGGCAAGATTTCACAGCCCAGACAGAAGCATCGCCTTGATCCGGGTGGCTTTTTCAAAATGGTCCAACTGATGGGTCTCTATCCACCAGGTTGCGACCTCCATCAAACCTGTCGGATCATCGTTTTTATTGGCAAAGAACGCGTAGAACGACAACCCGACGCCGTCGCCCTTCTGCGCAATCTTGGCGTCACACACCGCCAGCGCCTTTTGTCGCAAAGCGGCGCGCATTACATATGCAAAGCGCGACCGTAGGCGTCGAGCACGGATTCGTGCATCATTTCCGACAGGGTGGGATGCGGGAAGACGGTGTTCATCAGGTCTTCTTCGGTCGACTCAAGGCCGCGCGCGACGACATAGCCTTGGATCAGCTCGGTCACTTCGGCACCGATCATATGCGCGCCCAGCATCTCGCCGGTTTTGGCATCGAAAATGGTCTTGATGAAGCCCTCGGCCTCCCCCAGAGCAATCGCCTTACCGTTACCGATGAAGGGGAAGCGGCCGACTTTGATCTCAAAGCCCGCCTCTTTCGCCTTGGCCTCGGTCAGCCCGACGGAGGCCACTTGCGGATGGCAATAGGTGCAGCCCGCGATGGAGTTCGGCTTGATCGGGTGCGGATGGCCGCCCGCGATCAGTTCGGCCACCATCACGCCTTCATGGCTGGCCTTGTGGGCAAGCCAAGGTGCACCGGCGATATCACCGATGGCGTAAAGCCCTGCGACCCCGGTGCGGCAGAATTCATCCGTCACTACATGGGTGCGGTCGATTTTGACGCCCAAGGCCTCAAGCCCGAGGTTTTCGATGTTGCCGACGATGCCCACGGCCGAAATCACTGTGTCAAATTCCTGCGTGGTGGTGCCTTTGGCATCTTCCAGATGCGCCACGACTTTGCCCGGCGAGCGATCCAGTTTCTTCACCGTGGTTTTTTCAAGGATCTTCATGCCTTGCTTGACGAAAGCCTTTTTCGCGAAGGCGGAAACTTCGGCATCTTCCACCGGCAGCACGCGGTCCATCACTTCGACAACAGTGGTATCCGCGCCCAAAGTGTTGAAGAAGCTGGCGAACTCGATGCCGATGGCACCCGAGCCAATCACCAGCAGCTTTTTCGGCATGCGTTTCGGCTGCAAGGCGTGGCGGTAGGTCCAGACCAGATCACCATCCGCTTCCAACCCCGGCAGTTCGCGGGCGCGCGCACCGGTGGCGAGGATGATCGACTTGGCGGTGAGTTCCTCGGTGCCTTTGTCGGTTTTGATGGCAACCGTCCCGGCCTTAGGCAGCGTTGCCGCCCCCATGAACACCGTGACCTTGTTCTTCTTCATCAGATGGCCAATGCCGCCCGAAAGCTGTTTGGCAACCCCGCGCGACCGCGCCACCACGGCGTTCAGATCGAAATCCGCGCCCGTCACCGACAGGCCAAATTCCTTGGCGCGGTGCATCAGGTGGAACACTTCCGCCGAGCGCAGCAGCGCCTTGGTCGGGATGCAGCCCCAGTTCAGGCAGATACCGCCCAAGTTCTCGCGCTCGACAATCGCCACTTTCTGGCCCAACTGGCTGGCCCTGATGGCCGCCACATAGCCCCCCGGACCTGCGCCGATTACGATCACGTCAAAATTTTGAGCAGCCATCTTTCCCTCCTCAGAAAAAGTAGTTTGCCATTAAACTATTTTCAAAACCCAAGCAACGCTGGCGGCGCTGCGGGCCTATGCAGATGCTGCATGGCTGTCACGCAGCGCAGTAACGGTAGCGCCATAGCCACCAGCAGCAAGAAATGCAGTCTCCCCCGGAGTATTTTCTCTGCCCAAAGCCGCGTTGCGGGTGGGGAAGCGACCAAAACGCGCGATAATGTCCTGATGCGCGCGGGCGTGCAGCAGCATTTCGGGGTCAGAGGCCATACGTTCACGCATCAAGGCCACCGCCTTATCCTGATCACTGACATCCTCGGAATGCTCAAACGGCATGTAGAAAAACTGCCGTTCAGGTTCAGGCGCGTTCAGATCCCAGCCCTCGGCCACAGCCTTTTTCGCAGCGGCCAAGGCTTGCGGATCGCTGGCAAACGCCTTGGCGGTGTTGCGGTGGATGTTGCGCGAGAACTGGTCGCACAGGATCAGATAGGCCAGCGTGCCGACGGTGCCTTCGACCCAATGCTCCAACCCGCCATCAAAGGCCGCTTGCCAGATTTCACCGAAACGCTCGTCAATGGTGGCATCCAACTCTGGCGCGCCCGAATACCAACCCTCAGGGCCCACCTCACCCAGCCAGAAATCGAGAATCTCAATCGGATCAGACATAAGCGCACCTCTTTCAAGGCAACGTGGCAGGTAAAAGCCGCGCCCGCAACCGCTTTGGAAGGCGTCAGCGGCGCGGTTCTTCTTGCTCTTGCAGCACCGCATCCACCGCCAAGGCCGAAGCTGTGGGTGTCAGGCCTGCATAGGTGTTGGTTTGCACCGGGGCTGTGCGCCGGGTCATCCGGTAGGCGGCATAGCCTGCAAGGGCGGCAAAGAACGCCCCTATGATCAGGAAATAGCCTTTCGGGCCGATCACCCCCATCAGCCAACCCGCCAGCAATGGGCCAAAGATCGCGCCGAAGCCGTTGAGAAAAATCAACCCAGCCGAGGCGCCGGGCATTTCCTCTTTGCTGAGGTAGTCGTTGGTATGGGCAATCAGCAGCGAATAGAGCGGGTTGATGATGCCGCCCAACAGGCTGGCCACCAACACCTCAAGCATAAAGGGCAAGGGCACGGCGGCGGCCACCGCCATCACCACGGCACCAGCGGTCGACATCCACAGGATCAGCACGCGGCGATCCACGCGGTCAGACAGCCAGCCGACAGGATATTGCAGCACCAGCCCGCCGACATACATCGCGGCGACAAAGATTGCGATCTGGCCAATGGTCATCGCTGACATCGCGCCATAGACCGAGGCCATGCCGAACATCGCGGCAAACACGCCGCCGGTCAGCAACATCCCGGCACAGCCCAAGGGCGAGGTGCGGAACAGTTGCGTAAAGCTCATGCGTTTTATGGTGGCAAAGGTGGGCGCGGGGGTATCGGCCAGCAAGATCGGCATGAAAGCCAGCGAGACCAACACCGACGGGATGATGAACAAGCCAAAACCGTTCGGATCGCCCATCGCCAGCAGCCCTTGGCTGGCGATGATGCCCAGCATCTGCACGATCATATAGGCCGACAGCGCCTGACCACGGGTCTCATTGCTGGCGGTGTTGTTCAGCCAGCTTTCGGCGGTGACATAGATGCCCGAGAAACAAAAGCCGATCAGCACCCGCATCACCGCCCAGGCCTGCCAATCCAGCAGCAGCGGATACAGCACCAATACGGCAGAAATCATCGACCCCAACGCGGAAAACACCCGCACATGGCCGACGCGGCGGATCATTTCCGGGGCAAGACGCGAGCCGCCGAGGAAGCCGAGGAAATAGGCCGACATCACCACCGATAGCTCGAAGGTGCTGAAACCTTCCAGCGCGCCCCGGATGCCCAGAAGCGAGCCTTGCACGCCATTGCCGACCATCAGCAGCATGACGCCCAGCAGCAAGGGCCAGGATTGGGCGAGGACTTTCAGCATCAAAGGCTCCGGGTTCTACGGCAAGGTAGCATGGTAAATCTTACCGCGTGATGTATTTGCGACAGGAAACGCCAGCGACGCGGCAGGCTATGGATCAGCGGCTTATGGGATCAGCAACGAGGCATCGCCGTAAGAAAAGAAACGGTATTGCTGTGCAACCGCATGGGCATAGATACGGTCGACCCGAGCCTTGCCCATCAGCGCCGAAACCAGCATCAGCAAAGTCGATTTCGGCAGATGGAAATTGGTCATCAGCGCATCTGCCACGCGGAAGCGATAGCCCGGATAGATGAAGATATCGGTGGTGCCCTGCCAGGGTTGCACCTGCCCCGTCACAGCCGCCGATTCGATCAGCCGCAGCGCGGTGGTACCGACAGGGATCACCCGCCCGCCGGCGGCCTTGGTGGCGTTGATTTCCGCGGCAGCCTGCGGGCTGACCTGCCCCCATTCGGCGTGCATCTTGTGGGTGGTGACATCTTCGACCTTCACCGGCAGGAAGGTGCCTGCCCCGACATGCAGCGTCACTTCGGTGAAGTCGACACCCTTGGCCGCAAGGGCAGCAAGCAGGTCGGCATCGAAATGCAGGCTGGCGGTGGGGGCGGCAACTGCGCCTGCGTGCCGCGCAAACACCGTCTGATAATCGGCGTTATCCTGCGCATCCGCCGCGCGTTTGGCGGCAATATAGGGCGGCAAAGGCATTGCCCCTGCGGCATTCAGCGCAGCGTCGAAATCATCGCCGGTCAGATTGAACTCCAACTGCAGATCGGTTTCGGACTTCGCGGCGACGGTCGCCGAAAGCTGATCGGAAAACCGGATCACCTCACCGACATTCACCTTGCGCAAGGGTTTGGCAAGCGCGCGCCAACCCTGCGCTTGCGGTTCCAGCAGGGTGATTTCCACCTTCGCCACCGCCTCACCACGCTGTCTGTGGCCGAACAGGCGCGCGGGGATCACACGGGTATTGTTCAGCACCAAGCGATCACCGGGACGGAAGATGTCAATCAGATCAGTTACATGCAGATCCGTGAGCTGATCACCTTGCGCCAGCAGCAACCGCGCGGCAGTCCGCGGCCGCGCCGGGCGGGTGGCGATCAGCGCCTCTGGCAGATCAAAGTCAAAATCCGACAGGTTCATCCGCCATTTCCTTCTGTGCCGGCTGATCCAATGACAGGCGGGGGGCTGCGGAAAATCTCGCGGAACATCCCCGGCGTCAAGATCGATAGCGGGTTCACATCGACCTGCGGATCGGCTGCCGTGCCGCGCAGGGCATAGTTGAAGCCAAACACCCCTTCGCCGCGTTTGGTCAGAATCGATCCAATGCCGTTCAGCATGTAGATCGGCGAGATCGTGCCCTGCATGAACAATTCAGCGCTGGAGCTTTTGTAGACCCCCGCCATCGACACCCCCAAGGAGGCCCCAATCGCCGAGCCGTGATGCACCTGTATCGCATTTGGCGTCAGCAGGAAGGCGGCCTCGACATTGTTGAACAAAAGCCCCTCGCCGTTCAGCTGCTCAAGGATGCCCACCACGGAAATCGCGTTCAAAAGCTCGGCCAGCACATTGGTGTTGCGTACGCGCAAGGCACCCATCTTGACCACGCCGTCATAGCTGCCCGCCTCAGGGCGCGGTTGCAGCGTCAGATCCAAAGATCCGCCACGGGCCGAGGCGAAGATGCCCGCCGCCGCCATCACAGCCCCCGCGTCATCGGCCACCAGCCGCACCGCCGTGCCATTGCGCGCGGGCACAATGGTGCCCTTCACATTGGCCTTGCCGTTGACCGCACCGATGAAATTGCCGTTCAAGCCCCCTGCCAGCGAAAAATCGCCCCGGAAACTGTTCAGGGCGATGGTTTGCGACACACGCAGACTGTCCAGACGCAGGCTCAGCGGGCTGCCCCCCGACTTGCCGCTTGATTTGCGCTGCGACGCCGATGGCATCCGCCGCATATCAACCGTGCCTCCGGTCAGCGCGAGGCCGACAGATTTGCCCTGCCCGCGACCCCGGATTTCTGCGGGCGCGTCCAGCCAATCGCCCAGACGCACGCGGTCAAACCGGGCCACATCCAAGCCGCCGCCAGCCTTCAGCGTCACCGTTCCGGTCGCATCCAAACCGCTGGCCTTCAGGGTGATGCTCTCGACCAGAGGCGGCTTGCCCAGGCGCACCTCTGCCGTCAGCTGCCCCTTGGCCCCAGCGGGCTTTGACCAGCCCACCTCGGGAATGCTCAGCCCGATGTTGTTCAGATCGGACACCAGCGACAAGCGCCCCGGCTGGCCACGCTCCAGCGCGATCTTGACCTGTCCCTTGCCCTGCCCCGAAACCATGCCATCCGGCAGCCCCAGCCCAAACTCTGACGCGGTTTTCTGCGACAGCGTCACCGAGCCCTCAATCTGCGCCTTGCCCTTCTGGTCCAGCGCGAAGCCCTGACGATAGGTCACATTGAAGCCCACAGCACCGATCTGCCCCGCACCCGCGATGCTCAGCCCGGTGGTATCGGCGGACACTGCAAGACTGTCTGCGGTGATCTTGCGCCCCGGCACGACGGTCTCGGACGAAAACCCCGCAACCGTGCCCGCGACCTGATATTGCACATCCTTCAGCGCGATTTTCTTCTGCAACGGCATCCGCAGATGCGTTTCTATCTGTGCTGTGCCCTGCCCCAAGGTCACCGGCTGGTCGGCTTTCGACATGAAGTTGAACGGCGGCTGATCCAGCAAAGACAGTGCTGCAATCAAGCTCGACTGGGTTTTGAGGGTAATTTCCGCGATGGCAGGCTTCTGCGTCACATCCGGGATCGCAAAGACCGAGCCCGCCACGTTGATCTCACCGCCCTCGGGCGGGGTCACGGTGCCACCCGACATCACCATCGTATAGGCCTGACCCTCGACCGAGGCATAGCCATCGCCAGCTTTGATCGGCGGCAGGGTGGCCAGAAACCGCACATCGGCGTCGTTGAAATTATAGCCCAGATGCAAGCGTGGCTCGGCCCCCGGCTCGATCCGCAGGGCGGCGCGCACATCGGTCAGCGACCCGTTCAGCACGTTCTTGTCGACCCAAAGCCGGGTGTTCGGCAACAACGTCACCGGCCACAGCGCAACCAGCTTGTCATGTTGAATCTCATTCAGCGCCAGATCCACCGAGGCGCGCCAGCCCTGCTGATCGGCGCCCAGGCGACCTGAAGCCGACAACCGCCGCCCGGCCTCGGTCAACGCGAGTTGGCCGATCTCGATCGAGAACGGCTGCAACCGCATCCGCGTATCCAAGGCACCATGACTGAACTCTACAGGTTCTTCGAACAGACCCTCGGGATCCAGTGTCACCTGCGAAAACTCAAGCTGACTCAGATAGGCGTCCGGCATCTCAGAGGCCAAA
This sequence comes from Cypionkella sp., assembly GCF_034376685.1. Classification (GTDB taxonomy): domain Bacteria; phylum Pseudomonadota; class Alphaproteobacteria; order Rhodobacterales; family Rhodobacteraceae; genus Cypionkella. The sequence goes on from NZ_JAXMJJ010000058.1 coordinate 9,056, forward strand.
GCGCCGGTGATGCGGCTGCCATCGGCGCGGACCATATAGCTGTGGCCCGAGGCCTTCACCCGCAGGGTCGGGCTTTGCACCGAGAGCGCTGTCATATCCATGCGGCCCTGCTCTGGCACAAAACGCATTGCCATGCTGGCGCTGTCAAAGGCAATCGGACGGGCCTCGGGGCTGGGCTGCAAAGCGCCCGCACCAAAGCCCAAGCTGGCCTCAAGCGCCACAATGCCCTCGGCGCGCAGGGTGGTGTGAATCTCGCCCGAGATCGGCGCATCCAGCAGCCCCACCCAAGCGAAGGGGGCGGCGATGGTCGCCACATCCTTGGCGGCCACCCCGTCAATCTGCGCAGAGATCCGGGCCTGATCGTCGGTCTTTTGTGACACGATGGTCAGCACCGCACGGGCGGGGGTCGGGCTGCTGATCAGCGACAGGCTCACCTCTGCCGCGACCTCCGAGTCGCGATTTTCCAACCGCAAACGGCCATCGCCAAGATCAAACCGCCGCCCCGAGCGCTGGTCCTGCAAGGTCAGGGTCAGCGCCTCGGCCTCGATCGTGGTCAGACTGGCGGCGGCAGGGCTGGCAAAGGCAAGATCCACCACGTCAAACAGTTCGGCCAAGGTGCGGATTTTCGGCTGCACCCCCTCACCGCCCAGCGAAAGGTCAAAATTGCCATCGCGGTCGCGGGTCATCTGCACATGCGCGCCGACCAGTTTCAGGCTGTGGGCGCGAAGCTGACCGCGCAGCAACGCCGCAGGATCCAGCGTCAGCCGCAGATCGGGCAGCGTCAGCAGCGCCTGTCCATTGGGCTTCAACACCCGCAGATCATCCAGCCGCAGCCGGGGCACCCAATCGCCGTCCACCGTGATCTCGACGCCCCCAAGCGCCAGCGCGGCTTCGGGCAGGGCTTTGGACAGCGCGGTATTGGCGCGCTGCTCGATTTCAGCCACCACCCAGACCGGCATGGGAATTGGTTTGCCTGACAAGGCAAGGCCCGCAAAAATCAGACCAAAGATCACCAGCAAGAAGAACAATCGCGTGGCAAGTCCGGTGCGATGGCGCTTGCGGGGTTTGGCGGGTTTGCGGCTGGCCGGGCCTGACTGTTGCGAGGCGTTTTCAGCACCCGGCGCGGCATCCGGGACAACGGGCACAACGCTGACGGTGGCCGGATCGCCCCCTGCCGCGTTCTGCACATCCTTCACCATGTTTGTCGTAGCCTTTCCAATTGCCCGGCGTGTGCCGCCGCTGCCGTCTCGCAACGGCGGGCTTGCCTTTATCTTTGCCCAAAGGCAACTAGATCGCAAAGGGTTGATCCCAAAAAAGCAAGGAGCCGCGCATGATCGAGATTGGCCAAACCGCCCCTGATTTCACCCTGCCCCGCGATGGCGGCGGCAGCATCACCTTGTCGGCTCTGCGGCCTGCCCCGGTGGTGCTGTTCACCTATGGCGGCGACGGCACGCCGACTTGCACCAATGAGGTGATGGATTTCAACGGCTTGCAGGCGGATTTCGCCAAGGCAGGCTGTGTTGTACTGGGTCTGTCAAAAGACAGCGCCGCCAAGCACGACAAGTTCATCGCCAAAATGGGCATCACGTTGCCGCTTGCCTCGGATGCGGGGGGGCAAGTGATGGAAGAGTGGGGGGCATTTGGCGAAAAACTGTTTTTCGGCAAGCTGGTGCAAGGTGTTCTGCGCTCTACCTTCCTGATTGATGCGGGCGGTCGGGTGGCAAAGATCTGGAAGGTGGACCGCGTCAAGGGCCATGCCGCCGAGGTTCTGGCGGCAGTGCAGGCGCTTTGATGCTGACTTTGGCTGAAATGGCGGTCGAAGTGCTGACCACCGCCGACGGGCGCGCGAAAACCGCTTTGTCCCATGCCCATGCTGCCCGTTGGCGTGCCGCACGGGCGGCGGGTGCGCCTTTGGCGATAGGTCAGGCCAACCCACCGCAGCGCCCTGCCCGCCCCGAAAAGCCTGATCTTCTGGACCCGCGCGAGGTGCCACGTCGCCGCCCTGGCTCGCCTTTGGGCCGCATCGCCTTGCTGCATGCTGTGGCACATATCGAGCTGAATGCTGTCGATCTGCATTGGGACATCATCGCGCGCTTTACCGACACGCCGATGCCCTTGGGGTTCTACGACGATTGGGTGCAGGCGGCAGATGACGAATCCAAGCATTTCAACCTGCTCTGTGATTGCCTTGAGGCAATGGGTAGCCATTACGGGGCGATGCCCGCCCATGCCTTCATGTGGCAAGCCGCCGAAGATACGGCAAGCGACCTGCTGGGCCGCCTTGCCGTGGTGCCGATGGTACTGGAGGCACGGGGTCTGGATGTGACGCCGGGCATGATCGCTTTGTTCACCCAAGCCAAAGAAACCCAAGCCATTGCCGCGCTGAATACGATCTATGCCGAAGAAGTTGCGCATGTGGCTTACGGCTCGAAATGGTTCAACTGGCTGTGCGGGCGCGCAGGCGATGATCCGAAAGAGATATTCCATGCCCTCGTGCGCAAGTATTTCCACGGCAATCTGAAGCCGCCGTTCAACGAAGAAAAACGCGCCGAAGCCGGATTGCCGCCCGATTTCTACTGGCCTTTGGTGGATCAGGCCTGAGATTTATCGGCGGAATCTCGCCTATCTTGGCGAGTTTCCGCCCCGGTTCCCTCGGGATTGGTCAAATTTGTTGCGACTGCCACAAGCGCTGGCTAATCAGGCAGGAGCCCGGCAAATGGGCAACCCACCCGCCCTTTGCGCCAAAAGAACCGGAACATGCCGCTGTGCTGACACGCTTCACCTATCGGATTCACACGACGTTGGAGCGGTATCTGCCGGAACAACGGCTTTTCCTGAAATCTGATACAGAGACGCGTTTCATCCGGCTGCGACCCAGCACGCAGGCGATTGCTCTGGTCTTCGGCTCTCTGGCACTGGCCTGGACGATTTTGGCCACCGCTGTCCTGCTGCTCGATTCGATTTCGGCGGGCACCTCGCGGCAACAGGTGGCACGCCAGCAGGCCCTTTATGAACAACGGCTGAATGATCTTTCGGCTGACCGCGATCTGCGCGCCGAAGAAGCCGCTTCCGCGCAGGGCCGCTTCAACCTTGCTCTTGCACAGGTGTCCCAGATGCAAGCGCGGCTGCTGGCCTCGGAAGATCGCCGGCGTGAGTTGGAAACCGGCATCGACGTGATCCAGAACACCCTGCGCGGCGTGATCAAGGAACGCGATCAGGCGCGCGAACAGGTGGCCTCGCTGTCCGACGTCCCCACCGCTGGCCGCACCGAAGCGGAAAGGCTGGCGGATGCTGATGCGACACTGGAAATGATGACCGCCAGCTTGGGCGAAACCGCGCAAGCCCGCGACACCATGCAGACCCAAGCGGCCAAAGCCGATGAGCGGACAGCAAAAATCACCCAAGAGAAACAACAGCTTGAAGCGCGCAATGATGCGATCTTCGCGCAGCTTGAAGAGGCGATGAACGTCTCGGTCGAGCCCCTGGACAAGATGTTCCGCGCCGCAGGTCTGTCGCCGGATGATCTTTTGTCCGCCGTGCGCAAGGGCTACAGCGGCCAAGGGGGGCCACTGTCGCCGATTTCGCTGTCCACCTCGGGGCAAGCGGCCTCAATGGATGAAATCCGCGCCAATGCAATTCTGAAAAGCCTTGATAACATGAACATGTACCGCATGGCGGCCTTCAAGGCGCCATTCGGGATGCCGGTGAAAACCGCCGTGCGCTACACCTCGGGCTTTGGCGGCCGCAATGACCCGATGGGACGCGGCTATCGTCGCCACGAGGGGCAGGACATGGCGGGCGACTACGGCGCACCGATCTTGACGACCGGTGACGGAGTTGTAACCTATGCAGGCTGGGAAAACGGCTATGGTCGGCTGGTGAAGGTGCAACACGCGTTTGGTATCGAAACCCGCTATGCCCATATGTCGCAGATCCGTGTCGAAGTCGGTCAAAAGGTATCGCGCGGCGACCGGATCGGTGATATGGGCAACTCGGGCCGGTCCACCGGCACTCACCTTCACTACGAGATCCGTATCGGCGGATCCGCGATAAATCCGATGACCTTCATAAAGGCAGCGAACAATGTTTTCTAAAAGCCGCATCAACGAACCGGGCCCCAAAGCGGGCGAGACCGACAAGCCCAAAGCGCCGGAGGCACCTGTGACCAAACCCTCGATGGATTTCACCCCCACTCAGCCCAAGGGCAAAGTGGCGGCTTCGGTGCTGTCTGCCGATCTGACCGTGGTGGGCAATCTGCGCACCACCGGCGATATTCAGGTTGAAGGCACGGTCGAAGGCGATATCCGCGCGCATCTGCTGACCGTGGGCGAAACCGCAACCATCCGTGGTGAGATTGTGGCCGACGATATTGTCGTCAATGGCCGGGTAATCGGCCGGGTGCGCGGTTTGAAAGTGCGCCTGACCTCGACCGCCAAGGTCGAAGGCGACATCATCCACAAAACCATCGCCATCGAATCCGGTGCGCATTTCGAAGGCTCGGTGCAGCGTCAGGACGATCCGCTGTCGACCGGCCGCGCCGCAGCGCCCGCCAGCCGGATTGTGCAAGCTCCGGCCTCCAGCGAAGAGTCTTAAACTCTCGCACGGACGTACAGCATCGAACTATCCGCACGGGCATTGGGGCAGACCTCAATGCCCGTTGCCATTTGGTCCCCTCGACTATCCCGCCACGCTTGCAAGGGCGGCGACTTTGGCCGTGCCGATGGGTCACTGTTCAGTCAGGCTTCCCAACTGACTGCGCGGCGATAGAGATGCCAACTGGCATGGCCCAGCACAGGCAGCACGACGAACAACCCAAAGAATCCCGGCAGCATCGCCAGAAACAGCGCCACCGCGATCAACGCGCCCCAGCCCAGCATCACTGCTGGGCTTTCGGTGACCACCGCGAACGAGGTGATCATCGCAGTAACGAAATCCACTTCATGCTCCAACAGCATCGGCAGGCTGACCACGGTCAAGCTGAACAGCAGCGTCGCAAACACCGCCCCCACAGCGGTGCCCACTGCCAGCATGGTCAGCCCCGCAGGCGACAGAAACACCGCCAGCGAGGATGACACATTGGTCATCACCGCATTGCCCAGAAACAGCGCGAAGATCATGTGCGACAGGAAGTTCCAGAACAGAAAAAACACCACGATCACCGCCGCCATCGACGGGATCTGCCGATCCTTTTGCCGGAAGATCACCAGAAAGGTCTGGTGCCGATTAAGCGGCAAACCCGCTTCAAGGCGACGCGATACATCGTATAGCCCGCAGGCGATGAACGGCCCCAGAATCGGAAACCCCGCAGCGGCGGGCAGCGTCCACCACACCTGCCCCGTCCCGGTCACCACGAAATAGATCAGCCAGCCGCCAATCACATAGATGCAGGCGAACAGCAGCCCGTAATACGGTGCTGCCAGAAAGTCCTGCCAGCCCGCGCGCAAGGCCATGCGCAGATCGCTGACCTCGACATGCATCACCTCTGGCCTGTCAGCCTGCACTTGTTCCATGCGTCTCCCCCGCTTTCGGCAAGCCTATGCAGGGAAAGTCATTTTAAGAAAGATGTATTTTTGACAAGGCATTAAAGCCCGATCTTGATGCAACAGGATCGGCGTTTACTCTTCGGCATTCGCCTCGGCACGCGATTTTCCCGCCACATCCATCGCCAAAGTCGCGGCCATGAATTTGTCAAGATCGCCATCCAGCACGCCGCCGGTGTCCGAGGTTTCGTGCCCGGTGCGCAGGTCTTTCACCATCTGGTAAGGCTGCAACACATAGGACCGGATCTGGTTGCCCCAGCCCGCATCGCCCTTGGCATCATGCTGCGCGTTAATCGACGCGTTGCGGCGGTCCAGCTCGACCTGATACAGCCGCGAGCGCAGCGCATTCATGCAGGCCTCGCGGTTCTGGTGCTGCGATTTCATCGAGCTTGTCACCACGATATTGGTCGGCAAGTGGGTGATCCGCACCGCCGAGTCAGTGGTGTTGACGTGCTGCCCCCCCGCACCCGAAGACCGATAGGTGTCGATGCGGATGTCGCGGTCAGGAATGTCGATCTCGATGTTGTCATCGACCACCGGATAGACCCAGACCGAGGCGAAAGAGGTTTGTCGTTTGTCTGCCGACCCATAGGGGCTGATCCGCACCAGACGATGCACGCCGGATTCGGATTTCAGCCAGCCGTAAGCGTTCAGGCCGGAAATCTTGTAGCCCGCCGATTTGATGCCGGTCTCATCCCCCGCACTTTCCGACTGCAATTCTACCTTGTAGCCCTTTTTCTCGGCCCACCGCACATACATCCGTGCCAGCATCGACGCCCAGTCACAGCTTTCGGTGCCACCCGCGCCTGCGTTGATTTCCAAGAACGTATCGTTGCCATCGGCCTCGCCGTTCAGCAAAGCCTCCAGCTCTTTGGCCCCGGCAAGATCAACCAATCCCTTCAGCGCCTCTTCGGCCTCGGTCACGATGTCTTCATCGCCCTCTGCCTCGCCCAGTTCGATCAGCTCAACGTTGTCGCGCAAGCCGGATTCGATCAGGCGGTAGGTTGAGATTTGCTCGATCAGCCCTTGGCGTTCGCGCATCAGCTTTTGCGCCTTGGCGGGATCATTCCACAGATCGGGGGCTTCGATCATCGCGTCGAATTCTTCCAACCGATGCGCCGCCGTCTCCCAATCCATCCGCTGGCCCAAAAGGCGCAGGGATTTGGTGATGGCATCGACATTGTATTGCGTCTCGGTGCGCATGATCGGGAGTTCCTTCGTATACTTCGGCGGGGTGATAGCGCGGCAAGGCTTAAGCGGCAAGAGCCCCGCTAATACAGCCCACCTGACGACAGCGTGCCGAAATTCGCCTTCTTCGGCACCGATTTCGTCTGGCCATCCGAGGTGGTTACCGTATCCGATCCGCCGCCATCGCTTTCGCCGTTGGCAAACAACGGCAGGTTCGATCCCATCGCAAAGCCACCATCAATGATCTCCCCCAGCGCATAGAGCGGCTCTTCGCCCTCACGGAAGTATTCAGAGATCACATTGTCGCCGCGTGCATCCGGGCCAAGCAGCGCGCCGGTGAAACGGTCGATATTCTGGAAATAGCCGCCCGGCGGCACTTTGAACTTGGTGCCCCCCCGACGCTTGACGACTTCTTTCATGAATTCCTGAAAGATCGGCACGCACAAGGTGCCGCCAAACGCCCCCGGCCCCAGACTGCGCGGCTGGTCAAAGCCCATGTAACAACCTGCCACGGTGTTCGATGTATAGCCAACAAACCAGACATCCTTGGCGTCATTGGTGGTGCCGGTCTTGCCCGCCACCGGCACCGGCAATTTGACGCCCGTGCCAGAGCCGCGCCGGATCACCCCCTCCATCATCGAGGTCAGCTGATAGGCGGTGATCGCATCCATCACCCGCTCACGGTTGCTGTCAATGGTAACAGCTTCGCCCTTCGGCAGACGCGGCGAATTGCAATCTTCGCATTTGCGCTGATCGTGGCGATAGATCGTTTTGCCGTAACGGTCTTGCACCCGGTCCACCAGCGTGGGTTCCACCCGCTCACCGCCGTTGGCGAACATCGCATAGGCCGCGACCATCTTGTACAGCGTGGTTTCCTGCGCGCCCAAAGCGTTGGCAAGGAACGGCTGCATCGGCTTGTAGACGCCGAACTTCTCGGCATAGCTGGCGACCAGCGGCATGCCCATTTCCTGCGCGATCCGCACCGTCATCAGGTTGCGCGATTGCTCGATGCCAGTCCGCATCGGCGTCGGGCCATAGAATTTGTTGGTCGAGTTCTTGGGCGTCCACAAGCCTTGCGGGGTTTCCACCTCGATCGGCGCATCGACAATGATCGTGGCGGGGGTAAAGCCCGAATCCAGCGCCGCCGCATAGACGAAAGGCTTGAACGACGAGCCCGGCTGACGCGTGGCCTGCGTGGCGCGGTTGAACACCGAGGATTGATAGCTGAACCCGCCCTGCATCGCCATGACGCGGCCGGTGTTCACGTCCATCGCCATGAAGCCGCCCTGCACTTCCGGCACCTGCCGCAACGACCAGCGCACAAATTCGCCGGTTTTGTCATCGGTCACTTGCCGGACCAGCACCACATCACCCACGGCGACCAGATCGGCAGGCACGCGGGCTTTCTTGCCCAGCTTGCCGCCCTCCAGCCGCTTGCGCGCCCAAGTCACGTCATTGGCAGGGATTTCCTGCACGCCGTCGACATCTTCGATCCCGACCTCGGCGGTGTTCTCGCCCAAAGCCAGCACCACGGCGACATGCCAGCCGATCACATCGCGCGGCATGTCCCTGACCTCAGACAAAGCCTTGCGCCAAGCGGTCTCATCACCCAGAACATCCGCAGGAAGGGTCTTGCCGGTGCCGCGCCAAACGCCCTGATTGCGGTCGTATTTCTCAAGCCCGCGCCGCAGCGCGATAGCGGCGATCTCTTGCAGCTCGGGGTCTGCCGTGGCGCGGATCGACAGGCCACCGCCGAAGAACTCTTCCTCACCAAAGGTACCCGACAGCTGACGGCGAATTTCATCGGTGAAGTAATCGCGCGGCGGCAGCGCCTCGCGGAAGGCCGGGTAATCGCCATTCTGCACGGTTTTCAGCGGCTCTTCACGCGCCGCCTTATAGGCCACCTCATCCAGATAGCCGTTCTGCAGCATCTCGTTCAGCACATAATTCCGCCGCGTCGTCAGGCGTTCTTTCTGCGTCACCGGATTGTAATCCGAAGGAGCTTTCGGCATCGACGCCAAGGTCGCAGCCTCGGCGGGGCTAAGCTGATCCAACGATTTGTTGAAATAGGTCTGCGCCGCCGCCGCCACCCCGTAAGAGTTCTGCCCGAGGAAAATCTCGTTCATGTAAAGTTCAAGGATCTTGTCCTTCGACAGCGTCTCTTCCAGCCGTGAGGCCAGAATCAATTCCTTGACCTTACGCTCAACCGAGCGCGACCCATCGAGCAGGAAGTTCTTCATCACCTGCTGGGTGATCGTCGAGGCGCCACGGGTGTTCTTGCCGCGCGACTTGATCGCATCCCAGATCGCCGAGGCCATGCCCTGCACGTCATAGCCCCTGTGGCTGTAGAAATGCTTGTCCTCGGCCGAGATGAACGCATCGCGCACCAGCGGCGGAATATCCTCAATCGGCACGAAAAGCCGGCGTTCCTTGGCGAATTCATCAACGATACGCCCCTCACCCGAGTAAATCCGGCTGATGGTGGGCGGTGAATAGCGCGCAAGGCTGTCATGGCTTGGCAGGTCTGCCGAATACATCCAGAATACCGCGCCCAAAGTCAGTGCGCCGAACAACAGACCTAGCGTGATCGTCGTGAAAATGCCCCCGAAGAAAGAGCCGATAAACCTGAGCACGCTTGTCATTCCCGTCTATGCCACAGGCCCTTTGCCCACGCACGCGCGCTTATACACGCGGGCATGGGCAAAGGTCAAAACACTCCGGCGCGATTTCTGAAACCGGGCAAAGCCCCGCCAGTTCTTGCTTTAGCGCCTACTTCAGCGGCAGCGCCTGCAAGCCTGCATCCTGCTTGCCCCAAGCCTTCAGGGCCGCGACCATGGCTTCAGCCATCTTTGCCCGCCATTTCGGATCGTCCAGCCGCTTCAGATCACTGGCCGACGACAAGAACCCCAGTTCCACCAAAACCGATGGAACATCCGCCGATTTCAACACCGAAAAACTGGCGCGCTGCCGGGGGTGGCGGTGCATCTTCAGCCCCTGTCCTTTGATCGCGACCTCCAGCGCCGTCGCCAGCCGCTCGGTGCGCGGAGTGGTATCGGTGCGCGCCATATCCATCAGCACTTCGGCCACCAGATCATCCTGTTGCGTCAGATCGACCCCGGCGAGCAAATCATCGCGGTCATGGCGTTCGGCCAGCGCCGCCGAGGCCGCATCGCTGGCATCCTCTGACAAACTATAGATCGTCGCGCCCACGGCATCGCCCTCGGCAAGCGCATCGGCGTGCAGCGACAGGAACACATCCGCGCCCGCTTGATGCGCAATGGAAATCCGGGTTTCCAGCGGCACGAACACATCTTCTTCGCGGGTCATCACCACATCAAAGCTGCCATCGCGCAGCAGCAATTCCTTCAACTCCCGCGCAAATCGCAGCACTAGGGTCTTCTCGTTCTGCCCATCGCGCTCCGCCCCCGGATCAAGCCCGCCGTGGCCGGGATCCAGCACCACCACCAGCTTGCCATCCTGCTTGGCGGCGGCCTTGGGCAGATCCACCGGTTTGGGCAATGTCCAGTCCGCAGGCTCGGGTAGCGCAGCCAGTTCCGCAAAGCGTGCAGTCGCTGCAGGCTCCAGCCGCAGATGCACCGCAACGGCCCCGCCCGTGTGCATCTCTGCCGAGGCCACTTCCATCGGCCCCGCCAATTCCAACACCAACCGCGACCAGCCGGGGCGCAGCACGCCCGCGCGGATCGCCACGATCTTCTCACCCTTCAGCGGCATATCCGAAAGCCCGCTCCAGTCGACCTCGCGGAAATCCACCACCAGCCGCGCCGGATTGTCCAGCACCCGCACCCGCCACGGCACCGGCTGCGAGATCGCCAGATCAATCTGCACGCCTGATCCCGCATCTGAAATCGAAGACGCGCCCGCCTCAAATTTGGCCAGACCCGACAACTGCTGCGCAAACCCCGGCGAGGCCAGCGCGCAAATCAGCAAAACAAGGCGAACAAGCGCTTTCATCTTGGTCTGAATATCCCCGCCAGAGGCAAAACGCACCTCATCTTTGCGCCATATAGTCGGCCAATCGCTCCAGCCCTTCGACAATATCCGCGGTGCCGCGCGCATAGGAAAACCGCAAGGTCTGGCCGCCGCGCACCGGATCAAAGTCGAGCCCCGGCGTCACCGCCACCCCGGCCTTGTGCAGAATATCGCGCGCAAAGCCCAAGCTGTCCTGCGTGAAATCGCTGACATCGGCATAGATATAAAACGCCCCATCCGGCGGTGCTATCTTGTCAAAGCCCGCGCGTGGCAGACCTTCCAGCATCAGCCGCCGGTTCTCGGCATAGACCGCGCGATTGGCCTCCATTTCGTCAATGCAATCCAGCGCCGCCAAGGCCGCCACTTGGCTGACATGTGGCGCGCAGATGAACATGTTCTGCGCCAGCCGCTCTACCGTGCGGATGTGATCCTCTGGCACCACCATCCAGCCCACCCGCCAGCCAGTCATGCTGAAATACTTTGAAAACGAGTTGATCACATAGACATCGTCGCTGATTTCCAGTGCCGAATGCGCCCGCTCGCCATAATGCAGCCCGTGGTAAATCTCATCCGAGACAAAGCTGATGCCGCGCTGATGGGCATATCCGATCAGATCGCGCAACGCATCTTTCGACAGCATGGTGCCCGAGGGATTGCCCGGCGAGGCCACAATCAGGCCCTGCATATCCACCCCCGCCAGATCTTCCGGCACCGGCTGCAAGCGGTTCTCCGCCCGCGTGGCAATCCCCACCGGCTGCAAAGACAGCGCCTTCAGGATCTGCCGATAGGAGGGATAGCCAGGCTCGCCCAAGCCCACCCGATCGCCTGCATCAAACAAGGCGGTAAACGCCAACAGGAACGCACCAGACGAGCCTGCGGTGACGATCACCCGCTCGGGGTTCAGCGTAACCCCATACCAGCGTTGATATAAAGCCGCGATGCCCGCCCGCAATTCAGGGATACCCAGCGACACGGTATAACCCAAAGCCTCTGTTCCCATCCGCGCCGACAGCGCCGCAATCGCGCCTTGTGGGGCCGGGGTAGACGGCTGGCCCACCTCCATATGGATGATCCGCCGGCCCAAAGCCTCCAGCGCCGACGCTTCGGCAACCATATCCATCACAATGAAGGGATCAACCTGACCCCGGCTTGATCTATCCATCACCCAGCCCCTATTGTTGCGGCCAATAGTCCCGCCTACAAGGCGTTCGTCAACCCCGGCCGAACTTCGGCCCAGACCGAGGTTCCCCGATGCGCCTGCCGCTTCTCGCCGCCCTGTTGTCCTGCACGCTCGCCATGCCCAGTTTCGCCGAAGGCATCGAATCGATGACCGAGGCCGAGCGCACCGCATTCCGCGCCGAGGTCAAAGCCTATCTGCTTGAAAACCCGGAAGTTCTGGTCGATGCGATGAATGTGCTGAACGACCGTCAGGCGCAAGCAGAGCTTGCCAGCGACCAGCAGTTGATCGTCGAGCACAAGGCCGATCTCTTCGCCGACAAAGCCTCGTGGGTCGGTGGCAACCCCGATGGCGATATCACCGTCGTCGAATTCATGGATTACCGCTGCGGCTATTGCCGCAAAGCCTATCAGGATGTCGAGGATCTGGTGAAAGCCGACGGCAATATCCGTCTGGTGCTGAAAGAATACCCGATCCTCGGCGATGACTCCGTCGCCTCGGCCCGGTTTGCGATTGCGGTGCTGCAACTGCATGGCAACGATGCCTACAAAAAGGCCCATGATGCGCTGATCACCCTGCGCGGCACGCCCGATGCCGAAACGCTGGGCCGCCTTGCCACCGATCTCGGCTTTGATGCCAAGCCTGTGCTCGACCGGATGGCGTCGGATGAGGTCACTGCGGTGATCGCGGCCAATCAGGAGCTTGGCAACAAGATGTCGATCAGCGGCACCCCGACCTTCGTGATCGACAGCCAGATGCTGCGCGGGTATGTGCCGCTGGACGGGATGCAGCAGATCGTGGCGGCCGAGCGTAAAAGCTAAGCCGCCAAAGCCAAGCCTCTAAAACTTATCTAAAATTGTCATCCTCTGTGCTCAAATATCCCACGGGGTAAGCCGCATTGCTGCTTCAGCAATGCGGCTTGGGGGTGTGAAACCCCCATCCGCCCGATGACATACGCGCAGCCCTATACCGCCTGCGCCGCCTCACGGTCAGCTGCCTCACGCTCAGCGGCCTCAATCTCCGCCGCCTTTTTCTCAACCAGGTCAACTATGTGATCGACCATACCCTCGTTGCCCAGTTTGTGATGCTGCTTGCCCGCCAGATAGACCATGCCTGATCCCGCCCCGCCGCCGGTAAAGCCGATATCCGTCATCAAGGCCTCGCCCGGCCCGTTCACCACGCAACCGATGATCGACAGGCTGAGACTGGTGGTGATATGCGCCAGCCGATCCTCCAGCGCCGAGACGGTCTTGATCACGTCAAACCCCTGCCGCGCACAGGACGGGCAAGAGATGATCGTCACCCCGCGATGGCGCAGGCCAAGCGATTTCAGAATCTCGAAGCCGACCTTCACCTCTTCGACCGGATCGGCAGACAGCGACACACGGATGGTATCGCCAATTCCCGACCACAAGAGGTTGCCCAACCCAATCGCCGATTTCACCGTGCCGGACACAAGCCCCCCCGCCTCGGTGATCCCCAGATGGATCGGCGCATCGGTGGCCATCGCCAATTGCTGATAGGCGGCGGCGGCCATGAACACATCTGACGCCTTCACCGAGATTTTGAACTCGTGGAAATCATTGTCCAGCAGCAACCGGATATGGTCCATGCCGGATTCCACCATCGCATCCGGGCAAGGTTCACCATATTTATCAAGCAGATGCTTCTCCAAAGATCCGGCATTGACCCCGATACGAATGGAACAGCCATGATCTTTCGCCGCCTGCACCACATCGCGCACCCTTTGCGCATTGCCGATATTGCCGGGGTTGATGCGCAGACAGGCCGCCCCCGCCTCAGCAGCTTCAATCGCGCGTTTGTAGTGGAAATGGATGTCGGCGACGATCGGCACCGGGCTTTCGCGCACGATCTCCCGCAGCGCAAAAGTGCTGCCCTCATCTGGCGTCGACACCCGCACTATATCCGCACCCGCCACCGCACAGCGTTGAATTTGCTCAATCGTCGCCGCGACATCGGTGGTCAAAGTGTTGGTCATGGTCTGCACCGAAATCGGCGCATCACCCCCGACCAGCACCTTGCCGACGCGAATTTGCCGCGACACCCGCCGTTCGATGTTTCGCCAAGGGCGGATCGGATTATGGGTCATGGCGGGCTCCTTTAAGCTGCCCCCTAGATAGACAAGCCAAAGCCCCGGAGCAACCGTCCGGGGCCTTTGGCCGCATCAACTTTGCTTATTCCGAAGGAACCCCGATCACGTCCTGCGGCAGATCGACACCCACCGCCGGATCAACTGCATCCGCGACGTTGATAAACTTCGCCAGATCCGCATCCTCGCCTTTGTCGGCAGTCTGATAGCCCGCGGTCAGGGCCTCAGCCGACAATGCCACATTCTTCACCACCTGCGCGCCGGGCGCTGCGGGGCCGTAAGTCTTGCCGTTCACCACGAAATAGATCGAGCCCGAATTGCCCGAGCGCAGCAAAGCCGCCTGTTGCAACGGTGGCACCGCATACCGCTCACCGGCATCCAGAATTTTCTCGAACAGCACAGTACCATCCGCAGCCGAGACCCGCACCCAGGACGGGCGCACAGCCAGCACTTCGACGCCGGGCTTGGCATCCGCCACAACCTGAACCGTGTCGTCAATCGCTTGCTGCAACGAGTCAGCCGGAGCCTGTTCAACGCCTGCATCGGCGGTCAGAACACCTGCCGCGCGCGGATTGATCGTGCCAATCGGGCCATCGCGTGCCGTCAGAACCGGAGCATCCAACGCCTCGGGCTGATACAACCGATCCAACTGATCGCTGCCCGTCGTCGCATCTGTGCCCGCATCCGCCGATTGCTCCGGCGCCGCCCGCACACCGGCCAGCGGATCAAGTTCAGCCACCACCACCGGAGCCTGCTCGACCGGGGCCAGTTGCACGCGCTGCACTTCCTGCAACACCGACCAGCCGCCATAGCCAAGCGCCCCAATCAACGCCACCAACACCAGAACCGAGCCAATCGCCCCCGGTTCAACCCGCGCAAACAGACTTTCGCCGCGCGGCACAAAGGCGGTGTTCAGATCGCCAAAGCCTTCACGGCCCTCTTGCGCCACTTGCCGGGCGCGCAAAGCCGTCATCGACACCGAAGATGCCGCCGCCGACATACCATGCGCCACTTCAAAATTCGCCTCGCGGCAGAACTTGGCAAAGGCCCAATCCGGGTCCATGCCCAGATAACGCGCGTAAGACCGCACGTTGCCCGCAATAAAACCGGGGGTTTCAAATGCCGAAACATCGGCATTTTCAATGGCTGCAATGTAGGTGGCCTTGATCTTCAACTCGCGCTGAATATCCAGCAGGGATTTGCCCAGCGTGGCGCGCTCGCCCCGCATCAAATCCCCCAAGCGCAGCTCAAAATCGTCAAAGCCTTTCGGCTTATCCACTTCGGCTGCCGGAGTTTTCACCCTCCGCCCGATCATGCGCTGAGCCCCATGTCTGCCCCGTTATCCCCTGTCACCCTTAGGGCGACTCATATTTTGTCTATTGGGCAAAAGCTAACATAGGGCAAGCGATTCTGCATGTGCAGAAAGACATTTAGGCCACAGCTTCGGCACGATTTAGCGCACAGTGCCCCCAAAGCGCGTCCATCGCCTTCACAACTGCGTCAATTGCCTGCGAATCATGCACCGGAGACGGCGTAAACCGCAGTCTTTCGGTGCCGCGCGGCCCCGTCGGGAAGTTGATTGGCTGCACATAGATGCCAAATTGCTCCAGCAGCATGTCCGACAGCATCTTGCAATGGATGGGGTTGCCGACATGCACAGGCACAATATGCGTGCCATTGTCGATGATCGGCAGGCCCAGCCCGCGCAACCGCAGCTTGAGTATGCTGGCATTGGTTTGCTGGGCATCGCGCAGGTGTTGTGCCGTCTTCAGATAGCGCACCGAGGCCGCAGCCCCTGCCGCCACTGCAGGCGGCAAAGAGGTGGTGAAAATGAACCCCGGCGCATAGGAACGCACCGCATCGACCATCTTCGCAGTTGCAGCAATATAGCCGCCAAACACCCCGTAAGCCTTTGCCAAAGTGCCGTTGATGATGTCAATCCGGCCCATCAGACCATCACGTTCCGCCACCCCTGCCCCGCGCGGGCCATACATGCCAACCGCGTGCACTTCGTCGATATAGGTCAGCGCGTTGAACTCATTCGCCAGATCGCAGATCGCCTTGATCGGGCCAAAATCGCCATCCATCGAATAGATCGATTCAAACGCGATCAGCTTCGGGATGGCCGGGTCATCAGCGGCCAACAACTCGCGCAGATGCGCCACGTCATTGTGCCGGAACACCCGCTTCGCCCCACCATTGCGGCGCACACCTTCGATCATCGAGGCATGGTTCAGCGCGTCAGAATAGATGATCAGACCGGGGAACAGTTTCGGCAATGTGCTCAGCGTGGCGTCATTGGCAATATAGGCGCTGGTGAACACCAAGGCCGCCTCTTTGCCATGCAGATCGGCCAATTCGGCCTCTAGCTGGTTGTGATAAACCGTCGTGCCAGAGATATTCCGCGTGCCGCCCGAGCCTGCGCCGGTTGCATCCAAAGCCTCGTGCATCGCCGCCAGCACCACCGGATGCTGCCCCATGCCCAAGTAATCATTGCCGCACCAGACGGTGATATCTGCCTCTGTGCCATCCGGCTTGCGCCAGACTGCATGCGGGTAAGCCCCCTTGCGACGCTCAATATCAATGAACGTGCGATAGCGGCCCTCGTCATGCAAACGGCCAATCGCGGTATCAAGGGCGGCTTCGTAGTTCATTACATTCTCCATCATCCTGCCGCCCAGTTTAAACATATGGCCACAAGATACCTTGATGTGCGTCAAATCACTGCCACGCAAAAGATGGCAATTTGCCACGCCATCCGCGTCACCCCTTGGGTGCAATCTCCAACACCAGCACACAATCCGCCGAGCCCTTGCGCAGCTTGTCACAGGCCGCCAGCGCATCTTTCGCCGCCGTGGCCGCATCCGGCAAGCCGCCGATCGCCTGCGCCGAAGCCGCAGGCGCGCCCGCAGGCAGGAACCCGTCATCAGGAGAAACCGCCAGTGCGGCATATCCCTTGCTGCTGTCCGGCACGAACAGCGCCAGCGCTTCGGTGTTGGTCGCAACCACCCGCAGCGTGCTCAACTCCACCTCGGTCAGAAACGGTTGCAGATGCAGGGTGATGCTTGACCCGCCCAGCTCTGCCACCTCGGTCTTGACCGCTTCTGCCGCGCCCGCCGTTGCCAGACCGAGCGCCAAAGCCACACCAGCACCAAAATACTTCATCATGCCACATCTCCGGCTGCCTGAATTTCATGCTTTCTACCCCAGCCTGCCGCCACTGGACAGTCCCCCTCGTCCTGTTAGGGTCACCTCGACATGATATTGCCGATAAAACCCTGAGGAGAGCCCGATGACTCTGGATGCCGTCCTGTCCCGCATCGACACCGATCTGCCCGAGGCGCTGGATCGCCTGCTGCACCTGCTGCGCATACCCTCGATTTCCACCGACCCCGCCTACAAGGCCGACTGCGCGAAGGCCGCCGATTGGCTGGTCGAGGATCTGAAATCATTGGGCTTTGAAGCCTCCTCCCGCCCCACCCCCGGCCATCCGATGGTGGTCGCCCACGGCGGCGAGGGCGACAAACACCTGCTGTTTTACGGCCATTACGATGTGCAGCCCGTCGATCCCCTCAGCCTGTGGGATCGCGACCCGTTTGACCCCGAAATTCAGGATACGCCAAAAGGAAAAGTGATCCGGGCGCGCGGGGCCTCAGACGACAAAGGCCAGTTGATGACCTTTCTGGAGGCCTGCCGCGCCTGGAAGGCGGTGTATGGCACCCTGCCCGGCAAGCTGACGATCTTTTTTGAGGGCGAAGAAGAATCGGGCTCGCCGTCGCTGATCCCGTTCATGCAAGCCAATGCCGCCGAACTAAAGGCCGATATCGCGCTGATATGCGACACCGGGCTGTTTTCCGATACCGCGCCCGCCATCGTGACCATGCTGCGCGGGTTGTTGGGCGAAGAACTCACCATCCACGCCGCCAACAAAGACCTGCATTCCGGCAGCTTTGGCGGGGCGGCGCAAAACCCGATCCGGGTGTTGTCGCGGATTTTGGGCAACATGCACGACGCGCAGGGCCATATCACCATCCCGCAGTTCTACGATGGCGTCACCGAACTTCCCGACGACATCCGCCAGCAATGGCAAGGCCTTGCCTTCGATCACGCCAGCTTTCTGGCAAGCGTCGGCCTGTCGGTTCCGGCAGGTGAACAAGACCGCACGCCCTTGGAAATGCTGTGGTCGCGCCCGACCGCTGAAATCAACGGCATCTGGGGCGGCTATACCGGGGACGGCTTCAAAACCGTACTGCCAGCGCAGGCGCATGCCAAAATTTCCTTCCGGCTGGTCGGCGATCAAGACCCGGAAGCCATCCGCAAAAATTTCCGCGCTTGGGTCGAGGCGCAACTGCCCGCCGATTGCAGCGTGGAATGGAAAAGTCACGGCGCAGGGCCAGCCAGCGTGATGCCAATCGACGATCCCGCCTTCGAGATCGCCCGCGCCGGTCTGTCAGAGGAATGGGGGCGCAAGGCGGCCTATGTCGGTTGCGGCGGCTCGATCCCGATTGCGGGCTATTTCAAGACCTATCTGGGCATGGATGCGCTGTTGATGGGTTTTGGCCGCGATGATGACCAGATCCACTCGCCGAATGAGAAATACGATCTCGAATGCTTCCACAAAGGCATTCGCTCTTGGGCACGCATCCTCGCGAAACTCGCATGAAGAAAACGGGGGCCAACTGGCCCCCGTTCCCCAGCCTTGCGGCCAGTTTCAGCTTTTGACGATGCTCACCGCCGTGGCCTCGTAAACCCCGCCCTTCAAATCCCACACCACAGCGACCTTCTCGCCCACCTTCAGCCCCGGATCCTTGAAGCCTTTCGGCAGCGTATAGGCGGTGCCGTCCGCCAGCGTGATGGTGTTGGTCTTCATATCCAGCGATTTGATCACCCCATCCGTGGTGGTCGCGGCCATTGCCAGCGATCCTGCGCCGATGGACAAAATGATCGCGGCGGGAAGCATGTAAGCACGCATCTGCGTAACTCCGAATTTTGGACCGGGGGCGCACCCCTTCGGTCATGCGTTGAAACCGTCTCGGTCTGTCGCGTCGGCGGAAGGTTTTCCGTCCGGCAGATCCCGGCTTCACGGGTTTTATACACCCGCCAAATCAAAAGGAAATCCGGGAGCACCGCCTTGTGAAACCCTGTGAAAACTGCGAGATTTCGCCGTGAACGCCCAACTGGAAGGCCCTGATATGACAGTTAAAATCCGCAATACCACCCCGGAGGACGAGGCCGCATGGCGCGGGCTATGGGCGCAATATCTGACCTATTACAAGGTCGATCTCGCCCCCGAAGTCACCGCCAACACCTGGGCGCGCGCGCATGATCCGAAAAGCCCGATGCGAATCCGTTTGGCCGTCGAAGGCGACACAGTTTTGGGATTCGCCGTCCATCTCCACCACCCCTCAACTTGGGTGATGGGCGAGGATTGCTATCTGGAAGATCTGTTTGTCAGCCCCGATGCACGCGGCAAAGGCGTCGGCCGCGCGCTGATCGCGGATTTGCAGGCACTGGCCAAAGCCAACGGCTGGCATCGGCTGTACTGGCACACCGATGAGGGCAACGCGACCGCCCGCCGCCTCTATGACAGCATCACCCCCAGCGACGGCCATGTCCGCTACCGGCTGAAGCTGTAGGCAAATCGCCTAAAACCTATCTAAAATTTGCTTTCATACTGGCAAAAATACTCTGCGGGGTGTGGGGTGCAAAACCCCACGCACGCCGATGAAGCAAGCAAACACGTCCGGCACAGACTAGGGAAGTTTCTGTGAAATGGCGCGGTGGACGGGGCTCGAACCCGCGACCCCCGGCGTGACAGGCCGGTACTCTAACCAACTGAGCTACCACCGCCGCCTTGCCCCCGGTTGCCCGAGGCGCCTATTCTCATAGGCGTGCCGGGGTATTACGCAAGGGGCCAAGCGGCGTCAAGCAGGTTCCGACAGGTTTTTCAACGTTCTGGTGCCGGGATGAATTCTTCGTTGTCCGCAGGTGGCAGTTGGAAGCGTCCATGCGCCCAATCCCCCGCCCGCCACGCCTCTTTCGCAGCCTCGATCCGCTCTTTGGATGAGGCCACAAAGTTCCACCAGATATGCCGCGGACCATCCATCGTCGCGCCACCCAGAACCATGATCCGCGCGCCCTCAGCCCCCGCCTTCACCGAGATACCATCACCGGGCCGGAACACCAGCATCGAGCCTGCGCCATAGCTCTGCCCGCCCTGCGAAACCTCACCCTGCAGCACATAGACCCCGCGATCCTCATGCTCATCTGGTAAGGGCAGCGACGCCCCCGCAGCCAGCGTCGCATCGGCGTAAAAAGTCTCAGACGACAGATCCAACGGCACCTTCGCCCCCCAGGCCGAGCCCAGAATCAGCCGCACCTGCTTGCCCTCGGCCTCCAGAAACGGCAGCGCATCAACGCCCAGATTGTGGAACGCCGGCGGCGCATCCTCCTGCGCTTTGGTCAGCGCCAACCATGTCTGCAAACCAAACAGTGTTTGCGGCAAAGCGCCATCGGTGCGCTCGGAATGGGTGATGCCATGCCCGGCCTGCATCAGATTGACCTCACCGGGGGCAATCCACGCATCGGTGCCCAGAGAATCGCGGTGATGCATCCGACCTTTCAAGAGGTAAGTCACCGTCGATAGACCAATATGCGGATGCGGGCGCACATCTACGCCCTTGCCGGTCAGAAACTCGGCAGGCCCCATCTGGTCAAAGAAGATAAACGGCCCCACCATCTGCCGCTGTGCCGAGGGCAAGGCACGGCGCACCTCAAACCCGCCCAGATCCCGCGCCCGCGGAATGATCAGCGCCTCAATCGCATCCACCTGATCACCCAGCGGAATTGACGCGTCTAGCAAAGGATTCCAACTCATATTCGCCTCCATCAGTTGAGGTAAAGATAAGCCTAAACCCGATCTGCACAAAGGGGCACGTCCGCGCGTGCGCTGTGCAGCAGCACACAACAGCGCCATCCGCCAAGCGCAGACAGATTTGGCAACAGCGACGCAGCTAGTGCGAAGCACGAGGCCAACAGATCTGCTAAGTGATTGAAAATGGTGGGTCGTGACGGGCTCGAACCGCCGACATTCTCGGTGTAAACGAGACGCTCTACCAACTGAGCTAACAACCCACGCCGTCGCTATAGCCAATGCCCCGCAGCAGCACAAGCCCGCAAGGCAACAAAAAACGCAGCCCGAAGGCTGCGTTTCTTGTATCATGGTGGGAGATAAGGGATTTGAACCCCTGACATCGTCGATGTGAACGACGCGCTCTACCACTGAGCTAATCTCCCGTTGGCGCGGTGTTTAGCTGGCTTCGCTGGCCTCTGCAAGGGCCTCTCCGGCATTTTTACCGGGCTTCTTTTCGCCGCCACGACGCAGTTTCAGCGTCATCAGCTGACCGGCTGCGTCCGACTTCTGGTTGGCAATCCGCACCCGGCCAAAGGGCGGCAGGATCAGGGTTTCGCCAGCTTCCAAAGCCTTGCCAAGCTCGGCCAAGGTTGCCTCAACAATCGCACGCACGTCTTTCTTGTTGTGATCCGAGGCCGCAGCCACGCGCTCGATCAGGTCTTTCACTTTCATTTGTGCAACGATTTTTGCGTTCGGATCGGTGATCTCGACAACTTCGTTCATGCTTTGCTCTTTCACTTGGGGCTTGGCCGCTGCTGCGGCGATCTTGGGTTTCGCGGCGGGCTTTCTGGCGGTCGCGGGCTTTGCGGCTGCCGCTTTCGCCGTGATTTTCGGCGCAGCTTTGCTGGTTTTTGCGGCTGCGGGTTTCGTGGGCATCTACGCTCTCCCATTGGTTCTTGCTTGGAAACGAGCATAGAAGATAATTTCATCGCGGGAAACGAATACCTGTAAAATCTGTGTAAAACCAACGCCGACCGGACAAAAAAGCACAAAGGCGCGAGGTTACCCCCGCGCCTTTGCTTAACTTTTGAACTTGCTTAGTGCGCCAAAGACGCCGGAAGATTGCCCGCCGACAAGGCCCGCGCAGCAGCGGCGGCTTCTTCGGCGGCTTCGTCCCATTCAACCGGCTCGGGCTGACGCACCAAAGCCTGTGCCAGCACTTCGCGCACGTTGGTCACCGGGATGATCTGCAAGCCCTGCTTCACGTTATCAGGAATCTCGATCAGGTCTTTTTCATTCTCAGCCGGAATGAACACCGTCTTGATCCCGCCCCGCAACGCGGCCAGCAGTTTTTCCTTCAGCCCACCAATCGGCAGAGCATTGCCGCGCAGGGTGACTTCCCCGGTCATCGCAATATCCTTGCGCACCGGGATGCCGGTGATCACCGACACGATCGAGGTCACCATCGCCAGACCAGCCGAAGGCCCGTCTTTCGGCGTCGCCCCTTCAGGGACGTGGACGTGGATGTCCATCGTCTCGAACTTCGGCGGTTTCACCCCAAGCTCCGGGCTGATCGAGCGCACGAAAGAGGCAGCCGCTTCGATGCTCTCTTTCATCACATCGCCCAGCTTGCCGGTGGTTTTCATCCGACCCTTGCCCGGCAACCGCAACGCCTCGATCTGCAACAGATCGCCGCCCACAGATGTCCAAGCCAGACCCGTCACCACGCCAACCTGATCGGTTTGCTCGGCCAGACCATAGTGATAGCGCTTCACACCGAGGTAGCCTTCCAGCTTATCCTCCGTCACCTCAACCACCTTGGCGGTTTTCTTGACGATCTCGGTCACGGCCTTCCGTGCCAGCTTGGCGATTTCCCGCTCCAGATTCCGCACCCCAGCCTCACGGGTGTAGGTGCGGATCATCTCGGTCAAAGCGCCGTCGGTCACCGAAAACTCGCCCTTCTTCAAGGCATGGCCCGCGATCTGCTTCGGCACCAAATGGCCCTTGGCGATCTCGCGTTTTTCGTCTTCGGTGTAGCCCGACAGCGGAATGATCTCCATCCGGTCCAGCAGCGGCCCCGGCATGTTGTAGCTGTTCGCCGTGGTGATGAACATCACGTTGGACAGATCGTATTCGACCTCCATGTAATGATCCACGAAGGTGGCGTTTTGTTCCGGGTCGAGCACCTCAAGCATTGCCGACGCCGGATCGCCGCGGAAATCCTGACCCATCTTGTCGATCTCATCCAGCAAGATCAACGGGTTGGTCGTTTTCGCCTTCTTCAGCGCCTGAATGATCTTGCCGGGCATCGAGCCGATATAAGTCCGACGGTGACCACGGATTTCAGACTCGTCACGCACGCCACCCAAGGAAATTCGGATAAACTCACGCCCCGTCGCCTTCGCCACCGACCGCCCCAGCGAGGTTTTACCGACACCCGGAGGGCCAACAAGGCACAGGATCGGCCCTTTCAGCTTGGTCGAGCGCGCCTGCACCGCCAGATATTCAACGATGCGTTCCTTGACCTTCTCCAGCCCGTAGTGATCCGCATCCAGCACCTTTTGCGCCGCAGCCAGATCTTTCTTGACGCGGGAAGACACCCCCCACGGCACCGACAGCAGCCAGTCAAGATAGTTGCGCACAACGGTCGCTTCCGCGCTCATCGGGCTCATGTTTTTCAGCTTTTTCAGCTCGGCCTCGGCCTTGTCCCGCGCCTCTTTCGAGAATTTGGTCGCCTTCACCCGTGCTTCAAGTTCAGCCAACTCGTTCTGGCCATCCTCGCCATCGCCGAGTTCCTTCTGAATCGCCTTCATCTGCTCATTCAGATAATACTCGCGCTGGGTGCGCTCCATCTGGCTTTTCACACGAGTCTTGATCTTTTTCTCAACCTGCAAGACCGACATTTCGCCCTGCATCTGGCCGTAAACCTTCTCCAGACGCTCAGCGACGTCCAGCGTCTCCAGCAATTCCTGCTTCAGGCCCACGTCCACACCGAGGTGCCCCGCCACCAAATCCGCCAACCGCGCAGGTTCGCGAGTTTCCGAGACGGCCGACAAAGCCTCTTCGGGGATGTTTTTCTTGATCTTGGCGTAGCGCTCAAATTCTTCGGCCACGACACGCACCATGGCGCCCGCGGCTTCTTTATCGCCGGGCAGTTCTTCAAGCCGATCCGCGCGGGCTTCAAAGAAGCTGGGGTTTTCGATGAATTCGGTGATCTTCACCCGCGCCTTGCCCTCGACCAGCACCTTCACGGTGCCATCGGGCAGCTTCAGCAGTTGCAGCACATTGGCGAGCACGCCAATCTGGTAAATTCCATCGGTCGCCGGGTCATCGACAGAAGGGTCGATCTGCGACGACAGCAGAATCTGCTTGTCATCCGCCATCACCTCTTCCAGCGCCCGCACCGATTTTTCGCGCCCTACAAACAGCGGCACGATCATATGCGGGAAGACCACGATGTCACGCAGCGGCAGAACCGGGTAGCTCGTGGCGAGAGTATCAGTCATATCGCGTTCCTTATCTGGCAGGAAGGCTATGGCCCCGGTCATCGGCAGCGCGTCAGCCTTCCCCTTCGGATTATGTATTTGGGTGTGGCAACCCGGCCTGTCAACCACTGCATCTGGTGCAATCATGCGCCCGTGATCTGGCAGGGGCAAGAGCAGATTGGTTCAGATTTGCCGCCCTACATGAAGCGGATGGCAAGATACAGCGTCTCAGATCGGCTCTATATCGCCCTGCCCGCGCGTGGCGTGGAAGTCTTTGACAAACCCCGCCAACCGACCCTGCGCAATCGCATCGCGCAGGCCCTGCATCAATTCCTGATAATAATGCAGGTTGTGCCATGTCATCAACATGCTCGCGATGATCTCGCCGGATTTGAACACATGATGCAGATAGGCGCGGCTGTAGTTGCGACATGCCGGGCAAGTGCAACTTTCGTCCAGCGGGCGCGGATCATCCATATGCCGCGCATTCTTGATATTCACCTGTCCGCGATGCGTCCAGGCCTGCCCGGTGCGCCCCGACCGTGACGGCAACACGCAATCCATCATGTCAATGCCACGCTCGACCGCCCCGACAATATCATCCGGTTTGCCCACGCCCATCAGATAGCGCGGCTTATCCGCAGGCAACATCCCCGGCGCATAGTCCAACACGCCCAACATCGCCTCTTGGCCTTCACCCACCGCAAGGCCGCCCACCGCATAGCCATCAAAGCCAATCGCCGTCAGCGCCTTCGCCGATTCCTCACGCAGATGCGGCGTCACCCCGCCCTGCATGATGCCGAACAACGCATGACCGGGCCGGTCGCCAAACGCATCGCGACTGCGTTGCGCCCATCGCATCGACAGCGCCATCGACTTCGCCACGACCGCATCCGTCGCGGGCAGCGCCGGGCATTCATCGAAACACATCACGATGTCCGACCCGAGCAGCTTTTGGATCTCCATGCTGCGTTCAGGGCTCAGCATGTGCTTTGATCCATCAATGTGGCTGGAAAACCGCACGCCCTCTTCGGTCAGCTTGCGCAAGGCGGCCAGCGACATCACCTGAAACCCGCCCGAATCCGTCAGGATCGGACGCTCCCAGTTCATGAACTTGTGCAAACCACCCAAATGCGCGATCCGCTCCGCCGTGGGCCGCAGCATCAGATGATAGGTATTGCCCAGCAGAATATCG
>NZ_JAXMJJ010000059.1:0-3259 GCF_034376685.1 Cypionkella sp.
ATTGTCACGGTGCTGGATGCGGTGGCCGGCGGGTGTGACTTGTTCGATATCGACCAGCGCGACGATGATATCGGCGATCAGATTGCCGGCGATGGTCAGGATGGCCGAGAACATCAGAAGGCCCATGACCACCGGAAAATCGCTGTAGCCGAGGCTGTCGAGAAACAATCGCCCCATACCCGGCCAGGTAAAGACGGTCTCTGTGACCAGAGCGCCAGTAAGGATCGAGGGCAGCTGCACCCCGGCCAAGGTGATCATCGGCAACAGTGCATTGCCGACCACATGCTTCATCAGCACCCGCCGCTCGGGGACGCCCTTGGCGCGGGCGGTCTTGACGAACTCCTGGCTGATCACGTCCAGCGTCGCCGTACGCATGTAGCGGCTCCAGATGGCGATATGGACCAGCGCCAGCACGACGGATGGCATGATCAGGTGATGCAGGTAGTTCAGCGCGGATTCGTCGCCGATGGTGTACATGTTGCCCGCAGGCAGCCATCCCAGCTCCAGAGAAAAGATATAGATACCGACAAGGCCAAACCAGAAGGTCGGGATCGACAGCGCCACCATCGCGCCGATGGTCGCCATGTAGTCGAATGCCGAATAACGATGTGTGGCCCCACGGATGCCGATCCAGGTGCCAACCGCGATGGCAATCACCGTGGATGACCCCATCAGCAACAGGGTCGCAAAGATGTGGCGGCCGATCACCGACAGCACCGGCGCTCCATCGCGGAACGAGGTGCCCCAGTCGCCTTGCAGCAACCCCCAGGCCCAGTCGAAGTACTGCACCAGGATCGGTCGATTCAGGCCAAGCTGCTCTTTGAGCCGCTCAAGGTCGTCCGAGGTCATCCCGGGATCAAGTCCGTACTGGGCCATGGGCCCGCCAGGCATGAGATTGAGCACGGTGAAGCCGATGATCGAAACGATCACCAGCAGCACGACGCTCTGTATGAAACGATTGAACAGAAATGCAGGCATGGTCTTCCCCTTCCTGATTACGTGGCGTCAGTTTGACACCACTGCCCGGGCCTTGGGGCCCGGACGGTGGCAGATCAGGTCAGCCCCAGTACCAGCCCGCAGCATGCCAGGATTCGGTGCGGGTGTTGGCATTGGAAACGAAGCCCTGCAGGCCTGCCTTTTGCCCGAAGACCGAAGTGTTCGCGAACAAGGGCAGGAACGGCAGATCGTGGCGGATGATCTCTTGCACCTTCATATAAATCGCGCGGCGGGCCTCGGTGTCGAACGTGCGGCTGCCTTCCTCAAGCAGGGCGTCAACCTCGGGGTTGGAATACTGCGCGTTGTTCGACCCTTTGCCACCCTTGGCGGTGATTGCCTTGGTGTGGAAGCGGTTCGTCACGTCCGGGTCAGCCCCGATCAGGAAGTTGATCCCCGACATGGCGCTGTCGAACTGGGACAGCGTCCAGAAGTCGCC
This sequence comes from Cypionkella sp., assembly GCF_034376685.1. GTDB lineage: Bacteria > Pseudomonadota > Alphaproteobacteria > Rhodobacterales > Rhodobacteraceae > Cypionkella. Next base: position 1,433 of record NZ_JAXMJJ010000059.1, read on the forward strand.
CCACATCACCGCCGACGGAAGGTTGGCGATGGTCATCTCGACGCCGATTTCGGCGAAAGTCTGCTGGATGAACTGCTGCGCCTGTTCGCGCAAATGGGCTCCGGCAGTGGTCGAGTTGGCAAAGGACAGGCGCACGCCATCCTTGACGCGGATGCCATCGGCGCCCGGCAGCCAGCCGGCCTCGTCAAGCATCTTCGCGGCGCGTTCCAGATTGAACTCATGCTTTGGCAGGTCCGGGTTGTAATAGATGGACGTCTTCGGCATGAAGGTCTCGGTCACGGTCGGCACGCCGTAGTTCAGCGCGTCGATGATCGCCTGACGGTCAATCGCAAGGTAAAGCGCTTCGCGCACGGCGATGTCCTTGAACTGCGGCTTCTCCACGTTCAGGTAGAAGGTTTCCACGGATGTCTTCGGCACCAGCGTCACCACACGCTCGGCCAGCGAGGCGGCTTCGGCATAGTTGTCGGGCGAGATGTAGGCCTGACCGACCAGGTCGATGTCACCGCTTCTGAACTGGGTGTAGAGCACGGTGTTGTCGGGGATGTATTTGAAGATCAGCTGCTCGATATAGGGACCTTCGCCGAAGTAATCGGGGTTGGCCACCAGCTCCAGGTTGTCGCCGGCCACACGCCGGCCCCATTTGAACGCCCCGGTGCCGATCGGTGACTGATTGAAGGCGTTTTCGTTCAGATCGGTCGCGGTTTCCAGGACGTGTTTGGGCACCATAAAGGTTTCTGTCAGGAAATTCAGATAGGGCGCAAATGCCTCTTCCATCCGCCAAGTGATTTCGGTCGGGGAAACCACGGTGATGTCGCGAACCATTGCGTGGCCGGTGGTGCGCCAGGCGCGGAAATCCGGGTTGACGATCAGTTCGAGGGTGTATTTCACATCTTCGGCGGTGAAGGGAGCGCCGTCGTGCCAACGCACGTCATCGCGCAACTTGATGCGCCATTGCAACCCGTCCGCCGAAATCCCGCCATTAGTCTGATCGGGGACTTCGAGCGCCAGATTTGGAACGATGGCACCCTCTGGATTGATCCGGAACAGCGCGTCGAACATCGAGAAGTTGACGCCGTCATCTACCTCTATATGCGCCATCAGCGGGTTGAACACCGTCGGTTCCTGCGACAGGCCGACGACGACGCGTCCGGTGGGCGCTGCGGGCGGTGTCTGGGCGAAGGCCGGCTTGCCGAGCAGCTGGGGTGCAAACAGCCCCACCGCTCCGCCTGCCGCCATCATCCGCAAAGCTTGGCGCCGCGAATAGCCCGCGCCGGTACTGGAGGTCTTTGTCATCTGGTGTCCTTCCGTTGGAGATGGTTTCTTTTTGGTCGTATCTATGGGCAATCGGCGGTGCGCTGGGTCAAAGACCCGCAGCCACAGCCACTGGTGCCCCGCCCGTGGCACGTTCGCCCGGAATGGCCGCAACCAGTTCGCGGGTGTAATCCGATTTCGGGTTCAGAAAGATCTGCGACGGGGGCCCCATTTCGACGATCCGCCCGCGCTGCATCACAGCAATCTCGTCGCAGATCTGGCTGGCGACCCGCAGGTCATGAGTGATGAACACCATCGACACCCCGGTTTCGCGCTGGATGCGGTCCAGAAGTTGCAGGATCTGCGCCTGGATCGACACATCCAGCGCAGAGACAGCCTCGTCGGCGACAAGCAGCCGCGGCTTGAACATCAGAGCCCGGGCGATGCCGACGCGCTGACGCTGACCGCCGGAAAACTCATGCGGATAGCGACCGATGGCCCCGGCATCCAGCCCCCCCAGATCCAGCATCGCCCGCGCCGCTGTGCGGGCCTGCGCCGGGTCCATGCCATGGGCAA
>NZ_JAXMJJ010000060.1:0-4578 GCF_034376685.1 Cypionkella sp.
CTTTGGCACCTTGCGGACCCAGATCGGCGCGAGCGTCAGATTTTCAAGAATGGTTAGATGCGGGAACAGGTTGAAATGCTGAAACACCATCCCGACCTCGGACCGGACCTTGTCGATGTTTTTCAGGTCTGAGGTCAGTTCGGTGCCGTCAACGATGATCTGACCCTGCTGGTGTTCTTCCAGCCGGTTGATGCAGCGGATAAGGGTGGATTTACCCGAACCGGACGGGCCGCAGATCACGATCCGTTCCCCCCGGTTAACGGTCATGTTGATGTCACGCAGAACGTGGAATGTGCCATACCACTTGTTCATCTGGGTGATCTGGATAGCAACTTCGTCGCTGACCTGCATATGGCTGTGGTCAATTTCGCGGGCGATGGCTTCGGACATGTTTCCGGCTCCCTTAGCGATGATCGGTTTTCAGCTTGCCTTCGAGATACATCGAGTACCGCGACATGGCGAAGCAGAAGAGAAAGAAGATAGCGCCGACAAAGATGTAAGGTTCCCAATAGATCCCCTTCCAGTCGGTGGAGGCGCGGACGGCGTCTGTGATGCCTTTTAGCGGGTCCAGCAGGCCGACGAAGACCACCAGCGTGGTGTCTTTGAAAAGGCCGATAAAGGTGGACACGATGCCGGGTATCGATATTTTCAGCGCCTGCGGCATGATGATCAGGCGTTGCGCCTTCCAGTAATCAAGGCCAAGCGCATCCGCCGCTTCATATTGGCCGCGTGGCAGGGCGGCGAGACCGCCGCGCACCACTTCGGCGATATAGGCGGCCGCGAACAGCACCACCATGATGATGACACGCAGGATGATGTCAAAATCGGTGCCCGGCGGCAGGAAGTAGTTGAGCAACAATGAGGCCGTGAACAGCAGGGTGATCAGCGGCACGCCCCGGATGAACTCGATAAACCCGACCGACAGTTTGTTGACGATGAACATGTCGGACTGACGGCCAAGCGCAAGCATCACGCCCAAGGGCAGCGAAAAGGCAATGCCGGTAAAGCCAATTGTGAAGGCAAGGACAAAGCCGCCAAATTCACGTGATCGCACACCTTGGAGCGCAATCGGCAGGATGGATTGCATCGCGTCAGCAGCAGGGCCAGCAAGGAACAACCACCACAGGACCGGAGCCAAAACGGCGGCGATGGTGGCGACGATGGTGCCTGCAAGGGGTTGCACGATCTTTGCAGCGGCATAGCCGATGGCAAAACCTGCGAGCGCCATCACGGGCACCCAGACCGACCCGCCCCACAAAAGCCAGAAGCCGACAGCGGGGTAAACCAGCGAGAACCAGAGCATCTGGCGTGGCAACTTATCAAACAACACTGGAGCAACAGCGACGCAGAGCAGTGCAAAGGTCAGAACCGGGCGCCAATACAGATGCGACGGGTAGAAGCCGAACAGATACTGCGGCCAACGTTCGCGGATAACCGCCCAGCAGGCGCCGGTAGCGCCTTCACCATACCGATCAGCGATGATCTGACGGCATTCGGACAGACTGCTGGCAACCCAGACCGAGCGGGAGAGCCAAGGTGCTATCTGCAGAGTGATGTAGACGACAACCGCGACACCCAGAACGGTCAGAATGCCGTTCAGGACGGACGAGAACAGGTTCTCGCGCACCCATTTCACAGCCCCTGCCTCGGTGATTGGAGGTGTTTGCTGGGGCAGCATTTCGGTGCGCACGAAGGTGCTTGTGCTGGTGTTCATCTCAGCGCTCCTTCAGCTTGACGGAATTGTTGTAGACGTTCATCGCCGATGAAATCAGCAAACTGATGATCAGGTAAATCAGCATCAGAAGCATCATCGCCTCTAGCCCGCGCCCCGTCTGATTCAGCGTGATGCCACCTAGCGTGCCGCGCAGGTCCATGTAACCGACGGCGATGGCAAGCGACGAGTTCTTGGTCAGGTTCAGGTATTGCGAGATCAGCGGCGGAATGATGACCCGAAGCGCCTGTGGCAAAATGATCAGGTTCATCGTGCGACCAGGGCGCAGGCCAAGGGCAAAGGCCGCCTCGGATTGCCCGCGAGAGATGGCGTTGATCCCGGCGCGGACGATTTCGGCGATGAAGGCCGCCGTGTAGAGCGTCAGGGCAAGCCACAGCGCCACGAGCGAGTTCGACACCTGCAATCCGCCGGTGAAGTTAAAGCCTTGCAAGCTGGGGTTATCAAGATGGGTGCCAAGGAACAGGAAGACCAGAATGATCGGACCGAACAGCGCAAGAATCGACTGCCACCATGTGGTGGGCCGAAGGCCGGTGGCCTCTTGAATGCGGGTCGCACGACGCAGGATCGTGCGGTTGATCAGGAAGCCACCGACCAGCGCGGCAACGATCAGCGCAAGGTCAAGGTTCAGCCAGATCGGCCCCAAGGACAGCCAGCCCATCGAATTGTCAAACACCAGCCACGGAACAGCAGTGTAGCGGTTGGTAAAAGCCACCGTGTCGAACAGGACCATCGACGCCGCCGGGTTTTCACCACGGAACGCATTTGGCGCAGGCAATGCCTCGGTGAACACGGTATAGACCATCAAAATCCACAGCAAAAGTGGGATGTTGCGGAATATCTCCACATAAACCGTCATCAATCGGGCAATCACCCAGTTGTTAGACAGGCGCAGAACCCCTGCGATCACCCCAACAACCGTTGCCGCGATACAGCCCAAAAAGGCAATCAGCAGCGTGTTGAGCAGACCAACCAAGGTTGCGCGGGCGTGGCTGCTGTCATTGGTGTATTCTACAAGCGTCTGGTTGATATCGTAGCCCGCACGGTTCCACAAAAATCCGAACGAGATGCCCCGGCCCAGCGCATCAAGATTGCGCAAAAGGTTGTCTATCAGCCAAGCGGCCCCCAACATGACAAGCATGAGCACAACGATCTGAATGGTGATGGAGCGATAGCGGGTGTCGTATATGAGCATCCCGAGCCGAAAGCTGGCTTTCGGTTCTTCCGTGACTACGGCCATTTATTTTCCCCTGAAGTCCGCACGCCCCTGGGCTTTGCCCTTGTGTTTGGGGGCTGCCCCCCGACGCTGCGGATAACCCTGTTCTCACTGTTAGAAAGGGCGCGCCATGAAAGCGCGCCCTTGATTGTCAGTCGATCAACGGAACGGCGGGGTGTAGAGCAGACCGCCTTGGGTCCACTGTGCGTTCAGACCACGCGCCAGACCGATCGGAGTCGACTCGCCGATGGTTGCCGCAAAGATCTCGCCATAGTTGCCGCTGGCCTTGATCGCGTTTTTCGCCCATTCGACGTCAAGACCGATCATCGCCCCCAAGTTGTCCGAACTGCCCAGCAAACGCTGAACTTCTGGATTCTGGGACGATGTTGCCAGTTCGTCGATGTTGGCCGAAGTGATGCCGAACTCTTCGGCAGCAACCAGCGCGTTCATCGTCCAGCGAATCACGTCACCCCAAGCGCTGTCACCATGACGCACGGCAGGCCCAAGCGGTTCTTTGGAGATGATTTCAGGCAGGATGATGTGGTTATCAGGGTCTGCAAAAGCAGCGCGGGTGGCTGCAAGGCCCGTTGCAGCGGTGGGGTAAGCATCGCAGGCACCAGCCAGATACTGCTGTTCGCCTTCAGCGTTGGTTTCGATCGGAACCGCTGTGTAAGCCATATTGTTGGCTTTGAAGTAGTCAGCCAGGTTCAGTTCAGTGGTGGTGCCGGTCTGGATACAGATCGTTGCGCCGTTCAGCTCTTTTGCGGAAGACACGCCCAGATCCTTGCGAACCATGAAGCCCTGACCGTCATAGTAGTTCACGCCAACGAAATCCATTTTCAGATCCGTATCGCGCGAGAAGGTCCAAGTGGTGTTGCGGACAAGAAAGTCGATCTTGCCCGAAGTCAGCTGTTCAAACCGGTCCGACGAGGTGGTCGGGATATAGACCACTTTCGACGCATCGCCGAAGATTGCAGCGGCGACGGCTTTACAAACAGCTACATCAAAGCCCTGCCAGTTACCGCTTGCATCCGGAGCGGCAAAGCCGACCAGACCGGTATTGACGCCGCAGTTCAGTTCGCCACGGGCCTTGACGGTATCAAGCGTCGAGGTGCCCTGCGCCATTGCCACACCTGCGAAAAGGGTGGCTGCGGCGAGGGTGCCGAGGAATACGGATTGTTTCATTCTTACCTCATCCTGAGTAGTCGGCCTTGGGCCGACGTTTTTATATGCCCCGAGGCCGGTTGATGGGCGGACGGGGACGGAACTAGTGGAGGTGAGCCTCTCCCAGTGGAGCTAGTTTCCTCCGAAGCGGTTTGAAAGGTCAAGCGTGTCGCGGGAATTTGCCTAAATTCTTTGCATTCAGGCGGTTTCAAAGCGGCATCGGGCAAGATGGCGTCGTCGCGCCCGTCATTTGGGCAGGATTGTTACCCGCACAAAGTATAGAATCGCTCTGCGGTCAGGAAAGCCTCCTGCCGCAACGCCTCCAGCGCGGCGGCATCCTCGTCTTCGCCCCAAAGCTCGCTCTGCCATTTCTCATCGATTCGGCTCAGACCAAAAGCCTGATCACCCGTCAGCCTTTGGTGGGCAACGGCAAGACCCAGAACGAGCGATCCGGAAATCGCCACTAGGT
>NZ_JAXMJJ010000061.1:0-8101 GCF_034376685.1 Cypionkella sp.
GATGGCAATGGCTGTCAACGATCTCAAAAGCCATGCAGCACCTCTAGGCGAGCTCTGCCGCCGTCTCATTGATATGCAGAACCATATCCATCAGAAGCGCGGCAGGGTCAAGGTTCACCGCCTTGCCGCGCCGTGCGCGCAGGCCCAAATGTTGCGCCACATCGGCCCAAGTCCGGGCATGATCGGGCGAGGGCGAAAGCCGTGCGATCAGATCGCCTTCGCCCCGCGCCGCTTCGGGTGGCAGTTGTTGCAAGGTGCCCGCCCGCGCCAACCGCGCCAGAAACAGATCCAGCAGCGTGACGATCAGCTCAAACTGCGCTTCTGCCCCCTTGCCAGCCCCCGCCTCGGCCAAACTCTGCGCGCGGGGTCGGTCCAGCCGGGGCAGGGTGCCAAACAACTGGATCAAGCTTTCATACAGCTTCAACCCGTCCAGATTGGTCATCCGAAACGCTTCGCCCACCGAGCCGCCCGCCAGTTCCGCCAGTGCCACCCGGTCCTCCGGCTCTACATCGCCGCCAGCTTGGGTCAACGCATCAGACAGATCTTCCGCCGACAAAGGCCCCAGCCGCAGCTCGCGGCACCGCGAGCGGATGGTGGGCAACAGTTTCGCAGGCTGGTGCGAGATCATCAGGATTGTCACCCGCGCGGGCGGTTCCTCCAGCAGTTTCAGCAGGGCATTGGCCGCCGAGACGTTCATTTCATCAATAGAATCAATGATGGCCACCCGTCGCCCGCCATCCGCCGCCGAAAGCGCGAAGAATGACTTCATCTTGCGCACCTCTTCCACCGAGATGACAGTTTGCAATTTATCATGCTTTTCGTTCGGCGCGCGGCGGCACAAAAACATCCGCGATTCCGTCAGTGCCGCCATGCGATGCGACACGGGATGGCTGTCAGGAATGTCCAAACTCTCGGGCGGCGGGGCTGCGAACATTCCGCCATCCTCATCCGGTGTCGCCAGCAGAAACTTCGCGAGCCGCCACGCCAAGGTCGCCTTGCCCACGCCGCGCAGCCCGGTGATCAGCCAGCCGTGATGCAGCCTTGTGCCATTGAACGCTTGCAGGAATGTGGCTTCCGCCTGTGCTTGCCCGATCAACCGCGTGGTATGGCGCGGATGCGGCGCACCTTCGACCCGGTCGGGCTCGGGCAGATCCTCGCTCATAGCCGCGCCAGAACGGCGGCCAAAACATCTGCCGCCACCGCCTCAGCCGAACGCGCGCCCGCGATCACCCGAAACCGAGCCGGATGTGCCGCAGCCAGCTCCAGAAAGCCATCGCGCGCCTTTTCCTGCACGCCAAGCCCCATGCCCTCAAATCGCATCTCTTTGCCCGCCCGCGCCACCGCCCGCGCCAGTCCCTCAGCCGGATCAATGTCGATCAGCACGGTCAGGTCCGGCTCAGCCCCGATCATCAGCGCATGCAAACGGTCCACGGTGTCGCGCAGATCGCCCCGCGTCAGGCCTTGATAAATCCGCGAGCTGTCGGCGAACCGATCCGAGATCACCACCTCACCCCGTGCCAAAGCCGGACGGATGGTCTTTTCCAGATGATCGCGCCGCGCAGCGGTGAACAGCAGCAGCTCGGTCTCGGTTGACCAGCGATCCGCGGCCCCCTCCAACACCAGACGCCGAATCTCCTCAGCCCCTGGCGAGCCACCAGGCTCGCGCGTCAGACACACCGTCAGCCCGCGCGCGCGCAAAGCCTCGGCCAGCATCCGCGCTTGCGTCGACTTGCCAGAGCCGTCAATGCCTTCAAACGAAAGGAAAATCCCTGACATTCAGCTAGCAGGCGTGCCGATATATTCCGCCCGCAGCTTCAACGCGGCCGTGGTCAGGCGTTTCATAAAACCACCCTTCGGCACATCCGTCTCGGCCAGCAAGCCCACGCGATGCTCGGGCAGACCCGGCACAGTGATCACCAGTTGTGCCACCTCGGTGCCCTTTGCAATCGGCGCTTCCAGCGGCCCGGTGTAGACCACCTGCGCCTGCAATCCATCCTGTGCCAAGGCCGGGATCAGCAGCTTGACGTCCTCGGCAGGCACCAGCCCGATCGTATCAGCCTCGCCCATGAACACAGCAGCCTGCGCCACCTGCGCCCCCGCTTTCACCACCGTTTTCAACGCAAACTGCCGAAACGCCCAAGTGGCAATCCGTTCGGCCTCCTCGGCGCGCTCGGTGTCCGAGGTCATCCCCGAGATCGCAAACACGATGCGCCGCTCGCCCTGCTTGACCGAACCCACCATGCCAAATCCGGCTTCCTGCGTGTGGCCAGTTTTCAAGCCATCCGCGCCAATATTCAACGCCAGCAAGGGGTTGCGGTTGCGAGAGTTCGCAGGCGCGCGGTTCTTGTAGTTGAAATCGGTCTCACCAAAAACCTTATACAGTTCCGGGAACTCTTCGATCAACCGCACCGAAAGCAGCCCCAGATCCTTCATGCTCATCCGATGGCCGGGGGCTGGCCAGCCGCTTGCATTGACGAAATTTGAATGTTCCAGCCCAAGCGCCTTGCCGCGTTCGGTCATCTGTTCCGAGAATGCGGCTTCCGTGCCCGATAGCCCTTCGGCCACCACCACGCAGGCATCGTTGCCAGAGTTGATGATGATGCCTTTGATCAAGTCTTCGACGGTGGGCCGGTCGCCCTGTTGCAGATACATCGTCGAGCCGCCCGCCTCGGTAAAGCTCACCGCGTGTGCCGAAACGCCAAAGGTGGTGTCCATCGCGATACGGCCATCCTTCAGCGCCTCAAACAGCATGTTCACCGTCATAAGCTTGGACATCGACGCCGGCGGCAGCGAGGCTTCGCCGTTCTTGTCCATCAGCACGGTATGGGTGGTGACATCGTAAACCCACGCCGCCGTCGCGCGTGTTTCAAACGCCTGCGCCGGAAGGCAGGCTGCAACAAACAAGGCGGCTGCGGAAAAGAAACGGAACATCATACGGTTAGCCTTTCAGGAAATAGGCGTCCATGAACCCCGCCTGCTTGATTTTGGCCATCAGGCCTTTGTCGCCGCGCGCCGTCACACTCCAGAAGCTTTTGCCCTGAGCGGTCTCGGTGCGAATGTCAGCCGCAACGCCTGCGGCTTTCAACTGATCTGCGGCGCGCTTTGCGTTCGCCTCGACCGAGAAGATGCCGATCTGGATCAGCCCGCCTTTGCCGCTTGCCGCGACAGGTTTCGGCGCTTCTGGGGCCGGGGCCGCAGCAGATTTGCCGCTGGCGGGCATGGTGGCAATCGGCGGTGCTGTGGGTTTTTCGGGGCTTGCCGCCGCACGATCAATCGCGGCCGCTGCACCGGGGATCGGGTCCAGCGTTTCGGTGGCGACAGTTTCGGCCGCATCCAAAATCGGCTTGGACGCATCCGGCGCGGTCTTTGGCGCTTCCTCGCGCCGCAACGCTGTCACCGAAACCTTGCCCGGCTCGCCCGCCAGCAGGCCCAAAGCCGCCGCCGCATCGGATGAGATTTGCAGCTTCGGTCCCGGATTGTCCAACTCACGCCGGAACAGCGCGCCGATCACAAATTTGCCGTTGGCGGTATTGCGCAAGATCACCCGCTCGGGATCCTTGGCATCGGGCGAGGCCACCCAGACACCGCCGAGCGAGGGGCGACCATCCCACAAGGCCTGATCGGTGGTCTGAAAGATCGACGGGTCTTCAACATCGCGGTCAACCAGTTTGACTGATTTGGTCGAGGCCGGTGCCGCGCCATCCGGCGGAGCCTTCGCCGCCAGCGGGCCCTTGCCCTCTTGGCAGCCGGTCAAAATCGCCGCCATCGCCACAGCGACCATCAAACGTCGCATCGCCTCACCCGTCATGCTCTGCTCCCTTGGCGCTTTGTTTCGCGCGCTTTCCCACCTTATGGTGGCGTTTCATTGCCCTTCTGGCCCTTCTCGGACCAATCTGGCGCCATGATACAGTCTGGCGCAGGCGCAGGGAAGGGTGAGGTTTGCCTTGCGCGGAAAACCTTCGTGATCAGATAATCAGCCGAAAACCCGCCAGGCCTGCGCCTCCAGCCGTGCACGCTGAAACGCGATCAGATCGGCGGGCGGCTGTTGCAGATCAGAGATTTTCAGCAACGGGTCGATCACCGGGCTGCGCTGACCCAACAACGCCTCGATCACCGCAAGCCCACAAAACGGCACATAGACATCGGAATATCCGCCCTCATGCACCACCACGATTTTGCCATCGCACAATCTATCCGCCAACCCGCGCAGCTGCGTCATCATCGCGCGAAACGTCTCTGACGTCGCCATCATCCGCGCCAGCGGATCAACGCATGAGGCATCATACCCCGAGGCGACCACGATCAGATCGGGTTTGAACGCGCGCAAGGCTGGCGTGACCAACAGCTCAAAGGCATCAAGATAGGCTTGGTGTCCGCAGCCAGCCAGCAGCGGAATGTTGAGATTTGTATCTTCCCCGGCACCAGCCCCACGATCTTCCGCACCACCATACCCCGGCGGAAAGCAGTTTTCCTGATGCAGCGAGATCGTCAGCGTGTCGGCGCGGTCATAGAAAATCGCCTGCGTGCCATTGCCATGATGCACGTCCCAATCCACCACCGCCACCCGCAGTGGCCCATGCTTGGCCCGCACGGCTTCCAGCGCCACCGGGATATTCGCCAGCAGGCAAAACCCCATCGAGGCATCCGGCAAGCAATGGTGCCCCGGTGGCCGCGACAGCGCATAGGCCCGCGCGACACCGCCCGTCACCACATCCTCCACCGCTTGCTTGACCAGACCCGACGACAAACAGGCGATCTCAAAACTGCCCTGCCCAAACGGTGCAAAATGCGGTGGGATATTGCCGCCGCCCGCATCCGACATCGCCTTCAACTTGTCGAGATAGGCCACCGTATGCACCCGCAACAGATCGGCGCCGGCAGAAGCTGCGGCCGAACGCACATCCAACTGCGGCCAGATCCCCGCGACCTCCAGCAAGTTCTTGAACCGCCGCTTGGTCTCGGGATTTTCCGCGAAACCCGTCGCCGAGGGCGGCTGCACATAGCCGCCGACCGGCAGGAACAGTGCTTGTTCGCCGCCCGAATGCCACAGGCAACGCTCATCATGGTAGAATGCTGTGGCCATCGAACATCCTTTCGCGCCGAAATTTCTTTCGCATTAAGAAAGTGTTTTCCATCTTCTTGCCATAGTGCAAATGCACCAAGAGCAGATGCACCGCTGGGTGGCCGTTAATCTGTACAATAAAAGGCGTGGTTTCTGGCAGAACAGGCCGCAGAACCGCGAAACTGGGAAGCAAAATGTTGAACTTTGTAAAAACCCTTGTGATTGCGGCCTCTTTAGCCGCCGCCGTGCCCGCGCAGGCCGAAGATCGCGTGACGCTTGGTTGGGGTCGGATGTTCAGCAATGATGCCTTGGGCGATCAGAAAGACCGCTGGCGCACGGGTGGTTATCAGGTCAGCCGCATCCGGGGCTATTCCTGGGATGGCAGCTTGCCGACCACACCCGGCGAGATCCTCGAATTCCGCGCCTCGGCGCAGATCGTCGCGCCCGAAGATCTGATCTCCCCTCCTCCGCAAGATCGCCGCTACGCCGCCATGCTGTCCTTTGGGATGCACACGCAATTCGACTGGCGCGGCAATGATGTCAGCGTCGGGGCTGATCTGGTGTTCACTGGGCCGCAGACGGGTATCAGCAATTTCCAGAAATGGATTCACAACATGGTCGGTCTGGAAGAGCCGACGGTGATTGATCAGCAGATCGGCAACGGCATCTATCCAACGTTTGAGGCCGAACTGGGTCGCAAATTCGCGCTGGGAAATCGGGCCGAGCTCCGCCCCTTCGTGCAAGCCCAGGCTGGGGTGGAAAGCTTTGTGCGCATCGGTGGCGATCTGGTGATCGGCACGCTCGGGCGGGATGATCTGATGGTGCGCGACACCACGACGGGTCAGCGCTACCGCGCCGTCCAAGGCACCCAAAATCAAGGCGTCAGCTTTATCCTTGGCGGTGACATGGCACGGGTGTTTGACTCGGCTTTGCTGCCCAGCAACGGCGACGCTACCCTGACCGAAGACCGCTCGCGCCTGCGTGCTGGGGTGCATTGGCAGGGCGAGAAAGCCTCGCTGTTCTACGGCGTCAGCTATCTGAGCAAAGAATTTGATCAACAGCCGGAAGGCCAATTGGTCGGCGGGCTGAACCTGAACCTCAAGTTCTAGTCACACCGAATCAGTAAACACCACCGCGCACAACCTAAAGTTGAGTGATATAACATTCACTTTCACTGTTGCTTTTTTACCATAGAAATTTGGCTAACCCTCTGTTAACGTTTCCAGATAAGAAACAAAAAACGAGCGGGCAAACAGGCATGAAAACGGGCTCTCTGGGCACGTTCGTCATATCCTGGTCACAAACAGAAGTAGATGGCCTCAAGGCCGCATCAACTGACCTTCTCTCGGTCGGCGCTGCATGGCGCTGGACGGGTACGGCCGTCCGCGTGGATGGGCCGCAGGGATTGTTGCTTCTGGAGAAGGCCGAGGGTGCGGCGGATTTACGCAAGCGCGCAGCGCGCATGGTGCGTCGGTTGGTGGGCGTAGCGGTTGGGGGCGATGGTATGCCTCAGAATTCTCCAGACGAAGCGTATAATGATCTTCCCGATCAAGGCTTTATCGTCACTGACGGGCATCAGTCCTTCACCGTGACGATCATTCCGGTGCCAGACACTGGCGCACAACTGTTGATGCTGGTCGGCGATCTGCCGCCTTGCGATCAGGATTTGTGGGTGGTGCGCACCGCGATCGACCGCACGCATTCCGGGGCAGGGGCGCGGGCTGCTGGCGGGGTGATTTGCTTCACGCCGGATACCCGTGTGGCCACGCCGGACGGTGTGCAGCAAATTCGCACCCTGCGTCCCGGCGATCTGATCCTGACCCGTGACAACGGTCCGCAAGAGGTGCTGTGGAGCGGCCATCGTCGCATGTCCGGCGCACGGCTGTATGCCATGCCGCATCTGCGCCCGATCCGCTTCAAAGCGAACTCGATGGGTCTCCACCGCCCGGATGAGGATTTGCTGGTTTCGCCGCAGCATCGGATGCTGGTCAAAGGCGCGGCTTCGCAGGCGCTGTTCAACACCGCCGAAGTGTTGGTCGCAGCCGAAGATCTGGTCAATGACGCCACCGTCACTGTCGATCATGCCCTGCGCGAAGTGACCTATGTGCATATCCTGTTGGAGCGGCACAACATCGTCTGGGCCAATGGGCTGGAAACCGAAAGCTTCCATCCCTCGAACACCGCGCTCGACACGGTCGACCCGGTGCAGCGCGAAGGGTTGTTGAACATCCTGCCCGAGATCGAGGAAAACCCGCATGCCTATGGTGATTATGCGCGGCGCAACATCTCGGGCTCGGAAGCCGCGATCCTGCGGCATGAACTGGCTGCATAAAGTGGTCTGCGGCGGTTGACTCTGCTTAGGCCGACTGTATAAGCCGCCCTATGTCCCGGATGAAAGTCCGGGGCTTTTCATTGGTGTTGGTGGACTTCGCAAGAAGAACCCTGTCGGGCCTCGGCCAAAGGACAACGCCCTTCGTAACTTAAGAAGGAGATCAGAGATGACAAAACGCACCTCTGCCAAGTACAAAATTGACCGCCGCATGGGCGAAAACATCTGGGGCCGTCCGAAGTCCCCGGTGAACAAGCGCGAATACGGCCCTGGCCAGCACGGTCAGCGCCGCAAGAACAAACTGTCGGATTTCGGTACTCAGTTGCGCGCTAAGCAAAAACTGAAGGGCTATTACGGCGATTTGACCGAAAAGCAATTCCGCAAGATCTACACCGAAGCTGAACGTGTCAAAGGCGATACCGGCGAGATGCTGGTGGGTCTGCTGGAGCGTCGTCTGGATGCTGTCGTCTACCGCGCCAAGCTGGTGCCGACCGTGTTCGCAGCGCGTCAGTTCGTGAACCACGGCCACGTCACCGTGAACGGCAGCCGCGTCAACATCGCGTCCTACCGTGTCAAAGAGGGCGACATCATCGCCGTTCGTGAAAAGTCGCGTCAACTCGCGATCATCGCTGAAGCTTTGGCTCTGACCGAGCGTGACACCCCGGATTATCTGGAAATCGACACCAACAAGCTGACCGTGAAATTCATCC
>NZ_JAXMJJ010000062.1:0-41752 GCF_034376685.1 Cypionkella sp.
CGTGGTGCCTTCAATGCTGTCATAGCCGTTGTTGTTCGACGCCATCTGGATGTTATTGCGCGAGAAAAAGTTCTCAAACAACATCCAGGTCAGCTGGCTGGCCACCAGCGGCACATATCCGGCTTCTTTCAGCTTGGGGGCAATAGCCTCAAACTCTTCCCAGGTTTTCGGCGGCGTCACACCGGCCTTCGCAAACGCATCGGTGTTGATATACATGATCGGCGCCGACGAGTTGAACGGCATGCCGATGAATTTGCCATCGGCATCGGCGTAGAAATTGCGGATGCCGTCGATGAAAGCGTCACGGTCAAGGCTGTGGCCGTTCTGGGCCAACAGGTCTTCGGCGGGAATAGTCGCCCCTTTGGCGCTGATGATGGTGGCGGCACCGGCATCAAACACTTGCAGGATATTCGGCTGCTCGCCGGAACGGAATGCCGCGATGCCCGACGCCAAAGCTTCTTCATAGGTGCCTTTGGAAACCGGAGTGATCGCGCAGTTGGCTTGCGCCGCGTTGAACTTTTCAGCGACCTGATTGATCACCTGCTCGTTCGCGCCACCCATGCCGTGCCACCAGCTGATCTGGACCGGAGCGGCAAAGGCGGCATTGGTGGTCAGCGCAAGCGCTGCGACGGCGGAGAGGGATTTTTTCATCATGGTTCCTTTCGGGAGATTTGGCCGGAACCTAGAAAGCGCGCGTAACGGTTTTGCGATAAACATGTATCGTAAGGGCGACATTTGTTTCTATGCCAGACCGCAATCAAGGCGGGTTGGGGCAAGGGATGCGTTCAAGGATGCGGTGGCTTAGCAAAGTCACTTGCCATTTTCGGTCGGACAGAATGTCGTCCTCAATACCGCAATGACGGGTTTCACATCCGGGCGCAGCAGATGATAAACGACCGCCTTCCCAGTCCTGCGAGTGCCAAGATACCCCTCGGCCCGCAATCTCATCAGCTGTTGCGATGCGGTGGGCTGAGACAGGCCGAGGGTGGCGGCAAGCTCACCCACCGACATATCCCGATCCAGCAAGAGGCAAAGGATCTGAAGTCGCGCTTCATGCGACAGTATCTTCAGGAAGGACACGGCTTCGGCGGCAGCATTGTCGCTGCCGCCTAAGCCGTCGATGCTGGAAACCTTGCCGATCATCGGATCACAGTTTCACTCGAACGCGCAGCCCTTCCTAATGCCCATCGCTTTGAACACCATCGCGGCGGGGCAAAAGCCGGTGAACGCGGATTGCATCAGATTTACCCCGATAAACACGGTGAACCAGACAAAATAGCCCGAAACGAAGCTGGTCAGCAGAACGCTGACCAAGACCATAACACCTGCGAACAACAGAACAGAGCGATCAAGAGACATTTGCATTTCCTTATGTTGAGACAGAGTTTTTCGCGAAGGCGAAAGGGTTATCCCTTGGTGGTGTCTTTCAGCTTGTTGATGCCAAGCACCTTGAGGGCGAGGCTTTCGTAAAACGGTTCTGATTTGCCCTGCCGCAGTTTGCGCATGAAGTACTTCTCAAACCCCACCTTGGCGAGGTGAACCCATTTGCCCGACGACGACCAGTTGACATTGCGCGGCGGAATCTGCGGTTGCGCCACAAAGGCGATGCCGCCGTCTCCGAAATCGGCAAGGCACACGGCGTTCCATGTGCCGACCTCATCCGCCGCTTTGCCACGCACAAGATTGCCGATGTTGTGCGCGGTTGCGGTGACCATGGACTCGATCATGAAGCCGGTTTTCGGAACGCCGCAGGGCACAGCCGTCGGCCCCATCGGCGGGATAGCCACGCAGACACCAACCGCAAAAATGTTGCGGAAGGTTGGGTTTTGCTGGTGTTGATCCACGATGGTAAAACCGCGCGGATTGGACAGACCCTCGATGCCCGACACCGGTTTTATCCCGCGAAAGGCAGGCAACATCATCGAATAGGCAAAGGGCAGCATCTTCTCGGGCTTGGTTGTACCGTCCTCGTTGACCTCTTCCACTGTCATCTGGCCATCGGCGACCTTTTTAACCTTCGTCGAGGTCATCCATTTGATGTGCTTGGCACGCATTTCGGATTCCAAAAGCCCCTTGGTGTCACCGACTCCGTCCAGCCCTAGATGGCCAACATAGGGCTCAGGTGTCACAAACGTCATCGGCACCCTGTCGCGGATTTTCGCCCGGCGTAGCGCGGTTTCAAGGATGAACAGGAATTCATAGGCGGGGCCAAAGCAGCTTGCCCCTTGTGCGGCACCAATGATCACCGGGCCGGGGTTTGCCAAAAGCCGTTGGAACGCTTCCTCGGCCTTTTCTGCATGGTCGATGTGGCAAACGGACTGGGTGAAACCGCCATGCGGGCCAAGGCCCTCAATCTCATCGAAGGCCAGTTCAGGCCCGGTGGCGATCACCAGATAATCGTAGCTGATTGATCGGCCGTCGATCAACTCGACACGGTTTTCCTTCGGATGCACTTGCTGCGCCGCAACGGGGATAAAATCTATGCCGCGCTTTGCCATCGTCGGCGCCAAATCCACGGTGATATCCTCGCGCTTGCGCCAGCCCACCGCAATCCACGGATTTGAGGGGACAAAATGATAGGTCGGGTCTTTAGTGACAACCGTAACCGTATCCTCGTTTCGCAATTGATCCTTTAGCTCGTAAGCCATGATGGCCCCGCCCAAACCGGCGCCCAATACAACGACATGTGCCATTTTCTTCTCCTCAATCCATTGGCTGTGATCCGCCCGGCCTCCTCTGCCGAACATCTCGATTTCAGGTTTTGAACACGCGGTAGATCGCCGGAATGACCAGAACGGTCAGCAAGGTGGACGACAGCAGCCCGAACAGCAGCGATATCGCCAGACCCTGAAAGATCGGATCGGTCAGGATCACCACCGCCCCGATCATCGCGGCAATGGCAGTCAGCAAGATCGGCTTGAAGCGAATAGCCCCCGCTTCGATCAACACATCGACGGTGACCGCGCTTGATTGGGTGTTGCGGATGAAATCCACCAACAGGATCGAGTTGCGCACAATGATGCCCGCGAGCGCGATAAATCCGATCATCGACGTTGCCGAAAACGGCGCTGAGAACAGCCAGTGCCCCGCCATGATGCCAAGAAAGGTCAAAGGGATCGGCGTCAGGATCACCAGCGGCAAACGGAAAGAGCCGAACTGCGCCACCACAAGAATATAGATGCCCAGCAATGCGACGCCGAAGGCAGCCCCCATATCGCGGAAGGTAACGAAGGTGACCTCCCACTCCCCCTCCCACAACAGCGTCACGGTACTTTCATCCTGCGGCTGGCCGTGCAGGCTGATTTCGGGCTTGCCCGTTGGCCAATCCTGCGCGGCGATCTGCTCGGCCACCGCCAACATTCCGTACAGCGGGGCTTCAAAATCGCCCGCCATTTCAGCCATCACCATCTCGGCATCGCGGCCATTGTGGCGGAAGATCGGAAACGAGGCAGGCTCTTCTGCCAACCGCAGCACATCGCCCAATTCGACCACACCGCGCGCACCGGGCAACACGTTGGCCGGAACCGGTGTCGTCAGAAATCGCTCGTCAAGAACCCGGTCAGCCTTTGCGCGCCCCAGTTGCAAGGGGATCGGCAAACGCCCCTCGCCCCGGTTGGAGTAGCCTACCGTCGTGCTGCCATTCAACAGCGCCAGCGTGTCGAAAACGTCCTGCTCCTGCACGCCGAAGAATTCGAGATCATCCGGCGAGATTGTTGCCCGTATCCGGCGCGCCTGAATTCCAAAGCTGTCATCCACATCGACGATGAACGGCACGGCCTCAAACGCCTTGCGGATTTGGGCAGCAGCCGCGCGACGAGTAGCCGCATCGGGGCCGTAAACCTCAGCCAGCAGGGTCGCGATCACTGGGGGGCCGGGGGGCGGTTCTACAGTTTTGAGGCTGGTGCCAGCAGGCAGCGCAAGGCCGGAAAGCTTGGTGCGGATGTCCAGCGCGATATCATGGCTGGCGCGATCACGGTCTGCCTTGGGCAGAAGATTGATCGAGACCTCGCCCAGTTGCGGCTGTTGCCGCAGGTAATAGTGGCGCACAAGGCCGTTGAAATTGAAAGGCGCAGGGGTTCCGGCATGGGTCTGCACCGAAGTCACTTCCGGCATCTGCATCACAATCCGCGCCACATCCTGCGCCACGTTGTCGGTTGCCTCTACCGAGCTGCCTTCGGGCAGATCAATAATCACCGACAGTTCGGATTTGTTGTCGAAGGGCAGCAGCTTGACAGTCACATCACGGGTGTACAGCAACGCCAAAGACCCAAAGGACAGCGCCGCTGCGACCAGAAGAAAGCTGAGACTACGCGCCTTGCTGGCAAGGATTGGGCGGGCGACACGCGCATAAGTCCGCTCTAACCAGCCGCCATGATGGCCGCCGTCGGCTGCATCATGTCCATGCGCCGACAATTCTGCCCGGCCAGCGATTTTGATCATCAGCCATGGCGTAATGATCACAGCGACGAAAAAAGAAAAGATCATTGCCGCCGAGGCGTTGGCCGGAATAGGGCTCATATACGGCCCCATCAACCCCGAGACGAACAGCATCGGCAACAGCGCAGCCACCACCGTCAATGTGGCCACGATGGTCGGGTTGCCCACCTCGGCCACTGCATCAATCGCTGCGGCAGGACGGGATCGCCCATCGCGCATGCCCCAATGGCGGGCGATATTCTCGATCACGACGATGGCGTCATCGACCAGAATGCCGATGGAGAAAATCAGTGCGAACAGGCTGACGCGGTTCAGCGTGTAGCCCATGATCCACGCTGCAAACAGTGTCAGCAGTATCGTCACCGGAATGACGATGGCCACCACGACCGCCTCGCGCCAGCCTATAGCCAGCCAGACCAGCAGGATGATCGACACTGTGGCAAGGCCAAGGTGGAACAGCAACTCATTGGCCTTCTCGTTGGCCGTCTCGCCATAGTCCCGCGTTACAGTTAGCATGACCGAGTTCGGCAGAAGCTTGCCTTCCAGCGCCTCGACACGCGTGAGAACTTCTTCGGCGACCACGACCGCATTGGCGCCCGCCCGCTTTGCAATCGCAAGCGTCACCGCTGGCGAGCGATCAAGCGACCCATCTGCCGCGCGGGTGACATTGGCGACGATATGTTCACCGGTGTCCGGCACATAGACCACGTCAGCCACATCCGCGACATAGACAGGGCGGCCATCGCGGGTGGTCAGCAGCAGATGCGCCACTGCGGCAGGGGCGGTGATGGTATGGCCCGCAACCAGATCAATCTGTTCGCCCTTGTCGCGCAACTTGCCGGTGTTCAGCGATCTGTTCGCCTGCGCCACCTTTTGCGCCAGTTGCTGCAAGGTCACACCGTACAGCGCCAGCCGGTCAGGATCTGGCTGGATGCGGATCACGTCCTGCGCGTCGCCAACCAGATAGGTCAGCCCGACGTTATCGGCTTTGGTCACCTCGGTCTGAAGCGCACGCGCGATGCGGGTCAGATCATTGGCGGAAATCTCTTGCCCCTCTGCCGAAGACAGCGTCAACGACAGGATTGCGACATCGTCGATGCCCCGGCCGATAATCAACGGCTCTGGGATGCCCACCGGGATGCGATCCATATTCGCGCGCACCTTGTCATGCACGCGCAGGATCGCTTCATCCGCATTGGTGCCAACCACAAAGCGCGCTGTGACCATTGCCGCGTCATCGCTGGTTGAGGAATAGACATGCTCGACGCCGTTGATGCCCTTGACGATCACCTCAAGCGGTTCGGTGACCAGCTTGACAGCATCTTCGGCCAGCAACCCCTGCGCCTGAACATGGATGTCGACCATCGGCACCGAAATCTGCGGCTCTTCCTCGCGCGGGAGCGAAGTCAAGGCCAGCATCCCCGCCGCTAGAGCTGCGAGAATAAACAGCGGCGTCAGTGCCGAGTGTATAAAGGCCGCCGTAAGCCGACCTGCAAGGCCAAGTGGTTTCTCGGTTGGCGTCGTGGACGGGGGCAGATCAGTCATGGCCTGCCTCGCTCGCCACTAGCAGAACATGATCACCAACCGCCAGGCCCGACAGGATTTCGACCATATCCGCGCCGTCAACCAGTTGCTGCCCACCTGTCACCACAGTACGGCTGATCACCTCGGCCCCATCGGCAAGCGTCACGAAATCCAACCCAGCATGGGTGATCACCGCAGAGGCAGGCACCATCAGCGCATCCCGAGACGACATCGGCAGACGGACCAACACCCGCGCATCGACAAAGCTGTCTGGCAACCCTTCGATCTCTACATCTGCGATCACACGGCCGTTCTGGATCAGCGGATAAATCCGTGACAGCTTGCCCGTCTTGGTAGCACCCGCCCCCGCAAGTTCGATGACATCACCTTGGTGCAGGTTGGAAGCATGACGCTCGGGGATCGACACGCGCAGGAAAGTTCCGCCCGCCGCGATTGTGGCCACCGCCTCGCCCGCCATCACCACGCCGCCCTTGGCCATCGGCACATCCAGAACCCGGCCATCTGCCGGGGCAAGAACGCTGCCCTCTTTGATCTGCGCATCGATCACCCCGGCCTGCGCATCAATAGCCGCGATCTGGCCCTTAAGCACATCGACCTGCGTGCGGCGGCTCTCCAACCCCTGAATGGTAGCGACACCCTGTTTCAACAGGCTTTCACCACGCTTCAGCTCTGCCTCTGCATTGGCAAGTTGTGCCACAACCGCGCCCTTCTGCGCGCTAAGCGCGGACAGCTGAAACGCCAGCTTTTCATCCTCAATGCGGCCAATCGGCTGGCCCGCTTTGACCAGATCGCCCTCAATCACGGTCAGCTCGATCAGCGTTCCGCCCAATCGCGCCCGCGCGGCGATCCGGTCCCGTGCCTCGACAGTGCCGTAGACCGCCTTCCACTCGGTTATCCGTGTGGTGTGCAAAGCTGGGGCTTCAGCATAGGCCGCGCAGCCCACAAACGGCAGGGCTGCTGCACAAAAGATCAGGGCGGAAAGGAAACGCATGACTCAGTCCTCGCATATTCATATTCTTTATATTCTTAAATTCGAATATCTATATATGTAAAGCGGAACTGTGACAATCTGGCACAGACCTGGCCAGAGCTTCTACAAAGCAAGCCGCGGCCGGCGGGGTGCAGACGGCTTCTTTTGGGGGCGATTGAAAGGCTTTACACCAATTGCTGGCAAGCTGTGTGGTTTTGCGGCGACGTCATACACATTCTAACTTCGGCGCGTCCACCGCGACATTTCACGCATTAGCGCCGATAGGGTGCGATGAGGCTGTCGTAGGTTTCTTCGCAAACCCGCTGGCGACGTTTGATTCTCTGGTGCTGCAACATCTCGGCCATACGGGTCTGCACCTCGATGTTATAGCGCGCGATGGAAAGGTCTTCGCCTGCGGGCTGGTCGCGTTCGAAGAAATAGGCATCGGTGTGACGCGCAGTCTCGGCGTTGGTTTCCGCCACCGCGCCCCGGCCCCGGCTGCGACGCAACGCAAAGCTGTCGGGCGCTTTCAGGCCGTAGTGGTTGTAGTGGGCGAGGCGATGCGACACCGCCTTGATGTCGCCATTGCGCAACTGCCGCCACAGCGGCAGCGCGGGGTCTGTCTGCGTGCGGGTGCCGTCGCCCCACAACACCTGCAGCGGCGCTTTCTCTTTAAAGCCAACCATGCTGTGATTGTGGATACCGCGAAAGCGGGCTGGGTTCCGGGTCAGGGTCTTCAACGCGGCATTGGCTTTGTGATGGATCGGCAGTCTTTGGGTAAACAACGGGCAGACCCGTCCCGGCTGCCAACGCGCAACGGGTTGGCTGGTAAAGAACATCCCGTTCAGCGCGATCACGTCGATATCCGCCTCGGCCCGCTCGGTCAGATCGGCAACACGATGATCTCCGACATGGACGTTCAGAAACTCATCCGCATCCAGCATCATCAGCCAAGCGCTCGCGTCAATATCATGCAGGCGGCGGATTTTCTCATAGCCCGCGTGCTGCGGGATTTCCCCCGGTTTCAGTTTGTTCGGGACATGGGTGATATAGCCCTCGGCAGCAAGCGCGGACAGCAGACGATCCGTTCCGTCGCTGCAATCGTTTGAGGCGATCAGGATGCGGTCAAACCCCAAGACCAGATGATGCGCCACCCATTCCAGCAGAAACGGGCCTTCGTCTTTGACGCTGGAAATCAGGGTGTGGCGGGGCGGCAAGCAGAACCTCTTGGTTTGGTGACAGATGAAGAAAGGACTGGAGGAAAGTCAATGCTGCTGGGGTGACAGTGCCCCCGGCGCACGCCATGATGCGAACAAACCAAAGCAGGAGTCCTTCGATGCCCGATCTTCGTCTTGCGCTGATGCAAGCGCCCTCGCCCGCCGGGGATAGCGAGGCGGCTTTTGTGGCGGTGGAGCGTGGCTTGCGCGCGGCAGGCGCGGCCGGGGCTACGGTGTTGGTGGTCCCGGAAAGTTTTGCGCCGGGCTATAACAGCGATGCGATTGCAGAATTGGCGCTGCTGCATGGTGAGGCTTGGCAGGATCGGCTGGCTTTGGCCTGTCGCGCGGCGGAATGCGGTCTGGTGTTTGGCTATGCCGAGCGCGACGGGGATGTGGTCTATAACGCCGCTTTGGCCCTGGGGACGGATGGCACGGAACTCGCGCATTACCGCAAGATCCAGCTTTACGGCCCGCGTGAAGCGTCGATTTACCGCCCCGGCGAGGCTTACGTCACCTTCAATCTGGTCGGTCACAAGGCGGCGCTGCTGATCTGCTATGATGTTGAATTCGCGCCCCATATCGCGGCTCTGGCGGCTGCAGGCGTGACGGTGCTGCTGGTGCCCACCGCCAACATGCTGCCCTATACCCATGTGATGCGCGCCACGGTGCCTGCGATGGCCGCCAATCATGGCATCAGCATCGTCTATGCCAATTACTGCGGGGTGGAAGGCGATCTGAGCTATGCGGGCGGGTCGCTGATCGTCGGCGCGGATGGCGAGGTTTTGGCGCAAGCGGGGATGGGGCCAGCCTTGTTGATCGCAGATGTGCCACGCGTTGATCCGGCGCGGCTGTCGAGCCAGGCGCGGGATTACCGGGCGATTGCGCGGCCCTGAGGATATTGGGGGCTGCCTGCCCCTAAGCTCGAGAATACTTGAGCGCAGAGGATGACAGTTTTAGATAAGTTTTAGCAAAATTACGGGATTAACGCAGAAACCCCGGCTTCTGGCTCCAGCCCAGCGCATCGCGGATCATTTCGGGCAGGGTTGATCGCGTCGGCTCCCACCCCAGTTCCGTGCGGGCCCGATCAGACCCTGACACAAGCGCCGCCGCATCACCTGCCCGCCGCGGGCCTTGAATGATCGGCACGTCGCGATTGGTAACGGCGCGGCTGGCGTCAATCACTTGCCGCACCGAAAAGCCATGCCCGGTGCCAAGATTGAACGCCCGGTTACCGCGCCCGTCAAGCAGCCAGTTCAGCCCTTTCACATGCGCATCCACCAGATCCATCACATGCACATAATCGCGCACACAAGTGCCATCCGGCGTCGGATAATCCTGCCCGAACACCGTAAGCGCCGGGCGACGGCCCTCAATCGCATCCAGCATCAGGGGGATCAGATGGGTTTCCGGGCGGTGTTGTTCACCAACCTCTGCCTCGGGGTCAGCACCCGCGACATTGAAATAGCGAAAGATCACATGGTTCAGCCCATAGGCCGCGCCAAAGTTCTTCAGAATCTCTTCAATCGCCTTCTTCGACGCGCCATAGGAATTGATCGGATGCTGCGGCGTATCTTCATCCAGCAGCACGCCATCCTGATCGCCATAGGTGGCACAGGTCGAGGAGAACACGAAGTTCATGCAGCCCGCATGCACCGCCGCCTCCACCAGATTGAGCGAGCCGTTGACATTGGTGCGCCAGTAGCGCCCCGGATCCGTCATCGACTCGCCAACCAGCGAAAGGGCTGCAAAATGCATCACCGCGACGGGGCGATACTGCCGAAAGGCGGCGTCAATACTGGCGCGATCCAACAGATCACCCTGCACCAAAGGCCCGAATTTGACTGCATCGGCCCAGCCAGTAGACAGGTTGTCAAACGCCACCGGGACAAAACCGGCCTGCGCCAGAACCTTGCAGGCATGCGCGCCGATATAGCCCGCCCCGCCCGTCACCAACACATGCTTTTGCATCATCCGTTTTCGCCCATCCGCAGCCAACGCCCCGACTAAATGAGAGTTTTATCGCCAAGGTCCAGCGCAATCGCCCCAACACCGCGCAAATTTGACGTCACGCCGCCGCCGTTTCTACTGGATCGGCGACAAGGCTGCTGATCTGCGCCAGCAGGGCCTCGGCCAGAACCGCAGGCACGCAGCCAAGGGCATCGGCGATGAAGATGGTGTGGAAGTCGAGCCGCTTCAGATGGACAAAGCGGTGATAATGGATCAACCGGGCCTTTTTCGCGCGGCTCAGCTTCACACGGTCCGCGATCGAGAAGTTCCACAGCTCGTGCAGTGCTTCATAGCCATAGCCAAACCGCTTCATCGTCAGCGGCAGCGTGATCTGATCCAGCCAAGGCCGCTTGCCCTTGATCGGGCATTTTTGGTCAAAAGCGATAGCCGTCTGCAACCAGTCTTGCGCGAAATTCGTCGTCGAACCGGGGCGGGGCACATCACTGAAGCTGATGAAACCGGCGTTAAAATACGGCAGATATTCAAGCTGACGCCCCCGCGTCAGCGTCACCCGGTCAGTCGGCAAAGGCAGGCCAAAGAATTCATAGGCGCGCGGCCATTTGTCAGGTTCTTTGCCCCAGGTCGGAAGCCCTTCGGGCACTGCCGCTATCGCATGGGGGTCGGCCAGATCAAGCCCGGTCAGCGGGCCAAGGCAGACCGTATCGGTGTCAATGAACAGGCTGCGCTGTGATGCGCGCGGGGCCGCACAAGCAAGGATCTTGTTGCCATGCGGATAGGGCTTGGCCCAGATGCCTTCCGCCGAAGGCAACGGCCGCATCTGCACACCGCAATGCGCGTAAAGCGCCCGTGTCACCTCTGACAAACTGTCAATCGAACGTGGCGAGACATAGGCGATCAGCGCGACTTGGCTGCGATCCGGGTGGTGCTTCGCCAAAGACGCGGCCAGCAACAATGACTGCGCCTCAAGCCCCGGTCCGTCCACCACGAAAATGATCGAGTCTTTCGCCTCAGCCATCCGAACCACCCCACTTAGCAAAAACTTTGCCAGAGCTTACCGCTCCGGCAAAGCCAAACCGATAACTTTAACGCCCCACCGCAACATAGGTTTCAAACCCGGCCTCGGTGGCTTCTTCCAGCGAATAGATGTTGCGCAGATCGGCCATCCGCGGCGTCTCCATCTTCTTCGCCAGCTTCGCAAGATCCAAGGCCCGGAACTCGTTCCACTCGGTCAGCAGCACCACCAGATCGGCACCATGCGCCGCCTGATACGGGCTTTCGACCCATTTCACCCCCGGCAGCAGCGCCTCACCCTCGCGCTGGCCCTGCGGATCAACCACCCGCACTTTCGCACCACCGCCCACCAAGGCGGGCACGATGGTCAGGCTGGGGGCATCGCGCATATCATCTGTGTTGGGCTTGAAGGTCACCCCCAGCACGGCGATCGTCTTGCCGTTCAGGCTGCCGTCACACAGATCAACGATCTTGTCGATCATCCGGCGCTTGATCTCGTCATTGACCTTGATCACCGCTTCGGTGATCTGCATTGGAACGGCATAATCCTGACCGATACGGGCCAAAGCCTTGGTATCTTTCGGGAAACACGACCCACCATAGCCGGGCCCTGCGTGCAGGAACTTGTTGCCGATCCGGCCATCCATCCCCATGCCTTTCGACACATCCTTGATATCCGCGCCGACCTTCTCGCACAAAGCCGCGATTTCGTTGATGAAGGTGATCTTTGTCGCCAAAAACGCGTTGGCCGCGTATTTGATCATCTCGGCAGATTCGAGCCCCGTGTACACCACCGGAAATTCGCGCAAGAACAACGGGCGGTAAATATCCGCCATCACCTTGCGCGCACGCTGAGATTCGACCCCCACCACGACCCGGTCAGGTCGCATGAAATCGTCAATCGCAGCGCCTTCGCGCAGGAATTCCGGGTTTGAGGCCACATCGAACTTGGCATCCGGGTTCGCCGCCGCCGCTGCTTCGGCCACCTTGCGATTGGTGCCCACAGGCACCGTCGATTTGGTGACAATCACCGCATAGCCCGTAAGCGCCCTGCCGATTTCTTCCGCCGCCGTCATCACATAGGTCAGATCCGCATGGCCATCGCCGCGCCGCGTCGGCGTGCCCACTGCGATGAACACGGCATCGGCACCTTCCACAGCCTCGGCCAGATCCAGCGTGAACGACAGCCGCCCCGCCGCAACGTTCTTGGCCATCAACGCCTCAAGTCCCGGCTCAAAGATTGGCACCTCACCGGCGCGCAAACGCTCGATCTTGCTGGGGTCTTTGTCGACGCAAATCACCTCATGCCCGAAATCCGAGAAACACACGCCCGAAACCAAGCCGACATAGCCGGTTCCGATCATCGCAATCTTCATGCCAAACGCTCCTGGCTGTTCCAGTCTTGTCTTAGGCAGAGAGCGGCACTGTGTCAAATCCGCGAACAATCAAAGCGTGGAAAATCAAGCGGAAAGCCCCGACCCATGCAAAAGGCCGGAAGGTTTGCACCCCCGGCCCCATGCCCTTGCTGCAACCTAGCAAATGCAGGTGATCAACACAAAGCCATCGCCCCCGCGACCACCCTGCCCCGCGCTCACCCCAGCGCCACCGCCGCCGCCGCCCGAACCCCGCGCGCCACCGCCACCCGTCCCGCCCGCGCCCGTGTTCGACGAACCACCGCCGCTGCCGCCCGAGAAGGTCGGCGGCAGCCACAGCTCATATCCCGCCGCGCCTATATTGCCGCCCGCAGCCCCCCCCGCGATCACGGGGCATAGCCCTGCACCATTCACCGCGCCTCCGGCAAAATCGCCCGAGGTCGCGCCGCCTCCCCCTGCACCACCGCTGGTGAAGATGTTGACACCGCCGAACGCCACCGCCGTGCCAGCGCCACCCGCCACTGCGCCCCCCGCGCCGCCGGCTTGTCCTGCGATGCTGACAAAACTGCCCAGCGCCGAATAGGCCCCTCCGGCTGTGATGGTCCCGGCAGCCCCCGCAGCTCCCACCGCCGAACCCGTCCCCGTGCCCCCCGAACCGCCGCCATTGGCACTGCCCAGCGTATTTGCCACCGCAGCCACCGGCAGCAGACCGATGACCGAGGCAACGCCCGCCGCCCCAGCCGCGCCCCCCGCCCCGGCTGAGACAAACAGCGTCCCCGGAAGCAAAGCTGCCGGCACCACAAGACGCGACAGCGCGCCTGCCCCGCCACCACCGCCACCGCCCCGCGCAGCACCCGCAGCCGCCGCAAAGCCCGCGCCACCGCCGCCGCCACCACCCACAAGCAGGATCTCCAGCAGCAGCGCGCCCTGTGGCACCGCGTAGCTTTGCCACTGGCCTGCGGCACCAACCGGATCAAACCGCCGCGTCTGTCCCGCCTCACGCGGCAGGAAATGCGGAAAACTCATCAGTAATCCCCCCCGAAACCCGTCACCGCATAGCCACCCGCCACCGCCGTGCCCAGGGTCACATTCACCCGATAACCCGGCGGCACCGGGATGTTCAGTGGCAACTCATTGCCAGACAGCGCCGCCACCTCTGACAGCGCGGTCGCGGGCAGCGACACCTCGGCAATCAGCACATTGTTGTCTGCGGTGGTGTTGCTGGCGCCATTGTTCAGAAACACCCGCAGCACCGAGGCCACATTGGCGCCGCGCGGCCGCACGATCAGCTTTTGCAGATACGAGCCATTGCTCGCATCCGCCGTGAACACCGTTTCCACCGTGCCGGTGCCATCTTTGGCGGTATTGGCCGCCGTGATGGCATTGACCCATTCCACATGGGCCACTTTTGAGAAAATCGGGGACGTATTGCCGGGCATTGCCGCTCTCCTAGTTGATGAATGCTTGTTGGTTCAGCGCGACCTGCACGCCGTATTTCGCAGGTGCCGCCAGCGTCCAGACCGTGCCACCGCCCGAGACGAAGACATCGCCCTTCGCACCGTCGGTCAGACCGCCGCCGATCACCTCGCTCACGCCCGCGCTGCGGATCTTGACCTGCCCCGAGCTGGTGTTCAGCCAGACCATGCCATCCACCGGGCTTGCAGGGTCCGCCGCCTGCCCGCCCAAATGCAACACTTGTGGCAGCGTGGCCTGCCCCGTCGCCCGCGCCACCGTCATCGCAGTGTAAAACGTGCTGCCATCCGGGCTGACCTTGATCGCGAAATCATCCGAGCCAGTGGTGCCCATCTCGGCGCGGCCCGAAAATCCGGTCTGAAACGTCAGGCTGGCGGTTTGCGCCGCCGCCGCCTTGTTCA
The DNA here is from genome assembly GCF_034376685.1 of Cypionkella sp. Classification (GTDB taxonomy): domain Bacteria; phylum Pseudomonadota; class Alphaproteobacteria; order Rhodobacterales; family Rhodobacteraceae; genus Cypionkella. Next base: position 14,396 of record NZ_JAXMJJ010000062.1, read on the forward strand.
GCTTCAACTGATGCCCCGCACCATCATGGTTTAACAGGGTCGCAGGCGCGTTCACCGACAAACGGTTGGTCGCATCCGGGCTTGCTCCGCCCAAGCCCAACTGATCCGTCGTCACCGCCGCATTTGGCGCGGCAACACTTGTCACGCTGGCGGCAAAGGTCACGCTGGGGCTGTTGATCACGACCGACCCCAAGGCACCGGCCTCTGTCGAACCGATATTGACCTCGGTGACCGAGCCGCTTACCCCCCCCGTGCCCAAATTGATCGTCGAGGTATTGCCCGAAGCCGTCGCCCCACCGCCAACGCTATAGCTGCTGTTCGCCGTCGAGGTGCCAATATTCGCCGTCGCCGCACTGACGGTAAATGTGCCGGAAAATGTCTTCTGCCCGTTGAAGGTTTGCGGCCCGGTCAGCCCTGCAAGCTCTGTATTGGCATTCGGCAGCGTATAGCTGCGCGTCGTCCCAGACGACACCGACGCCACCGAGAACACCGCCCGTTTGCTCGGGTCCGCCCCATCGCGCAAACTGAAGCCACTCGCCAACACCCCTTGCGGCAGCGTCACATGTCCGGTCGCCGCAGCCACCGTCACGGCAGAAAGAAAGCTCACGCCATCCTCTGACACCTTCAGCTCAAGATCATCCGAGCCCTCCGTGCCCAGCATCGCCCGACTGGAATAGCCCGTCTGAAACGCCAGACTGGCGCTGTCCGCCGCCGTGGCTTTGTTCAACTTCATCAGATGCCCGGCCCCGGCATGATCAAACAGCGAGGCGGACGAAGACACCGCCAGTCGGTTGGTGGCATCCGTCAAGGTCGAAACCCCAAGCTGGCTCACGCTGAAAGGCCCGTCGCTCAGCGCCAACCACGCCGCGCCATCAAAAACCGCCATCGCAGCTTCAGCGACGACATAGGCCTGCCAACCCGCCAAAGGCGTGAAAAACTGCCAAACTCCCGTTTCAAACAATGCAATCTTGCCTGCCTGCCCGTTCCAAGCCCCGCTCGCGCCCACAGGCACGATATAGCGGTCGCCGGGCACCGCGCCGACCGGAGGCACGGTTACGTCCCGCGCCTGAACCGACAGCTGCACCATCAGATCCAACAGGCGCAGCGCCTCGTTGTGGGTGACGTGTTTTTGCGCTTGCGCGGGTTGGATCAGGGGCAGCGACAGGATTGTCGATGTGTCGGGCATATAAACCTCCGCAGAACGCTCATGGAGGCAGAAGCTATGAAAAGCCCGTTAACATCGCCGCACCAGAGCGCGCGGTGGTCAGTCCTGCCGCAACGCCGCAGCGTCCACCGCGTCGCGCCCCGATGCTTCTAACCATGTGACAAACGTGATCGCCCCAATGATCATCGCGCCACCCAGCAGCACGAACACATCCACCGCCTCGTTGAACAAGATCGCGCCCAAAGCCGTCGCCCAGACCAGCGTCAGAAAGGTCACTGGTTGCGTGACGGTCAACGGAGCCGCCCGGAACGCACGCGTCATGCAATAATGCCCCGAGGTCGCACAGCCCGCCACAATCGCCAGCCAGCCCAATTGCGCCCAGCTGACCGGAACCCAAACCCACCACGCCAAGGGGGCCAACCCGATCGTCACCGTCACCGACATCATCGCCACGATCACAGATGCACTCGCCAACCCGGTCAAGCGCTTGGCAAACAAGTAACTTGCGCAGAAAAATACCGACGCGCCGATCTGGCTCAGATGCCCCAGATTCAGCGCCTGCACCCCCGGCCGCAGCACGATCAGCGCGCCCACCAAAGCCACCGCTACCGCAATGATCCGCCGTGCCGAGAACGCCTCATGCAAAATCACCGCCCCGGCGATCAGCATCAAAACCGGGTTGAGGTATCCAATCGCCGTGGCATGGGCGACGGGTATCCGCGCCATCGCGTAGAACCAGAACAGCACAGCAATCGTATGCATCAGCCCGCGCCACGCGAACAGCTTCAGCACCTGCCCGCTCATCCCCCGCACCATCGCGGGCAGCACCGGAGCCAACAGCACCACGCCAAAAGCAAAGCGCAAGAACGCCGACTGCGCGGCAGGCAGATCGGTGCCCAGATAGCGCACGATGCCATTGACCCCCACGAAGGAAAGCCCCGACAGCACCATCCACATCACCCCCTCACGGGGTCGTCCCAGATCAGTCATGTTCATGGCGGCACATCAAGCAAGCCTACCCGCCAAAGGCAAGCCCCGCCGCGATGGCCCACATCGTCGCCCCGACAACAATCTCCAGCACCACCCAGGCCTTGGGATTGGCAAACACCGGGGCCAACAGCCGCGCGCCATAGCCCAAGGCGGTGAAAAAGCTGAAGCTGCCACAGGCCGCCGCCACCCCAAACGCCAACCGATGCTCCGGATACTGCGCCGAGATCGACCCCAGCAGCACCACCGTATCCAGATAGACATGCGGGTTGGCCCAAGTCAGCACCAGCACCGTCGTCAACACCTTCGACAAGCTGGTCGCAGCCCCCTCACCGGGTTTCAAAGCCTCGCCCCCCGCCAAAGCCGCCCTGAACCGCAGCGCGCCATACACCAGCAGGAAGACCACCCCACCCCAGCGCATCGCCTCACCGATCCACGGCAGCTTGGCCGAGACCACGCCAAACCCCGTCACTCCCAATGCGATCAAAATCGCATCCGAGGTGGCACAGGCCAGCACTACCGCGCCAACATGCTCGCGGCGCAGCCCCTGCCGTAACACAAACGCGTTCTGCGCCCCGATCGCCAGGATCAGACTTACCGCCACCAGATAGCCCTGCACCGCCGCCTCAATCATCACGTTCTCTCCTTTCGGCTTGACCTAGCAGCCCGCTGTCGCTTCACTCAACTTAATCTTTCTCGCATCAGATAAGCGCAGCTAATGTTCGATCCCGCCCAGCTCGCCGCCCTTGCCGCCGTGCATCGTCGTGGTTCGTTTGATCTTGCCGCAGCCGAACTCCACGTCACCCCTTCGGCAATATCCCAACGCCTGAAAGTGCTGGAAGAGGTCGCAGGCACCTTGTTGATCCGCCGTGGTCAGCCCTGCACCGCCACGCCTGCAGGCCTGCGGATGATCCGGCATCATGATGAGGTGACTCTGTTGGAGCGCACCCTTGCCACTGACCTGCCGTGGCTATCGCCCCGCCCCGCCACCCTGCGGATCGCAGTCAATGCCGACAGTCTGGCAACATGGGTGATCCCGGCACTGGCTGCGACGGAAGGGTTTCTGTTTGATCTGGTGATCGACGATCAGGAGGTCAGCCAAGACTGGCTGAAACGCGGCGAGGTGGCCGCCGCGATCACCGCCCATCCCGGCCCGTTGCAGGGCTGCGATACGATCCCGCTCGGCAGCCTGCGCTACCGGGCCACGGCGTCGCCTGCCTACATGGCGAAGTGGATGCCAGAGGGGGTGACGGCGGCCAGCCTTGCCGCAGCCCCTGCGTTGAATTTCTCGGACAAGGATCGGCTGCAAGAGATCTGGGTGGATCGCCAGATCGGGCGGCAGCCCAAGCGGGCGGCGTTTCCAAGCCACCGTTTGGCCAGCAGTCAGGGCTTCGTGGACGCCTGCTTGGCGGGCTTGGGATGGGCGTTGAACCCGGAGGTTCTGGCAGCCCCCCACCTTGCCTCGGGGCAGTTGATCGAGATGGTGGCGGACACGCCGTTGGATGTGGCCCTGCACTGGCAATTCAGCCGCCTGACCGCCCCGGCTTTGGCGCCCCTGACCCGAGAAATTCGGGCGGCTGCGGGACGGGTTTTGATTGTGGGCTAGGGGTGGTCCCAACTCGGGACCTTTTTTGTTGTTTTATATCAGTTGGATGGGGTGGGCGTGTTAAGGGAATTTTAACGTTCTGCCGTAGCTAACTCCGCAAGGAGGCAAACCAAGCCCATGCATCCTCTGCGATTTGCGGGCCAATGGCATAGAACCAGTGATCGTGATTGGGGATCGTGATCAATTCATTTGGCTGACCCTGCTCAGCGCGCACTTGGCCAATGTGACGCGCCTGAGATATAGAGAAAATCTGTTCTTGTTCGCCGATATACAGCCGATACGGCTTAACCTGTCCTGATGTTTTGAGCACGTCCGGCGCATACCCTGCGTGCAAAACTGCTGCCCGCCACGGTCCACGCGTACCGGCCAACAAAACTTGCGCATAGGCTGCCCCATCGGAATGGCCAAACAAGAAAATGCGATCTCTGTCGATGTTGTGAGCATCGGCCATCGCATCAACAATCTGCACGATGAAAGCCGGTTCAGGATCGGCCAAGTCCCAAGTTTGACCGAAGGAGTTTGGTGCTGCCAGCGCAATGCCGTATTTCTGAGATGTGGCTTGCCACATTTCGAGCAGTGACAAGCCATCGCGGCCTGCACCATGCAGCAAGATCACCAATGGCATTGAGCCTTGCACGTCGGGCGTAATGTCATACCAAACGCGCGGCGTGGCTCCGTGAAGCATGAAATGTTTGTGGGCAAGCGCCGTTATCTCCGTCGACGGTGCAAAGCTATGATTGGCTGAAGCAGAAACCCGAAACTGCCGCGCGACCCGTTCCAGAAACTGTGCGGATGTCAGTTTGGTTTCGGTAGGCACGAACATCAACGCCGCATCGTCGGCAGTGGCGCGATATTCCATCACAGCGCAGAAGCCCACTCCCAGAACCAGGGCAAGATAGAAAATCCGACGGATATGATTGATCATGTGGATCTTTGTTGTGACGTAGTTTCAGGTGATCAAAGCCCGCAAAGGCGCTAAAGATGGGGCATCAGCGTGGCTATTTCCAGACAGGCTCTTATGAGCGACAATTGTGTCGCAAAATGAAAGACCCGCAAAAATGCGGTGCCCTCTCAAGCAAACAACCCGCCCGGAATCAAGGCGCTTTAGCGCCACCGGGCAGCGCCTGACCGCCCCCTCGGGCGGACGCTTTTGTGCTGTCTCGCTTAGAACTTCTGGGGGATGGGCTGAGGCATAAAGTGCCTAGAACTGGCGTGGCTCGCCCACCCGGCGGTCAGGCGTTGCCCTGTGTGGGAGGCCTAGACGCATCTCACTATAGCAAAACCATAGTCAGAATGCCCGCAGCACCCCGGCCTTGCGGTTCAACACCTGCCAGAACGGCACTGCTGCGGCTTTTCGGGGCGGCAGTTTGGCGGGTGCGCAGGGCGGCACGGGGTAGCACGCCCCCCAAACCCCCGCCGCATCGCGGGCGAGTTTGCGGGCTTGGGCGGCATCCATCCGCGCGCGCACCGCCGCCAGATCGCCGCCCGCGTCATGCCATGCCCGCGCCCAGAGCCGGGCGACGGAGCGCGCGCTCCACGGCAGTTTTGCAGTTGCCAGCCAGTGCCGGGCCTCGGCGGGCAGCGCGTCGTAGGCTTGCATGGTGTCGGGGCGCGGGCTGCGGCGCAGCGAGGTTGCTAGGTTGCCGTGCCTCATGCGGCAGCCACCCGACGCCATTCCGGGAACGGATCGGGCAGCTTGGCCCAGGCATCCGGCGTGAAGCTTTGCACCGGCAACAGGGCGGCATCCAAGGCAGCGGTGATGGCAGGCTGGTCCAGATCTGCGCCAATGAACACCAGCTCTTGCCGCCGGTCGCCCCAAGGTTCGGCCCATTTCGCAGCCATTTCGGCCAGTGCCTCGGGGTGGGTGGGCCAGCGCGTCTGCGGCACGCTGGCCCACCAGCCGCCCAACGGGGTGACGCTGGACAGGGCCCCGGCAAGGCTGAACTCCAGCGCCATCTTCGGACGGCTGGCGACCCAGAAATGCCCCTTGGCGCGGATCACGCCGGGCAACTCGCCGTTCAGCACCGCATGGATGCGGGCGGGATCAAACGGCGCGCGGGCGCGGTAGACGAAAGAGGTGATGCCATATTCCTCGGTCTCGGGCACATGATGCGCAAAGCCGTAAAGCTCTTTCGCCCAGAGCGGATGCTCTTGCGCGCGGTCGAAATCGAACAGATTGGTGTCAAAGATCGCATCGGCACTGACCATGCTGTGGTCGGTTTCGATCAGCCGCGCATCGGGGTTCAGCGCGCGGATGATCTTGCGGGCGGCATCGGCGCGGGCGGGTCCGGCATCGCTGATCTTGTTCAGGATGATCACATTGGCGAATTCGATCTGCTCGGTCAGCAGGTTGACGAGGCTGCGTTGATCGCCTTCGCCCAGACTTTCGCCGCGGTCGGACAGGAAATCATGGCTGGAGAAATCGCGCAGCAGATTGAGCGCATCGACCACCGTCACCATGGTATCCAGCCGCGCCACATCCGACAGGCTATCGCCGTTCTCATCGCGGAAATCGAAGGTGGCGGCGACGGGCAGCGGCTCGGCAATGCCGGTGGATTCGATCAGCAGATAATCAAAGCGGCCCTCGGACGCCAGTTTGCGCACCTCGATCAACAAATCATCGCGCAGGGTGCAGCAGATGCAGCCGTTGGTCATCTCGACCAGTTTTTCCTCGGATCGCGACAGGGTAGCGCCGTCGCGGATCAGGTCGGCATCAATGTTGACCTCGGACATATCGTTGACGATGACGGCGACGCGGCGGCCCTCGCGGTTGTTCAGGATATGGTTCAGCAAGGTGGTTTTGCCCGCGCCGAGAAAGCCGGACAGGACGGTGACGGGAAGCTGGGGCATGGGTTGATTCCGTTATGTTATAATATAACGTATCAAGCTACTGCGGGGGCTGCAAGCCGTGATCTGATGCGCTGCGCAGAATGCTCCCCGGCCCGGCCTCAGCCGCCCTGTGTGGTCTGGAAATGCAAAAAGCCGCGCTGGTGGCGCGGCTTTTTGGTGGGATTTGCGGGCAGGATCACTCCAACTGGGCAGCCACTTCCTCGGACATATCGAAGTTATGGGTGACGGTTTGCACATCGTCATCCTCTTCCAGCATGTCGATCAGGCGCATCAGTTTGGTGGCGGTGTCGAGATCCACATCGGTCAGCACTTGCGCCTTCCAGATCAGTTTGGATTCCAGCGACTCGCCCAAGGCTTTCTCCAGCGCGTCGGAAACCTCATTCAAGGCTTCAACCGAGCAATAGATCCAGTGGCCGTCTTCATCGGATTCCACATCATCCGCGCCCGCATCAAGGGCTGCCATCATCACGTCATCGGCCGAGCCAGCCGAGGCGGGGTAGGAAATTTCGCCCATCCGGTCAAAGCCGTGGCTGACGGAACCAGTCTGCCCCAGATTGCCGCCGCATTTGCTGAAATAGCTGCGCACGTTGCTGGCGGTGCGGTTCAGGTTGTCGGTCATCGCCTCAACCATGATCGCGATACCGTTTACGCCATAACCTTCGTAGCGGATTTCGGTGTAATCGGCGCCATCGCCCATCTGCGATTTCTTGATGGCGCGGTCGATCACATCCTTAGGCATCGACACCGCTTTGGCGGCCTTCACGGCCAGACGCAGACGCGGGTTCATGTCCACATCGGGCATGCCCATTTTGGCGGCGACGGTGATTTCCTTCGCCAGCTTTGAGAACACTTTTGAACGGGCTTTATCCTGCTTGCCCTTGCGGTGCTGGATGTTCGCCCATTTTGAATGGCCTGCCATGACCCGTCTCCGATGCCTAATTCCGGTGTTGGGTTGCCTTACACCAGCCAAGGGTGCGGCTGCAACCCCGGCTTGGATTTGGCCGCTATTCGTTCAACGGTTGCAGGGTTTGGTGCTTCAGTTTCGGCTGCACAAGGCTCAGGCCCAACAGCATCACCACAGCTGCCGCCCAGACCCACGGACTGAAACGCTCGCCCAGCAGCAGCATCGCCCAGATCACCCCGGAAGCGGTGACGATATAGCTGGCTTGCGACGCGAACACCGCGCCCGCCTTGGCGGCCAGCCAGACGAAGGCGGAATAAAGCAGCGCGTGCAGCGCTGATGAGGCGATCAGCGCCCATTCGGCTTTTCCGGGCGGCAAGGGCATCGCAAAGCCGTGACCCAGTACCAGCATGATCGGCGTGCACAGGATCAAACCCACCAGCGAGGCCCCGAACATCGCTTGCAGCGCATCCATCCCGGCGGTGCCGGTTTTGGCGACATAGGTGCTTTCCATCGCATAGAACAGCGGGCCAATCATCGCGATCGGCAGGAAGGCGGCCATTGCGGGATCGGGCAGGCTGGCGTTGGGCAAAGCGATCAGCAGCACGCCCGCCAGACCAAGGCCGAGGCCCGCCAGACGGCGGCGCGAGAAGTGATCCATCCCCAAGGCCATCGCCATCGGAAAAGCCAACAGCGGCACCATCGAAATCAGGATCGACATGATCCCCGACGGCAGACGCGCCACCGAGATGTAGAACGTGGCATTCGGCACCAGCGTGCCGAGCACAGCGACGACGAGGTAGAACCGCAGCGCCTCGGGTTTGCGCGACAGGGTTTTGCCGCGCAGGAAGGTCAGCGCGCCCAGCACCAGCGTGCAGACCACCAACTGCCAGAAGATCAGCCCAAACGGCTTGTGCCCGCTGGAGGCTGCGATCTTGCCCAAAGGCTGCGTCAAACCCCAGCCAAGCCCGAGGCACAGCAGGATCAGCAGCAGATGCCAGCGTTTCGGGCTGGTCTGCGTCGGGATGTGGTGCAGGGGTGCGGCGGTCATGGGCTGGAGTGCTCTAACGTGCCGCCATTGCGGATCATCTTGATTTTCAACGCCTTGCCGGTGCGGTCATCGGTTTCGACATAAGCGCCCGACAGGGTGGCCGGGCCTTCGGCGGGGGTAAACCGCGCACTGGCCATGCCGGTGATGAAACGGCGCAAAGGCTCCAGCTTTTCCATCCCGATCACCGAGTTATAGTCGCCGCACATCCCCGCATCGGTCATATAGCCGGTGCCGCCCGGCAGGATTTGCGCATCGCCGGTCGGCACATGGGTATGGGTGCCGACGACAAGGCTGGCCTGCCCGTCGCACCAATGCCCCATCGCCATCTTCTCAGACGTCGCCTCGGCATGGACATCGACCACCGCCGCCTGCACCGATCCGCCAATGCGGTGGGTTTTCAGGATGGTTTCCACGGCGCTGAACGGATCATCGAACGGGCGTTTCATGAACACCTGCCCCAGCACCTGCGTCACCAGAACCTTGCGGCCCTGCGTGGCGTCAAAAATCTTCACGCCCCGCCCCGGCGCTACCTTGGAGAAGTTCAAGGGCCGGATGATGCGGGGTTCTTGTTCGATATATTGCAGCATGTCTTTTTGGTCGAAAGCATGATCGCCCAAAGTCAGGCAATCCGCCCCCGCACCCAGCAGCACCCGCGCATGTTCCGCCGTAAGGCCCGCGCCTTGGCTTGCATTCTCGCCATTGACCACGACAAAATCGAGGCCCCAATCGCGGCGCAGGCTTGGCAGGCGATCTACAATCGCCGCCCGCCCTGCCCGCCCCATCACATCGCCTAAAAACAGTATTTTCATGCAGATTTGCTTAGGCTGTGATCGCGGCGGCAGCAAGCCCATCCGCGACATACGTGACGGCGGTGGAAGCCTCCGGCGGGGATATTTAGACCAAGATGAAATTGCACGGGGGTTTTCCTTCACGCCTGCGCGCCCTAGCTTGCGGAGATGGAATTGCCCGCAGCCCTTGCCGATTGGTTTGCCGCCCAAGGTTGGGCGCTGCATCCGCACCAGCTTGCGATGCTGGGGCGGGCGGGAGATGCCTCAACCTTGCTGATCGCGCCCACCGGCGGTGGCAAGACGCTCGCGGGTTTTTTGCCGAGCCTGAGTGAGTTGGCGGATGGGCGGCACAAGGGGTTGCACACGCTGTATATCTCACCGCTGAAAGCCCTGACGGCGGATATCCGGCGCAATTTGCGCAGGCCAGTGGAGGGCGCGGGGCTGCCCATTCGGATCGAGGACCGCACTGGCGATACCACCTACACCCAGCGCCGCAGGCAGCGCGCCGATCCGCCGCATATCCTGTTGACCACGCCGGAAAGCCTTGCGCTGCTGTTGAGTTACGAGGATGCGCCGCGGATTTTCGCCGGGCTGTCCCGGGTGATTGTCGATGAAATTCATGCGCTTGCCGAAAGCAAACGCGGCGATCAGTTGATGCTGCAACTGGCGCGTCTGGAGAGTTTAGCGCCAGGATTGCGCCGGGTCGGGCTGTCGGCAACGGTGGAAGACCCGCCAGCGCTGGCGGCGTTTCTGGGGGCTGAGACGCAGGTCTTGCAGGCCGATCCGGGGCCAGACCCGGATATTTCCATGCTTCTGACCCCTGCGGCACCGCCTTGGGCGGGCAATGGCGCGCATTACGCGATTCCGGCGATTTTAGAGCAGGTCAGGCTGCATAAAACCACGCTGATCTTTCACAACACCCGCGCGCAGGCTGAGATCTTTTTCCATCGGCTGTGGCTGCTGAACACCGAAGATTTGCCGATTGGCATCCATCACGGCAGTCTGTCGCGGGAACAGCGCGACCGGGTGGAACAGGCGATGGTCGACGGTCGGTTGCGGGCGATTGTCTGCACCGGGAGCCTCGATCTGGGCATCGACTGGGGCGATGTTGATCTGGTTATTCAGGTTGGCGCACCCAAAAACGTCAAACGTCTGGTGCAGCGGATCGGGCGGGCCAATCACCGCTATAACGCGCCGTCGAAGGCGTTGCTGGTGCCCGCCAACCGCTTTGAGGTGGTGGAATGTCAGGCGGCGTTGCAGGCGGTGGCGGCGCATCAGTTGGATGGCGATCCGCGCGGGCCTGGGCCGCTGGATGTGTTGTGCCAGCATATTTTGGCGACCGCGTGCGCGGCCCCGTTCGACGCGGATGCTTTATATGCCGAGGTGATCACGGCGGGGCCTTATGCCGGGCTGACGCGGGCCGATTTCGACGGCTGTCTGGACTTTGTCGCCACCGGCGGCTACGCGCTGCGCGCCTATGACAAATGGCAGCGGCTGATGATCCGCGACGGCAAATGGTCGCTGCGCGATCCGCGCGCGGCGGTGGTGATCCGGCAGAATTTGGGCACGATCATCGACACCGAAACCCTGAAAGTGCGGCTGAAGGGGCGGATGGGCGGCACACCTTTGGGTGAGATTGAGGAAAGCTTCGCCAGCACGCTGACCCCCGGCGATACCTTTCTGATCGGCGGTCAGGTGGTGCGCTATGATGGCCTGCGCGAGATGACGGTAGAGGTGACGCGACAACCAGGGCGTGACCCGAAAGTGGCGGTGTTTTCGGGGACGAAATTTGCCACCTCGACGCAACTGTCCGAGCGGATCTTGCAGATTTTCCAGCAGGGGGAATGGCCCGATCTGCCAAGCCACACCGCGCATTGGCTAGAATTGCAGCGCGAGGTCTCGAAACTGCCCGAACCGGGGCGGCTGTTGGTGGAAACCTTTGGCTATGAAGCCCGGCACCATCTGGTGCTGTATGGCTTTGCCGGGCGCAATGCGCAGCAGACCTTGGGGCTTTTGCTGACCAAACGCATGGAGGATCAGGGCCTGCATCCGTTGGGCTTTGTCGCCACCGATTACGCCACGATGATCTGGGGGCTGGATGCGGTGCGTGATCCGTCGACTTTGCTGGACCGTGCAACCTTGCGGGCGGATCTGGAGGGCTGGCTGGGCGGCAATGCGGTGATGAAGCGCACCTTCCGCAATGTGGCGATCATTGCGGGGCTGATCGAGCGCAGCCATCAGGGCCGGCGCAAATCCGGGCGGCAGGCGACGTTCTCCAGCGATATCCTCTACGACACGCTGCGCAAATATGACGCGGGCCACCTGATGCTGGCGATCACCAAGGACGAGGCTATGCGCGGTTTAGTCGATTTCGGGCGGCTGGAGGCGATGCTGGAGCGGATCGGCGACCGGATTGACCATCTCCGACTGGAGCGGCCCTCGCCACTGGCCGCACCGTTGTTTCTGGAGATGGGCAAGGTTCCCGTCGACGGCAAAGGCCGCGAGCGTCTGGCCGAGGATGCGGCGGCGCAGCTGATGCGGGATGCCGGATTGACCTGAAACAGCTGCCAGCTTGGCGGGCATCGAGCCCGCGCGCTGGCGTTGCCACGGAAGGCGGGCAGGCCTTGTCAAGTTTGCCAGCGCAAGGCAAAGCTGCTGACCATGTATCGGTTTTCCCTTGCCTCGGCTGATCTGATCGCCCTGCGCTCTGGCGCGTTGCACTGGCCTGCCGAACGGCTTCTGGTGGTGTCTGATCTGCATTTTGGCAAATCGGAACGCCTCGCACGGCGCGGAGGCACGCTGCTGCCGCCGTTTGAGACCCGCGACACCCTGCAACGGCTGGATGATGATCTGGAGGCGACGGGCGCGCGGGTGGTGATCTGTCTGGGCGACAGTTTCGATGACCTGCACGCTGCCGAAGCGATGGATCCTGCTGATCAGTTGTGGCTGACCCGGCTGATGGCGGGGCGCGATTGGATCTGGATCGAGGGCAACCACGATGCGGGCCCGTTTGCTTTGGGCGGCAGTCATCGCGCCGAACTTCACGTCGGCCCGCTGGCGTTTCGCCATATTGGGACTGCGGAAACGCCGGAGATATCAGGACATTACCATCCAAAGCTGCGGCTGGCAGGCCAAGTGCGGCGCTGTTTTCTGATCGACGCCGCGCGGGTGATCCTGCCCGCTTATGGCAGCTACACCGGCGGGCTGTGGAGCCATGATCCGGCGCTGACCACTTTGATGCAGCCGCAGGCGCGGGCGGTGGCGATTGGCAAAACCGCCCTGCCGCTGCCAATGCCGCGCTGAGCCTACAGCAGCCCCCGTGCTGCAAGCTTGTCGCGATGGTTCTTTGAGACCGGCAGCCGGTTGCCGCCTGCAAGCACCACGAACAGCTTGGCGCCCTCGCGCTCGACGCGGTGCAGCGCGGCCCAAGCCACCCAATGCGACCGATGAATTTGCGCACCCTCTACCGGATCGGTCTCGGCCATCGCATCGCTGAGCCGCATCAGCAGGCTGGTGACGCCGCAACTGGTCTGCACATCGACATAGTGATCGCGCACCGAGATCGACCAAAGATCACCGGGCGCGGCCACATCCAGCCGTTGCAACAGCCGCGGCATCCGGGGGGCCTCGGGTTCAGGCTGCGGTTCGGGCTCTGGTACGGCTTCAGAGGTTGCGGACCGGCGGTAAAGCTCTGGCGCAATCGTGCTGCGCAGCGAAGAAAACCCCAGTGACAGCGAGAACACCAGCAGCAGCAGCTCTCCCATACTCGGATAGCTGACGGTGTCAGTCGGCGGGATCTGTTGCAAAAACTGATCCAGCACCGGGGCGATGATCAGGCTGGCAAGGCCCGCGTTCAGCACACTGGCCGAGCGAAACCGCCAAGGCGGCAGGGTGCTGAACACCAGAGCGCGGATCAACACCCCCACCAGCATGATCGCCAGCAACAATGGTGCCACCGCCAGCAAACGCTGTCCAAAACTATAGCTGGCGTAGGTGCCGAACGGCCCTGTCATGGCAACGAAAAGGATCAGGCCCGCCCAAAAACTAAGGGACACGCGTGAGCTTATTTCTTGCTTAAATCTATGGGCAAACGCCGACATGGGCCTCTGGCGCGTTACTGGTTACATCGGCGGTGCTTAGCGACTGGTTATGGTTGTGGCAATCACTTCAATTATTCAAATGGATAGTTGCTGCGTTTTAACAACGCTCTGCGGGTTTCAGGCGGTCAAACCTTCGGGTTCCGGCAGGCCATTGGCGCGGCAACATGCCGTAAGGGCATTGGCCAGCAGACAAGCGATGGTCATCGGGCCAACGCCGCCCGGAACCGGAGTGATGGCGCCCGCGACTTTCGCGGCTGATTCGTAGTGCACATCGCCGACCAGCTTGTTCTTGCCGTCGCGTTCGATGCGGTTGATGCCGACGTCGATCACCGTGGCACCGGGTTTAACGAAATCTCCGGTGATCATTTCAGGGCGACCAACGGCGGCGACAAGGATATCAGCCCCTCGGCAAACCGCCGCGAGATCCTTGGTGCGGCTGTGCGCGATGGTGACGGTGCAGCTGTCGCCCAGCAGCAGTTGCGCCATCGGTTTGCCGACAATGTTGGAACGACCCACCACCACGGCGTTCAGCCCGGCGAGGCTGCCGTGATGGTCGCGCAGCATCATCAGGCAGCCCAGTGGGGTGCAGGGCACCATGCTCTTTTGCCCGGTGCCCAGAAGGCCAACGTTGGAAATGTGAAAGCCATCGACATCCTTTGCCGGATCAATCGTGTTGATGATCAGTTCAGAATTCAGATGAGCTGGCAGCGGCAACTGTACGAGAATGGCGTGGACTTTCGGATCGGCGTTCAGGCTGTTGACCAAGGCCAGCAGATCAGCCTCGGACGTGTCCGCGGGCAGGCGATGTTCGAAAGATGCCATACCTACTTCGATGGTCGAGGCGTGTTTGTTGCGGACATAGACCTGCGATGCCGGGTCTTCCCCCACCAGAACCACCGCCAACCCCGGCTGGATGCCATGGCTTTCGCGCAGCTTGGCGACATGCGCCTGCACTTGCGCACGCACTTTGGCCGCGAAAACTTTGCCGTCGATCACTGTAGCGGTCATCTTGTGTCTCCCTTAACTCGCGGCCGCGAAGGCGCTGCGATAATGGTCCATTTGCATCCGGGTCGCCAGAACGGCGTTTTTCATCAATGTGGCAACGGTCACCGGGCCAACCCCACCGGGAACCGGGGTGATCCAGCCAGCAACCTTTGAGCAGCTTTCAAAATCCGCATCGCCGACCGTTTTGCCATCGACGCGGTTGATGCCAATGTCGATCAAGGCCGAGCCGGGTTTCAGCATCGCGCCTGTCACCAGCCCCGGCTTGCCCACCGCGACGAACACCGCATCGGCGGCACGGCTGTGCACCGCGACTTGCCGTGTCATGTGATGGCAAACAGTCACGGTCGCCCCCAGCCCCATCATCAGAAAGGCAATCGGTTTGCCGACGATTTCGGAATGGCCAATGACGCAAACGTCCAAACCCTCCAACTTCAACGGCAGGGTTTTCAGAATCTCCACCGCCGCGACCGCCGTGCAGGGGCCAAGCGCGAGATCATTGTAGACGATATTGCCAATCGAGGCCGGGTGCATCCCCTCAACATCCTTCAACGGATGCACCGCCTTTTGCAGCGCCTTCACCGGGATATGCGCTGGCAAGGGCCGCTGGATGATGATGCCATTGACGCGGGGATCCGCGTTCAGTCCCGCCAACACGCCGGTAAGCTGTTCCAGCGAAATGCTTTCCGGGTAATTCCGCGCCTCAAACCCAACACCGGCATCATTGGCCTGCCGCTGCTGGTTGCGCACATACAACTCCGCCGCCGCCACATCCCCGACCGAGATTGACACCAGCTTCGGCGTCCAGCCCGCCTCCGTCAAAGCCTGCGCTTCCAGCAAGGTCTCGCCCCGCATCCGCGCCGCAATGGCTTTTCCGTCAATCAGCGTCGCCGTCATACCGGCTTTCCTTACCCGTAACCGGACGCAGCGTGTGCGCCTCATATTTGTAGTAGTTCAGCACAAACAGCCAGACCCGCCGCAAAACCCACATCGACACCGCAAACAGGACACCGCTGCATGCGACGAGCACACTCGCACCGACGAATTGCAGCACCCAAGGAGCGACAATGAACGCCCAAACGTAGAAATCTGCGGCAAGCAGACCGATTGAGAACACCAGAAGGCAAAGCATAACGACAAGTTCTGCTGGCCTACCGCCTGCCCTGCCGTGATGTGTGCCCAAATGGCCTACCCCTGCCCCAGAACCTGTTCCTCTCGGGCAATCGACCATTCGATCAGCCGCCGCCAGAGGTCTTCTGTCAATGCGGGGTCCAACCCTTCGATCAAGGCCCGCGCCCGCACCCGTTCGACCACTTGCTCGACCCGGTCTTCGATCCGGGCTGGCAGCTGTTCGATCTGCTTCAACTGGATGGCGCGGTCGATATAACCCGCCCGCGCCGCCAGTTTTGCCACGATTTCGGCGTCCAGAAGATCAATCTGCACACGCAGATCCTGCATCGTCTGGCAATCAGCGGGGGCCTTCATCACGCTCTCCTTTGGGCTGGCATGGAGTTAATTCCGATACCGCCCAAAGGCAAGGCGACGAATGGCCCCAGCGTCTTAGAACAGCCCTTCGACGTTGCCATCCGCGTTCAGGCGGATCACTTCGGCGGACGGCACTTTCGGCAGACCCGGCATGGTCATGATCTCCCCGCAGATGGCGACGATGAAACCAGCACCTGCCGACAAGCGCACTTCACGCACCGGAACGGTGTGGCCGGTCGGCGCGCCGCGCACGGTCGGATCGGTGGTGAAGCTGTATTGCGTCTTCGCCACGCAGATCGGCAGATGGCCGTAGCCCGCCGCTTCCCAGGTTTTCAGCTGATCGCGGATCGACTTGTCAGCGATCACCGCATCAGCGTGATAAATCCGCTTGGCGATGGTTTCCAGCTTTTGGAACAAGGGCATCTCATCGGGGTAGAGCGGGGCGAAGTTGGCCGCACCGGATTCTGCCATCTGAACAACCTTTTTCGCAAGCTCTTCAATGCCTTCCGAACCCAAGGCCCAGTGCTTGCACAGGATCGCTTCTGCGCCTTGCTCGGCGACATAGGCTTTCACGGCTGCAATCTCGGCATCGGTATCGCTGAAGAAGTGGTTGATCGCGACCACAACCGGCACGCCGAAGCCTTTGACGTTGCCGATGTGCCGGCCCAAATTGGGGCAGCCTTTTTTCACCGCTTCCACGTTTTCCGCACCCAAGTCAGCTTTCGCCACGCCGCCGTTCATCTTCATCGCGCGCACGGTGGCCACGATCACAGCCGCCGAAGGCTTCAGGCCAGCCTTGCGGCATTTGATGTCGAAGAATTTCTCAGCGCCGAGGTCAGCGCCGAAACCAGCTTCGGTCACCACATACTCGCCGAGTTTCAGCGCGGTTTTGGTGGCGATCACCGAGTTACAGCCGTGCGCGATGTTGGCAAACGGGCCGCCATGCACGAAGGCCGGGTTGTTTTCCAGCGTTTGCACGATGTTCGGCTGCATCGCGTCCTTCAGCAGAACGGTCATCGCGCCGTCGGCCTTGATGTCGCGGCAGTAGATCGGGGTTTTCGCACGGGTGTAGGCGACAACAATGCCACCCAGACGCTTTTGCAGATCTTCCAAGTCATTGGAAAGGCACAAGATCGCCATGACTTCGGACGCCACGGTGATGTCAAAGCCGGTCTGACGCGGGAAGCCGTTCGACACGCCGCCCAGGTTCACCACGATGTCACGCAAGGCGCGGTCGTTCATGTCCATGACGCGACGCCAGACGATGCGGCGGGCGTCGATCTCAAGGCTGTTGCCCCAGTAGATGTGGTTGTCGATCATCGCCGACAGCAGGTTATGCGCGGAGGTGATGGCGTGGAAGTCGCCGGTGAAATGCAGGTTCATCTCTTCCATCGGCACGACTTGGGAATAGCCGCCGCCCGCAGCGCCGCCCTTCATGCCAAAGTTCGGGCCCAAGGACGCTTCACGGATACAGACCACGGCCTTTTTGCCGATGCGGTTCAGGCCATCGCCCAAGCCAACGGTGGTGGTGGTCTTGCCTTCGCCAGCCGGCGTCGGGTTGATCGCGGTGACAAGGATCAGCTTGCCATCCGGGCGATCTGCCAGGGATTTGATGAACTCCTGGCTCACCTTGGCCTTGTCATGGCCGTAAGGCAGCAGATGCTCGGACGGGATGCCAAGCTTTGCACCGATCTCCATGATCGGCTTTTTCTTGGCTTCGCGTGCAATCTCAATGTCGGTTTTGAAGGCCATTTCTATCTCCCAAGGGGCACGGACTGTCCCGTTGGCGACGTGATACCGGAGAAAATGGCGATTCAAACGCGCTTTTCCGACTTCTTCCCATGCAAAATCGCCAGCCGAGGTTTCCGATCGGAAAGTGTGGGGCGGGTGGAGGAAAAATTCCACTGATGGAACGCATATTCCATATCAGCGAATGACCGCAGTTGTCATCTGCGCGCGGCTTTGCAGGCTTGAGCAAAGCGCGCTGCGCTCCTAAGCTCGCGATATTTAGCCCGTTCTACAGCAGATTTTCATGGCTCTGGCCGAATTTACCAAGGAATGAAAGATGGCAAACGATATTTATGTGATTGACGTGCTGGCAACCGGCACCGCGACGGTGACCGTCACTGATGATGGCACAGGCATGGATTGGCTGGTTTTTTCCGGCGTTTACGGCAGCCCCACTGACATCCGGTTGACATGGACCTCGGGCGCAGGTGCGTCGACCGACGCGATGGGGTTCTACTACAACCCGACCGGAATAGGGCATCGTCTGGTGGTCAACGGTCTGATCGAGAATGTGCGCGGCAGCAATGGCCTCGACTACATCCAAGGCAACGAGCAGAACAACATCCTCTACGGCGACAATGCCGCCAGTGGGCCGGGCGGCGCGGATTCTCTCTATGGCTACGGCGGCCATGATAAGATCTATGGCGGCGCGGGTCACGACATCATCGAGGGGGCCAGCGGCAATGATGTGCTTTACGGCGACAACGGCAATGACGACATCAGCGGCGGCGATGGCAATGACACGATCAGCGGCGGCGCGGGTGCAGATGTTCTGACGGGTGGCTCGCAGGCCCGCGATCAGGTGAATTACGCCGCATCGAATGCCGCTGTTACGGTGAACATCACCTATGGCTCTGCCACCACCGGCATTGGCGGTCATGCGCAGGGTGACACCATTCGCGGCTTTGCCGATGTGGTCGGCTCTCGGTTCAACGACATTCTGACCGATACCAACAGCGGCACCGTTGGCTTTGGCTATAACGCCAATATCTTCAATGGTGGCGCGGGCAATGATGTGCTGAACCTCGGTGGCGGCGCGGATCGCGGTCTGGGCGGCACTGGCAATGATACGCTGTATGGTGGGATCGGCAATGACACGCTGGACGGCAATGACGGTGCAGATCTGCTGACCGGTGGTTTGGGTCTGGACCGTTTGAACGGCGATGCCGGGGCGGATCAGTTCATTTACACCTCGGTCGCCGAAAGCACCGCGGGGATAGCCGGGCGCGATATTATCCAGGATTTCAGTCGGGCCGAGGGCGACAAGATCAACCTGACAGCCATTGACGCAGATGCCTCGGTGGCGCTGGATCAAAGCTTTGTCTGGCGCGGCGCGCTGGCGTTCAACGGCGTGCATGGCGCGTTGCGGGTGGTCAACTACGGCGCGAACACGCTGGTGCAGGCAGATCTGGATGGCGATAAAGTGGCCGATTTCTCGATTCTGGTGCAGGGCATCAACACTATGGTCGCGAGCGACTTCCTGCTTTAGCCGCTTATGCCTCGGGCTGCCTCCAGCTGCGCCCAAACCGGCTGATCGGGGACGAACAGACGCACCTTGGCGCCCAGCCGCAGTATGCCTTCCGCCTCGACCCAAGCGGTGAGGCCGCGCAGACCTTGGGCGGCGGGTTTGAAATGTTTGCCGAAGCCGGGGTGATTGTTCTCAATCGGACGGGCGGGCAAGGTGCAGGGCCGGTTTTCCATATCAACCACCAGCGTCGCGCCACCTTCGGCCTGCAAGCGGCTGGAGGGCGGCAAATGGCTGAAATCCGGGATGCCTTCGATCACCAGCGAGGTGCCCAGCAGCGCAGGGTCAAGGCGGTCGAGCCCCATCTTCGCCGCGATCTGCGCCAGATCCTCCGCCGCCATCACCGCGAATTGCCGGGTGTTGCGGATGGGATGGTTGCGCTTGTAGAGGGCTGCCACCCGGCTGCAGGCGGGGCGGTTAATGCCGCCATGCGCCTCTCCTTCCGGGCCATCGAAGCCTGCGAAAATCTCGGTCAGCGCGGCACTTTCCAGCGCCGCCTCGCGGTCCGCCACGCGGCCCAGCCAAGTGATGATGCCGTAAAATTCGGTAGGGATCAGTGCGGGCATCTCAGACCTTTAACGTGAAAAACACCCGCTTGAACGGGAACAGCGCCGCGCCATCTGGCAGCAAGGGATAGGCGGCAGAAAGGCTGGCTTCATAGGCGGCGCAAAAGATGGCAAATTCCGCCGCCGACAGCTTTTCCGCAATCGGCCGCATCGCGGTCGCCTGAGTGAACGCGCGCACCGGATGCATCGCAGCGACGGGTTCCAACCGTTGGATATATTCGGTTTCCCAAGCCTCTACCGCACCCAACGGCGACAGCAGCGCGTGATATTCCCCGGCCTTGGCGCAGGGCGAGGTTTCGCGTGAGAAATCAAAGCGGTCGGGAAACATCGACCCCGCAATGTCGCGCAGAAAGCGGTGCGAGGCGGCCTTGAACTGCCGGGGCATCTGCACCGCCAGCACGCCACCGGGCGCAAGATAACCCGCCAGCCGGGGCAACAGTTTGGGATGGTCGGCGACCCACTGCAACGCTGCGTTTGAGAAGATCAGCGCAGGCGGCGTCTCAGGCCGCCAGACCGCAATATCCACGGCGTCAAGGCGGGCATAAATCCCCAAGCTGCGCGCCTGCGCCAGCATGGTTTGCGAGCTGTCCACACCCAGCAAGCGCCGCTCCGAAAATCGCGCCGCCAGTGCCTTTGCCACCCCGCCCTCGCCGCAGCCAAGGTCAACCACCTCACCTTCCGGCAAATCGCCCACCTGTGCCAGCAGGTCCAGTGCAGGGCGCAAACGCAAACCCCGAAACCTTGCGTAGGTATCGGGGTTCCAGTCTTTTTCGCTTGCGCTCACGCAGAGGGCTCCGGGGCTACCGGCGGCACAACCTTGGGTTTGCGCGCTCGGGTTTTCGGGATCGCAATCACCCCCGACCCGCCGCTTGGCCCATCGCCCATGCCGTCATCCACCGCGCTTGGTACATCACCCGCGACCACCTTGCGGATCTCTTCGCCGGTCAGCGTTTCATATTCCAGCAAGCCCTTGGCCAGCCGCTCAAATCCTTCGGCCTGTTCGGTCAGGATGCGGCGCGCGGTTTCGTAGCCTTCGTCGATTAGATACTTCACTTCATGCTCGATCAACATTTTCGTCTCAGCCGAAACAGAAAGCCCCGCGGTTTTGCCCTGATAGCCTTCATGCGCTTCGGCATAGTCGATATTGCCCACCGCATCCGACATGCCCCAGCGCAGCACCATCGCGCGCGCCAAAGCCGAGGCTTGCTGAATGTCGCCCGACGGTCCGTTCGACACGGTATCTTCGCCCCATTTCATGATCTCGGCGGCCTTGCCAGCCATCGTCATCGCGATCTTCTGCTTGCACTCATCCTTGTGCCAGTTCAGCCGATCAATCTCGGGCAGAGATACCACCATCCCCAAAGCGCCACCGCGCGGGATGATCGTGGCTTTGTAGACCGGATCGCATTTCGGCAAGGCCATACCAACAATCGCATGGCCTGCCTCATGGTAAGCGGTATGCTCTTTCTGCTCATCCGTCAGCACCATCGAGCGGCGCTCTGCCCCCATCATCACCTTGTCTTTGGCAGATTCGAAATCCGACATGGTGACAAAACGGCGGCCTACGCGGGCGGCCAAAAGTGCGGCCTCGTTCACAAGGTTCGCAAGGTCGGCACCCGAGAAACCGGGCGTGCCGCGCGCGATCACCCGCAGGTCAACGTCTGGGCCCGAGGGCACTTTACGCGCATGCACCGACAGGATCTTCTCACGGCCTTTGATATCCGGGTTCGGCACATGGATGGTGCGGTCAAACCGGCCGGGGCGCAGCAAAGCCGGGTCCAGCACGTCTTTGCGGTTGGTGGCCGCGACGATGATCACACCTTCATTGGCGTCAAAACCGTCCATCTCAACCAGCAACTGGTTCAAGGTCTGCTCACGTTCATCATTGCCACCGCCGACGCCGACACCACGGGCACGGCCCACGGCGTCGATCTCGTCGATGAACACGATGCAAGGTGCGTTTTTCTTGGCTTGTTCAAACATGTCGCGGACACGGGAGGCACCCACGCCAACGAACATCTCAACGAAATCCGAACCAGAGATGCTGAAGAACGGCACGCCCGCTTCGCCTGCAATCGCCCGCGCCAGCAGGGTTTTACCAGTACCCGGAGGGCCAACAAGCAAAGCGCCTTTCGGGATTTTGCCGCCAAGGCGCGAGAATTTCTGCGGGTTGCGCAGGAATTCAACGATTTCTTCCAGCTCTTCCTTCGCCTCGTCAATGCCCGCCACGTCGTCAAACGTCACCCGGCCCTGCTTTTCGGTCAGCAGTTTGGCGCGCGATTTGCCAAAGCCCATCGCCCCGCCCTTACCGCCGCCCTGCATCCGGTTCATGAAGAAAATCCACACGCCGATCAGCACGATGAACGGCAACCACACCGACATCAGCGACAGGATACCGGATTGCTGCTGGCTTTTTGCTTTGACTTCAACGCCTTTGGCCAACAACCGCTCGGTCAGCATCGGATCGTTCGGCGCGATGGTGGAATAGGTGCTGCCATCCTTGCCCTTGACGATCACGCTTTCGCCATCCAGCGTTGCCGAGGTGACCTCGCCCGCGTCAACCCGCTGAATAAATTCAGAATAAGCCACGGTGGAAGACGCCGAGGTGCCCGCCCCCGTGTTGAACATCTGAAAAAGGGCAAGGATCAGCAGAAAGAGGACGACCCAGAATGCAATATTTCGTGCGTTACCCACGAACTTCTCCGTATGATTGGCCGGGAGGCCCGAATGGGGCCAGTTTCGGCGGTTGTTCTTAAGATAGAGATAAGTCTGCCGGGTTCAATGCGATAAGACAAAGGAACCGAAGCTTACGGCGGGAAATGCCTGCCATCCATTGGAAAATCCGGCGATGGGTGCGGCAATAAGCGTCTGATCCTGCCACACCGCCGGGGTGACCAGCAGCGCATCGCGGGGGATTCCAAGGCTGCGCCAGTCGCCGCACAGGCTCAGGCCATCGGCTCCCAGCGCCCGGATGGTCAGATTGGCGGCGTGCGGCCCGCTCATTTGCCAGCGATTGTCCCACAATTGCGTGGTCGGGCAGGCAAGGCTTTGCACCGCCTTCGCCTCACGCAGAATATAGATCGTATCGGCTTTGGTTTTGAAGCGCACGCCGCCAAGGGTTGCGTCTTTCTGCGCCGCAATCGCCGTTTGAACCGCCATCAGACCAGACTCACGCGGTGGATAGCCCGCCCCGCTGATCCACCGCAGGGCCGTGATCAGCAGGCGGCGTTGGATTTCCTGCGGCTGGTGCAGAAACCCCGCGCGCGGGATGCGCAGCGTTCCGGCCCCGGTCTGGCTGACGCTTTGCGCTGCCGTCTGAACCTGCTGCACAAGGGCTTGGCGCGCGGTTTCCAAATTGTCGCTGACCGCCGCCAGAACCGTCGCCGTGATGCCCAAAGGAGCCAATGTCGCCAACGCGTTGCGGGCTTTGACGCGGGTGTATTGCGAGTCGGCATTGCTTGGATCATCCGCCCATTGGATGCCGTGGCGGCGCAGGTAATCGCGCAGATCTTCGCGCGGGATGCTCAACAACGGGCGGGTGAAGGTGAGGCCGCCCTGCCCCCAGACCTTGCGCATCCCCGACAACCCATCAATCCCCGCCTGCCGGGACAGACCGATCAGAAAGGTCTCGGCCTGATCATCGGCAGTATGGCCGACCGCG
The DNA here is from genome assembly GCF_034376685.1 of Cypionkella sp. Classification (GTDB taxonomy): domain Bacteria; phylum Pseudomonadota; class Alphaproteobacteria; order Rhodobacterales; family Rhodobacteraceae; genus Cypionkella. Next base: position 37,871 of record NZ_JAXMJJ010000062.1, read on the forward strand.
ATCTGGGTAAGCCCGCGCGCAACCGCCCAAGCCTCCGCCATCTGATACCGCGCGCGGCGCGCCTCATCCATCAGATTGCCCGCAATCTTGCCGTGCTGCCACAGGCTGATCTGGTGCGGAATGCCCCGTGTGCTGCAAAACGCCGCCACCATCTCGGCTTCGGCGCGCGCCCCCGCGCGCAAACCGTGGTCAATGGTGGTCGCCTCAATCCGCAGGCCCTGCGGCGCCGCCAGCCGATGCAGCAGGTGCAGCAGCGCCATCGAATCGCCACCGCCAGAAACCATAACGCCGAGGGCAGCACCCTCGGCATAACAGCGCGCAACGATGTTCAGCAGATGCGCGTCAGGATCGGGCGAGGAAACGCCTACGGACACCCCAGCCCCTGCATCGAGACCTGCGCGTTCGTCGCGTGAATGCTGCCCGGAAAGCGGTTGCCCACTTCGGCCAAGGTCACGCAAGCATCCGGGATCTGGCCCAGCGTGCCCAAAGCCTGCCCCAGTTTCAACAGCGACTCGGCGGCGAACGGCCCGTCGGGTTTGCCCGAAAACGCTTCCAGATAGGCCCGCGCGGCGTTGGCGGTATCGTTCAACTGCGACAAAGCCTCACCGCGGTTGAAGTTGGCTTCCTCGCTCAGCGGGCTGCCAGGATAGGATTGCGTAAAGGTCGCAAAGAGGTCCGCGGCGGCACGAAAGTCACCTTGACCGAGCACCCCCTTGGCCCGGTCAAAATCGTTCTTTTCACCCATCGCCAATTCCGGCGCATCCGCAGCTGCTGTAGTATCCGTGCCTGCCACCGGCGCCGGGTCAGCCACCGGGGCCGCTGCCGTATCGCCGCCCAACAGCGGTGTCTCGGGGATATTCGACGGATCGCAGCCCGTGGTCTGCTCGCACAGCCGGAACTCGATATCGCCGATCCGGTTGGTGCCATCGCTGACCACCCGGTTCACCTTCAGCTCGATTTCCTCGGTCTTGGCGGTGATCCGCGACAAAGCCGCCTCGATCGCATCCATCCGCTGCAAGGCATCCCCGCCCGCAGCCCCGCTGGAGGCCGCGCCCGTTTGCACCAACTCGGCTTTCAAACTGTTGAAATCGGCCGACAACCGGGCCAGTTCGCCCTGAAGATCGGCAAGGGTCTGCGCCTTGTCCTGCGCCAAGGCAGGCAGGGGCAGCAGAGCAAGACACAGAACCAGCCAACGCATCAGATCAGTCTCCGTTTCAGATCGGGGCCTGCATCACCGCAGGCCCCGCTTTACATCAAGCACCAGCGCCCATCGACAAGACCGTCACAGCGCGACGGTTCTTGGAATAGCAGCCCTCGTCCGAGCAGACCTCAATCGGGCGCTCTTTGCCGTAAGAGATCGTCCGCATCCGGCTGGGGGCCACGCCTTGGCTGATCAGGAAATCCTGCACCGAAGCGGCACGACGCGCCCCAAGCGCAAGGTTATACTCGCGGGTGCCCTTTTCATCGGCATGACCTTCGATAATGATCGCGTAATCCCCGTTGGTCGCCAGCCAAGAGGCCTGCCCCGCCAGCACGCCGCGCGCTTCCGGCGTCAGCGTCGATTGGTCCACCGGGAACAACACGCGGTCACCGACCGATTGGTTGAAATAGGCGATCGAGCGCGGGTTGCTCGGGTCGCCCAAACCGTTGGTGTTGATACCCCCGGTGCCTGCGCCGTTGTTCATGCCACCGGCACCATCGGCACCTTTGTAACGGTCGGGGTTGTTACAGGCAGCCAGACCAAGGGCGGCGACCAGCAAAAGGGCTTTCGGAAGCAGGGTCATCAGGGTTCTATCCTTTTCTTATGGGCTCGATTTGGCCCGTTATATCAGCTTTGCGCCGCCAAGGGAATCTGCCCCAACCGCAGCGCTTCAAGAATTACGCCCACCCCTTACGGCAGCATCGGCGACCACGACGGGTCCGAGGCCGGGCCTTCGGTCGGGATCGCCTTCAGGTTCCGCCCCGAGACATCCACCGACATCAGCCCCGCCTGACCGCCCGCGCCCGCGCCTTCGCGGGTGAACATGATCACCCGGCCATTCGGGGCCCAGGTCGGGCCTTCATCCAGGAACGACGCGGTCAGCAGACGCTCTTCGGTGCCATCGGTCAGCATCGCGCCAATGTGGAAACGGCCCTCGTTCTGCTTGGTGAAGGCGATCATATCGCCGCGTGGGCTCCAGACCGGGGTGGAATAGCGGCCCTTGCCCGCCGAAATCCGCACCGCTTCACCACCGCCCGCGCTCATCATATAGATCTGCTGGGTGCCCGAGCGGTCGCTTTCAAACACGATCTGGCTGCCATCCGGGCTGAAGCTGGGCGAAGTTTCAATCGACGGCGCGTCGGTCAGCTGGCTCATCTGGCCCGAGTTGATATCCATCGAGTAAATATCGCTGTTGCCGCCCTTCTCAAGGCTGAACACCACCGTGGTGCCATTCGGGCTGAAGCGCGGCGCGAAGGTCATCGTGCCGGGCACTTCGCCTAGATTGCGGGTTTTCAACGATCCCACATCCATCAGATAAATCGCCGGAAAGCCCGAGGCGTAAGAGGTAAACAGGATCCGGTCGCCATTCGGCGAAAACCGCGGCGCCAGCACGATGCTGCTGCTATCGGTCAGGTATTTCACATTCGCGCCGTCATAATCCATCACGCCCAGACGTTTCTGGCGTTGATTTTTCGGGCCACTTTCCGCGACATAAACCACACGGCTGTCGAAATACGGGCCTTCGCCGGTGATCCGGCTATAGACCGCATCCGCCACCTTATGCGCCATCCGCCGCCAGCTGGCTGGCGTGCCGGCGAATTGCAGCCCCTCGCCCAACGGCTGGCCCGAGGCCACGTCGAACAGGCGGAACTTCACCACAATCCGGTCGCCCGCCGCCTGCACCGCCCCGGTGATCAGCGCCTGGGTGTTGATCGCCTGCCAATCCGGGTAGGAAATCGGCGCGTCAAACGAGGTGACGCGGCTGATATAGGCATCGCGCGGGGTTTCCACGAAAAGCCCGGTCCCGGCCAGATCTGCCGCGACAACCCGCGCGATATCCGTCGCCAGATCCCCCGCACCGCCTTCGTCGATGAAATCCGGCACCGCGAAGGGCATCGGTTCGATCACCGGGCTGTCGATGTCGATGGTGATTTCGGCATGCGCGGCTGTGGTCAGGCTGGAAAACCCGATCAACAGGGCGGCCGTCAGAGATTTGAATGGGCTCATCTTGTCCTCGTTTGGCACGGGCGATTTATCGGGCCTGCTCTGGCCTTGTGACTGTGCGGGTTTCGCGCGGAGTTTGCAGGGGAAAGTTAAGGAAATCATCTCAGCCTCATTCCGCTGGCGTCGAAATTCAGGTTCATCACGTTCCATTCCGCATATTTCGCGGGATCAAGGTCATAGCCCGGCTTGCCACCGCAGCCTTTGACACCCCGGATCACCGCGCGACGGGCGGCTTCAAAGGCTTGGGCTGCAGCACCATCATCGCCGCCCGAGAAGGTGGTCATGGTGATGCCATCGCCGTTCGGCGTGCCGTCTTCCTTCATCTCGACCCGCAGCGTCAGCTTGATGCGTTGAGCTGCGGTCGAAAGCGTGCCGATGTTCCAGCATTGGTTGATCGAAACCCGCAAGCCTTCCTTCTCACCCGCCGTCATCGGCGGGCCTTCAGGAATATCAGCCTGACCACCCTCCTGCTCTGGCGCATCCGAGGTTGCATCGGCCAATGCGGCGTCAATCGCGGCCTGATCGGCGGCCGCTTGCGCGTCGGCTTTCGCCTTGGCTTCCTGAGCCGCCTTCGCATCCGCCTTGGCTTGCGCATCAGCTTTGGCCTTGGCATCCGCCTCGGCCTGCGCATCCAGCGCCACCTGCGGGTCTTCCGTAGGCGTCTCGACCGCAGGCTT